>NZ_JAPVZR010000001.1:0-677918 GCF_041432475.1 Streptococcus sp. 27098_8_75
ATTTTTTTAAAATTAATGTTTTAAACCTTTGTTAAATATATAATCAAAAAGCTGGACAGTGGTCCAGCTTTTCTAAAACTCATTATTTTACCTCAAGTAAACCAAGATCTCCATCTTCTCGACGGTAGATGACATTTGTTGTGTTATCATCTACATCCGTATAAATGAAGAAATCATGTCCCAGCAACTCCATTTGAAGAAGTGCTTCTTCTAAATCCATCGGTTTCAAATCAATGTGTTTTGAACGAACAACTTTTGCAGGTGCTTCATCAACTTCTTCTACTACTGCATCTGTAAAGATTTGACTTGTTGAAACTTTAGTTCTATTTTTTCTTTCAATTTTAGTTTTATTTTTGCGAATTTGGCGTTCAATTTTATCAACTACTAGGTCAATTGAGCCATACATATCTTGTGAGATATCTTCAGCGCGAAGGGTTATTGAACCAAGCGGAATTGTCACCTCAACCTTAGCCGTTTTTTCACGGTAGACTTTAAGATTTACACGTGCATCAAGTTCTTGATCAGCTTGGAAGTATTTTTCAATCTTTTCCAGTTTAGAAACTACGTAATCACGGATTGCTTCTGTTACTTCAAGGTTTTCACCACGGATACTATATTTAATCATATAAGTACCTTCTTTCTAAACATAAAATTTTTCTTTTTATATATTAATTATAACGCTTTCATTATGTTTTTGCAAATTTTTTTCTTATCTCGCTAGTGAAAATGTCATGATTTCTTTCGCTCCGTTTTCAAATAATGTCACTTTTGCATCCTGTAAGGTTGCACCTGTTGTATAGATGTCATCTACAAGTAAAATTTTGGGGGGGATTTTCGTATTTTCAATCATATAAAAATTACCTGTGTTTTCTAATCTCTCTTTTCTGCTTTTACTAGACTGAGTCTGGCTTTCTTTTTTCTTTAATAGTTCTTGATAAGGTATCTGTGCAGCTTCAAGCAATCCAGATACTTGATTGAATCCTCTTGTTTTCATCTTACTTTCACTTAAAGGAAGGTTTAAAATTGTGTAACTTTGGTATTTTTTTAATTCTCTTCTTATACTTAAGGCAAACACATTTCTTAATAGGTAATCTCCTTGAAATTTGTAACGACTAAAATAGTCTTTCATAGCCTTATTATAAGTGTACAAACTTTTATGAGCCACTTCTAACCCTCTTTCCTGCCAGTACTGACAATCTTGGCACAAGTTTTTGTCCCCAGCTTTATAACAGCTTGGACAATGTTCTTCTGGAATTTCTTCGAAGGTATTTAAGCATTCTTGACAAACGTCATTTTCTTTTCTTTTTAATTGTAATAAATCTATAAAATTTAACTGCTCTTCTAATAGGGATAAGCAGAGTAGACATTGTCTCATAATCCGGCCTCTCTATTCATTGCTTTAATCTCATTGATTGCTTTTTCTATCTGTATATTAGTGCCATCATGGAAAAATAGCAAGTCACCTGTCGGTCGTTCCATACTTCTTCCTACTCGCCCGCCAATTTGTACTAAAGCACTCCTTGTAAAGAGACGATGGTTAGCTTCTAAAACAATTACATCTACACAGGGAAAAGTAACCCCTCTTTCTAAAATTGTAGTTGTTACTAATATACTTATCTTTTTATCTCGAAAATCTTGCACTATTTTTAATCTATTTTCCGTTGTAGAGGCTACAAAACCTACATTTTCTTCTGGAAAATATTTTTGTAAGACTTGCTTTATCTCCTGCCCTTTTTTAATTTCTGAAGCAAAAATTAAGAGTGGGAATTTTGTTTTTCTTTGTTTTCTCAGATACTTGACTAACTTGGCTGGTAGTTTTTCTCTTTGGAGGTCTTTATTTAGATCATAAAGCCATACTTTTTGAGGGAGAATCAAAGGATTTCCATGAAAGCGTCTTGGCAAACTTAATCTTTTCAAAATTCCTTTTTGAACTTTTTTATCAAGCTCATCAGTTGACGTAGCCGTTAAGAATATTGTAGTTCCTTCATTTTTTACTGCTTGCTCGACAGCGTGATAGAGCACAGGGTTATCTACATAAGGAAAGGCATCTACCTCATCAACAATGAGTAAATCAAATGCCTGATAAAATTTTAGTAATTGATGAGTTGTTGCAATCACTAAGGGACTGCGTGAATAGGGGTCGGACTCCCCATGCAATAGGGAAATATCACATAAAAAATCTTCTTTTAAACGCCGGTAAAGTTCCAAACAGACATCTATCCGAGGACTGGCTATACAGACAGCACCTCCTTGATCTAACACCTGAGCAACCACTTGATAAATCATCTCTGTTTTTCCTGCTCCAGTTACAGCGTGAACTAAAGTATCCTGCTTATTTTGTACTCCTTCAAGTAATCCTTTAGAAACTCTTTCCTGATATTCTGTCAATTGGCCAAGCCATTTCAAACTCGATATAAAAGGAAAAGACTCTTGAGGAAAAAAATAAAGATCTTCGTCACTACGCACTCTCCCTAGAAGAATGCATTCTCTACAATAATATGCACCAATTGGCAATAAATATCTTTCCTTATCAATCTGACTGTAGCAGCGAGAACAAAAGAGTTCTCCCTTTTTTTCAAAAACTGATGATAGTCTTTGAGCTTTCTTAAGTAGTTCAGGAGGTAACTGTTCTTTAGTAAAAATCCGTCCTAAACAATCTTGCAATTCTAACATATCTTTTTATTCGTATTTTCTTGGAAAAATCCTTGATTTTTTGTACAATGAAATCATGGAATTTAAAACTATCAAAGAAAATGGTCAAGTTGAAGAGGAAATCAAAAAATCCCGTTTTATCTGTCATGTAAAGCGGGTAGAATCTGAAGAAGAAGCCAGAGACTTTATAAACACCATAAAAAAAGAGCACTACAAGGCCACTCATAACTGCTCTGCCTTTATTTTGGGAGAAAAAAGTGAAATCAAGAGAACTAGTGATGATGGTGAACCAAGTGGTACTGCTGGTGTTCCCATGCTGGGAGTCTTGGAAAGTCATCAGTTAACCAATCTTTGCGTTGTTGTAACTCGATATTTTGGCGGAATTAAATTAGGCGCGGGAGGATTGATTCGAGCTTACGCAGGAAGCGTCGCTCTAGCAGTTAAAGAAATTGGACTGGTAGAAATTAAAGAGCAAGTGGGATTAAGGCTTCAGTTGTCCTATAGTCAGTACCAAGAGTATGCTAATTTTTTAAAATCTGAAAACCTAATGGAGTTTGATACCGAGTTTACGGATTCTGTAGCTACTACTATTTTTGTGAATAAAGAAGATCAAAATAGAATCGAGGAAGGCCTGATCGAATTTTTCAATGGTAAAGTTCAGTTAAGCAACCAAGGAATTCGGCAAGTGGAAGTTCCTATTATTTCTTGATATAAAAAAAAGCTATGATAGCCATAGCTTTTTTATATTTTACAAATTCCAATTTTCATTTTATACTTTTCTTAATTCTATTTTATGAGGTGTACTTATGTCTAAAATCTATAATAACATTACCGAACTAATCGGAAATACTCCCATTGTCAAACTTAATCATTTAGTTCCTGAGGGAGCTGCTGATGTATACGTGAAGTTAGAAGCCTTTAATCCAGGATCTTCTGTCAAAGACCGTATTGCTCTCAGTATGATTGAGGCAGCAGAGCGTGATGGACTTCTTAAATCTGGATCAACTATTGTTGAAGCAACCAGTGGAAACACTGGAATTGGTTTGTCTTGGGTTGGAGCAGCAAAAGGCTATAAGGTTGTTATTGTCATGCCTGAAACGATGAGTGTTGAGCGTCGTAAAATCATCCAAGCTTATGGAGCTGAGTTAGTCTTGACTCCTGGAAGCGAAGGAATGAAGGGAGCTATTGCAAAAGCACAGGAAATTGCTGAAGAAAGAAATGCGTGGGTGCCACTTCAATTTAATAATCCTGCTAACCCTGAAGTACATGAAAGAACTACTGGTGTAGAAATTCTAGCTGCCTTTGGTGATACTGGATTGGATGCTTTTGTTGGTGGAGTCGGAACAGGAGGAACTATTTCAGGAGTTTCCCATACCCTTAAAAAAGCAAATCCTGCAATTGAGATTTATGCGGTTGAAGCAGACGAATCTGCTGTTCTATCTGGTGAAAAACCTGGACCACATAAAATCCAAGGACTTTCTGCCGGCTTTATCCCTGAAACCCTCGATACTGATGGCTATGATAAAATTGTGCGAGTTACTTCTGAACAGGCTTTAGACTTTGGCCGTCATATTGGTGGCAAAGAAGGTTTCCTCGTTGGTATTTCATCTGCAGCAGCAATTTATGCAGCAATTGAAGTTGCTAAAAAACTTGGACAAGGTAAAAAGGTCCTTGCTCTTGCTCCAGACAATGGTGAACGCTATTTGTCAACTGCTTTATATGAATTTGACAAATAATTTCACAAACGATATGACAGATAAAAGAAAATCATCCTAACATTCAGGATGATTTTCTTTTTCGTCTTTTTGCTGAGATAGAAATTGAAGGGCTTCTTCAGTCCAAGTCGGAATACTCTTAGCAAGAGGTGCAAAGCCAAACTTATGACGGTCATTCGAAAAGCGATGACGCTTAGGTAGGCGATGTTTTTCTTCTTCCAAAGTTCTCATTGATAGGCTAGCCTTCTTAGTATATTCATCGAAATCAAGGACTTGCACTTGCACAGAATCCCCTATAGCTAGAAGATCATGAATATTTTCTATGTATCCAGTTTTAATCTCAGATATATGAATCAATCCGGTAATACCAGATTCAAGTTCAACAAAGGCACCATAAGGTTGGATTCCTGTAATGGTCCCCCTTAATTTATCGCCAATCTTCATTCGTCTTCAACCTCAATTGTCTCGATAACTACATCTTCCACTGGTCTATCCATCGCTCTAGTCTCTACCTGAGCAATCTTATCTAAAACTTGATAGGATTGTTCATCTAGTAACTGACCAAACACAGTATGACGTCGATCTAAGTGGGGTGTACCGCCTTTAGTTGCATAGATCTCTGCGATAGGTTCCGGCCATCCCCCACGACTCAATTCTTTTGCTGAGTACGGCAGATTAGAATTTTGAACGATGAAGAACTGACTGCCGTTAGTATTAGGTCCAGCATTGGCCATAGAGAGCGCCCCGCGAATATTATACAATTCTGGTGAAAATTCGTCTTCAAATCTTTCACCGTAAATCGATTCGCCACCCATTCCTGTTCCTGTGGGATCTCCCCCTTGAATCATGAAATCTTGAATAATACGATGGAAAATGACACCATCGTAATAGCCGTCTTTTGACAAAGCGATAAAGTTAGCTACCGTTTTAGGAGCTTGTTCTGGGAACAAGACCAATTTCATATCACCTAGATTTGTCTTGATTGTTGCAAAAGGTCCTTTATTATTTTCAATTTCCACTTGGGGGAAGTTTAATTCTTTTTCTACCATACCTAATTTCTCCAAAGCATCAAAGATGCCATCTTCTTCTACTGTTTTTGTAATATAATCTGCTTTCTCAAAAATTTTTGGATGTGAGTGCCCCATAGCAATACTCATGCCAGCATAGTCAAATAGCTCTAGGTCATTCAACTCATCACCGAAAACCAAGAGATTTTCAGGTTTTAAACCAAGTTTTTCAATAACCTTTTGGACTCCTGTCGCCTTGGAACCAGCAATCGAAACGACATCTGAGGAATTCGGGTGCCAACGAACCAAACGTAAATCTCCTGATAAATCTGCAGGTAGCTGTAAACTATCTCCTTGATCCTCAAAAGTCCACATTTGATAAATCTTTTCTGACTGGTAAAAGTCAGGATCAACAGGTAGATTCTGGTAAACAACATCAATGGCTTGATTAATCATTGGACTGCGAGCCGAAAGAGCGGCTCCATGACTGCCAACAAGCCCGTATTCAATTCCAACTTCCTTAGTCCAAGCAATATACTTCTCTACTATATTTTGGGGAATTGCTTGCTCACTAACGACTTGTCCTTTTTTATCTTCTACATAAGCACCGTTTAGGGTCACAAAAAAGTCAGGTTCTAGTTCACGAATCTCGGGCACCACACCAAAAATCCCACGACCAGAAGCGATCCCTATCAGGATCCCTTTTTCTTTCAGAGACTCAAATACTCGTTGGATACTCGCCGGCATAAAACCTGTATCTTTTACCCTCAAAGTATCATCAATGTCAAAGAAAACAATTTTAATTTTCTTAGCCTTGTATTTTAATTTTACGTCCATATATCCCTCTTTATTTGCGATGTTCCCATTATACCATAAATACAGCCAGAGGACTGCTCTCAAAATCAGAAGACTTTTTCTACCTTATCAAAAGTCTTCCTGAGGGACTAAGTGATGCTGGAAGGCATAAACAACCGCTTGAGTCCGGTCGCTCACTTCCAATTTTGATAAGATATTAGAAACATGAGTTTTTACTGTTTTTAGAGAAATATAAAGTTCATCAGCAATGCGTTGATTTTCATAGCCCTTGGCTAGAAGCCCCAAAATATCTCGTTCTCGGGCGGTTAAATCATCATGTAATTCAATGTGATTGCGATGGTGCTGAACTTTTTTACTGACTTCTGTTTCAATCGCAACTTCTCCTCTAGCTACTTTTCGGACAGCATGTAAAATCTCATCTGCACTAGATGTCTTCAGCATGTATCCTTTAGCACCAGCATCCAAAACAGGATAAATCTTTTCATTATCCAAGTAGGAAGTCAAAATCAAAATTTTTGCTTCTGGCCAAGTTTCTAGAATGGCCATAGTTGCCTCGATGCCATTCATCTCTGGCATAACAATATCCATGATGATGACATCTGGTCTTAGCTCCAAAGCCAGCTCAACTCCCTCACGGCCATTAGAACTTTCTGCCACCACTTCAACATCTTCTTGTAAGTCCAAGTAGCTTTTTAAGCCCAAGCGAACCATTTCGTGATCATCTACTAATAAAATTTTCATACTAATTCTCATTTCTATCTAGTAAAGGCACTCGAATATCAATTGCAACTCCTTGCTTAGGAGCAGTCAAAATCTGAATTTCTCCTGCCATATCATGAACTCTCTCTTCAATATTTTTCAAGCCATAACTTATTTCATCTAGCTTTTCTCTGTGAAAACCAATACCATTATCAGCCATTTTTAGCTGAACTTCGTGTCTGTTCTGATATAAGTAGACATCTAAACGACTAGCCTTAGCATGGCGAAGGGTATTGCTAATAATCTCTTGCGCAATTCGAAAGATATGTTCCTCAATCTGTCTAGGAATAGAACCAACACGATGTTCAAAGTTGACTTCAATCTCACTCTTATCAACTAGCTCTTTCAAGATCACTTCCAAACCTTCAACCAAACTTCGACCTTCTAATTCTGTAGGCCGAAGATGTAGTAGCAAGATTCGCAAATCTTTTTGGGCAGTATCCAAAATAGAGGATACTCCTTTTAATTGCTGCTCTACCACTTCTTTTTCCAGAGTTCCCAGTTGACCTGAGACACCAGATAGAATCATATTCGCTGCAAAAAGCTCCTGACTAACCGTATCGTGAAGATCTCTAGCAATACGACGGCGTTCTTTCTCAACAATCACCTCTTCGTTTTGAAGAACTTGATTTTCAGACTTCTGCAGATTTTCTGTTAACAATGCCATCTTAGCAACAATTTTTTCAAATCCATAATCAATGTCTTCCTGATTACTTACCTCTATTTTTTGGCCATCTAAAATATTTCGAATATTTCTTCTGATAGATGTTAAGGTTACAATCTGTACAAATTTCATAATCAGCAAGAGTAATATAGTCAAAGACAGAGCTAAAAAGAAAATGAAGAAGATAAATTTTTGTAGCGTTTCAAAATTTTCCAGAACTGTTTGCCATTGAAAACTGAAAAGGCTGAAGACATATTGAACGATAACGGCCAAAACAAGAAAGGAATAAAAGAAGAGTATAAAATAATAAGATTTCCTCATTTGCGAACGACCTCAACATTTCCAATAAGGCTGGCAATGACAATTTTAACGCTTTTATTGGCTCTGTCAAAGTCTGGCGTAGTCAGAGAAATACTTTCATTTCTCAATTCTCGAACAGTCTGTCCTAAAAAGGAGAGTTCCCCATATAAGCTATTAACCTTTAAACTGACTGCCACATCAACTGGAACAATAATTTTTGTATCGCCAATCCCTTTTCGCAAGATAATAACATTATCATGATTGGTTAAAATTACCTCTTCCAGATGAATAGTATCTTTCCCTACCATTCGAAAAAGGTTAATATCATCAAATCGGCAACTATCGTTGGAGGAAAAATGATGTATATCCCCAAGCCAACGATTTTTCTCTTTTTTTACAACTGTATCTTGCTCAAAAACTAGATGTGTCGCTTCATTTTCTCTGTATATATAGGGCGAAGCAACAATCAGACCATAAACAACAGCAAATAGAACTGCTGCAATGACAAATGGATTGAGCATAATAATAAGAAAAAAGAGAATGGAAGCTGTAACTAGGAAAAAGTTACCTCTTTGCCTGCCAAAATAATAATAGAGAAAGAGCAAAAACAAAATTGAGAGAAGGACAAGTCGAGAAAAATCGCCTGCAACAACCGTAACAAAAGCCATTGTCAGTAAAATTGCTTCAATTAATACAAAAAACTGAATCTTTCTCATCATACTTATCCTTTCTACTTTCCTATTTCTATTGTATCAAATTTTACTATTTTTTCCTCAGACCTAAGCATGAATCCTAAATTTCCAGACATCAGCTCAATTCTTATTCATTCCAGAAAATCTCAACTTTCAGAGGAAGGCCATAAGAAAAGCAACCAAGGAGGTTGCTTTTTTAATCACCATGTGTCGAACTTGATGCTGAAGTTTCATCCTCTGAAGAACTTGACGATGACGTATTCTTGCTACTTGATGAGGAGTTAGAATTCGAACTTGAGCTAGAACTTGAACTTTGAGTAGTTGCTTCAGTTACATATAAGGTTACTTTTACCTTCTTAGGATTAACTGGTCCAGTTGCTGGAGATTGTGATGTCACCAAATCAGATTGACTCGACACAACTGAACGATCCACGACTCTTTCAATGTTACTAGATGGAATTCCCAGAGAAATCAGATAGTTCCGAGCGTTTGCATAAGTATATTGAAGGCTACCAAAGTTTGGCATTTCAATCGTTGATACTGCTTTGGCTACTTTTAAAACAATCTTCGTATTTGAAGTGAGATCATAGGTAGCTCCCGCAGCTGGTGTCTGTTCAAAAATTGTTCCTTCTTCTGCATCGTTTGTTTCAACTTCTTCAACTTTAATATTTTTTTTTGGAACTTTTAGAACATCAGTGAGTCTCTCAACAGCTTGGGCAGTAGTTTGACCAGTATAGTCTTCCATGATCAGCGTTTTAGCTCCCTTAGAAACAACTAAATTAACCGTACTGCCTTCCTTTCTCTGAGTCCCTGCCACTGGATCTGTTCGAATAATCATTCCAGAAGCTACTTCATCACTATTCTCTTCTATTTCTTCGCCAACTTTTAAATTGACTTTTTCAATCGCTTCTCTAGCTTCAGCAACGGTCTTGCCAGTAACATCTGGAACCTGCTTATTAGATGGCGTTAGATAGAGCAAAGCTAGAAAAGCAGCAATGACCAGAAATACTGCAGCTAACAAAACCTTGTATCTCGCTCTCAAATGATGCTTTTTCTTAGGTTTTGTTGGCGGTGCAACTTGAGGAGCTTGCTGTTCAACGTCTGTAGCTGGATCATTTTTTTCTCTAGAAGCTACAGGAGGTGTGACTTGTGGAATCTTCGGAAGTGTTTTAGTATCCGCTTTTACCGCGTCATCAAACATCAGTTTCTTTTCATTCCGTCGTTCAGTTGACAGGCAGCTAGACAGATCTACATACATATCCGAAACACTCTGATATCGATCTGTCAGCTTTTTAGCAGTAGCCTTAATAATAACATTTTCCAAAGACTGCGGAACATTGGCGTTTTCAGCAATAATGGACGGCAATGGTTTTTGGAAATGTTGTAGAGCGATCGTCACTGCACTATCCCCATCATAAGGAATATGACCAGTCAGCATCTCATAAAAGATGATCCCCATCGCATAAATATCGCTTTGGAAAGTTGCTTTCGAACCACGCGCCTGCTCAGGAGACAAATAATGGACACTACCAAGCATGGAATTTGTTTGGGTCAAACTTGTTTCTGCAAAGGCAACCGCAATCCCAAAGTCCGTTACCTTAGCATTTCCATCTGGAGTCAGGAGAACGTTTTGCGGTTTCAAATCTCGGTGAACAATCCCACGAGCATGTGCCAAGCGCATAGCTAAAAGAATTTGTCCCATAATTCGAACGGCTTCCTCGTTCGACAAAGGAGCGTGCTCTTTAATGTATCGTTTGAGATCCAAGCCAGCTACATATTCCATAGCCAAATATTGCTGGCCATCTTCTTCACCAATGTCGGTGATGCGAACGATATGTGGATGATCCAAATCCGCCATGGCACGCGCTTCTCGTTGGAAACGTGCAACAGCGATAGGATCCGTCTGGTAATTGGTTCTAAGAACCTTAACCGCCACTTCTTCACCATCTAAAATCAAATCCTTGGCAAGATAGACATCTGCCATCCCGCCTCGGCCAATTTGTTTGATGATTTTATATCGCCCGGCAAAAATTTTGCCGATTTGAATCATGCTTCTTCCTCCTTGTCAAAGTACACAAGAGCTACTGTAATATTATCCAGACCTCCTGCATTATTGGCAAAGCGAATTAAAGTTTGAGCTTTTTCTGGCAAAGTAAGATCACTTTTTAGAATATCATAGATTTCACTTCCGGCTACCATATTTGATAAACCATCACTGTTAATCACGATATAGTCGCCCTCTTCTAAAGTGATTATTCCAAAATCGGGCTGAATTTCATCTTTTTGTCCGATGGATTGGGTAATGATATTTCGTTGAGGATGGCGTTCAGCTTCTTCAACTGTAATCTGACCAGCTTTCAAAAGAGCATTGACTAAAGAATGGTCACTTGTTAGTTGTTTGTACTCTTCTCCACGGACCAATCCGATACGGGAATCCCCTATGTGAGCATAAATTGCTTGATTGCCAATAATCGCAATGGCCTCAAGTGTCGTTCCCATTCCCTTGTACTCGTCTGATTGTCCAACTTCATGAATCTTTTTATTTTCTGCTTCTAAGTGCTCAGCAAACCAATCTCTCACACCATTGACAGAATCAATCTGCGTATCGACCCAAGCAGCACCCAAGTCTGTTACGGCCATTTCACTTGCAATATTTCCAGCACGGTGACCACCCATGCCGTCCGCTAGGACAATCAAAGGCATCCCAGAACGATTTACAAAATGATTTACAAAGTCTTGATTATTTGTACGTTTTTTACCAACATCTGTTAATAATGCTATTTCCATTCTGTTAGTATCCTCCTCTTTCAAGATATTCTCCTAAACTGACTGATAAAAAAGCCATCGCTTCCATATAATTCGGGGGTAATCAAAATACACCCATCTTTTAGAATATCTTTTCTTTCATGTTTTAAGTTTACCTGCTCAAAGTTAGGATGTTTCTCTAAAAATTTAGAAACTACTTGACTATTTTCTTGTGAAAAAATAGTGCAGGTACTATAAGTTATTATACCACCTTTTCTCAAACTTTTACAAACACTATCTAGTATCTCTAGCTGAATTTTTTGTAAAGAGAGAAAATCTGCATTTTCTTTGTTATATTTGATATCTGGTTTTCTCCGTAAGAGACCAATTCCCGAACACGGAGCATCTACTAAAATCTTATCAAAGGCATCCTTACCGAATTTCTGATAGACTTCTCTAGCATCAAGCTTTTTTGTTTGAACTTTATCAGCAAGACCCAACCGAGTAGCTGCTTCTTCGATCAATTGAAGCTTATGCTCATACAAGTCTAGGGCTATGATTTCCCCAGTATTCAAATATGAAGCCATATGAAGAGTCTTTCCACCAGGCGCACTGCAAGCATCTAAGATTCTTTCGTCACCTTCAATACATAAGGTTGGAGCTACTAGCTGACTAGATTCATCCTGAATTGTAATTAGGCCAGACGTAAACAATTCGTGACCAGCAAAGTGACCTTGATTCTTAACCAAAGCAGACGGAGCTAAGAGAGAATCTTCTGCCTGTAAAAGTCCTTTTAGTTCCTCTTTACGAGCCAAGTCTGTCACACGAATACTGGCTTTATTCCGCTCAAAAAGACTCGCTAAAATGGCCAGAGCACGTTCTTCACCATACTCTTCTATTAAAGCCTTAACTAGCCATACTGGCGTCGAATATTGGATAGAATAGCGCTTGTTCTTCCGTTTAATCGTTTCAACGTCAGCTACACCTTCACGCTCTATCCGACGCAAAATAGCATTAACAAACTTATCGCTTCCTAGCTTTCGTTTTTTAGCTAGTTCAACAGCTTCATGAATAAGAGCGTGATTTGGAATCTTATCCAAATACAGCATTTGATAAAGACTCAAGAGCAAAAGAATGTATAGCCAAGAGTCTAGTTTATCCCGGTCTTCAATTAGATGGGACAGATACCACTCAAGGGTCAGCTTACGAGCAACTGTTCCGTAGACAAGTTCTGTCACCAAACTTTTATCTTGTTGAGAAAGCCGAACCTTATTGAGGGCCTTATTGAGGGCAATATTCGAAAAAGCTCCTTGGTCAAATACTTCTTCTAACACCTCTAAAGCCACCTGTCGCGCACTTTTTCTTCTAGTTTCCAAACTTATCTCCTACTGCTAAGTTTCGGCCAGCACCATTCAAAAAATCTGAGATAGTCATTTTGGGTTTTCCAGCTGGCTGAACTGTCTTAAAGGCAAGTGCCCCTTCTCCAGTTGCAACAAGTAGCTGCCTTTTCCCAATCTCTAAAATCTCTCCAGGCTGGCCTTCTCCATCTGCTAATTCCGCTTCATAAATTTTAAATCTTTCACCTTGCCATAGAGTATGGGCTACAGGCCAAGGATTCATTCCGCGTATCTGATTAAAGAGTTGACGATTGGTCTTGTTCCAATCCAGTCTTTCTTCTTCAGGTCTGATATTTGGTGAGAAAGTAACCTGACTTGGATCCTGAGCTTCAGGCTGAATATCCCCAGAAAGATAAGCCGGCAATGTGTCCAAAAGTAAATCGCGACCAACAATGGCCAATTTCTCAAACAAAGTGCCGACATTATCATCATCAGTGATTGGAATACTTCGGCGGAAAATCATATCTCCTGCATCCATCTCCTTGACCATCTCCATAATAGTCACACCAGCTTCCTCATCACCTTGAATCAAGGCATAATGAATTGGGGCACCACCACGATGTTTCGGAAGGAGGGAAGCGTGAACGTTGACTGCAAAGTCCATGCTATCAAGGAGTTTACTTGGGAGAAACTGTCCAAATGCTGCTGTTACAATTCCGTCAGCACCTAGATTCATAATGGCTTCCATTTCCGGACTTCCTGATAATTTTTCTGGCTGATAGATTGGCAACTCGTAAGATAAAGCCACTTCTTTCACTGGCGTCATTCTAATTTCTTTTTTTCGACCTACTGCTCGATCTGGCTGGGTTACCACAGCCAAAATTTCATATTGGCCACTTTCCAACAATCCCTTTAAGACCGTAGCAGAAAAGTCAGGCGTACCCATAAATATTAGTTTTGTCATACTTATTTCCTTTTACATAAAGTTTTGTGGTTCGTTATCAATGCTGAAACGCAAGTCCTTGTTATCCCGTTCCTGCGTCCATTCCAAAATCTTATTTAAAGTTTCTTGCAAATTATCTTCAAAACGATATTTTACTAAAATCTGATAATGAAAAAGATTATGTGTACGGGCAATTGGCTTGGGTGTAGGTCCCAGTATTTTAACCTGGTCAGACAGACCCTGCTTCAAAATATCCAAAACTTGATAGGATTTTTTTACTAAAAATTCTTCATCTTTGTGGGATAGGGTCAAACCAACTGTAAAATAATAAGGCGGATAGCCAAGTTGCCTGCGAATATTCATTTCATAGTTAAAAAAGCCTTCATAATCTTGCTTTTTAGCATACTCAATAGCATAGTGGTGGGGGTTGTAGGACTGAATCAAAACTTGGCCTTCCTTTTCAGCGCGGCCTGCTCGACCAGCTACTTGAGTCAAAAGCTGGAAAGTCCGCTCAGAAGAACGAAAATCTGGTAAATTCAGAGCTGTGTCCGCATTCAGCACACCGACCAAGGTTACATTTGGAAAATCCAAGCCCTTAGCAATCATCTGGGTTCCCAGTAAGATATCCGCTTCACCTCGCCCAAAAGCTTCTAAAATCTTTTCATGACTACCTTTTTTTCGAGTCGTATCCACATCCATTCTCAAAACCCGCGCATCTGGAAAGGCTGTTTTTAGCTCATCATAAGCTTTCTGCGTCCCAGTTCCATAATATCGCATACTCCTGCTGGAACAGTTTGGACAGGCATAGGGAATATCTTTGATAAAACCGCAATAATGGCAGTTCATGGTCTTGGTATCCATATGGAGCGTTAAAGAGATATCACAGTTTGGACAAGTGTCTACTGTCCCGCATTCTCGGCACATAATAAAACTTGAATAACCCCTGCGGTTCAACATGAGAACAACTTGCTCCCTTTTATCCAAGCGCTCTTGAATAGCCTCTAAAAGTGGAGGGGTAAAGTTTTTAGCTTCATTTTGACCAATATAATCTCTAAAATCGACCACTTCAACTTTTGGAACCTTGGCTAGGGGATTGGCTCGCTTAGTCAGCCTTAAAAACTGATACCGCCCCTTTCCTGCCCTAGCTCTGCTTTCCAAACTTGGCGTTGCTGACCCCAGAACTAAAACCGCCCGATTATACTGAGCTCGGAGAATAGCAACTTCTCGAGCATGATAACGCGGATTAGAATCCTGCTTGTATGAAGCTTCATGCTCCTCATCAATAATAATTGCACCAATATTTTTGAGAGGAGCAAAGACAGCTGAGCGCGCGCCAACAACGACCTGAGCTTCCCCTCTTTCTACCTTACGCCATTCGTCATATTTTTCACCATTAGACAAACCAGAATGAAGGATTGCCACCTGCTGGCCAAAGCGGGCAATAAAACGATCGGTCACCTGCGGGGTCAGAGAGATTTCAGGGACCAACATGATAGCTGTTTTCCCTTTTTGTAAAACTTGCTCAATTACTTGAATATAGACCTCTGTCTTGCCACTTCCCGTAATCCCTTCTAACAAGATCGGTTTCGCATCTTGGCCAATCTTCTCAGTTATAGCAGCGACAGCGTGCTCTTGCTCGTTATTGAGCTGTAATTCTTGGTCCTTTCTCTCTCTTTCAAAATAACTCGCTGTTCGACTGACTTCTTTTTCCTCAACAACAATTGCATTTTGGTTTATAAAATATTGAACCAATTCTCTAGAAAATTTTTCCCGCAAATCTGCCAGCAACTGTACTTCGTTTTGCTTCAGTAAATACTCTTTTAAATCCTGCTTTCTTTTGGCTCGATTGGATATAGGCATTTCTACTAAGGAATTATGATCTACCTTATACCATTTCTCTGTTTTGATTCGTTTTTGATCTGTTGCCTGATACTCCATACGAATCTGTCCTAATTGGCTCAAACGCATGAAAAAGGCTTGTCGTTCCTTATCTAAATCAGAAAAACGAAGACTAGTCTGTTCACCAAAAATTTCTTGTTTCTCCTCTAAAGACATCGCTTCCGTCGGATAGAGTATTTTGTCGTAGGAGGAGTTAAGAAAATTAGGTAGCATGGCTTTTAAAATTGAAATTTTGTAAGAGAAGACTGTTTTACGTAGCTCATCTGCTAGCCAGAGTTGCTCTTCGTTTAAAACCGGACTAAAATCGAGAACTTCAACAAGTTCTTTTAATCCCAATCCCTCTTCCTCTTCAATAGCAAGAACAATCCCTTGAATCAAACGATTGGCTTTCCCAAACGGAACGTGAACCCTCATCCCGACTTGCAAGGTTTGAGAAAACTCTTGAGGAACTGCGTAACTGAAAGGTTTGTCAGTCTGCATCAAGGGCACATCTACGATAACTTTAGCAACTAGCATTTCCCCACCTTCCTTTCTCACTTTTAAGTATTAGCTAATTATTTGCTCAAAAATATACGTCTCTCTATTATACCGAAAAAATAGCTGGAATAGAAAAAAGAAGATTGAGTTTCCCCAATCTTAAATCTTTTCGCCTTCTTCTTTTTCTTTAGCGATTTGTTCTTTAATTTTACGCTCTTCTTCTTCCTTACGCAAGCGCTCTTCTTCTGCACGGCGACGAACAGCTTCACGCTTTCCTTCTGGATCTGGGTGAATCGTTACATTTCCAGACTCAATTTCTTCTAGAGCTCGAAGAGTTGATTTGACAGATTTAAAGTCCTGAGTCGGTGTAGCGCCAGCCTCAAGCTCGTGTGCACGCTTTGCTTCCAAAATTACTAATGAATATTTTGATGGTACCTTGTCCAACAAAGTATCAATAGACGGTTTTAACATCATAATTCTTTACCTAATTTCTAATCTTTATCTTACTGTTGCAGAATTTTTCACCATATCTTGATAGTGGCCTATCACGCGATCCACACGGAAATGCTCCGCCTCAATCACTCGCTTAACTCGTTCGGCCGCTAGACTGACCTCATCATTGACAATAGCATAGTCATACTCACGCATGAGGGCAATTTCTTCCTTGGCTTTCTCAATGCGCTTAGCAATGACGTCTGCGCTGTCTGTGCCACGACCAACCAAACGGTCTTGTAATTCTTCCAAATCTGGAGGTGTCAAAAAAATAAAGACAGCGTCTGGAACTTTTTTCTTGACCTGCAAGGCACCTTGCACCTCAATTTCAAGGAAGACATCGATTCCCTTATCCAAGGTCTCGTTGACATAAGTTAGTGGCGTCCCGTAGTAGTTACCGACATACTCAGCATACTCCAACATCTGGCCTTGGCGGATCAACTCTTCAAACTCTTCGCGAGTTCTAAAGAAATAATCCACACCGTCCACTTCACCTGGACGTTGCGGACGTGTCGTCATAGATACAGAATATTGAAATTGGTTTTCTGAGCTTTCAAAAATTTCACGTCTAACCGTTCCTTTTCCTACACCAGATGGTCCAGAAAAAACGATTAACAAGCCACGTTCCGTCATTTGGTCTCCTTCACAGTCTTTTACTTAGTGTAACAAAAAACAACAGATATTTCAACTGCTTTTTATGATGATTATAAGCTACTGAAAGAAAAAAACAGCTCGAAAGCTGTTTCTCTACTTAGCATAATCAACGGCACGCAATTCACGAATAACTGTGACCTTGATATTTCCTGGATACTCCAGATTGTTTTCAATCTTCTCACGAACATCATGTGCCAAAACCGTCACCTTATCATCCTTGATTTTTTCAGGATGAACCATGATGCGGATTTCACGACCCGCCTGCAAAGCAAAGCTTGTCTTAACACCATCGAATTCATTCGCAATTTCTTCTAAGTCATGCAAGCGTTTAATATAGCTCTCTAGTGACTCGCTACGAGCACCCGGACGAGCAGCGCTGAGCGCATCCGCTGCAGCAACAATGACTGCAATCACGCTTTCAGCTTCTACATCTCCATGGTGGCTAGCAATGGTGTTGACCACAACTGGATGTTCCTTGTACTTACGAGCGAGCTCGGTACCAATTTCAACGTGACTTCCTTCCACTTCTCGGTCAATTGCTTTTCCGATATCGTGAAGGAAACCAGCCCGGCGTGCCAGAGTTGCATTTTCACCAAGTTCACCAGCAATGACTCCTGCTAACTTCGCCACTTCAATTGAATGACGAAGGACATTTTGTCCATAAGACGTGCGGAATTGCAATCGTCCCATGATCTTCATCAAATCAGGGTGAAGGTTTGGAGCTCCAATTTCATAGGCTGCTGCTTCCCCATATTCACGAATACGATTATCAATTTCCAAACGGTTCTTCTCAACTAGCTCTTCAATACGAGCTGGATGAATCCGTCCATCTTTGAGGAGGGCTTCCATCGTCATACGAGCAATTTCACGGCGAACAGGATCAAATCCAGATAGGGTTACAACGTCTGGAGTGTCATCGATAATGACATCAATTCCTGTAAGACTTTCAAAAGTGCGGATATTGCGTCCTTCACGACCGATAATCCGTCCCTTCATAGTATCATCAGGCAAGTGGACCGTTGAGTTGGTCTGCTCAGCCACATAATCACCAGCAATCCGCTGCATGGCTTGAACCAAGATATCTTTAGCCATCTTGTCAGAGCGTTCTTTAACCTCTTGTTCAGCCTCACGAATACGCATCGCAATTTCTTTGGTTAGCTTTTCCTCTGTTTGAGCAAGAATCAGATCACGTGCTTCGTTCTGCGATAGTGAAGCAACTCTTTCTAGTTCAGCTTCTTTTTGTTTTTCAAGCTCAGCTAGTTGTTCTTCCCGCTCATCAATGTATTTAGTTTTATCTGAAAGACTTTGTTCTTTCTGCTCGAGCAATCTCTCTTTGTTGGTCAAGTTATCATCTTTTCGATCAAGGCTAGCTGCACGTTCTGTCAAACGACTTTCTGTTTGTTTCAGCTCTTGACGCTCAGACTTAAACTCTGCCTCAACTTCTTCTCGATATTTTCTGGCTTCTTCTTTTGCCTCCAAAAGTGCTTCTTTTTTAAGCGAATCAGTCTCGCGTTTTGCATCTTTCAAAATGATATCTGCTTCACGCTCGGCCTGACCGCGTAAATTCGTTGCTTCTTGTTCAGCATTCAAAAGAGTAAGTTCCGCGGCTTCTTTTGAAGATTTCATTCGAGCCGAGATGCTTACATATCCAATGACTAAACCAATGATGACGGCAAAAACAAGAGCGAAAATCATTTCCATGTTTTTACCTCATTAATTTATTTTAAATTGAATTCGAAAATTCTTAATTATTTTATCATAAATTTGATAAATTAACAAACTGATTTTGGTAAAAAAGAGAGCGATTTCTTATATTATTTTATTAAGTTTTTGGCAAAGCCTTGTGACACCTTTATTCTTGTCAAAAATTATTTTTTTGCAAAAATATTTGATATAATCGAACTATAGAAATTGATTACAAAGGAGACTTTTATGTCTAAAGAAGTTATTGTTGAAAGTTTCGAGCTTGATCACACCATCGTTAAGGCCCCTTATGTACGACTCATTGGAGAAGAAAGCGGACCAAAAGGAGATGTTATTTCTAATTTTGATATCCGACTTGTCCAGCCCAATGAAGATTCCATTCCAACTGCAGGACTCCATACCATTGAACACCTGCTAGCTATGCTTATCCGTAAACGTATTGATGGAATGATTGATTGCTCTCCTTTTGGTTGTCGAACTGGTTTCCATATGATCATGTGGGGACGTCATACCCCATCCGAAATCGCCCAAGTGATCAAATCATGCCTTGAAGAAATCGCTGAAACCACTACTTGGGAGGACGTCCCAGGAACTACGATTGAGTCTTGCGGAAACTATAAAGATCACAGCCTTTTTTCTGCCAAGGAGTGGGCTAAATTAATCCTCAAACAAGGGATCTCAGATAATGCTTTCGAACGCCATGTTATTTGATTATTCAATAACGAAAAAAATCTCAAGACTAATTTTTTAGCTTGAGATTTTTTATTTGTTTCTAATAGTCTAGAGAATCCGCATAACCCGGACCATTTCCTACAAAATAACCCGTTTTACAGTTGATACTAAAGAGATAGGTTCCATCTGGTTTAAAAAGATTATAGTAGCCATTTCCTTTTATAATATTGACACGTTCGATGATATATTGATCGCCAGTAATATAGCCACGTTCCCGTGAAATTTTTAAGATTTTTTCCAAAATACCTGGATTAAAGACCCAAGCGGGATTATTGACATCATCAATCACAGCCTGATTATAAGGAACACGGCTTAGATTTCTCTGCAGAGCCACACCAGTGCTGGACAATCCTCCATATCCAGTAGAACCACCAGTGATTACGCCTTGATCCGTATTATTAGTGGTCGGTGCTGTTGGAGTTGTTTCAGCAGGTGCTGGAGTTGTATTGGAAGCAGTCCCTTGACCTCCAGCTGATTGAGAGACTGTTTGCTGACCCTTTCCTTGACTAATGGCAGAGCTGATTAACTTATCTAAATTACCATTACCCGTTTTAGTTTCAGTAAAAGTCGCGTCTCCCTTGACTTTGGCATTGGTATCCAAAACGCCATCTTTGATCGCAGCTGTTTCAAACTGAGAATTGACTGCTTGAATTGCTGAGATTTGTTTTACAAGACTATCATATTTAGCCTTAGCAACCGTATATTCCTTATCATTTTTTAGGGCTTCAAGCGCTGCTTTTAATTGATCTAAGTTGGCAAAGCTACTGTTTTTAAGAGCCAATTTATTCTTATCAGTAAAGAAAGAATCGTATAAATCATTAAATTTTTTCAAGGCCTTGTTTTCAGAACTTGAACTACTTGAACTAGTTTTTTTACTTGATTGACTGCTGGAGCTTGTTACTGTTTTACCAGCCTGATTTCGATTCATCGCAAAGTAAGCAGTTGCCGCAATTCCAGCCACCGCCAGAAGAGCCACTAGAGCGTAGATGACCTTTTTACTACCAGAACCGGTCTTTTCATCATCATCTTCATAAGAATCCTCAGTAACTGGTGTAGATACTGGAGCAACAGTCTCCATGTCCACTTGAGTCTTATCTTCAGGCTCGTCAGCAAAAGCTTGGCTGACCTCAGCTTCTAATCCAGAACTTTTAGGAGAAGCTATAACTTCTTCTTTCGTCTCATCAGTTGAAACTGTTTCTTTTTGCGCTTCTTCTGCCTTTTCGTCTTGTTTCTTTTGAGCTTGGACGGTCGCTGTATACTTTCCAGCTTCAATTTCTTGACGATGCTGCTTGATATATTTGTCTAAAACACTATCATCATCTTTGACGCCAGCTTCTAATTCTTCACTTTTTCTGGCAGCCTGACCAATAGTCATTTCCTTAGCTTCTTCAAAATCTAAAATAGATTCTTGCTCTTGGCTTTCAGGTTTTTTATTTTCCTTACTCATAGTCATCCTTTCTGCTCTTCAAGTTTTCGTTTGACTCTTTGTCCAAAATATTGATATAAATCAACCTTCAAGGTTCCATTATAGAGTTTTCTCTTTTTATCTGCTGGACTTCCATATTTACTTTCAAAAGCCTCATCACTGGTCAGAATAAATTTACTCCATGTTTCTAATGGTGCAAAAGTCTGCCCCATTTCCTGGTAGAGTTTTGTAACAGCCGTATCATCCAAAAGCCTTTCCCCATAGGGAGGATTTGAGATAATCACACCATTGATTTTATTAGTGTGCAAGTCTTGCAACCTCATTTGCTTAAAGCAAATACAGTCTTCCACCCCAGCTTCTTCAGCATTCTTCTTGGCAATGTCAATCATACGTGCATCCAAATCTGATCCAGCAATATCCAATTGAATATCCTGCTTAATTTGCATACGAGCATCAGCTTTTGCTTTCTGAATTTGTGCTCGATCTATCCAATTCCATTCTTCAAAAGCAAAAGAGCGATAGAGACCAGGAGCAATGTTTTTACCAATCAAAGCAGCCTCTATACAAAAAGTTCCAGAGCCACATGTCGGATCAACTAAAGGTTTATCAGGATACCAATTGGATAAGAGAAGAATAGCAGCTGCCATATTTTCCTTAATTGGTGCTCCACCCTTATCTGTCCTATAACCACGCTTAAACAAGCTAGTCCCCGTCGTATCAATCATGACTGTCGCCAAATCTTTTAAAATAGAAACTTCAATCTTAAATTCAGGTCCATTTTCCATAAGGGGAACCCCTTCAGGACGCGCATAGTGTTTCTGCAACTTCTTCACAACAGCCTTCTTAGAAATTGCCTGAACGCTGGGTTCATTGTGAAGTTTGGACTTGACACATTTCGCTTTCGAAATAGGAAATTTTGCGCCTAAAGGTAGGTAGTTTTCCCAATCAAGTGCAAAGACACCTTGAAAAAGCTCTTCAAAAGTCTTGGCAGGAAAAGTCCCAACAATGATTTTGATCCGATCTGCCGACCGTAACCAAAGATTGGTTTGAATAATCGTTTGAACGTCTCCTTCAAAACGAACACGACCATTTTCAACCTGACAATCGATTCCAAGATTTCTAATTTCACGACCAACTACTGCTTCTAGACCTGCTGCAGCTGTCGCTATTAAGTCAAATGTTTTTTTCATTATTTCCTCAAAACAAAGGGGAAGCGTCTATCCATATACTGAGATAGCCGACTTGAGATTTACTTACATCAGGAAAAGTTGCTATCCCTAACTTTTTAAAGTATATTTCACTATAATTAGAGGCTAAGAACCAAGCCCTAGCCTCTACCTATATGCAATTTTCTATAAGCCATGTTTTGTTCCAGAAATGACTAGGTACCATTTCCTTCGATAATCATCTGTCTACTGTTTCCAGTCAGAATGCAATGTTCGTTTCCACGCATTCCATGCCCCGACCAAAGTTTGGGTTGCTAGCTTGAGGGGTTTACCGCGTTCCACTTTTTGTGTTTCCACAAAAACTACGTCACTGTGGCACTTTCAGGCCTACTCCAGCATATCAAGAGACTTAGCTGTTTCATCCGCCGTAACGGAATAATCCGTCCCTAGGCTTATTGTTTCGCCTAGCACAAACACTACCGGCATCACAGCCAGTGCTAGCATGGACTTTCCTCATAAAAAATAACTTTTCATGCGATTATCCAAAAATTGCACGTCTTATAATTACAATTGATTTAATTCGCTCGCTTGGATTTGTTTACCGAACACTTCTTTTTCCAAACGGCTTAGTCTTTTCAAGATATCAAAATTGGTAATTGTCGTTTGAGTTGTGTCTCCAAATGACTGATGAACCTGAGAAGCAGTTGAATTTGGAGCTTCCTGAATTCGTTTAGAAAGTTCTTGTTTTAAACGGCTATTTTCTTCACGCAATTCCTTCACTAAAGCTGAATAAGTTTCGTAGTCTTTGATCACATCATCTAAAAACTCATCCACTTCTTGCTTACTATATCCACGTACTGCTGTTTTAAAATCTTGATCAAAAATATCTTTAGGTGTAAAAATAATACTAGCCATTTCTCTCTCCAATCTGGTTTATTATTATCATTATATACGAAAAGGAAGAGAAAAATCAAGGTATAAACTTTAAATTTCAGAAAAATTTTCCGCCATCTCATTTAAGTCATCAAATGTTAATTTTTTGATATGATATTGTTCATTTTCCTTCATCATTCGGTAAAGATACTTGAGCTTTGTCTCATTTTCCTCATCGTAAAATAGATAAGCGCCGTCTGTGCTCTCTAACAAAAATTGATTATAAGTCCGAAACTGACTTGGATTTTCATAGCTTGGATAAGCATATTTGATAAAATCAACATTTTTAAAGTTAGCCAATTTTTCTTGGTTAACCTCATTCCAATTTTCACCTTGGTTTTCAAAAATAAAAATCGTCGCCAATTGAAAATTATATTCTTCCTGTAATTCCTTAGCAACTTCCAGAACCCAGACCTCAAAGCCCAAGTTTCCCGTAAAAACCAGCCATTTCATGCCATTTTCTAAGAGATAAATCAAATCCCTACGAATAGCTGCTTTGATAATTTTCAAGCGTTGATCCTTGTCTCCAAAGATTCCTAAATCAAAGGCTTTATAGCCTACAACAAGTACACTGACCATTTTTTATCCTTTTACAATGATTTATGGTATAATAGAGTGATGTTATTGTACCAATAAGGAGTTTTATGGTCAACTATCCGCATAAGCTTACATCTAAAAATAACATAAAAAAGGTGAAAAAAGAGACTGTCGATTTCGCTAATCGGGGAATGACTTTCGAAAAAATGATTAACGACACCAATGACTATTATCTTAGCCGTGGATTAGCTGTTATTCATAAAAAGCCTACACCCGTGCAAATTGTCAAAGTTGATTATCCTAAGCGAAGCCGTGCCAAGATTGTCGAGGCCTACTTTCGCCAGGCATCTACTACGGACTACTCGGGAGTTTACCGTGGGCATTACATTGATTTTGAAGCCAAGGAAACGCGGCAAAAGCAATCTATGCCTATGAAAAATTTTCATGCACACCAGATTGAACATATGGATCAAGTGCTCAATCAAGGCGGGATTTGCTTTGTCTTACTTCACTTTTCTAGCCTGAAGGAAACCTACCTCCTTCCTGCTCCCTACTTAATTGAGTTTTACAAGATTGATAAGGGTGGGAAATCCATGCCCCTGGATTATATTCAGAAACATGGTTATCTCATTGAACAAAACATCCTTCCCAGCGTACCTTATCTTGATATAATCTCAAAAAATTTACTAGGTGGTCACTCTAATGAATAAACAAACCTTAATCACAGCCCTAAAATGGGTTGCAAGCGGCCTTATCTCACTCTTTCTTTTGGGACTTCTGATAGGAAGTTGTCTCTTCTTCTACTATGTGAGCAAGGCCCCTGAGTTATCAGAGAGCAAGCTCGTTGCTACTACTTCCAGCAAAATTTATGATAGCCAAAATAACCTTATCGCAGATTTGGGATCTGAAAAGCGCGTAAATGTAACCACTGATCAAATTCCAACTGATTTGGTCAATGCTATTGTTGCTATTGAAGACCATCGTTTCTTCAATCACCGTGGAGTGGACTCTATTCGGATTATCGGCTCTATCTTTAATAATATTCTTAAGAGATCAAATGGACTTCAGGGTGGTTCTACCTTGACCCAACAGTTGATCAAACTGACATATTTTTCTACCTCAAAAGCAGACCAGACGGTCTCACGTAAAGCTCAGGAAGCTTGGCTGGCTTTCCAACTAGAAAGAAAAGCTACAAAGCAACAAATTCTGACCTATTATGTCAATAAGGTTTACATGTCTAATGGGAACTATGGGATGCAGACAGCAGCACAAAGTTTTTATGGTAAGGACTTAAAAGATCTAAGCTTGCCTCAATTAGCCTTGCTTGCTGGAATGCCCCAAGCTCCAAACCAGTATGATCCATACTCTCAACCAGAAGCAGCACTTCAACGCCGTAACCTGGTTTTATCTGAGATGTACCAACTGAAATACATCACTGCTGAACAGTATGAACAAGCTATCAATACCCCTGTTACTGACGGTTTGCAAAGCTTGAAGAGCTCTGCATCTTATCCAGCATATATGGATAACTATCTAAAACAAGTTATCGAGCAAGTCGAAAAAGAAACAGGCTATAACTTGCTGACTACTGGTATGGAAGTCTACACCAATGTCAATACAGACGCTCAAAAGCAACTGTGGGAGATCTATAACTCCGATACCTATGTTAACTACCCAGACGATGAACTTCAAGTCGCTTCCACAGTTATGGATGTAACAAATGGTAAAGTCATTGCCCAACTTGGAGCTCGTAAACAGTCTACTAATGTTTCATTTGGTACAAACCAAGCCGTTGAAACCAATCGGGACTGGGGTTCAACTATGAAACCTATCACAGACTATGCACCAGCCATCGAAGATGGGGTCTATAGTGCAACATCTGCAACTATTGCAGATGCTCCTTATAATTTCCCTGGCTCTAGCACTCCTGTCTACAACTGGGATATGCGCTACTATGGTAATATAACCATGCAATATGCCATCCAAGAATCACGGAACGTTCCAGCTGTTAAAACTTTAGAAGCAGTTGGTCTCAAACAAGCTCTTAAGTTCTTGAATAAGATTGGTATCAACTATCCAGAAATGCACTATTCAAATGCCATTTCAAGTAATACCAACAAATCTGGAAACGAATATGGCGCAAGCAGTGAGAAGATGGCTGCGGCCTATGCAGCTTTTGCTAATGGAGGAACCTACTACAAACCTCAATATGTCAATAGAATTGTCTTTAGCGATGGTACTGAAAAAGTCTTCTCTAACGAAGGTTCAAGAGCCATGAAAGAAACAACAGCCTACATGATGACAGATATGATGAAGACTGTTTTGACATCCGGAACAGGTACAAATGCAGCAATTTCTGGTGTCTATCAGGCTGGGAAAACTGGTACTTCTAACTATGCAGACGATGAATTAACCAAACTTACAAAACCTTATTATGGCTCTAGTATTGTAACTCCAGATGAGCTCTTCGTCGGTTACACCCCTCAGTATTCAATGGCTGTATGGACTGGTTATTCAAACCGATTGACACCAGTTCTTGATGATGGGGTCAAGGTTGCAACTGATGTCTATCGGTCTATGATGACTTTCTTGAATACCAATGGAAACGAAGACTGGGAGCAACCAAATGGGGTTTATCGAGTTGGTTACTATCTATACCTAAACGGATCTAATCCATATCGATACTATATCCAACCTTCCTCAACTTCAGAAGAATCATCTTCTTCTGAGGAAGAGTCTTCTTCAAGTAGTTCGGAATCTTCTACTACTTCCGAATCAAGTTCATCCTCTACTTCTAACCCTCAAGAAAGCAAACCGCAAATTAATAACGGCCAGCGCTAATGTTTGGAAGATCAACATAAAAACTCTATCTTCTCTCATATGAGAAGATAGAGTTTTTTTATTTAGAAAAGGCCTTATATAGCTATAAGGACCTTCTTCATAAATATTCTTTTATAGGGCTAAGGCTCCCATTGGATCCCACGGAGCCAAGACAATAGGCTCTGCTTCATAAGCAGCTAATTCCGCTTCAGTCAAAAATTCTTTGCGCACTACGATCTGGTAGGTATATTCATCCATCCAAGAGTCAGAGGCTACAAAGTAACCCTTGTTACCAACCTTTTCGCCCCAAGAGTTTTCGACCTTCCATTTCTTGGCTTTTTCATTTTCATCCAAGTCCACCCCCGTCAAAACCATTGCATGGGTCATCAGACTTTCGCTATAGTCCAAACGTCCCGCCTTGTCTTGAGTCAACTGGATATCCATACTAGAAGTGAAGTCATACATGCCATCAGCCATACTACCCGCTTTACGATTGCTAGACTGTCCAACATCAGAACCAAACCACACGGTCTCGCCAGCTTGCATTTGGGCGATAGCCAGCTCTTTTAGCCTGTCCATTTCAACATTCAAATAACGAACTGGCTTGCTACCAACGACATTACCCAGCATCTCAACTGTATAGGACTTACCATAAGGCTTGTCTGCAGTTGGCGCATTGATGATAGAGACATAATCGTCTAATTTGAGATCAACATATTTTTTGAAGAAAACTTGTGGTGTCAATCCGCTCTCACTATGAAAATTGTTATCTTTATCGCGATAAGAGAAGTCGAATTGGCGAGGCGGTAAACCTAAATTCATAGCTAGGAAGTTAAAGACTTCCTGGAGAAGTTCTTCTTTCTTAGCCTGAAGTTCAGCCGAGTTTGCACCTTCTGCCACTAATTCTCGCAAAATCTGTGCATCCTGACGCAGGAGTTTATTAAGAATCTGATTGAGCTCACGGCTGTTGCTAGAAGAAATTGACTCTGGATAGACTGACTTGGGTACGACGCCATATTTTTCAAAAAGAGAAACAACCATATCCCATTGACCGCCATCCTGCTGGGGAGTATCTAAGAGAAACTTAACCTTGCGGCTGGTCAATTCTTGGTCAGCTGTCGCCAGCACCTGCTCTAAGAACCAGTTGGATTTCTCATATTTATCCCAAAAGAAAGTGTGAGCCTGAGATAGCTCAAAATCTTCCAGTTGGAAACCAGCAATCATCTTGTGGCGGAAGGTATTAAGAGCTGCAAACATCCAACAGCGTCCTGAAGCTTTCTGGTCACTGACCTTGTCCTTAGTAAGATCCAGTGAAAAGATAGGTGTATTTTCCACAGCGGCGCTTCGCTTCTCTAAGGAAGCCAAAAGGCCATTGTGACTGATTGCATTTTCCATCGCTGCAAACTTGGGATTGGCCTCATAAGCAGCATACAGCTTATCTGTAAAATTTTGTTCTAACGAATGCATAGAATCCTCCTTGTCATTATACATCTATTATAGAACTTTAAAAAAGGAGTGCAAGTAAAAAGGCTAGACAAAAGAGTCCTAGCCTTTTTCTAAATCAGATTTTAGGATGCCATAGACGGAAAAATCTTTGACTTGTCCTTTATGCAATACAGCCTGACGGAAAGTACCTTCGTAGCTCATGCCAGCCTTAGCCATAACACGCCCCGAAGCTGGATTGGCTGTTACAAATCTTGCTGTGACACGATTGAAGTCTGCGTCTTGCAAGAGATAGTTCAAAACAGCTTTCAAAGCTTCTGTCATCAGCCCCTGCCCCCAATAGTCTTTACTTAAAATGTAACCGACCTCGCAATCATTGACCGTATCATCTCTATCAACCACACTGATATCACCAAGCACTTGTTCAGGATTTTCCTTCAGGCAGATGGCCCACTTGTAAAAATCCATGTTTTGATAATTCTCAACCCAGCGAGCAATAGACTGTTGGGTGACTTCAGGACTCTCGTGAGCATCCCAGGTCACATGCAGTAAATTATCTGGACGAGAAGCCCAGTTGTCATACATAGCTTGAGCATCTGATTCCAGAAAAGGTCTTAGCAAAAGACGTTTGGTTTCAATAGACTGTGTACCTATCTTTTTCATCGTTTTCTCGTTTCTTGGCTCGGACTAAAAAGTTACGATAGAGATTTTCACTTCCAAAATTCGTCAAAAATCGTAATTGGCAAATGGCGTTTATGCTGACCTTTATGCCACCAAGACTCGATAGTTTCTTGGGCGTGGGCTGAAACGGACTTGCCTTCGAGATAATCGTCAATTTCATTATAAGTCACGCCTAGAGCGACTTCATCTGCAATCCCAGGTTTTTCCTCTTCCAAATCAGCCGTCGGCACCTTTTCATAGAGAGCCGGATCAGCTCCTAAAGTGGCCAAAAGCTGCTTGCCTTGACGTTTATTGAGGCGGTAAAGTGGTAAGATATCTGCTCCGCCATCCCCAAACTTGGTGAAAAATGCGGTGACATTTTCTGCTGCGTGATCGGTCCCAATAACAGCCCCACTGTATGAACCAGCCAAAGCATACTGGGCAATCATACGGCTGCGGGCCTTGATATTACCCTTGTTAAAATCAGAGACTTTGGCACCTGTTGCCTCTATCGCCCTTGTCATAGCATCAGCTGATTCCTTGATATTGACTGTCAGACTGACATCAGGCTGGATAAAAGCCAGAGCCTTTTGCGCATCATCTTCATCTGCTTGAACACCGTAAGGCAAACGAACGGCGATAAAGCGATAGCTATCATCTCCAGTTTCAGAGCGCATTTCCTCTACAGCCAGCTGAGCTAAGCGACCAGCCAAGGTTGAATCCTGACCACCAGAAATTCCCAGAACATAACTTTTCAAAAAAGGGTGCTTTTTCAGATAGGCCTTGAGAAAGTCGACCGACTTGCGGATTTCTTCCTCCGGGTCAATGATAGGTTTGACGCCCAATTGAGCGATGATTTCTTCTTGTAGGCTCATTTTTCTGCTCCTGTCTGGTAGGCTTTCTTACGCATCTGGTCAATCAAGTCCATCTTATCCTGCCAGATATCTCTAGCCAGGTCAACTGGATAATCCTGTGGATTAAGAACCCGCTTGTACTCATCCCAGAGTTTATCAAATTCCTTACGGGCATAAGCTTGAATCTCAGTCAGGCTCCGCTTTTTGTAAACGAGATTTCCCTCTTGGAAAATATCTACCAATAGCGGCACAGCATCAAAATCCTTAACTGTCTTATTAATGTAAGTGTAGGTAGGATGGAACATTTCCAGCTCTTCCAAGCCATTGACATCAATTCCTTCATAGGTAATGTAGTCTCCTTCAGACTTACCTTTTTCCCGACTGGTAATGCGCCAAACCTGCTTCTTACCTGGAGTCGAAACTTTTTCAGCATTATTGGACAGCTTGATGGTATTGCGCAATTCTCCATTCTCATCTTCAATAGCAACAATCTTATAAACTGCTCCTAAAGCCGGCTGATCATAAGCCGTAATCAACTTGGTACCCACGCCCCAAACATCAATCTTAGCTTTTTGCATTTTCAAGTTGAGAATGGTATTTTCATCCAGATCATTGGACGCATAAATCTTAGCATCAGGGAAGCCAGCTTCATCTAATTGCTGCCGAACCTTCTTAGAAATATAGGCAAGGTCACCTGAGTCAATACGAACACCTAGGAATTTAATCTTATCACCCAGCTCACGCGCAACTCGAATGGCTGCCGGAACACCCAAACGCAATGTATCATAAGTATCTACCAAAAATACACAATCATGGTGAGTTTCGGCATAAGCTTTAAAGGCATCATAATCATTACCGTAAACTTGAACAAGGGCATGAGCGTGGGTTCCTAAAACAGGAATATCAAAGAGCTTACCCGCTCGAACATTACTGGTACCGTTGGCTCCACCAATCACAGCAGCCCGAGTTCCCCAGATAGCTGCATCCATTTCTTGAGCACGGCGAGTTCCAAACTCCATCAGGGGCTCATCTTCGATAACAGAACGGATACGGGCTGCCTTAGTGGCAATCAGGGTCTGAAAATTAACGATATTGAGCAGGGCGGTCTCCACAAGCTGACACTGAGCCAGAGGACCTTCCACTTGCACAATTGGCTCATTGGCAAAAACTAAGTCCCCTTCCTGAGCCGACCGTACACTAAGGCTCATCTTTAAATTCCGCAAGTAATCTAAGAAGTCTCCATGATAACCCAAGGACTCAAGATAGTCTAAATCACTCTGGCTGAACGTCAGATTATTGAGATAGGAAATAATTCTTTCTAAGCCCGCAAAGACAGCGTAGCCGTTATTAAAAGGATTCTTACGGAAAAAAACTTCAAAGACTGCACGTTTGTTATGGATATTCTGATTGAAATAAACCTGCATCATATTGATTTGATACAAGTCTGTATGTAAGGTTAAACTATCATCTGGAAACATATTTTCTCCTTTATAAACTGCATGGATTTTACTTATTATATCATAAATTTACAATTAAGAGGTTATAGGGAAATAGTCCGGCAATTAGAAAATTGAAATCTTTCCTCCACCAATTTAGCTGGTAGCTATTTAGTTTCTAAGAAACCACTCCTCAAAAAGATTCAATAGATCAAAAAACCTTGTTAGCCATAACTAACAAGGTTTTCGGTTTTATTCATGTTCAGTGATATATTTATAAGCTTCTTGACCCGCAATCGCTCCATCACCTACTGCTGTCGTAATCTGGCGTAAGTCTTTTTGACGGACATCTCCGATTGCGTAGATACCAGCTACTGAGGTCTTCATATGGTCATCTGTCACAATCCAACCTGATTCATCTCTTATACCCAAATCAGCTACAAACTCACTAACTGGATCCAAACCAACATAAATGAAGATACCACCAAAATCTGCTTGGCTAGTTTCACCAGTCTTGATATTTTTAAAGGTTACTCCAGTCACCTTACGCTCGTCACCATGAATAGCTTCTACGACTGAATCCCAGACAAAACTAATTTTTTCATTAGCAAAGGCACGATCTTGCAAAACTTTTTGTGCGCGTAATTGATCACGACGGTGAACAATGGTCACACTTTTAGCAAACTGGGTCAAGAAAATGGCTTCCTCAACCGCTGAATCGCCTCCACCAACAACTAGTAAGTCTTCATCACGGAAAAAAGCTCCATCACAAACTGCACAATAAGAAACACCCCGACTATTAAATTCAGCCTCACCCGGTACATTGAGCTGACGGTGAAAGGCTCCTGTTGCAATAATAACAGTCTTACTTTCATAAACTTCGTCTTCTGTGATAACTTTTTTAAAATCACCCTGATCTTCAATTCTTTGAACATGACCAAAGACATGCTCTACTCCGAGATTTTCCAATGGCTCAAACATCTTTTCAGCCAATTCTGGACCGCTAATCAGGGCGTAGCCAGGATAGTTTTCAACATCCGCTGTATTGTTCATTTGTCCGCCTGGAATACCAGCTTCCAGTAAGGCAACTTTTAGGTTGCTTCTTGCAGTATAAAGCGCCGCTGTCATTCCTGCAGGACCTGCTCCAATAATAATTGTATCGTACATGACTCCACCTTCTTTTGTTGTAATAATAATTATTCTAACGCCAATAAAAAACTTTTGCAAGCATTATGCTTTCAGCACTAAGAGAATGCCCATAACCGCAAAAGATAAAATAGGGATAGTCATAATATCAATCAAAAGTACATCAAACAAATGCGCCTGTCGTGCCTTTGCTGTCTTATCCTTGCGACTAGCCATTCTGGCTAAAATTAAAATCCCTGACAAACCTCCAATAAGTGCTGTTGTCAAAAGAAGACTCTCTATATAGAGAGAAAAAATTTGCTTTAACATTTAATCTCCTATGTTTTGGTCTATTTATGTCCAATAAGTCATGCTTATTTTGCTCAAAACAAACTCAGCTGGCAGAACCAACCGAGTTATCTTTCATCTATTATATCAAATATAGGTTCGTTTGTAACTAGCAAAAAACTCTTTCGTCCGTTCTTCTTTCGGATTATTCATAATCTCATCAGGCTTACCACCTTCAATAATATGCCCCTTATCTAAAAAGAGAACCTTGTCAGCAACCTGTGAAACAAAGGACATATCATGACTAACCAAAATCATTGTTTGACCAGATCTTGCAGCATCAGCAATGGATTTTTCTACTTCGCCGACAAGTTCAGGATCCAGAGCAGATGTAGGCTCATCTAGCAGGAGAACATCAGGTTTCATGGCCAGAGCTCTTGCCAAAGCTACCCGCTGTTTTTGTCCACCTGATAAATGACGGGGATAATGATTTTCTCGATCTGATAAACCTACCTTGGCCAATTCTTCTTTAGCTATTTTAGTAGCTTCTTCATCCGATAGTTTCTTGACAACGAGCAGGCCTTCTTTTACGTTTTCCAGAGCAGTCCGTCTCTCAAATAGATTAAACTGCTGGAAAACCATGGCCAATTTTCTACGAAGTGTTAAGACTTCCTCCTGAGTAATTTGGGAAAAATCAACCCTAAAGTCATCAATCTCAATGATACCGCTGTCTGGAGTTTCCAAGTAATTCAGACTACGAAGAAAGGTTGATTTACCAGCTCCTGAGGAACCAATCAAGGCAATAACCTCTCCTTTTTGGATATCCAAACTAAGATTGTCTAGTACTGCCTGACCGGAGAAAGATTTACTGAGGTTAAAAATGTGAATCATTAAAGGAGATCTCCTTTCGCTTGAATTGCTGAATCAATTGCAGCCGGCGTTTGAATGGCCATTTTTCTTTCGATAAAGCGACCAAATTGCTCAATCATAATATTGACAACCCAATAGACTAGAGCGACAGAGATGAAGCGCTCAAAATAACGGTAATCCGAACCACCTAAAATCTGGGCTTGGGCAAATACTTCTACCACTCCAGCACTAAAGGCCAGTGAAGTTCCTTTGGTCAAACCAATTAAGGAGTTGATCAGGGTTGGTGTAGCTACCACTGCTGCATTAGGAATAATCACACGACGGTATACTTGGGCATTGGTCATTCCCAGACTTCTAGCAGCTTCAATTTCTCCTTCACTAACAGAGAGGATTGCTGCACGGATTGTTTCGCTAGCATAAGCTGCCTCATTAAAAGCAAAAGCAACAACAGCAAAGATTGAGGCTGGGATTGCATTGATATTAAAAGCCGTTCCAAAACGTTGATTAAAAACCTTTAGAGCTATAGGAATCCCATAATAGGTAAGCATCAATTGGACTAAGATAGGTGTCCCCCTTAAAAAGCTGACAAAGAAAGCCTGAATAGGGTACAGAACTTTGACACGGTTGATTTTGACAATAGCAAACAGCAGAGCCAAAACTAAACCAAAAAGGGCGCCGCCCAGGGTTAAAAATAAAGTTGTTGGTAATTTTTCAATAATTCTTGGCAGGGCATCAAAAACAGATCTTAAACTAAAATTTTGACCATCTGGGATAGACTTCATTAATTCCTGATACCAGTTAGAAGCTAATATAACTAAACTTGCGTTCATCATTCAATCCTTTCATCATTCTCATTTAAGAAGGTCTATGCTCTTTAACAAATTTACCATGTCTTTATGAGACCAGAAAAAAAGATAGACCAGTATACTCTAGTCTATCACACTATTTTTATATCGAACAGTATAATTTATTTATCAAGGGTATAAGCAAATTTTATGACTAGAAGCTTTGGCGCTTGGCCTTGCGTTCTGCACGACCTCGAGCACGATTTTCGGCCCGCTTAGTCTTACGACGTTTTTCATTGACAGCCCACTGAATTTTTTTCTTATAGCCAGGTTTGATTTTCTTCTTTTTCTTTTTAACCAAACCAATCATTTCTGTATCAAGCTTCTCATAAGACTTTTCGCGGTTGGCTCGTCGATCTCGATCATAAGTGTCCTGAAATTCACCGTTCTTTATCATCTTAGGAATGAACTTGATACCCAGTTTCTCTAATTCACGAATATCAGAGTCATCACTTGGCTGATAAAGCGTAATGGCCGTACCAGGAAGTCCATTGCGTCCTGTTCTTCCCACTCGATGGACAAAGAAAGACAGGTCCTGCGGAATAGCATCATTGATGACATGACTGACCCCCTCAATATCAATTCCCCTTGCTGCTAGGTCAGTCGCAACAATATATTCAAAATCAAGATTTTTCACTTGATTCATAATCCGCTTACGCTCACGAGGTGCAATATCACCGTGAATCTTAGCCACTTTCAAGCCTTGAGCAAGTAAGTAACTATGTAGCTCATCTGCTCGTGTCTTGGTATTGACAAAAATCATAGCCAAATAAGGCTGTAAAATTCTGCTGATTTCATAAATCTGCGCATTTTTATCGCGCCCCTTTGTTGAAACCAGCCAATTTTCGATTGTATCAGAAATAACCGTTTTAGTCTTGATTTGCTCCATGACCGGATTGGACAGATATTTCTTCAAGAAAGGCTGTAGCTTCTGCGGAATAGTCGCTGAGAATACCAAAAACTGCAAATCTTTTGGCAAACTTGAGGCGATTTTATCCACTGTTTCCAAGAAGCCCATATCTAGTGTCATATCTGCCTCGTCCACAACAAAGGTCTTGGCCTTATGAATAGCTAAATCTCCTGACTTGACCAAATCATAGATTCGGCCTGGTGTCCCGATAACAATATGAGGTTGGCTAAATTCAAGTTTATCAATTTGGCGGGCCTTGTCAGTCCCACCCACATAATTAGCAACACGAATTTCCTTATCAGAAAAAGAAGCAATCTGTCTAGTTGCTTGATAAATCTGGGTGGCCAACTCACGGCTTGGTGCCGTAATCACAACTTGTACATGATCCTCATCTTCATTCAGCTTTTGAAAAATTGGTAGCAGAAAAGTATGGGTCTTCCCAGAACCTGTCTTTGATTCACCGACAAGGTCGCGCCCAGACAAAACAACTGGAATTAATCGCTCCTGTACTTCTGTTGCTTCAACAAACTTCAGATCCTCTAAAGCCTCCTGAATATAATTTTTAAAAGTAAATTCTGTAAATTTCATTTTTTCCTCTTATCCTTAGTAGTCCTATCTATTATAACAGAAATTATGGATTTATAGCCATTTATATGAAAAGAAGGAGAACAATCGTTCTCCTTTTTCTTACAAATACAAAATTGCTAGAGTAATCAAACTTGCAACAAGGCCTATTCCCCAGAAGAGAAAATCTACCTTCCATTCACTCCAAGCTTTACCACGGCCAGAAAAACCACCAAGTTCAAAATGATGGTGAACTGGAGTCATACGGAAGATTCGTTTGCCTCCTGTCATCTTAAAGTAAGTAACTTGTAGCATGACTGAAGCTGTTTCAAATACATAGACAATCCCAATCAAAAGAAGGGTCCATTCTTGGTGGAGGGCAATAGAGAGAGCTGCCAGCATACCTCCTAGAGCCAGACTTCCCACATCTCCCATAAAGATCTTAGCCGGCTTATGGTTAAATCCGAAGAAACCAAGTAGGCCACCAATCATACTAAAGATCACGATTAGAAGATCAAAACGTTTTTGTTCTAAAGCAATAACCGCATAAGCTCCCAAGCTGATCACGACGGAAATACTTGCAAGACCGTCAATTCCATCAGTTAGGTTGACTGCATTGGAAAAGCCAATCAACCAAAAGAGAACAAAGAAAATATAAAGAAAACCTAATTCTAGTGGAAAACCGAAAACGTTCAGCATGTCCCCACCGCCGTGGCGTTCAAAAAAGAGATAAAAAACCACACCGCCAACCAGCTGCAAGAATAGTTTTTGCTTAGGATTCAGTCCCTCGTTGATTCGGCGGAAAACTTTTAAGAAATCATCTAAAAAGCCAACTAAACCGTACAAGAACAGAATAAACAAAATAGTTGTAACGCTACTAGAAAGATTTCCTGAAAATAATGCAATGACAAAACTCGCCACAATCGAAGCCAAGAGGAAAACAGTCCCTCCCATAGTGGGTGTTCCAGCTTTGGCCTGGTGCTGTTTGACATCTTCGTGCATTTGTTGCCCGGAAATGCGGGCTTTTTGATAAAAACGAATAAAGGCAGGTATCCCAATAATTGTTAAAATCAAAGTAGTAATTCCTGCAATTATAGCTGTAAGCATCTTACTCTCCTAGTGTTATTGTTATTTCTTTGAGGTTCTTGATAGAGGTATTGGCTTTTACGCTCTGTCCAACAACCTTCGAACCTTCACCTTTGTAGGTAATCTTTATATCTAACCATTTGGCAAAGGTTGACGCGTTCTCTTTGGTCCAACCATACATGTCTGGCATGTCATCCAGCTCATCTGTTAGAAGAAGGACTTGCTGGTTAGAAGCAACATTCTTACCTGCTTCAACAGATAATTTAGTGATGCTACTTCCTGTACCAAGGATAATCGGCTGAACCAAATTACGACGTAGCTCTTCAGCATAAGAACCCGGTGATTTATCTTTGCCCTTTTCTTTTGTTTTAGGCATAGTGTACTTGGTTTCAGTAATCACATTATCTAAAACATGCGTTGGAGTCGTTAAACCAAGGGTATCTTTCATGGCAACTGCTTCTTCCAAAAGAGGATTAACGACTTCTTTCCATAAATCTGGATAGAACTTCTCTTCAGGCTGCTTCACTGCCACATACATGATGAAATCAGGATCTTCAGCCGGCGTCATAGCAACTACCGAATAGATGTACTCACCTTCCAAGTACCCGCCCCCATCTTTAGCTTCTGCCGCAATTTGGGCCGTACCTGATTTAACAGCCACATCTTGTCCCGGAACTTGAATGATTGGTACTCCATCTGTCTGCAAGGTTCCAAAGTTAGGATCAGTTCCGACTGTCACCATATACTTCCGGGTCTCTTGAGCCGCTGTTTTAGAAACCGGATTTCCTATGATCTCATTTGTTCCCTTGCGGGCACTGTTAGTCGCTGAATCATAAATAGCACTGATAAATTTAGGTTCCAACATAACACCGTCGTTAGCAATTGCTGTAAATCCACGTAGCATTTGAACTTGTGTTACGTTAATCCCTTGACCAAAGGAACTCATTGCGGTTGTAACGACATTTTTATCCGGAAGATTGCCGACGTCTTCACCCATCATACCAAATCGTGTACGAACACCAAACTTGAATTTATCTAAATAATCACGCCACTTATCATCTCCCATCTTTTTCTCCAGACGGGCCATACCGATATTACTTGAATAGGCAAATCCTTGAGCATAAGTCAGGGTCTGACCAGTTGAGAGCCCCATATTGACTCCCCAGTCTTTGATGATTGTATCCTCGATTTGAAACTCGTCATTAAAGTAGGTTTCATTGGCAGGGAAAGTATGATTATCGATAGCACTAGCCAAGGTAAATACTTTCATAGTTGATCCAGGCTCATAAGGGCTTTGATAAAGCAAGGTTGACCAATTGAAGTCTTTAGACAGACCTTCCTTGGTATCTGCATTAAAACTTGGGCGCTGAGTTGTTGCCAAAACTTCACCTGTCTTAGCACTAACCAGTGTTGCAGATACAAATTTCCCTTTGACCTTTTCTTGGAAGATGTCCATTCTTGTCTCTAGATAGCTTTGCAGATGGCTAGAAATAGTCGTATAGACATCTTTACCATTTTCTGTTGCCACAGAAACTTGGTCTGAACCAGGCACAATATTTCCGTTTTTATCGCGCTCATAGGTCACCAAACCATCCCGTCCAGCCAAGATTTTATCCAAGGAATATTCCAAGCCTGTTGAACCACGTAGGCTCTTAGATCCATCCTCATTTTCTACCAATTGGGCAATACCGACAAACTGAGAGGCAAAGGTTTCATTTGGATAGCTTCGACTAGGACTGGTATCAAAACTGATTCCTTTAACGCCAGCATCTTCCATGGACTTCTTAATATCTGTCATCGTTGCGTAAGGAATATTATTTCCTTTAGCACCAAAATAGACCTGAGTCAATTTTTCCTGTGATAGCTGGCTCTTGGCATAATCAGTCTCAATGTCTAACTTATCGTGTAGAATTTGAGCAACCGTCTCATACTGAGAGGGCTCTACATAGAGAATCTCTCCTGTAGCTGACTTATACTTTTTATCAATAATGGCATAGAGATTATAAGTCGTTGAATCTTCTGCAATGGCATTGCCGTTCCGATCATAAATCGTTCCCCGCTTAGCCTGTACTGTTTTTTGAATCTGGTAAACTTTTTTAGCCTCTGCCACCAGGTCCACTCCAAATTTTCGACCAGACCCAATCAAGATAGCAAAGTTAATCAAAAAAACAAAGAAAAGAAAAACAGTCAGGATACTCAGATTTTTCCCCACTTGTTTTCGATTCATATTAGCTGTTTTTCGATTTTTTAAAGCATACCTTAAAATCTTATTCTTCATGCTTTATTCCGCCGTTTTTACGATTGCATTCTGTAAGGTCATTTCCTGAGAACTAGCTAGTCCAGACAGTCTTTCCTTACGCGTTAAATCATTAATCTCTTGCTTGGCGTTATTAATTTCAACCTGCTTAGTGCTGACTTGGACATTCAAGTCCGTCAAATCATGCTGAACTTGCAAAAGTTTTGTCTGCATAAAGACAACACTAACTGCAATAATAATCGCTGTCAAGATAATCGAAGCATAAAATGCTTTCTCGATACGAGTGAACTTTTTAATCCGTGATTGGAGCTGCTGTCCTCTCGTTTCTTGGCTGTTATTTGGCATTTATTCCCTCACTTGTGTACTTTTCGCGCCACGCGCAATTTGGCTGAATGTGCTCGATTATTCAGCTCAAGCTCTTCTGCACTCGGCAAAATTGGCTTGCGACTGATTAATTCCAGTTTAGGTTTCAAGTCATCTGGAATAAAAGGCAAGCCCTTTGGCACGTCTACTGTCGAAGCCTCTTTAAAAAGTTGCTTGGTCAAGCGATCTTCCAAAGAATGGAAGGTGATGACTGAAATCCGACCATCTACCGCCAATAAATCAATTGCTTGCTGAATAGACTCATCAGCTGCGCCCAGCTCATCATTGACCTCAATCCGAATGGCTTGAAAAATCTGCTTGGCTGGATGCCCTTTTTTCTTTAATTCCTTGGCGGGCTTGGCAGATTTGATAATCTCTGCAAGCTCCGTTGTCGTCTCAATCGGCTTGATCTGCCTAGCTTGCTCAATTTTACGAGCAATTTGCTTTGAAAATTTATCTTCACCGTATTTAAAGAAAATACGCACTAAATCATGATAATCGTAGTCATTGACTACTTGATAAGCGTTAAAATCCGCATGACGATTCATACGCATATCCAATGGTGCATCTTGTTTATAAGAAAAACCACGTTCTCGCTCATCTAATTGGGGACTTGAGACCCCTAAATCATAACAAATACCATCAATCTCATCTACACCAAGTTTTTCTAACTGTAGTTTGAGATGGCGGAAATTATCCTGCACAAAAGTAACCATGCCTTTTTCGATGTATGGTGCTAAACGTTTTTTGGCATGTTCAATAGCTGTCGCATCCTGATCAAAAGCATAGAGATGGCCCTTGGGACTTAACTTACTTAGTAAATATTCACTATGGCCTGCCCCACCTAAGGTCGCATCAACATACACCCCATCAGGTTTAACATCTAAATAATCAATAGTTTCATGAAGAAGAACGGTTACATGATGAAATTCATTTGTCATATCTTATCTATTATACCATAATCAAAAGCAAAAAAAAATTTTAAAGAAAAAGTAGGACCAGGAAAAATAATCCTAAGTTTTTGTCGTATATACTTGACATAATCTCCAAAAAAGATTATACTATTTTAAAAGTCAAATATACACGACATTTGATTGGTGATAAAAAATAGAAAGGAAGGGTGTAATGAATCGTGTCAAAGAATTTCGAAAAGAAAAAAAGATGTCTCAGCTAGAGTTGGCCAAGTCCATCGGGGTATCGCGGCAAACTATCAATATGATTGAAAACAACAAATACAACCCCACCCTCGAGCTCTGCATCAATCTAGCAAAAACACTGGATACTGACCTCAACGCCCTCTTTTGGGATTCCCAGCTGACTGATGAAGATTCTGAGGACTAAGAATTTTTCCTTGCAGCAACATTCATACCTAAAGAAAGGAAGCAAACATGAAAAAAGAAACATTCTCAGACAAGATGATCAAACGATTTTATGGCATTACTGGACCCTTGGACGAGCAAAAGCGACAACAGGCTGAGCATCTAGGAAATAAAGGCTTTATCTGGCTTTTCTTTATTCTGATTTTTGGCAATGCCATCGTCTTTCCACTGGCTTTTCGATGGCCTAAAATTATTGCTGTTACCTATCCTATCCTGCTGGAAATCCTTATCCTCGGATTCTGTGTCTATATAGTCATTCAAGCACGGCGCAAAGGAATTGATAATCTAGAGCTAGGACTTCAGGATGAAAAAGAAGAAAAAGCTATGAAACATGCTGGTCTCAAAGCAGGCTTCTCTTATTGGCTGCTCTTTTACCCTCTCTTCAGCATCATGATAGCTGTCATGGAAAAGAAAGATATCCTACAAGTTTTGCTTCAGCCAAAACTTATTATAGCTGGATTAGCTGCTGGTCTTGGATTTGGACTGATTATGCATTTTATTTCCAAAGGAAAGATTCGTCAAGCACAAAAAAGGGAGGAAGAAGAATGAACCTTCAATCTTATAGAAATACTATCTTAATTCTATTATTTGCTATTTTTCTAGTCTGCTTCTTCTTTCTGAGGACCACAACAGATCCAGTTCTTTTTTGGATTCTAACCTTCACTTGCGTCGCCATTCTCTACATCAGCTATAAACTCTTAAAAAGGAAGAAAAAATAAAATAGTTGTCATTTCAGCTTATGCACTGAAATGACAACTATTTTTTTATGAATTTGGATCATCTAGACTGCGACCGTGAAGACCTTTCTCACGCTGAACTTGACGCAATTTTTCAGGCGTCACATCATTGCCTTCCTCGTCGACAATCTTGATGCCTTCAATGTGATGACGAACAGAGCGACGGTAGCCCTCGATATACTCTTCACGAAGCTTGGCTTGTTCCACTTTTTCCTCAGCAGTTAAGCCTTCCGTTTTTTTCTTTTTAGCCAGTTCATTAATACGGGCAATTTTTTTAGGATCCATGATTCTACCTCTCTCTTACCTTTTATTTGGTATTAATCTGATTAAACTGCGCCATTTGTCCCGCCTTGGCTGTCAAAGAAGACAGGAGAGCTAGACGGTTGTTACGCACAGCCTCATCTTCTGCCATGACCATGGTATTGTCAAAGAAAGCATCGATAACTGGACTGAGTGCAAAGAGTTGGTCGAGATTGGTAGCCAAGTCAGATGTCAGCTCCACTTTTTCAATGGCAGCAGCCAAGTCTTTTTCCTCTTGATTTTCAAAGAGAGCTGGATTGACAGCTGTCTGCCCTTGGGCTTTCTCAGCTAGATTAAAGACCCGAGATAGGCTTTCGACTGCTGACTTGAAGTTGTCTTCCTGAGCTTTTTCTGCTAGAAGCGCTGCTGTTTCTACTAAATCGCGTACGACAAAGTGAGTGTTTTGAAGAACAGCCGTCACGATGTCTTTTGGAATGTTGCGATCCATCATCTTCTCAACGCGGGCACGGAAGAAGTCTAGCACTGCCACTTGATTGTCATAGCTTAGGCTATCAAACTTCAATTCGTAAAGTCGGCCAAGAAGCTGAGCCAAATCAATGTTCCAGCCAAACTTGTCCAAGATACGCACGACACCCTGAGTCGCACGGCGCAGTGCATATGGGTCATTGGAACCGCTCGGAATCAGTCCCACAGAGAAGAAGGACAGAATGGTATCTAGCTTATCAGCCAGCGCCAAGACCGCACCGACCTTGGTGTCAGGCAATTCGCCATCGGCTGAAGTCGGCATATAGTGCTCCCGAATAGCAGCTGCCACTGCAGCATTCTCACCAGCCAGAAGAGCATACTTCTCACCCATGATACCTTGCAGCTCATCAAATTCACCAACCATACCAGTCAGCAGGTCAAACTTATAAATAGCCGCTGCACGAGCCAAATCGGCTGTCTCATCAGCATCCAATCCTGCTTCTTGCGCCAAGAGAGCAGCAATCTTACTAGTCCGCTCCATGTGCTCTGCCAGAGAGCCAATCTTTTCGTGGAAAGTCACATTGCTCAGCTTTTCAACCAAGTCGGCAATAGCCAGCTTTTGGTCTTCTCGCCAGAAGAATTCCCCATCTTCCAGACGAGCCACCAAGACTTTCTCATTTCCCTTGATGACATTTTCTAGATGCTCTGCATTTCCGTTGCGGACAGAGATGAAGTGCGGCAAAAGTTTGCCTTCAGCATCGCGCACAACAAAGTAACGCTGGTGCTCTTTCATAGAAGTTACCAGCACTTCCTCTGGCACCTCTAAGTATTTAGCATCAAAATTACCCAAGAAAGCAGTTGGATATTCTACCAGATTCAACACTTCATTGAGCAGGTCTTCGTCAATCTCGATAGAAACTCCGTGCTCCTCTTCCAGTGCTCGAATCTGCTCGACAATCATATCTCCACGTTCAAGAGGGCTGGCAATAACAAACTGAGCCCGTAGGTCATCTTCATAGGAATCCGCGGAAGCAATCTCTGTTTCTTTCCCCAAAAAACGGTGTCCACGGCTAGTACGTCCGCTCTTGATGTCCAAGAAATCCAAGTCAAAGGCCTGCTCATCTAGGAGCACAGTCAAAGTATGAACCGGACGGATGTATTCAAAAGTGTTGTTAGCCCAGTGCATGCTGACTGGGAAGGTCAAAGCTTGCAGAACTTCCGTCACTGCTGGGATGATTTCCTCTACCGGGCGGCCGATTTCTTCCTTGGTCACATAGACGTATTCTTCCCCCTTGATTTCGCGGAAAGTAATGTCCTCAACCGTCAAGCCCTTGCCACGGACAAAGCCTTCTGCAGCCTTGGTGAAGTTGCCATCAGCATCCAGAGCAATTTTCTTAGAAGGGCCTTTGAAATCTTCGGTCAAATCGGACTGCTTGTCCGCCAAGCCAACCACGCGCACCGCCAAACGGCGAGGCGTAGAGAACATTTCAATTTTCTCAAAGGTCAGACGATGGTCTGTCAGGAAGGCTCCCATCTTGTCGCGCAGCTGCTTCATGCTCGGTGTCACGACATAGGCTGGCATTTCCTCCAAGCCTAATTCAACTAATAAATTTTTTACCATGATTATTCTCCCTCCTCTGCCAAGAGTTTCTCACGAGTCTCATCATCCAAAAGCGGATAGCCCAGACGCTTGCGCTCAGCCACAAAGGTCTTGGCCACGACACGCGCCAGATTACGAATGCGAGCAATATAGCCTGCTCGCTCTGTCACGGATACAGCTCCACGCGCATCCAAGAGGTTAAAGGTATGCGAGCATTTGAGAACATAGTCATAGGCTGGGTGCACCAGATGCTCGTCCAGACAGCGCTTAGCTTCTGCTTCAAACCTCTCAAAATTCCCCAAGAGCAAGTCTTGGTCACTAACCTCAAAGCTGTACTTGGAATGCTCATATTCAGGATGAGTGAAAATTTCGCCATACTTAACACCATCAGCCCACTCAATGTCATAGACAGAGTCCACTTCTTGAATATAAGAAGCCAGGCGCTCCAGACCATAAGTCACCTCAGCTGTCACCGGTTGAGTTGGCAGACCTCCGACCTGCTGGAAGTAAGTGAACTGAGTGATTTCCATACCATCCAGCCATACTTCCCAGCCCAGACCAGCTGATCCAGTTGACGGATTTTCCCAGTTATCTTCGACAAAGCGGATGTCGTGCTCCAGCGGATTGATGCCCAAGAGCTCCAAAGACTGCAAGTACAGTTCTTGGATATTGCTTGGAGACGGCTTCATAACCACCTGAAATTGGTGGTGCTGGTAAAGACGGTTAGGGTTTTCCCCATATCGTCCATCTGCTGGCCGGCGAGACGGCTCTACATAGGCCGCGTTCCAAGGCTCTGGCCCAATAGCTCGCAGGAAGGTATAGGGACTCATGGTTCCCGCCCCCTTCTCATTATCATAAGCCTGCATAAGCATACAGCCCTGATCATTCCAGAATTGCTGTAAAGTCAAAATTATTTCCTGAAAGGTAAGTTTCTTGGACATTAGTTACTCCTTTTGTTTTTATTTTAGCTCAGGGACCATCTTTTGCTCCGTTTGAACAAACAAAAGAACCACATCCGACAGTCCTAGGCTATTGCGACCTAGGGGCGTCAAAAACGCGGTTCCACCCTAATTTATTACTTCATTACGTTTAAAAATGTTAACCAAAAGCGCCATCTGCTCTGCTTCCCTATCTGGCTCACACTATCCCAGACTCGCTAAAAAGTAGACAAAGAGATTTCTTTCTAAAAAAGATTATAGCAGAAATCCTAACTATTGTAAAACACTTATGTACCTATCATAAAAGAAATCCCTCAAGTATAAACCTAAGGGATTCTAATTCTAAAGTAAGCTTGAAAGTTTTAAGCTTGTCTTGGCTTTCTAGGCTTCACAACTCTTGGTTTTCTGCCATCAAGTTTTCTCCTAGCTACCTTCAAATTCGCAATAGCTTCCTTAACTTCTGCTTGGCTAGCTCCCGGATCGTCCAGAACTGCCTTAGCTTGAGCGTACGCTTCTAAATATGCTGCTTTAACATTCTCGCTAGCATAGATAAACTTATTGCTGATTGCTTGATAGTGCATGTCGTATTCTACTAATTTTTGTAAATCAGTAAAGTTCGTTGGCTTACCATCTAATTTTTTCTCAGCTACCGCCAGTTTAGCCAGTGCCGTATCGATTTGCTCCTGGGTTACCTTCTCTTGAAGTAAAAGAAGAGTAACTTCTTGGAAGGCTTGGTCATAGGCACGGCGGTTTCTATCCTTAGCATTAGCATAAGCACCTGTCTTCGTTGTTGCAGCATAAGCTTCTACTGCCGCTTTAACAGCTGCTACATCGGATTCTTTACCGTCAAGATCAGTTGTTGCGGCTTGCAATTTAGCAACAACAGCATCCACTTCTGCCTGCGTCAATTTACCAGCTAAAGCATCTTTAGCAGATTGATAAGCTTGATCATAAGCCAGTCGTTTTGCGCTAGAAGCATTGTAATATTGAACTGTCGTTACTAGATTTGATTGCTGATTAACCGCAGCCATAAGAAGGGTTTTAACAACAAGTCCTAGTTTAAGAAGATTGTTCTTACCTTCAAGAACTTCAACAGTTGGATCTGTTTCCACAAGCTCATAACCAGTTGGGAGATTGACAAAGACAGAGTAGAATCCTGCCCCTACTGATCGTCCAAAGGAATTCTTACCAAATTTAGCAGCAGGTAATGTATATACATCGCCATTGTTGTTCTTCAGAAGCACTTGAGTATTCTTTGGTACAGCCTGATCAAAAGTAACACTGACTGGCGCAAAGACAACTTCCTTAACAAGGAACTCGATTGTCTTGAAGCTATCTTGTGCTGTTAATTCGAATTCCTGCGTCTTGGAGCCATAGAACTTAATTTCATCCCTATCATAGGTGAAGACTTCTACTGTATAACGACCTAACGGCAAGAAGTTGATATCTTTTCCTTTGTCCAAATCAACGTATTTTCCTTTGTCATCCTTGATTCGATAGACAAAGGTCGTGTCGACATCTTTATGTGTAGTTGCATCCACCATGGAAACTCGGATCCGACCTGAATTTTCAGGGCTGACAAATTCAGACAAGGCAAGAACATCTTTGTTGCCTGCATAATCTTCTACCGCATAGAAAATCTGAGACTTGTCTACTCCTTCTGGTAAGGTGTACGTACCATCTTCATTGGCTGAAAGATAAACTCTATGCTCGTATTCCCGTTCTTTTCCATGGGAATCCACGTCCTTATAAGTGATCGAACCTTCTTCGTCTGCCTTCAAGTAGAAGACTTGTTCGCGCAGGATACCACCGTTTCCTACATCCTTTGGCTTACGGACTGTTAAAGTCTCAACACCGTCTTTATTCGTGATATAACCTGAAGTAATCTGAGGTTTTTGGGTATCAATTTGAAGATCAAAGCTTACAGTTTGCTCTTCTGCACCAGGCACGTCAGGTGTGTAGCGAACGACATAGGTATAGCGGCCATCTTCTAATGGGTTGCCCTTGCTATCGCGACCATCCCAAACAGTATTTGTCAAAAGATAAGATTTCGGTTTTCTCGCATCACCACTATAGAAATTCTTACGGCCATCCCAAGCCTTGCTACTTTGCCAGATTGGGAAGCGGTAGTCAGTATCATCTGTTGTATACACACTAGCTGTCAGATTGTTTACATTCCGGTAGAAGACAGAGCGATACTGGATTACATCTTTATTGCCATCGCCATTTGGTGAGAAGGCTAAACGAATATTGCCATCAGCATCCAGCTGTAAGATATGTTTCCCTTCGGCATTTTCTGCTGTTCCTAATACAACTGAACTGCGGTCTACAGTTTTACCAGTCGAATAAAGGGTATCTTTAGAAGTTGTTACGAGGCTCGTCACATTGCTTTTAGAATCAATACTTTTATCCTCTGGTACCTGATAATAGAAACCTGATTTGCCATCGCGAACTAATTTATAAATTGGTTTTTCAGCAGCTGGCAGATTTTGGAATTGACCACGGAAGCCCATAAATGGCAGGCTCACTACATCACCGTCATCTGCTGGATCAACAAAGCGAACAAAACCTTCTAAGAAGTAACCGTTTGGCATTAACTTGGTCAGCTCTTCTGCAAATTTAGCCACATTAACCTTTACAGTTACAGTCTGACTACTATGAGCCTTGACCGTAACTTCAGGCCATACTGTCTCAGTCAATTTACGAGGTGTCAGATCAAATTGACCATCCTTAACCGTATCTGTATTGGTATTGACAATCATTTTCAGGGTTCGGTCAGTATCAGTAATATTATGAACCGTCACGTCAAACGTAAAACTATCTTCGACATTGCCTAAGGATACGCTTGGGTATTGGTTTTCCCCAGTAACATAAAGTCCAGTAGACACTGCGGCAGCTGTATCAACGATTCCTGCACCTTGCTGACGCGGAGAGGTATAAGCGCCTGTTTCTTTATCAATATGCAGCTTCGCAGTAGACATGATCAAAGCCTTAACCAATTCAGAATTCTGAGCTGGAGTTAGGTTTGGATAATGCTTGAGCAGGTATTCTTTCACCAAGGCCGCAACACCAGCCACATGTGGAGAGGCCATACTGGTTCCGTTCATGCTACCATAGGTATTATCATTGAGTGAAGAATAGATAGATCCACCTGGAGCTGATACATCTGGCTTCAGCTGCCCATCGGTAGTAACACCCCAGCTAGAGAAATCAGATAGTTCTTTAGCTGTTGGATTTGGACGATTATCTTTCAATCCATTGAAGGCAATCTTATAATTACCAGCAGCCAAGGCTTCACCATACTGTTTGCTGATAAAGGCTGATGGAGCTGATTCTGAATCCTTATCCAAGGCCATCTGGATATTAGCCCCTTCAACATTGTTGTAGATGAGGGCACCAGCTGCACCATGTTGGATCGCATTTTTAATCTTCTCAGAGAACGTAATTGAACCACGCTGAATAAGGGCCAACTTACCTGTCAAATCTAAGCCATTAAAATCTTCTTCGCGTCCTTGACCAGCATTAACATACTCGTATTCCTTGCCCTTTTCAAAATCAGCCTTGCTATCTGCTTTGGCAAATGTGAATTTTCCGTTGCTTAATTCAGTATTATCTTCTAGACCACGAACTTCCATGACTTCCTCAGTCACTACTGTATTATCAACAGAGGCAACAGAAATAGCTCCTTCTGCAGTTGACGGATTTCCGACTAAACCATAGTCTGGATTTTCAGCCAGAGGTTTAGAATGGCCACTTCCGAAAGTATTTTCATTACCAGCCGCAATTACGACACTGACTCCTTTAGCTCGAGCTCGTTCAATCGCTGCAGAGAGACTAGGGCTCATGTTTACGACTGATCCTGTTGCTGAACCCAAACTCATGTTGATGGAATCTGCTCCCAAGGCTACCGCATCTTCGATGGCCTTGATATAAATGGCGTCGCTCGTAGTTTTTTGACGGTCTGAGAAGACCCGCATGAACATCACTTGAGCTTCAGGAGCAACCCCATAGATGTATTCCCCGTTGCTATCCTTCTTGTCTGGATTTCCAGCCGTGATACCAGTAACGTGCATCCCGTGAGAATAGCTATCTTTTTCCTTGATGCTATCATCGCCATCAATATAGTTATAGGCATAAACAACCTTGCTGTTATACCATTTACCATAATCAATTCCGGCCTTCTTCTTTGCTTCTTCAAGAGCTGCTTCCGTTTGGTATTTGGCTTTTGAAGGGTCCGAAATACGCAATACTTCATGGTGGACGTCTAAACCAGAGTCGATAACAGCAACCAAGCGACCTTCCCCTTTATAACCTTGAGACCAAGTTTGAGGAACCTTGATGATTTCATTACTACTGATGCTGGTAGGTTGCTCGTCCTTGCTGACTTTAGCTTCTTCTGCAGAAGTCGCAGTAGCAACTGGCTGACCTGTATTTTCTGACGCTACAGCTTCTGTAGTCGCTGGCTTGCTTTCAGGATTTGTAGCTCTAACCTCCTGCTTATCATCTTTCTTTGCAGATGAAGGGCTTGTTACCTCTGCTGTCGAAACAGTCTGTTTTGGCTCTGTAGCTACTTCCTTTTCGCTAACTACTTGCTTTTCTTCCTTAGTTTCTCCTGCTGATGGAGCTTGAGCATTTGCTGGCTCTGAACTTGAGGATTTGTCTACTTCTTCAGAAGCTTGCGACTTGTCCTCTTTTACTGTCGCCTTATCCGCAGAAAGAGACTCCTGCTCTGACGGATCTGCTGTTGTAACTAGGCTTGACTGCTGACTCGCTTCTGCTGTACTAACGCCTGTCTGTTCGTCCGCATTAGCTTGGCCAGAGCCAAAAATCAAAGCAGTTCCCAACAAAGCCGAAGCCAAACCAAATTTGAACTTCCGAAGTGAAAAACGTTGTTGTCTTTTCATACAAAACTCCTCAATATTTTTTAACTCATATTATAATAAAAATTGTCTGAAAATTCATACTTTGTTATAAAATGTAACGAAAATGTAATATTTCCGAATGTTTTTCTACTTAATACCTATTTTATAAAGTTTGATGAGTCAATTTGTTTGAATTATAGAACAAAATTAGAATAATATACGGTTTTTACCACCTTTCTCACAAAAAATAGGTCACTTAGCGATCTAGCAAGGAATTCCTTTTTATTGAAAACGCTTGCCGACCCAAAAACTTTGTGATATAATTAACATATTAATGATAATAACTAAACAGGAGGAACTACTTATGAAAGCAGTTGTTGTTAATCCAGAAAGTACTGGTGTTGAAATTATTCAAAACAAAGAACTCCGTCCGCTTGAAACAGGTGAAGCTCTTGTAGAAATTGAATACTGTGGTGTCTGCCACACTGACTTGCACGTTGCACATGGTGACTTTGGTAAGGTCCCAGGCCGTATCCTTGGTCACGAAGGGATCGGTATCGTCAAAGAATTGGCTCCAGATGTAAAAAGCTTGAAAGTAGGCGACCGTGTCAGTGTCGCTTGGTTCTTTGAAGGTTGTGGCACTTGTGAATACTGTACTACAGGACGTGAAACTCTTTGCCGTACAGTAAAAAATGCTGGTTATTCTGTTGACGGTGGTATGGCTGAACAATGTATCGTAACAGCTGACTATGCTGTCAAAGTTCCTGAAGGTCTTGATCCTGCACAAGCTTCTTCTATCACTTGTGCCGGTGTAACTACTTACAAAGCCATCAAAGAAGCTCAGCTCCAACCAGGCCAATGGATCGTCCTTTATGGTGCAGGTGGTTTGGGTAACCTAGCTGTTCAATATGCTAAGAAAGTATTCAATGCCCATGTTATCGCAGTCGACATCAACAATGACAAACTTGCTTTAGCCAAAGAAGTTGGTGCTGATATTGTCATCAATGGACGTGAAGTTGATGACGTACCTGGTCTCATCAAAGAAAAAACAAACGGTGGTGCTCATTCTGCTGTTGTAACAGCCGTTTCTAAAGTGGCCTTCAACCAAGCCGTTGATTCTGTACGTGCAGGTGGTCGTGTAGTAGCTGTTGGTTTGCCATCTGAAATGATGGACCTCAGCATTGTCAAGACTGTTCTAGACGGTATCCAAGTCATCGGTTCTCTTGTAGGTACTCGTAAAGACTTGGAAGAAGCCTTCCAATTTGGTGCTGAAGGCTTAGTTGTTCCAGTCGTTGAAAAACGCCCTGTTGAAGATGCCGTAGATGTCTTTGATGAAATGGAAGCTGGTACTATCCAAGGACGTATGGTACTGGACTTCACTCACTAATGCCTCTTTCTATTAAACAAAAAACGGACTACTCTATGGTTAGTTCGTTTTTTTATTGATTCTTTTACGGTATAGTGTTCTTAAGGTTTTATTATGAAAAAATCTCACTATTTATAAAGAACACAGATCTATCACCCTGTTTATGAAATAGCGTGCAACAAGCTCTTTTTCATCACTTTATAACTGAAAATACATCATAACACTAAAAACATAAGACCTAAGAAAGAATCCTTAGGTCTCATCTTTATGACTCAAAAAATACGAAGAAGAATTTTGCATCGCAAACCTTTCGCGCTGTTACTCCAGCTCTATCCCCTTCTCACGGAGATTATCTAAACATTCCTCATAGTAGCGGGCATCATGCTCTCTATAGATGGGAGCGCCCACCTTCTCCTCAGTCAAATCCTCATAAGGAGGGCAGGTCTTACCACGGTAGTTCTTATCCAGCCATTCTGGGCTGACCCGATAACCACGACTAGCCATTTCCTCCATAATCAAGCGATGGTAAGCATAGAGATGGTAGGGAGAATGGGTAAAGACATAGTCAACTGTCGCATGCCTCCTCCCCCAGCCATTGCCACGTAGGGCGCAGCACTCACGATGTTGCCCCAAAAGTTGAGGTCGGGGAAGTTGAGGAATCAAGGCCTCATGCCAAAGTCTCATGTAAGTCTCCTTTCAGTAAAGTTAATTTTTGTAAGTAAGCATTTAGATAAAGGGCAAGCAAATCTTCTTTACAGACCTCCCCCTTATGTTCAGGAATTAGACAGGCACGGTCAATCATGAGTTGAACCTGACTCAACTTCACTACTTCTTGCTTGAGATACTGGCGAATTTCATTGTAAATATTGCTAGAATGACTCAATTTACTGACCGTATGAAGCTTTTTTCATCTTCTACGAGTCACAACGCCTCAAGAAACAAAGTAATAATTTTCTTTTAATTCTCGGAAACGGTCAAAATTGAGAATGCCCTCATTTTGTAATCTTCCTAAGACAATACTAGGGTGAATATCTATTTCCTCAGCAAAGCGTATGATATCTGACTTATCAAAGTTTCCTTTCTCTACAAAAGCTTGATAGTCTTCAGGGTTTATCAAAAGATCTTTTGCAAACTGATCTGCCTCTTCCTCAGAACATCGATAAGATTCGCTATTACCATCATCAGATGAAAAATCATTCTCCAGAATATGCCCAATCTCGTGAAAAAGTGAGAACCAGAAAATATCGGATACTTTGTTTCGATCTGTGAGTAATAGCATGGCACTGCCATTTCCAAATTTTTTAGTTGCACCATTCAGATTGGCATTTGGCAAAGCTGGTAGACCGACTAGGACAACACCACAGTCTAGTAAGATATCAGACAAGCGTTGAGGAAAAACTTCTGGATCTTGTCTGGTCAACTTTCTCAAAGCAGGCAAGCTTCTCTCTAGCTTTCTGCGATTGAGCTTGGTAGTCGTTTTATCACGCGCTTTTTTAGATGCCAACTCCAGCATGATATTGGAGTTGACTATACTTTTAGGCGTAAACTCACGTGTATTCCGATAGCTCACTAAATGGTTGAAAGCCGTGAGGTTTTTTAAATTCGCCACACCTAGAATCTTACGAAGCTCGACAATCTTTTCTTTCAAGGTATAGCGTTTTTCTGGGACGTAGCCCTCCTCCTTAAAATACTTGAAATCAATCATCTCACAGATTTCTTTCTCGCTACCTTCTTCTAGCTCTCTTTGTTCTGCAATCTCAGCAACTTTTACATCATAAGCATTTTGAAGATTGAGCCAGGTTTGCATGGAAACTCCGCTTAGCTTGGCTAACTTATGAGCCGTATCCTTACTAATAGGCTCCTCCGCATTGACAAGCTTGCTGACAGTCTTTGCCGAAACTCCCAAACGCTCTGCAAATTCTTTCTGCGTCACATTATAATCTTCAATCAACTCTTCAACATACTGACCTGGATGAAAAGCAATCAGGTCTTTGTATTCAACAATTTTATTACTCATAGTGATTGCTGACCTCCTCTATTTTTAGGATTTCGATTTCAACGGGACTTGGAAACACCTTTTCAAGATCCTCCTCACGAAATTCTACAATCAACCGATAGGAACTCCTTCGACCATCTATATCCAAAGCAAACTGTCCCTGTCTCTTTCCCTTGAGTTGGTGAAAGTGATATTTAGGAAAAGCCGTCACACTAGCCAAAGAATCTGCTGCTTCCAAAAAGGTAATCAAGAGATGCAACTTTACAGCAACCTTATCCGAAAAATCCTTTTTCGCCTGCCTTAGCTCTGTGCACTGCTTTTTAACAGTTTTGTTTGTATAGATAAGCTTCATATGTCCCTTTATGTCAAATTAAATTACCTTTTAGGTAATTTAATTATAGCATCTTTAAAAAACAAAAACCAGCCAAAGATTGATTTGGCTGGGATTTTAAATCGGGTTGACATTTCTAACTACTTTCCCATCACCCTTTGAACTCCTTCAAAAACTGTTTGAGCTCAGCATCTGCTTCTGGTGTGGTTCCGTGGAGTTGATTCAGCATTTCTAGTAGCGAAGCTGTTTGGCTTTCGATTGCTTTATTTGTCTCGTTAATCTTGCTGACGATTTCTGTCAGTGGCTCTACTTCTTCTTCCTCAAAGGTATCTACATAGCGAGGAATATTGAGGTTGTAGTCATTTTCGACGATTTCTTCATAGCTTGCTAGATGGGCAAACTTGTCAATCTCCTCACGAGACTTATAGGCTTCCAGGATCTTCTCAATATGAGCATCCGTCATGATATTCTGGTTTTTACCCTTATCAAATTCCTTAGAAGCATCGATAAAGTAAACATCACGATTGGTACGGTTCTTTTTGAGAATGATAACCGTGGTCGGAATGCTGGTATTAAAGAAGATATTAGCAGGTAGACCGATAACAGTGTCAATGGCTCCTTCTTCTAACAAGGCCTTACGAATGGTTCCCTCAGCATTGCCATGGAAAAGGACCCCGTGGGGAAGGACGATCGCCATGACTCCCTTGTCCTGCTTGAGGTGGTAGTAACCATGCAAGAGAAAGGCAAAGTCAGCTTTGGACTGAGGCGCGAGTTTCCCAAAAGGAGAGAAACGAGGATCATTCAGGAATCCAGAGCTTGCAGACCACTTGGCAGAGTATGGAGGATTCATGAGAACACCGTCAAAGTTAGTCGGCTCTTGTGTCGGCCAGTCTTCATCCAGTGTATCTGCATTGTGCAAGAACTGGTTTTCAACAGGAACCCCGTGTAGGATCATGTTCATCCGAGCCAGGTTATAGGTCGAAGTATTGAGCTCCTGGCCGAAGTAGACCACTGTCTGCGGTTTATGAGAGTATTTCTTGGCATTGAGCAAGAGGGAGCCTGATCCCATGGTGGCATCGTAGAGTGTAAAGCCCTGCTCGTCTTCACGCCCTAAAAAGGCAATCTGGGTCATGAGCTTGGCCACAGGCTGCGGAGTATAGAACTCTCCTGCCTTCTTACCCGAGTCGGTCGCAAACTGACCAATCAAGTACTCATAGGCATCACCAAGCATGTCTCCTGCATGACCTGCCACATCCAGTACTGCTAGCTCTTTCATAACGGCAGCTACTAGCTGGTTTTGCTTTTGAGGAGTTGCTCCTAGCTTCTTAGAGTACAGATCAATGTCCTCAAAGAGGTTTTCGTAGAGGTCGTCACTTTGCTCGATATCACGAAAACCTTGAGCTAGATCTTCCAGCTGGAAAGTCCCCTCATTGACCCTTGCTACTAGAGCGGTAAAAGTCAGGTCTGGCTTGATACTATAGTTGAGCTCGTCGCTCATAACTGATAACAGGTCCTCATGGGTATCCGCATCCTCGTAGTAGTTACGATAGACCTCAAGAGCATCCTCAAGACTATCTGTCCCCTCTTCCATGGTCTCCGCCACGAAAAAGAGCATCTTGTCTGACAGATACTTGTAAAAGACCATGCCCAAAAGGTAGGATTTGTAGTCATTGGCATCCATCTTAGAGCGGAGAACATCCGCTGAGTTCCACAGGGCTTGGTAGAGCGACTGGGATGTTTGTGTTGTTTCCATAGTAATTCTTTCTTTGTAATGCAATTATTTTTAAAAAAAGCAATCATTTATAACAAATAACTTCATTTTCTTTAATTTCAATAAAACCAATGAAATGTATGACACTGGAAGTTTGTAAATAATATTTTTAAACAGGCTAAATATTCTCATATTCTATATTGTGTAGAAATCCTGAAAGTACTCCTAACATCAGTGCCGTTCATAAACCGAGTAAAGTAGACTACACAAATACCCACTAGACCAGAAGATTCAGACTCCACCGGATGGAGAACCCTATGATTATCTAGATTCTCTACTGAAAATAACTTAATGGGCAGATATCTACCTCTAGGTCGCCTAATATCTTTGATACGTTGTGTGACAAACACCATAGTACTACTTTTAGCTTTCATACTCAAATTTGAATCCTTCTTCTTTGAGTTCTTTTAGTCTTTCCTTAATTTTTCCTATTAAGAAAAAAATATCTCTTTGGTCAGAAAATGTGTTAAAATCGTTTACAAAAATATAATCTTTATTTTTAGAATCATATCCAAGTTTATTATTTTTATTTCGTATCAATCCAAATTCTAACCAAAACCTCAGGAATTCCTCTTTACTTAGTTTAATAATCGCGTTCCAAAGTTTATCTTCCCATTCATCATAGTAATATTCTTTTTCTAGACTGTACAAATATATTAATAATATTACATATTTAAATCTATATGATGAGAACTCTTTATCATATGGACTTAAATAGTTTGTACTAAGACATTTCATATCTGGATAACTAAAAATTCTATGCTTAAAAATAAAATAAAAAATCTCACTTACATCATTTTTTCCTAAAATACTTTCTAAAAAGGAAAATACGTCTTATTCTCGTTTAATAAATTTGCAAAATTTTGCGCCGCAGTTGAGGTTTCAATTTTATCTAGTTCTATAAAATTATTCTCCGACATAACTCACCTAAATACTCTCGTCTACAATTTATGATTCAATTTTCTGTTGAATTTTTTCCACTTTATTTCTGATTGACTCCTCAGTATTACTACCAAGTTGTTCAATAAGATACTGGTAAAACTTTTTAATATCTGGATCATTTAAAATATGCCATACCTGAGTATTTTCTAGTGCAATTTGTAAAAGGTCTTCCATTTCTTCATATTTCCAACTAGTATATTTTGATAACTTCTCAACTATAGCATGAGTATTTTTGAAACTACCACTACTTTCTAATGAGTTGATTAAATCTAATTTCTCTTGCTCTTCTTTTGGTTTAGCCCGTTCAATAGCTTCTTTTTGATTGTTGTACTTTTTCTCATACAGTTTTTCATTGTAAACAGTTTTATCAATAATCAATTTCACTAGTTCGTCAAGCTCACTACCCTCTGAATAGTCTGCAGGAGCAAAGTAAGAAATACGATTATCTCTCATCATTTTATAGACCTTATTCTTTGCCTTCAGTTCATCTTTTTCATCTGGATTAAAAACTCCGACAGAATAACCACCTTGAGAATTCACCAATTTCATACAAGGAATATCTGTATCACTATCTCCTATATAAATCATATTCCGAAAAGGAACTCTGATTTCATCTGGTGCAAAAGAATCATTAACCGCTTCATCATTAACATCGAGAACACCCTTTGAGATACGAAAAAGAAACTGTGTCTTATTAGTATAATTCACTACTTGAGCAGGCCAAACAGCTACCCCATCTTCATCAAAATAGAAAGATGTTGCGTACAGTTCTTTAAACTCTTTCGCAATTGATGTTCCTTCTATCATCTCTTTTAAACCCGAAGATATAATATAATGTTCGATAATAATCCCTTTTTCTGCTCCATATTCTCTTATGCGATCAAACCATTTATCCACACCCGGGAAGAGTGCTACTTTAGATCCATAGTCAGCTAGCTTTTCTTTTGTAAAGACGATTTGCCCACGTGCTTTTTTCTTCATTGTATACATATAAGCAAGGTTCTTATCCATATTATTTGCCGTGGCACGACCATTTGACTCCCTCCAGAAATCACCAATCATATCGCTGCCTTCTGGTTGTACTGTTTGGATATATCCTTGAGCCTGCATATCATCTGGAGAAAGTGTCTTATCAAAATCATAGCAAAGCGCAATAACAGGTCTATCTGTTTTCTTTTCACGGTTAAAAGTTGTATCTGACATAATTCGCCCCTTTCAGTTAAATAAAAACTTTAAATAAACATATCCTGCAAGAGTTTCTTTTTGAGTATTTCTAGCTGAGAAATTTTTTCTTGATGAGCAGTGATGAGGTTATCGAGGTTAGAGAAGTATGTGCCGATGGCTTGTTGTTCTTCAATAGTTGGGATAATAATTGCAATATTCATAAAATCTTCAAAACTAATATTTAACAATCCATCCATTCTCGCCCCCGATGAAACAAGTTTCCCTAATTCCCGGTCTGGGATTTTTGTTGAAAACATTATCTCAATAAATTTTGCATTTGCAAGTTGATTAACTCTAAAACTATGATAAACCTTTGGAACAAGTGCTTCTTCATAATCCTGTAATTCAAAAACAACTCCATATTTTGCTAATTTTGAATTACCATGGTTATATGATAGTTCCCCTTTTTTTAACAGGGTATAATTCTTTTGTTCTTTTCCAGCAATATTAGCAGAAAATCGATCAATTTGATTCATCCAACCGCCAGATGCAGAAATTGTTAAAGTTGGTAAATCCATTCTTCCATCATTACCCTGCACACGATGAGCGACATCTTTTAATTTAGACTTTTTCCACTCACCTTCAAATCCATCTAAACGAATCTCAGGAACGGTCTGTCCAGCTTTGGGAAACATCTTGGAGAGCATGTTCGCCTTGTGAGACTGGTAGTTGGCGAGATTGTCCTTGTAGCTAGCCAGAAGGTCATCGAGGGTGCGAAAAAGAGAGCCGATGGCGGATTGTTCTTCTATTGATTCTGGAATACAAAATTCAAAGGAATCAATTTCTTTGGAAGATATATTTGGTTGTGCACCTGCTACTAATACAGCATTTAGTTGGTTAGTAAATGCTTTCGTCTGCAGAACAGAAGAGAGAAAATCATAGTCTACCGCCCCATTATTTTGGAAATAACCTACACGTTGATTTTGATAATATTCTTCCTCAGAATCTAACATAGCTATTTTCCCTGTTGTTGCACCTGACATAGCTAATAAAAGTGAACGTCCTTTAAGTACAAATTTCTCATCCGGACTTAGTTTTGAATAATATTCAAATTCACCTCCAACAGTCCCATCAAATCCAATATTTGAGATTCTAACAATTGGAATTCCAACGTTTTGAAATTTCTCACTTTTAAAAGCAAATCCTCCACGTAGAGGAGCAATACTTTGTAATTTTTTTCTATTCCATTTTTCATAAAAATTTTTGAATTTTATTTTAGGTAGTATAGCTTTCAAACTCTTTCCCTTACCTCATTCATCATTTTTTAATATTATATCATGAAAAATAAATAAGAACGCTAATAACAAAGTAAAAAGAGAAGAAAATACTTCTTCTCTAATTAGCACTATTCAATTATTTATGAAGTTATAAAAGACTAATTAACTCATCATCAAGCATTGACTTATTGTCTCTATATTTTTCTGAATGCTCCATGTAATCTATAAAATACTCTGGAGAAGAAGTTGTTGAATCTAGAATATAGTTTTTCTGTTTATCTTCATTATACTGTTTATTTATTTTAAGTTCTAGCAGAGTTTTTTTAGAGTATGGTTTCCCTTTTGCATCCTGATACATCGGTAATAGCTGTAATCGACTAAAGATATTAGAAACATATTTTGCTGGAGATATAATATACCTCTTACTAACTATTGTTTTGGGAACCAAAATCAATAATCTATCTTTTTTGTTTTCCTCTGGATCCAACACATATAGACTCTCAAACTTTGCCCATTCATGATTCTTGTGATCCCAATACTCAAAAGTCTTTGTATCACTACTAATTTGAAAACCATGTAATCTAGCTTGTTCTAATGAAAAAACAACAAGTTCTTTCTTCAATAAACTAACAATCAAATCTGACATTCTGTCTTCAGAAAATCTCTTAATAAATAAAGGCATAGCTACTGAAGTTAATGCTTTTTCTTGTACAGCTAAAATAGATGATTTTACATAACTAAAAAATTGGTCAAGCATCTGCATTGAGACACCTTTCCCTTTTGAGTTATTTGAAGAATATCCTAAGTGCGTTGCATTACATTCTTTCGAATGTGAAAATAAATTAAATGAATCTTTCTTGTTCCCTTCACAATAAATTTCATAAGACTGCTTAATAAAATCATCAACAATTTTTTTAAAATTGTCTGGTAATAACAACGGATCTACAAATAACATAACATCTTCATTTGTATCAACATCTAAAAAGTCTAATCCAATTTGCATGTGTTCTCTATTTAAATAATTTGATAATCGTATACCGATCACCCACTTTCTATAATATTTTGTAGAATGTAGGTTAGATTTTTTCGCTTAGATTTACAATCTATCAAATAAATGATACACTAGATGTGGAATTTTTGAATAGTGCTTTCCTAAACTAGCTAAAAATCCATAATCCTATCAAGTCGTCAGCTGCCACTGACGTCTTTTTTTCTACATTTAAAATTATAGCACACAAAAAATAAAAATCAATATCTTGTGTTGTTTTTTAACAAAATTTAGAAATAGCACAAGATATTGTTATAAACGTGTTATTCGAACTATATTTCTAATACTCCCTATATCTAGTATGTTTCATTTCTAATACCATACCCAAAACATCCCCTAGAACATCTATTCTAGGGGATATTTCAGCCTATTTGATTGCCATTCACCTCGTACCCTATCTCCCCACTCTGAGTGGTTCAATCACCTCTTCGATCAGTTGGGTATAGGCTTCTTTGATTTGTTTTTTATAGCTGAGTGGGTTGAGGGCGTCTGCTACTTCTACCTTATAGTCTTTATAGCGTTGGCTCTTGGTCAGCTGGCTTTCACCTGTTTGCTTCTTAGCGCCTTTGCGGTAGTGCTGGATATAGTAGCGAAGCTCGTTCTCTCCAACATACCATTTTTTGACAAAGTTGGAGATATGTTTATCAATCACCATCTCAATCATATTATCTAAGACACCTGTGATGGATAAACCTCGATAAAGTTTTGGATTTGCCTGCACTTCCGTCCAAAGGTTTTGGATGATTGTCGCAAGTCCTGGATTGGTCCTATTCAAGCCTTGGATATAACCATCCACGGTAGCAATATCCTTATCACTAAGAGGCTCTGCTACATTGTCATCCTGCTGGATCATACTTTGGATGAGAGTCAAGATATAGGCATAGTTGATCTCATCGACCTGGACTGACTCTAGTTCATAGTGGATATCCAGCGGATCATCTTGATCATCGTCATCTACACGGCTTTTAAGCTCTGCTAGAATGTTTTGATAGAGGCCTAGGTAACTTTCTAGCTTGGCATCAGTCAAGCCAGTCTCTTGGTAAATCTCCTCTTCTTTGTATTCATTATAGACGCGGATAGAAGCCAGATACTTATCAAAGGCTTGGTAAGATTTCGCTATTTTACGTAGCTGAGCCGTACTAGCCTGCTCGATAGCGATTCCTTCTTCTTCATGGTCCGTAACTTGGGCTTGAAATTCTCCGCAAGCTGATAGAAAGTTGCTTTTTTCTTCTTCCCAGCTTGGAGCCAAAACCTCATTTTCTCCCCCATTAGAGTAGAGCTTGAGGGCATTGTCGACGGCTTCCTTAAAGGCTTGAGGGCACTGGAAGGTGATGATATGGCCGAAGCGCTTCTTGTCATCAAAGATCCGATTGGTCCGGCTAAAGGCTTGGATCAAGTCCTGCGGGCGCATGGGCTTGCGATCGATAAAGAGCGTGGAGAGACAGGGAGCATCAAAGCCAGTCAAGAGACGATCAACTACGATGACCAGGTCCAACTGCTCATTGCGATAGAGGTACTTATCCTGCTTTCTGGCCAGGCGATTATTGACATCGGTATTAAAGCCCCGCAGATCGGCTAGTTTAAAATGCGTCCCAAACTCTCGGTTGTAGTCCTCCATGACCTGCTTCATATGGTCTTGGTAGCCGATGGATTCTTCCTCATTTTCAGACACTGAGTAAGTGATGGTAAACTTTGGAAAATCTGGTAAATGTCGTTTGACCCGCTCGGAGACCTTGACCCGCTCCTTGCCAGCCATGATACTCTTGAGCAGATTATAATAAGCCTGTGCTTGCGGGATGGACTTGACCGTCAAAATAGCGTCATAGCTTTTTCCAACTCCTTTAGGGATATTGAGCTGTTGCTGGCTCTTATTGAGGATAGCATCCAAGACTTCTAGCATGTGTTCCTTGTCCTCATAAGCACTATCAGGAATCTCCTCCTCCAGCATATCAGAGATGATAGTATTTCGGTAATCCACCTTAAAGCCAAGAACCGCTCCATCATGGATGGCTTCCTTAACTGTGTATTCATGTAGGCGTTCGCCATACTGTTGGTGAGTGGTTTGAGCCAAGTCTCCCACTTGTTTTCGTTTGTTTTCCTTGAAAATCGGAGTCCCTGTAAAGCCGTACCAGAGAGAGTTTCGGAAGTAGGCCTTGATCTCCTTTTGCATTTGTGGAGTGACAGCTCGGTGGCACTCATCCACGACAAAGGCCACGCGCAGGTTCTTGATCTTCCCAGCATCTCGCTGGTACTTGCCTTCTTCAAATTTGCGCATCATGGTCGTAATTTTCTGAATGGTCGTGACTACCACGCGCTTGTCGTTGCTACCTAGACGCTTGACTAATTCGTGAGTATTATCCGTCTCATCGATATCAATGACATCATTGGCAGCGTATGAGAGAAAGGACGAGGTCGTCTGCTGGTCCAGATCTCTACGATCGACGACAAAAATGGTCTTTTGGATGGCGGGAATCTGCAAGAGATTGCGGGCCACCTTGTAAGAGGTCAGGGTCTTCCCTGAACCTGTCGTATGCCATATATAGCCCGACTCTTGACGACGAGAAGCATCCTGTACTGCCTCAATGGCATGAATCTGATAAGGGCGCAGGAGGATCAGGGCTTTCTTGCTATCATCAATGACTGAATACTGCATGACCATCTGATGGGCCCGAGGGATGGAGAGGACCTCATGGGCAAAGCTGGTCAGATCCGTCACGGGCCGGTTGTCCTTATCCACCCACTTGGTCAGGAACTGTTTGTTTAGCTTATTTTCACGGGCTGCAGCGATATAGCGAGTGTCGACCTTATTGGTCACGACAAACATCTGCAAGCTTGAGTAAATACCTCGGAACTTGCCTTCACGGTCGTATTTTTCTATCTGATAAAAAGCTTTCAAAAATCCAACTCCTGGACTCTTGAGCTCAATGTGAATCATAGGAAGTCCATTAATAAGAAGAGTCACATCCATTCGTCTGTCTTGATCTTGAGGGTATGCCTTGTCTCGCTCGACTTGATTGACTACTTCATAGCTAGATTTTCCAGCAGCGATATTGTCCCGCCAGATGACCGCTAGACGGATGGTACCAAGACTAGCATCTTCGCGCTGAACCTCTACCTTGGCAATGCCGTTTTCTCCTGCTAGCCACTTGGCTGCCTCATAATAGCTGACAAAGTTGAGCTGATTCTTGATTTGGTGTTTTTCTTGATCAGTCAAGGGATGATCCGCTAACATGGCGACATTATTTTGAGCTAATTTCTCAAAAAAATTCTCCCACAACTGGTCCTCTTTCTTGAGATCTTTCCGATAGGTCCACTGGCTTTCTCCAGATGCCAATTGCTGAATCAACTGTTTTTCAATTTCTAATTCCTGGCTTGTTTTCATTTGATTTCCTTTTGCTTTACATGAGGATTTTTGCATGATGCTTCTGATTTTTATTATAGCATAGAAAGGCTTGATTTTATAGCGTTTTCATACTAAGGTATGAAAAATCCCCAGCTCTTTTCAAACTGGGGATAGCTTTAGATTTTTAATTCATAGACTTCCTGCCAGCCTGCTGGTCCTAATATGCGCTGGGGCTGTTTGCTAAAACCGGTCTCTTGATAGAGATAGGAAGCGACCTGATTTCTCTCATTGACGCCTAGGATGATACTTTTATACATAGGCAGATGCTCTCTTATGAAATCAGGCAAGAGCTTTAAAGTCTGACTCCCGTAGCCTCGCATCTGAAAGTTTTCATCCGTTGAAAAGCTACGAAGGAGCAGACTATCTGGCTGACCGCCATAAGTATACTTCTCTTCCCCAGCGTCCAAAATCAGAAAGGTTACGATTTGATCTTCTACAAGGCCCAAGATGGCATAGCGATTTTCTAAGTCAGCGACAGCCTCCTTAGGATGACTGGTAAATTTCAAATCCGTTAATTGGTAAGACTGCAAGGCCTCTCTATCTGAACTGCGGTAGAATCGGATTTTCATTTAAAAATCCATTTCATCAGGATTTGGTGCGCCACCGGCCAGGCCACTGATATTTTTAAGCACTTCCAAGTCTGCTGCATCAAGCTCAATGTCAAAGCAGTCCAGATTGCTGGCAATCCGGCTCGGAGTGACCGACTTAGGCAGGGGCAGGAAGCCTTCCTGTAAGCTCCAAGCCAGCGCGACTTGGGCAATGGTCTTGCCATACTTGTCCGCCACAGCCTGCACGGCTGGATTTTGGAAAAGTTCACCTTGGCCAAATGGTCCCCAAGCTTCCAGTAAAATCTCATGCTCACGGCAGAAGTTCACTGCCTCTGTCTGATAGACACCTGGCGCCAGGCGGATTTGATTGACTGCTGGCCTGATGCGCGCTGTCTCAAGCAGGGCTTCTAAGTGATGAGGGAGGAAATTGCTGACGCCGATTGCACGAATCTTACCAGCATTATAGAGATCTTCCATGGCATGCCAGACTTCAGCATTGCGCTTTTTCCAAGCATCCTTTTCTCTCAAAGCTTTGGGATTCGGCCAGTGGATGAGGTAGAGGTCCAGATAGTCCAGTCCCAACCGCTCCATTGATTGGGCAAAGGCCTCTTGAGCCTCTTCATATGTATGAATGTCATTCCAAAGCTTAGTCGTGATGAAGAGCTCCTCCCTTGGAACGCCACTATCCTTGATTGCCCGTCCGACACTTTCTTCGTTCTTATAGATAGCGGCCGTATCGATGTGACGATAGCCTGCTTTAAGAGCGGCTAATGTTGCCTGATAGGCCTCTTCACCATCCTTAGCCTTCCATGTCCCAAAGCCAAGCACTGGGATTCTCACGCCGTTGTTTAAAAGGTACGTTTCCATAGGTATCCTCCGTCTATTATTTATGAGAGCCTCAAAGAGCTAAAAAGCTCTGTTGAGAAATAGTCGTCTATTATCCAACCTAGTCCTTCTTTTTCTTCTTAGGGACTATAGGCCCTGGCTTGAAGATATTTTTCTTGGTCGGAGCCATGCCCTTACTGATAAAACTATAGATGATAAAGGCGGCTCCAGCGACAATCATCAGAATACGACTCATAGCTAAGCCAAAAAGAAGAAAGACCACACCCATGAGGGTAAATTTATAATCAATCTTTTTCATGTTTCACTCCTGTTTATTTCGTTGATATCATTATATCATGAATACATCATTTCTTATTGATTCAAATTTATTTTCTCATTTTTTAAAAGCAGAAAGAACAGGCTCACCTGTTCTTTCTTTAAATATTTAGGAGACTTTTCTTTTTTATGATTAGGCTTCAAACCTTTTCTCACCATCCAAGTATGTGGCTATCAAGTCCAAATCATCATTTAAAACGATAAAGTCCGCATCATAACCTTCTTTGATCTGACCGCAAACATCATCAATATGAACAGATTTAGCCGGAATCAGGCTAGCCATCATGACGGCTTGGTGAGGATTGGCAATGCCCCATTTAACAACATTCTTCAAGCCATCTTTCAATTTCAAGATTGAACCAGCTAAGTTGCCTGTAGATTTGAGACGGGCCGTTCCATCTGCCACAACTACTGGAAATTCACCCAGCATATAATCACCGTCTTCCAGACCGCCTGCTGTCATACAGTCTGTTATCAGAGCGATATTTTCATGACCTTTTTGCTTGATCAGAATATCGCAAGCCTTAGGATCAACATGGTGGCCATCACAGATTAACTCTGCGTAGGTATGAGGAAGCTCATACATAGCACCAACCATACCCAACTCCCGGTGAGTCAAGCCACGCATACCATTATAGGCATGTACCCAGACGCTAGCACCAGCTTCCACTGCCGCCTTAGCTTGGTCAAAGGTTGCATCTGAGTGGCCGAGTGCTACTGTCACCCCTTCGTCAGTAATCGTACGAACAAACTCTTCGACACCATTTCGTTCAGGCGCAAGGGCAATCTTATTCAGCAAGCCATTTGAGGCCTTTTGCCAAGCACGAAATTCATCCATACGAGGATCTTTCATGTAGGAAGGATTTTGCGCTCCCTTGTATTTCTCTGTGAAATAAGGTCCTTCAAAATAAAGGCCACGAATCTTGGCACCAGTAGCCTCTTGGTAGTGGGCGCCGATATTTTCTGTAACAGCCAGCAAAAGCTCATAAGACGAAGTCAAAGTAGTTGGTAAAAAGCTTGTAACCCCTGTTGTCAAAAGACCATCACTCATGGTATGAAGGGTGCCTTCGATGTTATTGTCCATGACATCCACTCCGCCAAAGCCATGAATGTGGGTATCTACTAGACCAGGTGCAATGGAATAACCAGTGTAATCAATCACTTCAGCATCAGCAGGAACTTCTTTGACCAGCTTTCCAAATTTGCCATCTTTGATTTCTAAATAACCACCTTGACGGATCCCTTGAGGATAGAAAAACTGATCAGCTTTAATATATTTAGGCATAATATAACCTCCAGATTTTGTCCAAATAGACTAACTTTCTCCCTATTTGGTACTCATTGATTATGTCATCTATATTATAAACCTTTCCCATTTATTTGTAAATGGTATAGACCTATTTTGTGAAAAATTATTATATTAAAAAGACAGGAAGCTTTTCCTGTCTAAATTTGTTCTGCTTGGACCTTTTCAACCAAATTCATAGCATGGTCCGCAACCCTTGTATAGTGAGAAATGATATCAATAAAGTTGACCCCAGCTTGTGGTGTACATTCTCCGCGGTTGAGACGAGAAATGTGGGTCTTCCTAAGCTTACGCTCCAGCTGGTCAATTTTTGTATGCTTCTCTTCTAGACTGTCAGCCAGTTCAATATTATTATCTTCAACTGACTGCAAGGCATCCTTGACAAAATTCAAGGTCATTTGGTAAATCGTTTCTAATTCTTCCAAGGCAGCTTCTGAAAAGATAACTTTTTTCTTGATCAGGTAGTCTGTCAATTGTAGCAAGGCTTCACCGTGGTCCCCAATTCTCTCCAAATCACGAGAAGAGTCCAGGATATTGGTTAAGACTTCACTTTCTTTTTGATTGAGCTGTTCTCCAGAAAGATCAATCAGATAACGAGTCAGTTCTTCGTCAATGGCATTGATGGCTCCTTCTGTCTTATGACCCTTGTCTGCAGATTTTTCAGTATGGTTGATCAAATAATCATAGGACAGTTCAAAAGATTTAACAGCGTAGCTTCCCAAATGAAGCAATTCTTTCTTCGCATTTCCTAAGGCTAATGATGGTGCTTGCTTGATCAGGATCTTATCCAGATACAGAGGTTCATACTTAACAACCTCATCTTCACCAGGGATTAGTTTGGTCACTACATAGGCAAGAAAACCAATCAGCGGGAATTGAAGAATAGTATTGGTAATGTTGAAGGCACCGTGAGAGAAAGCAATCGTCATCTCAGGCGACAGGTGTAAGGTCGATTGGAACCACTGAACCATATTGGTAAAGGCCCCAAGAAAGAGCAGACAGACCAAGGTCCCCAGAACGTTAAAGAGCACATGAGATGCTGCAACACGTTTAGCAGCAATGTTGGCACCCAAGGAAGCAATAATTGCTGTGATGGTCGTCCCGATATTGTCCCCAAAAAGCACCGGTAGGGCTCCTTGAAGACTAATCAAATCACTAGCATATAGATTTTGCAAGATACCAATCGTAGCAGATGAAGCCTGAATAAGCAAGGTCAGCCCTGTTCCGACAAAGACTCCCAAGACTGGATTTTTGCTGAGCTGAATCATGTAATCTTTGAAGACCTGTAAATCCTTAAGTGGTTCCATCGCTCCGCTCATCAGATTTAGTGCAAAGAATATACCTCCGACCCCGAAGAGGATCCGACCAATATTGTTTATAGCACGGTTTTTTGTAAAGAATATACAAACAGCACCGATAAAGAGAATGGGAAGGGCATATTCCCCCAGCTTAAAACCAATGATGAAGGAGGTTACTGTTGTTCCGATATTGGCCCCCATGACAATCCCGATGGCCTGGCGCAAGGTCAGAAGCCCCGCACTTACCATACCGACAGTGATAACTGTCACACCTGAGCTGGATTGGATAAGTGCTGTCATCCCGATTCCAACCAGGATACCTAAGATAGGATTGCTGGTATACTTATCGATAAAATAACGCAGGCGATCACCAGCAGCTTGTTGCAGACCATCCCCCATCATCTTGATACTATAAAGAAATAGTCCCAAACCACCTAAAAAGTTAAAAATAATATCTTGCCAATTAATGGACATTCTTTGCCTCCTAAAACCTCTTTCGAAGTATTCCTTTTATATTTTATAGAATAATCGTCAAAGTCACAAGACCTTTTTTAAAAAAAATGAAAAAACTATACTATTTTGTGCAAGAAAAAAAGACCACAGAAGGTCTTTTTCCTATTATTTATCCAAATCCCGCAACATTTGGTCAATCTTGTTACCATATTCAATTGACTGATCTTTTACAAAGGTCAAGTCTGGAATTTTATACATTTTTAAATTGTGGCCCAACTCACGTTTGATAGTTCCAGTTGCTTTTTCAAGTCCCAACTGTGCTTTTTGATTATCTGATGCCAGATCACTCATAATAGTATAGTAGACCTTGGCCATTGATAAATCACCCAGCATTTGCACATCAGTGATGGTCACACCTTGGACACGCGGATCGCGGACTTTCTTTTGCAAAATCTCATTGACTTCGCGCTTGATTTCCATCCCAACCCGGTCCACACGGAAATGATTTGCCATTGGATTTCCTTTCTATTTCTTTCTCTGTAAGATAAGCTAGGCTCAGCCTAGCTTATTTTTATTTGGTTATAGAAGCCCGCCGTCTCATTTTGAGAAATGACTTGATGTAAGATTTCCGTAGAATCAGCCATTCCCATCAAGAATTATCTCATGAATACGGACTTAAAAGCTTCAGGGTTTCTCTTTTATTTTTTAATTTCTTCCATGATATAGGCTTCAATGGTATCATCTACTTGAATATCATTATAGCCTTCAATCATGAGACCACCTTCACGACCGTTCGTAACTTCTTTGACATCGTCTTTGAAGTGCTTCAAACTAGCCAGTTGGCCGTCATAGATCACGACGCCGTCACGAATCACACGGACCTTAGAGTCACGGGTAACTTTACCGCTGATAACCATAAATCCACCGATGGTACCAACTTTAGAAACCTTGAAAGTTTCACGGATAAGGGCTTCACCGATAATTTTTTCTTGGTATTCAGGGTCCAGCATTCCCTTCATAGCGTCTTCCACTTCTTCGATAACTTTGTAGATAATGCTGTGGAGACGAATTTCAACGCTATCAGACTCCGCTTGCTGACGAGCTTGCGGTGTAGGACGGACATTGAAACCGATAATAACGGCATTTGAAGCTTCAGCCAAGGTTACGTCTGATTCATTGATAGCACCAACTGCTGAGTGGACGATGGTTACCTTTACGCCCTCTACTTCGATCTTTTGTAGGGAAGCAGCCAAGGCCTCAACAGAACCTTGTACATCGGCTTTGATGATGACATTAACAGACTTCACTTCACCCGCTTTAAGGGTATCAAAGAGATTTTCAAGGCTGACACGGTGAGTAGCTTGACGTTGCTTCAGCAACGCCCGTTTAGCACGTTCTTCACCGGCTGCACGCGCAGCTTTTTCATCTTCATAAACAGCGAAATGATCACCAGCCATTGGTGTTTCGTTCAGACCTGTGATAGAAACTGGTGTAGATGGACCAGCCACTTTGACACGACGACCCAAATCATTGGTCATCGCACGGACACGACCAAAGGTATTACCAACAACGATAGGATCTTGAACATTCAAGGTACCTTGTTGGACAAGCAAGGTTGCAACAGCACCTTTTCCTTTATCCAAACGTGCTTCGATAACGGTACCGATGGCACGGACTGTTGGGTCAGCCTTAAGTTCTTGGATCTCTGCTACAAGTAGGACTGTTTCCAATAATTCATCGATGTTTTGGTTAAACTTAGCTGAGATTTCTACAAACTCAGAGTCTCCTCCCCAAGCTGTTGACATAACACCATGCTCTGCCAATTCACCGATAACACGTTCAGGATTGGCACCTGGCTTATCAATCTTGTTGATAGCAACAATGATTGGAACGTTCGCTGCTTTTGAGTGGTTGATTGCTTCAATAGTCTGAGGCATAACGCCATCATCAGCTGCAACGACCAGGATAGTGATATCCGTAACAGAAGCACCACGAGCCCGCATAGATGTGAATGCCGCATGTCCTGGCGTATCTAGGAAGGTAATCTTCTTGCCACCTTCGACGATTTGGTAGGCACCGATATGCTGAGTAATTCCTCCCGCTTCACCTGTCGCAACGCGTGAATTACGAAGAGTATCCAAGAGCGTTGTTTTACCATGGTCAACGTGACCCATGATAGTCACAACTGGTGGACGTTCTTCTAAAGCATCTTCATTGATGTAGCCTTCTTCGACAAAGAAACGTTCAATATCAGCAGTGTCAACTTCGACCTTCTTCTTAGCTTCGATACCATAGTCTACCATAAGGAGCTCAATAGTATCGCCATCAAGAGATTGGTTTTGCGTTGCCATAACGCCCATCATAAAGAGCTTCTTAACGATTTCTGCTGGTTCACGTTTGATCCGTTTTGCAATTTCTGCCACGGTCATGCCGTCTGTATATTCAAATTCTGTTGGCAATTCATGGAATTTACGCTCTGTAACAGGTTTTGGAGTCGCATTATTATTCCGATTATTCTTGCCTTTTTTCGATTTCTTATTGTTATTCCAATTACTATTCTTTTGATTTCTCACTTGATTTTGACTGCTTCGATTCTTTTGTTGTTTTCTTGGACCATCTTCTTCGTGATCAAAGTTATCACGTTCCTTATCTGGTCGTGCTTGTTTCTTGCGACGCGTATCCACAGCAGGCTCCTGAGCTGTTGGAGCTGGTGTTGCTGGTGCTTGCGCTGTAGGTTTTGGAAATTCTACTTCTACAAATAAATCTTCCAATTTTGCTTGTTCTTTACGCTTATTCTGCTCCCGCAAAGCTTCCTTGTTAGCCTTAGCCTGTTTGAAGCGCTCTTCACTAGAACGGGCATACTCAGCATTCTGCTCAGCTTTCAAGGCTGCTGCTCGCGCTTTAAAGTCAATCTTAGGCCCTTGGTTAAAGGACTGGCGTTGTTGATTATATTGGGATTGACCTTGATTGCGATGTTGATTGCCTTGTTCCTGACGATTGCGGCGATCATTGCGATTTTGACTATTACGGTCATTGCGATCGTTTTGGTTATTCCGGCGATCGTTGCGATCATTGCGGTTTCCTTGTAGTCTTTGTTGACCCTGTTGTTTACGACGTTCCGCCTGCTCTTTCGCCCGTGCTTCCCTTTCCGCTTTAAAGTTACGGCTTTGTGGACGTGTAACTTTAGGAGCAGTAGTTCCTTGTGCTTGCTCTTGCTTAGTTGCTGGGGCTTTTTCACTAGCTTTTTCCACAGGCTTAGGAGATGGTGCTGGGCTGGGTGACGGCTTGTTTGCTGCCTGTTCAGTCTTATCCTTTGCAGGCTTTGATGGCGTCGCCTCTGTTTTTATTGGCTCAGTACTTGGTTTTGCTTTGGCATCAGAAGCACCAGTAACTGCCTTTTTTACAGAAGCAAAACTGGCCACAATCTTATCCGCAGCAGCAGCTTCAACACTAGATGAGTGACTTTTAACATCCAAGCCTAGCTCTTTTGCCCGCTGAACAATTTCCTTACTTTCTTTTCCCAGTTCTTTTGCGATTTCGTATAATCTTTTTTTAGACAAATCCTTGTCCTCCTGTTCTATTGCATAATAGACCTCATTTTCTTTGTAAAACCAGCATCTGTGATGGCAAGCACTTTTCTTGCTTTACCAATCGCAGAGCTCAATTCCAGTGTTGAAAACACGGTTGATACATCTACTTGGTAATAGTGGCTTTTATCATTAATTTTTTTACTCAAATTTGGAGCGGCATCATGGGCTAGGAAAACCAGTTTTGCCTTCCCTTCTTGAATGGCCTTAACGACTAATTCTTCACCAGAAATAATCCGTCCTGCTCTTTGTGCCAGACCTAGTAGATTTGCGACTTGTTGTTTATTCAAGACCTAACTCTCTTCTTTTCACTTTGTGATCAACATAAGCAATCAATTCATCATAGAAAGCTTCGTCCACTTCCATATTAAAACTGCGATTAAAGACTTGTTTCTTTTTAGCTTGAAGCGCTTCTTCGTTATCCAGTTTGATATAAGCGCCACGGCCATTTGCCTTACCGGTTGGGTCAATAAATACTTGACCTTCCTTGTTTTTAACAATTCGCAGTAAATCACGTTTGTCAATCACTTGGTTTGAAACAACTGATTTTCTTAAAGGGATTTTTCGTGTTTTTGCCATGCTTGCCCCCTTAGTCTAGCTCTGTAACTTCGCTTTCTTCAAGGTCTGTTGCTAGTGCTGCTGCAGCCATTTCTTCCATTGCCTGGTCCGTATAGGTCAGATTTGCATCATCTTCGTAGACAACTTCCTCTGCCACTTCTCCAAAGCCACCCAATTCATTAGCTGCTTCCATCGCTTCAAACTCACTGGCTGATTTGATATCAATACGATAGCCTGTCAAGTGAGCTGCCAAGCGAACGTTTTGTCCCCGACGACCAATGGCCAATGACAACTTATTATCTGGAACGACCACTAGAGCACGTTTATTATCTTCTGCGTTAAAGATAACTTGGTCCACTTCAGCTGGTGCAATAGCATTGTAGATGAATTCAGCTGGATCTGCTACCCATTCGATAACATCAATATTTTCTTCAACAGGAACCATGCGATCGCTCTTGGCATCGTATTTTGCTGGGTGGAATTTGCTAGTGATTTTCTTGATATTAGCTCCACCACGACCAACGATTGTACCAATCGCATCTACATTTGGATTATGACTACGCACAGCAACCTTTGTACGGTCTCCTGCTTCACGAGCCACACTCATGATTTCTACAGTTCCGTCGTAAACTTCTGGGATTTCTTGTTCCATCAGACGTTTAATCATTTCAGGATGGCTACGGCTTACAAAGACATTCACTCCACGTGGGTTGTCTTCAACCTTGTAAACAAATACTTCGATCCGATCATGTGAAGCAAAAACTTCTCCAGGAATCTGATCTTGTTTAGAAAGTTGGGCTTCAATACTACCTAGGTTTACATAGATAAAACGGTTGTCAAAGCGTTCTACTGTACCTGACATGATTTCATTTTCATGTTCCTTATAAGTGTTATAAGTAATGGTACGAGTTTGCTTGCGCATCTTTTCCATAATAGTCTGTTTAGCAGACTGAGCGGCCACACGACCAAACTCAGCAGGAGCTTCTTCAAATTTAATCTTATCTCCTAGTTCATAAGCAGAACTAATAGCAAGCGCATCTTTCAAACTGATTTCTAAACGACTGTCAAAAACTTCGTCCACAACTTCACGAACTGTATAAACATGGAAGTCTCCTTTTTTCTCATCGAAATCAATCAAAGCACTATCTGCTTGACCATAACGACGACGATAAGCAGAACGAAGAGATTCTTTAACTGCGTCAATAATGTCTTCTTTTTTGATACCTTTATCTTCTTCTAAGATGCGGAAAGCATCTAGCATTTCTTTACTCATGTTTTCTTCGCTTTTGCTAGGCAAAAGCAATCCTTTCTTTTATTCTAAAACTTAACAGCGAGTCTTGCCTTGGAAACAAGACTATAGGGAATGTCAATTTCTTTCTTACGGGTTTTGTCCATATATTCTATGGTCAGAACATCCTCTTTAAACTGGAGCAAGGTCCCTTCAAATACCTTTTGTTTGTCCAAGGATTTATACAAACCAACATGAATATATTGACCAACTGCTGCTTCAACCTGCTCTTTGGTCTTAAGCGGCCTTTCTAAGCCGGGGCTAGTCACTTCAAGGAAGTACTGCTCAGGAAAGGGATCCGGCTTAATCGTATCCAGTAAGGGACTGATAATATCTGTCAAATCAGCTGTATCATTGACGGTGATTCCTTCTGGCTTGTCCACAAAAATACTTAGGACATAGTCGCTCCCAATCTTGCCATACTCTACATCTACCAATTCAAATGGCGCTGTAATAGCCGGCTCAATCACTGCCGTTACTAACTCTACAATTGTTGCGATAAGACTGCACCTCCTCATAGATAAGAGGCGAAGAATGATCTCCGCCTCACTTTCTAATATTCACTAAACTGTATTATAGCACTCCTCTCTTTAAAAAGCAAGAGATAGAGGCTTTTTCAGCATTTTTTATTAAAATACTGCTTCTACTCGGTAAATAACCTGCCCTTTGCTAGAAAACTTTTGTTCATATTCTGTCAGAACATTTCCTTCAAAGTCGCTCGCATGCAAGTCAAGCCAGACTCCCTTCAGCTTCATACCATACTGAGAAAAGCTGACTAGACTGTACTCAAACAAACCACGGTTGTCCGTCTTAAAATGGACTTCTCCTTTTTCAGGTAAAATCTGCTTAAAGGTGTCCAGAAAAGACTTATAAGTTAAGCGACGTTTCTCATGGCGTTTTTTGGGCCAGGGATCAGAGAAATTCAAATACAGTCGATCAATCTCCCCGTCAGCAAAATAGTTGGTCAAATCAGAACCGTCCACCCAGAGCAATTTGATATTAGGAACATCGGTTGCCAAGACCTTATCAAGAGCATAGCTGAGAACTGATTTTTGAATATCAATTCCGATATAATTGATATTTGGATTGGCCTTGGCCATACCAGTAATAAAGGCCCCTTTACCACTTCCAACTTCAATATGAATCGGATGATTATTACCAAAAAGCTCCTGCCATTTCCCTTTGGCATCAGCTGGGTTTAAGACGACATATTGGGGATTGGCTTCTAGAAGCTCAGTTGCCCCCTTGCGGTTTCTTACTCTCATGATTCCTTTCTGTATTTGGCCCGGAAATTGCGCAAAGCATAAATTTCACGGTTCACATTTTCTAAATCGTTATTCTCATAATACTTAGCGACTTGGCAAAGGTAGCTATACTGACTGTACCAGTAGAGCTTCTCTAAAACCTTTTCATTGTATTTATAGCCATAATAAATCAGCCATTCTTCCCAACGTGCTTCTGGAATATAGTGACTGAGCAAATGCGCCACGTCGAACATTCTATCTGTTAAGCGGACAGAGTCCCAATCAACGAGGTATATCAATCCACTCCTTGTTTCTACCCAGTTACTATGGCGTACATCTCCATGCACAATAGTTGCATAATCTTCTCGGAAGGCAGGCAAGTTTTTACGTAAGTCTGCAATGATGGACTGTAAATACTGGTTGCTCTTCAAGGCCATAGGCACTTTTTCTACCCAGTTATCTAAGAGATCATTAGGATGTTCTAAAGCGTAACCTAGTTTTGTCAACTGAGTCATCAGTGGCCGTGACCGGTGCAGTCGGATTAAAATATCAAAAATTTGCTTTCTTTCCAAACCATCTGGTCCTAAAATTTCACCAGACAGCCATTCTTGTGCAGTCATCACATTGCCATCAGGAAGACGACGGCTCCATAGAAGTTGCGGAGCAATTTGTTCCTTAGCAAGCCCTGCCAAAATTGGAGTCGTATTCATCTTCACAAATACACGCTCTCCATCAGGATAACTGCCCATATAAGCCTTCCCGCTCTTACCATTTATAGGCGTTAGGGTCAGTTCATTATCGTTCAAGTCCATTCTTACCCTCCATCAAAGTTTCCAATCTATTTTACTAGTTTTAAGCCCTTTCGTCAACCAATCCTTTAAGCTTATAAGGCAGATAAACTGCGTAAAGTATCAGGTATACAAGAAGGATAAAAAGGACCATTATTTTTTCTTTAAAAAATAGCAGAGCTGTCAATAATTCTACGATTAATACGACTGCTCCAATGCTAGTGATAACTCGTTTAGCTCCTTTTACCTTTGCACTTTCCTCTAGAGGGAAGAGTTTGATTAAATATTGATAATCATAGGCATCATACAGGGCTAGAAGCTGAAAGAGCAAGAGATATTGAAAAAGACCGACAAAGATTGTTGCAATCATGCTTTGAGGTAGAAAAATAATAATCAGCAATGATAAAATCAACAAACGTAGACTAAGAGCAAAAAAGTCCCCATTTCTCAAATAAGAACGCAAGAAGAGATTGTCCCAAACTTTCTCTTGGTTCTTGGACAGGCGGTTGGTCAAGAAATCTAAATAAGCTCGTCTTTTTACGCTACTTGATATTCCCTTAACATTCGTAAAGAGAGCAAAAAATTGCAAAATTCGCTGTTTGCGTCTCTCTTCGTAGGCAATTAGAGACTTCCAATCAAGCCCTTCCTGCAAATAGAATTTCCGACTTTTCCATTGAAATACCAGAGCTTTCAAAGCAAACAGGAACAAACAATATAGAGTAAAGCCCCAGATAGGCACACCTAAAGCTAGAAAAAGAGGTGCCAAGAGAAGCAAAAACAAGGTTTGCAAAATTCCCCAAAGAATAAAAGAATTTCGCCTTTGTTTGCCGACATAGATACGGACTTCTTCTTCCTTAGCCAAAAGAAAGAGGCTATCTGGCTTTTCAAGATAGGTAGCAATCCTGCCCATAAAAACCAAGCCCAGTGAAAGGAAGACTATGGCTAGCCAGATAGGCAAATGATTTTTAGGAAAATTGCGAAGCAACTGGCTGTATTGAACCGCTGTAAAGCCCAAGAAAACCATTAAAAATAGAACAAAGTGGTCATTCAGAACATAGCGCAGATATTTGACACACTGATTCCGAAAATCCAGTTTGCGCTTAGCAAATACTTCTCTCATAGGGTCGCCTCTTCTGTCAAAGCTAGGTAGATTTCATTGAGACTTGCTTCTGGCAATGAAAATTCTTCTCGCAACTGTGCTAAATTTCCTTTAGCCCGTACCTGACCCTTGTGCAAGATAACAAAAGAATCACACATTTTCTCTGCCGAATCAAGCACATGAGTACTCATCAGGATAGACTTTCCTTTAGCCTTTTCTTCTGCTAGGAGCTCAATCAAATCAGAAATGGCCAGAGGATCCAATCCTAAAAAAGGCTCGTCCACAATAAACAAACTAGGGTCAATCACAAAGGCACAGATGATCATAACCTTCTGCTTCATTCCCTTTGAGAAATTGACCGGGAACCAATCTAACTTGTCTTTAAGACGGAAGATCTGAAGCAATTTATCCACTCGATCCATAGCTGTTTGCGAGTCAATGTCATAGGCCATAGCAACCGTCTCGATATGTTCCTTCAAGGTTAATTCTTCGTAGAGACTCGGTGTTTCAGGGATAAAACCAATCTTTTTGCGATAGGCTGTCCTGTCTGACTTCAGACTCAAACCATCTATCAAAATCTCCCCTTGATAAGGCGTCAATAGGCCGATTATTTCATTGATGGTTGTTGACTTTCCAGCCCCGTTTAGACCAATCAGTCCGACAAGCTGACCGTCTCCAACTTCAAAACTGATATCTTTCAAAACAGGAATATTGACATAGCCACCTGTAAGCCCTTTTATTTCTAACATTTTTTCTCCAATTTCTGGTATAATAACTGTATTGTGGGTACTGCTTTTGAGCCAACAAGACGTCTCCTTTTTAAGACGATAAGCTCAGTATTGCAGTCTCCTCTATTATATCAAAATCTAGCCAAAGAGGTGCATTTTATGACAGATTGTATTTTTTGTAAAATTATTGCAGGAGACATCCCTGCGGCTAAAGTCTATGAAGACGAAGCCGTCCTAGCCTTTCTTGATATTTCACAAGTAACGCCTGGTCACACACTTGTTGTCCCAAAGCAACACTTTCGTAACCTTCTGGAGATGGACGGAAGCAGTTCTAGTCAACTCTTCGAACGTGTGCCTCAAATCGCCCGTAAAGTTATGAAGGCAACTGGTGCGACAGGCATGAATATCATTAATAATAACGAAGAAATTGCTGGCCAAACTGTTTTTCATACCCATGTTCATTTAGCGCCACGCTATGATGAAAATGACGATTTAAAACTAACCTTTGTTGCTCATGAACCTGACTTTTCTGAACTAAGTCGCTTGGCAGCAGAAATTTCTCAAGCTATAGATTAGGAGGCTTATAATGAAATTATCTAACCTCTTTCTCTTTACCGGAGCAGCCGTCACTAGTTACTTACTGGTAAAAAATCGCGAAAGCATTACAGACGAAATCAGTGATACTGGCCAACTATTACACAAAGCACAAGACAGCCTATCTGAAATCCAAGCTAACTTAAGTTACCTAAGAGAGCAAAAAAGCACACTGGAAGATATAAGCAAAGACCTCCAATATAAGATCAATGTTTTTAACCAAGAAGCGCAAGCAAGATTTGCTGAAATTCAAGATATTTGGGAATCTTCTCCTATCAAACAAAAAAATAATTAGATTTAAAAAGAGTCAAGTTTTCAAATGCTGAAAGCTTGACTCTTTGTTATTATTGCGCTTCTGTTCCAGTCGCAGTAGATTGTTCCTGGGTCGTAGGCGTTGCTGTTGCCGTCTGATCCACTGAACTAGGTGATGTAATTGTATTCCCCTGACTGGTACTAGCCGGAGTTGAATAAGAGTAAGTATTATTTGAATAAGTCGTTTCTGTGTCCGTCGCATCCGATAAGGACGAAGAATAGCCAGCAGAAGAACTTGTTGAAGGCCCACCACTTCCATCTATTTCATCATACAAGACTGCATTGGTCTCTAATTTTGACAAAGTACTTAATCCAAGTGACTTACGCAAGATATTTTGCATTTCTAACAAGTGGTCTCGTGTCACGATTTGGTAACTTCCACCATCAGCTAGAGTCGCATCTTCGCCTCGTAATTGCTGGCTATCAATTCGTCTGAATGCATCCTTGTAGCCCAGAAGCTGAGGTATACTTCCAGATGTTAATTCAATATTGGTTTGCATATTTGAACTAACAGCCTTCAAAATAGCTTGATAGTGACTCACACTATTTAGACTGAGAACCTTCTCAACAACTTTTTTGATAACTTCACGTTGGCGTTTTTGACGACCATAGTCTCCTTCTGGATCTTGATAGCGCATCCGAGCGTATACCAAGGCTTGGTCCCCATTAATCTTTTGAACACCCGGCTCAATCTTAGCTGTGTATTCTGGTTCATTTTCTTCGATAGAAATCGGAAAATCAAAGGTATTATTAACTGTAATGCCCCCGACAGCATCCACCAATTGAACAAGGCCCTTCATATTAATCAAAACATAGCGATCGATATGAATATTCATCATCTCCTGGATAGTGGAAATAGCCAACTTAGCACCGCCTGAAGCGTAGGCTGAGTTTAATTTTGCCTCAACTGTTTCACCATCTTTATCCTTAAATTTGGTAAGAATATCTCTTTCCAAACTCATCATAACTGTCTTCTTAGTTGTTGGATTGACGGACAGTAAAATCATACTATCACTATTTCCAGCCCATGTATCTTCACGCGAGCCACTACCTGTATCCACTCCCATCAGGAGAATCGTCATAGGTTTCGTAGCAGAGATAACATCTGTTTCTCCTCCCAGACTCTTATAGGTCTTCGAGAGTTCTCCAGTAGACTGATCATAAATAGTCCAGGCATAGGCCCCCACTCCCATGACTGTCACCAGCAATAAACTTAAAAACATTAATAAGGTCTTTTTAAACATATATTTTTAATCTATCAGTTTTCCCATGAGGTAAACATCTAGAAATTTCCCTTCGTTTAGATAGGCTCCACGTTTTTGTAAGCCTTCAATCTCAAAGCCTAAACTTTGATAGAGATGCACTGCTCGTTCATTTCTTACTTGCACACTTAGAGCTAATTTGCGGATCACACCAGACTGGCTAGCCCAATCAATGGCTTCCTCCATGAGAATCCTACCCAAACCTTGGTTCCAGTATGATTTTCTTACAGCAATGAACAGATCGCCAATATGGCAAACACGCGCATGACGATCAGCAGTAATATTGATTAGTCCGGCCAAGTTTTCATCTAGGAAAGCCAGAATTGAAATTCGATTTTCCAAGGAAGCCTGTAAGTCTAAAAATTCAGCCATTTGCTGCACACTCATCATGACTCCCTCCTCATCCAAAGTCGTATAATCAGACTCTTGACCAATCTGGCTGAGGAAGTCAATCAGAAGTTCCGCATCACTAGCTTCAGCTTCCCTCAGTAGCAAATCATATTCTCTTGGCATTAACGGATTTCGCTTTCTATCTTTTGCAAGAGATCCTTTGAAGCTTGTCCAACAGCCTCGAATAAAATCCGCCTTCCGTCTTCTTCTTTGACAAGCTGAATCTTCAGGTAATCTTGTGGCAAACTATCTTCCAAAAGCTCTCCCCACTCGATAACAGTAACCCCATCACCATAGAGGAAGTCATCTAGGTCAATTGAATCTGGATCTTCTCCAATCCGGTAAACATCCAGATGATAGAGTGGAAACCGCCCTTCGTACTCTCGAACAATGGTATAGGTAGGACTCTTGATCATTTGCCTAATGTCCAAGCCTTGAGCAATCCCCTTGGTCAGGGTTGTTTTACCAGCCCCCAGATCGCCCGATAAAATCAGCACATCTCGAGCTTGAAGTAAGTGGCCTATTTTCTGACCAATAGCAATCAGCTCATTTTCATTATGACTAAACATAAGTCTTATTATACCAGAAAAAATTTTTTCATGCATAAAATCACAACATAAAAAAGAAGCTGGATAAATCCAACTTCTCTGATTATTTTGCTAAAGCCAGACTGACGAAGTTTAAAATGAAGAGAGCATCTAAAATCCAAATCATAGTATGAACTTCTTTGGCCTGTCCCTTTACTGTTTTGACCAGAGCGTACATGATAAAACCAGCTGCGATACCATGAGTAATGCTGTAGCTGAATCCCATGAATATTGAAGTGAAGAAAGCAGGGATTGCTTCAGTCAAATCATCCCATTCGATGTTTTTCAGACTACCCAGCATCATAATTCCAACAACAATTAAAATCGGAGCTGTCGCAACAGTTGGAACGATTGCTAAGAGAGGGCTAAAGAAGCTAGATATAGCAAAACAGATTGCTACGACTAGAGCTGTCAGACCAGTTCGTCCTCCCGCTCCAATACCTGCTGCTGACTCTACATAAGTAGTAACGTTTGAGGTTCCTGCAATAGCCCCAATAGAAGTACCAATCAAGTCTGAATACAAAGCCTTATCCAGCCTCTCAGATTCATGGTTTTCTCCAGAACTTGCCACAATTCCAACCTTTTCACCTGTACCGATTAGGGTTCCGATTGTATCAAAAATATCTGTCAAGGAGAAGGCCAAAATAGCCATAAATGTCTGAGGTAAACGAGCCGTATCAGTAAAGAGAGCACCTAAACCTTTTGGACCAATTGCTACACCAAAAATTTCTCCCAACTCTTTAAAGGCAGTACCAAGATTATTTTGACTCAAGTCAATTAAGGATAGGTTTACCAAACCAACAGAAATGGCAACCACAGTTGTAGCAAAGATGGATAGGATAACTCCACCCTTAATTCCTTTTACCACAAAAAAGACAGTAATCGCTAAACCTACCAAGGCAACTAAAACAGCAGGGTCATTAAAAGCAACTAGGCCTGGTGTAGCAGATGAGTTAGCGGTGATAGCTGATTGAGCTTTCTCTACACTTTCGCCAGCAACTGTATAAGTCCCTGGATCAATAGAAAATTTCAATAAGCCTGCATTTTTAATCCCTACATAAGCTAAGAAAACACCAATACCTGCTGAAATTGCAGCTCTTAAGGATCCTGGAATAGACTCAATAATGGTCTTCCGAATCTTGGTCAAGGTAATAATCAAAGAAATGATTCCACAGATGAAGACCATTCCCAGAGCTTCCTGCCAAGTATAGCCTAAACTAAAGACAACTGTAAAGGTGAAAAAGGCATTCAGACCCATCCCAGGTGCTTGTGCGTAGGGCAGATTAGCATAAAAGGCCATCATCAAGGTACCAGCCACAGCACCAATAATCGTTGCTAAAAATACTCCTTGTGCTGGCATACCAGTTTGAGATAGCATTGCTGGATTGACAAAGAGAATATAACTCATCGCAAAAAAGGTTGTTAATCCAGCGAGAATTTCTGTACGAACGGTCGTACCATTCTCCTTTAATTTAAAAAGTTTGTCCAATTCATATCTCCCATCTATAGACAAAGATTTTAGTTCGTTTTAAACGAACAACTAATCCATTATAACAAAAAAACATTCACCTTTTCAAGACAAATGTTTATATTTTTATTATTTTTTATCATCTCTTGCCATAAAAAGCAAACTCATGAATTGAATAAATGTAAATCCCAATATAAAAAACAAACGTTCCCTTTGAAAAGTCGCTAGTAATTTCTCAACTACTTGACTGGGATTATTAATTAAATCCCACGTATTTAAGCGGTCATAACGACCAATATAAATTGCTAGACTAGAGATAAAAGAGAGGCCACCCGTTACGATTAAATCCAGCCACCAAGTTAATCTCAAACGCTCTCTAATAATGATCCAACTTTCAATTCCACAGTATACACCAAATAAGATGCTTGGAACAAAAGCCATAAACAAGTGCAAACTGGTCTTATTCCACAAGGTATCTCCAACCCAATGCATATGAACAATATCAGTTATCATATAAAAAGTATTGGGATAAAAGACCAGCCAAAGGATGAAAAATACAGGAAATAACCAGGCCTGTTTAAAATAACGAGTCAAAATAGCAAAATCATAAGCAATCAAAGCCAGCATCATATTCCAGACTAGGTCAGGACCTGACTTAGTTATTCCTTCCATGTATACTAACAAGGAAATCAACAGAAAAAATAAATGAATCATGAAAATTTTACGCATACAAGAAAACTCCTCACTTAGAAATAAAAAGTCCGACCAGATGCAATTGTTCATTACAAGCATCTGCCTCGACCTTTGGAAGTACATTATAACACAAATCACTACCATTAAACTTAAAATCTGCTATAATAGGAACTATCATACTTGAAGAGGAAATAACATGGCGCATAAAATTATTGCTGTAGACCTTGATGGTACTTTGCTTAATTCGCAAAGCCAATTGTCAGATTTTACTAAAGAAACCATAAAAAAAGTAGCTCAAAAAGGACATAAGGTCATCATTACAACCGGCCGCCCATACCGCATGGCTCATCAATACTATGAAGAATTAGGGCTAGATACTCCTATGATTAACTTTAATGGTTCTCTGACACATCTACCAGGTAAGAAATGGAAATTTGAAAAATCTTTGACAGTCGATAAATCATATCTGATTGATATGGTTGCTCGAGAAGAAGAAATTGAAGCAGACTTTATTGCCGGTGAGTACCGCAATAAATTTTATATTACCAACACTAACGAAGAAATTGCCAATCCTCAATTATTTGGCGTAAATGCTTTTGTTCCCGAGAATCAGTTTAACCCTCAGCTCGTCACTAAGAATCCTAGTGTCATTCTCTTGCAGACACGAGCAGAAGATAAATATGCTCTAGCTGATCAAATGAGTTCATTTTATCAACACGAGCTGACCATCAATACCTGGGGCGGACCACTCAACATTCTTGAATGTACTCCCAAAGGAGTCCACAAGGCCTTTGCCTTGAAGTATCTTTTAAACATCATGAATGCAGATCGTAAAGATTTGATTGCTTTTGGTGACGAACACAATGACACTGAAATGCTAGAGTTCGCTGGTACTGGTTATGCTATGAAAAATGCTAATACTAGTCTTCTGCCTTTTGCTGATCAACAACTGGGACTAACAAACGATCAGGACGGTGTGGCCCATGAACTAATGAGATTATTCCTTTAAGCCCCTAACCTATAAATAAAAATCAACACCACAAGACAGAGATTTTGTGGTGTTTTTCAATGTTCAAAAAACTTAGAAGAACAAAAAAGATCTGGCCTTGTATGCAACAAAACCAAACCTTCCTTTCCTAACCGTAATCAAAGACTCAATCAGACTAAGAGGTTATACAAACTCTCATTACCATGAAGATTAATGTATCCAGGATCAAACTCTGATAAGCGTGAAAGCAAAGCTTGATAATCATTCTTATCACCCAGAGCAATACCGATTAAAACTGGACCTGTTCCCTTGTTGGCACGTTTGATATATTCAAAACGCGTGATATCATCGTTGACACCTAAAATGTTATTCACAAATTCTCGAAGAGCACCCGGACGTTGTGGGAAATTAACCACAAAATAGTGCTTAATTCCATCGTAAATAAGGGCGCGTTCTTCCATTTCTTGCATCCGGTTGATATCATTGTTACCCCCTGAAATAATGCAGACAACGTTTTTGCCTTTGATTTCTTCTTTCATTACTTCTAAAGCTGCAATGGAAGCTGCACCTGCTGGCTCAGCAATGATCCCCTGTTTTGAATACATATCAATCAAGGTCTCTGAAATCAGACCTTCATCCACACCAACCAGTTTATCAACATATTTACGAGCCACTTCATAAGTTGATTGCCCAACCTTTTGGACAGCAATTCCGTCCGCGAATTTGTCAATCTCCTCTAACTTAACTGGCTCTCCGTGATCAAAGGCGGCTTGCATACTCTGAGCACCCGAAGCCTCAACTCCAATCACTTCCATTCCAGGTGCAACATACTTAATATAAGTTGAAACTCCTGAAATCAGACCTCCTCCACCAACTGGAACGAAGATCTGATCAAAATCAACACCTTCTTCTTGGGCTTGTTCATGGATTTCGTAAGCCACCGTTCCTTGACCGGCCTGAACATTTAGATCATCAAAAGGATCAATGAAGGTTAGTTTTTCTGATTTGGTGAATTCTTGTGCGGCCTTAGCAGAGGCATCAAACGTATCTCCTACCAACTTAATGGTTACATAATCGCCACCAAAAAATCGCACTTGTCCAATCTTTTGCTGAGGTGTCGTAACAGGCATAAATATAGTCGCTGGGATTTTCATCTCATGGCAAGTAAAAGCTACTCCCTGCGCGTGATTTCCCGCCGAAGCACAGACCACTCCTCTTTTTTTATCCTCTTCAGATAGCTGGTGAATGGCGTAATAAGCACCGCGAATCTTAAAAGAGCGTACCTTTTGCATATTTTCGCGCTTCAGATAAACTGTCGCCCCATATTTTTCAGATAAATAACGGTCAAAGTCCAGTGGAGTCCGTTCAACTACATTTTTTAATACTTGATGGGCTTTAAAAATATCTCTAGCTGCAAGCATACAATTCCCTTCTTTATGTATTATCCTTGTAAGCGTGGAAATCAATTAACCACACCAAAGCCAATCCCAGCTGTTACCATTTTTTTAACAAGGAATCTGGCATCATTAAATACAGCAAGTTTTCATTTGATAAGAAAGGAGGCAGGAAATTCTTTTCTCTGCCCCATCTGTTTCTTTTTTTACCGATTAGTTGTAGATTTTAAATGCGTCGTCGTCATTTTTACCAACAAATGGCATTGCTTTACGCAATTCAGCACCTACTTTTTCGATTTCAAGGTTAGCTGCTTGTTCACGGTAAGCAGTGAGTTTTGGACGGCCAGCCTTGTAGTCATTTACAAAGTCATTTGCAAATTTACCATTTTGAATGTCTGCCAAAACAGCCTTCATGTTTTCTTTGACTTGCTCAGTAATTACACGTGGGCCTGATACGTAATCACCGTATTCAGCAGTATTTGAAATTGATTGGCGCATTTTCTTAAATCCACCCTCGTAGATCAAGTCAACGATCAATTTCATTTCATGAAGAACTTCAAAGTAAGCCAATTCAGGAGCGTAACCTGCTTCTGTCAAGACTTCAAAACCTGCTTCGATAAGGGCAGTCAAACCACCACAAAGGACAGCTTGTTCACCAAAGAGATCTTCTTCAGTTTCTTCTTTGTAAGTTGTTTCAAGCAAACCAACACGAGCTGCACCAACACCTTTACACCAGTCCATAGCAATATTTTTCGCATTTCCTGTAGCGTCTTGGTAGACTGCGTAAAGTGCTGGAACACCAAATCCTTCTTCAAAAGTACGACGAACCAAGTGACCAGGACCTTTAGGAGCACACATAAAGACATCTACATCAGCAGGAACTTTGATAAATTCAAAATGGATATTGAAACCATGGGCAAATCCAACTGCATTACCAGCTTCCAAGTTTGGAGCGATTTCTGCTTCGTAGAGTTCTTGTTGAATTTCATCTGGCGCCAAAATCATGATTACATCAGCCAACTTAGCTGCCTCTGCTACTGTGTAAGTATCAAAGCCATCTTCTTTAGCCTTATCGAATGACTTACCGGGGCGAACACCGATAATCACATCATGGCCTGTATCACGCAGATTTTGTGCATGAGCGTGACCTTGTGAACCATAGCCGATTACGGCAATTTTCTTACCGTCAAGCGCTGCTACTTTTACATCTTTTTCGTATTCCATTTGAACTGCCATAGTTTTTCTCTCTTTTCTATATTTTTTATTGCCTTATAGGCTGGTTTAACAAATTTGAGCTGGATTTTTTACTCAATGAAAATCTAAGAGTATTAGTCGCGGGTAAATCCAGTTGCACCCGTACGAGCGATATTTTTGATACCATATGGTCGAATCACTCGCAATAAAGCTTCACTCTTTTCAGCATTTCCAGTCATCTGAATAGTAATTGAGTTTGGAGCCACATCCACTACCGTTGCACGGAAAGGTTGGATAATGGCTAGGATCTCTGCACGCTTCTCAGCTGGAGCTGAAACCTTAACCAGAATCACTTCACGCTCTAAGTGAGGACGATCTGTGATATCTCGAACTCGAATCACATCAATTTGACGATTGAGCTGCTTGATAATCTGCTCTACTTCTGCTAATGAAGTCACATCAATGATGATGGTGATACGTGATACTTCAGGATTCTCCGTCGTTCCGACTGATATACTCTCAATATTAACCTGGCGTCTGGAAAGAACACCAGTGAAGCGATTTAGAACACCCGAACGGTTTTGGAGTTTAGCGGTTAACATTCTACGCATGGAACTTCACCCCCAACATCTCATGATTGCTCTTACCAGCTGGTACCATCGGTAAAACGTGCTCCTTGCGAGAGATATCTACCTCGATAAACATTGGTATATCTTCTTTAAGAACTTCCAAATCCTGGACAATCGTCTCCGGATCGTCAAATTTATAGGATTTAACACCATAGGCCTGAGCCATCAGCTGAAAATCTGGCAAAGTATCAAAGACAGACTCAGAGGTACGACCATCATAGAAAGCTTCCTGCCACTGGCGCACCATTCCTAGTGAATGATTGTTTAGCATGATGACCTTAATCGGAACCTTATAGATATTGAGAATAGCCATCTCTTGGTTTGTCATCTGATAGCCACCATCACCGACAAAAAGGATAACTTCCTTTTCTGGATTAGCAATCTTAGCTCCAATAGCAGCAGGGACTCCGAATCCCATGGTCCCCAAGCCACCAGATGTAACTAATTGACGCTCATTCTGATAAGGATAATATTGAGCTGCCCACATTTGGTGTTGCCCTACGTCTGTGACAACAATGGCATCCCCATTCGTCAACTCACCGATGCGTTCAATTACCGCCTGAGGCTGAACTACGCGCTCCTTCTTATCATAAGACCGAACACGATTCTTATCCTTCGTAACTTTTTCAATCCACTTTTCAGTATTATTATGAACTGTTGGTTCTGCTAGAAGCATCTGTAAAGCTTTTTTAGCATCGCCCACTACAGGAATATCTGCACTGATAATCTTACCAATCTCAGCAGGATCAATATCGATATGAGCAACCTTGGCATTCTTAGCAAAAGTCTTGGGATTTCCTGTCAAACGGTCATCAAAACGACAACCGATGCTAATCATAAAGTCCGCTTCAGTCATGGCAATGTTAGCCGCAAAGGAACCATGCATCCCCCCCATTCCAAGAAAAAGTGGGTGGCTCGTTGCAATAGTCCCTTGACCCAAAAGGCTGGTCACAACAGGAATTTGATAGCGTTCTGCAAATTCATTTAATTCTTTAGAAGCTTCCGCGTAGCTGATACCACCACCTGCCAACAATACTGGTTTCTTAGCTTTAGATAATTGTTTCAAGATTTTCTTGATCTGCATATCATTAGGAACAAGCGTTGGTTGGTAACTTGGTAAATTCACCTCTGGTGAATAGATGAAGTCTGTTTCCAAGGCAGATACATCCTTAGGCAAGTCAATGACGACTGGACCAGGACGACCAGTTGTTGCAATATGAACAGCTTCAGTGATAATTCGTGGAATATCAGCCGTCTCACGTACCTGGTAATTGTACTTGGTAATTGGCATCGTAATACCAACAATATCCGCCTCCTGAAAGGCATCCTTCCCAATTCCTGCCCGAGCAACTTGTCCTGTAAAGACTAAAAGAGGAACGCTATCGCTCATAGCATCAGCAATCCCTGTAATAGCATTTGTTGCTCCAGGTCCACTAGTGACAATGGCGACACCCAACTTCCCAGTTGATTTGGCATAACCTTCAGCTTCATGCAAGCAACCTTGCTCATGGCGACCTAGAATATGGCGAATACCTTTAAAATTATAAATCGCATCATACAAAGGCAAGACTGCACCACCAGGATAACCAAAAACTGTGTCTATACCAAGTTCTAACAAGGTTTCTAAAACAAGTTCAGAACCATTTTTAGGTTCTTTTAATTTGATTTGCTTCACATGTTCCTCCCTCATAGATAAATTCCGAATTGTCAAAAAATTCTAACTTCTGCTACCAATAATAACATTTTTCCCCAATAAATCAAGAAAAAAGTAGCTATTCTTTTTATTTTTTAATAAAGCACAGAAGCAAGTCTCACATCCTAAAAGTCTTTATAGATATATCTCTCAAGCTCTTAGTCCTATCTTGACATCACTTTTTTCAAAAACGTATACTTTATGTTACCATTTTTCACCATAATGTCAAGGAATTTTCAGAAAATTTAGTATTTTGGGACAGATTGTTTTTTCACAAACTTTGATTTGCCCCTAGTTAAGAAATTCTAAAACCACTAGACTCCTTCCCCTACACAAAAAAAGAGTCAGGACTAAAAACTAGTCCTAACTCTATTATTCATATAACAATGAGAAAGATTTCCTCTCATACAGTATGGAATTCTCTACGCAAGCAGAAATTCATTTTTCATTAATTAGTCGTTTCGACCAAATAAACGAAGAAGGCTGAGGAAGAGGTTAATAAAATCAAGATAAAGACTCAAAGCAAGAGATACTGCCCAGCCATTTTCAACTTGACCATTTGACCGTTCATACACGTAACGAATCTTTTGATTATCCCATGCAATCAAACCTGAGAAGATGATAACACCTGCGATACTAATCAGGAAGTCAAAACTTCCATTTCTTAAGAAGATATTCACAACACTAGCAATAATCAAACCAAACAAGGCAGCTCTCAATGCTCGTCCCATTCCAGAAAGATCTTTCTTAGTCACCTTTCCGATAAAGGCCATCGCAAAGAACATAGCTGATGCCGTTACAAATGCAGATAAGACAGATGATTGAGTATAAAGTGCAAGAACCACACTTAAGGTAAAGCCATTTAATGCAGAATAAACTAGAAAGAGTGGTAAAGCTGCAGGGCTATTTTTAACTGCCATACCAGAAGCCGCAAAGACTAAAATAAGTTCAGCAGCAATAGCCACATAGAATATCCAAGTAGAGCCCATCAATACAGAAACAATAACTGACTGAAACATACTCAACATCAGTGCCGACACTATCGCTGAAATTCCAAGTCCGACTCCAACAAGAGAATAAATTTTTGCATAAAAAGTATTGATGCCACTTGCATCCTGAATGATTGTACGATTGTTCATAACATCTCGTCTCCTTTTTAATTCTTTAACATCTTACGATGAAATAACTTTCGATTACGAATCTTTTGTCTCCACGGAGAGGTTGCTTCTTTGATTGCCCAGTATTTATCAACAAGAGTTACAATATAAGCTTCCTTGTAACGTGGTGGCGCAATTGTTAAGCCCCACATATGCTTAATGATAATATCCTCTTCGACTTTATTCAATTTGGTTAGCTTCCGAGCATTTCGAACCGCCAAACGGGGATGAACCCAAGCATGACTTTTCTTAAATTTAGTCACCCGCCAATCATAATAGAACAAATCGTGAAGAAGAGCACCTCTAGCTGTACTACGCTTATTCCAGCCCAATTTTTTCGCAATCTTATAACTAGTATAACTTACATTGATAGAATGTTCAAGCCGATTGGAATGCAAATGATGTGGAATACCCTTCAAGCGCTGGACGCTGGGCTTCTCAATCAAATGTCCCACGTAGGCCATAAACTCATCATCATTTTGATAAGGCATAGAATCACCTCCATTTGCCTTTATTATAACCTAATTCCTAAATTTTAGCTTAAATAAAAGATTAAAATTCCAGCTGCTACCGCCACATTTAAACTTTCAGCCTTCCCCTTCATAGGGATATGAACCAACTGATCAGCTGCAGCTTCTATCATAGAGCTAATCCCCTGTCCTTCATTGCCCATCACCAAGATAAAGTTTTTGCTCCCCTTCAATTTTTGGTAATCGATTGAATCATCAGAAAGGGTAGAAGCAAGAATAGGAAGATCTGATTTTTTTGCTAAGTCAATCAAGTTAGCTGTTGCTAAGCGATAGATTGGAAGATGAAAATGACTCCCCTGCATGGACCGTAAGGTCTTCAGATTGTACAAATCTGCCGAATGTTCAGAGATAAAAATCCCATCAAAACCTGCTGCATCTGCTGTCCGAATAATCGTCCCTAGATTCCCTGGATCCTGAACATCTTCTAGAAAAAGATATTTCCCTGACAGTTTCTCTGGCAAGACTTCTTGTTGGAGCCTAACCTCGGCAACAATTCCTTGCGGGGTCTTACTATCAGCTAAATCCCTCAGTAAGTCAGGGCTCAACCAATTTACTTGTTCACATCCAGACAGGCGATCTGCATATTCTGGCAAAGCAAAAATAGAGATAACTTCAGCCCCACTCGAAAGAGCCTCTTCAAACAAATGCCAACCTTCTATCAAATAGGAATCTGTTCTGTATTTCTTTTGATGGAGTTTTTTAGCTTTTTTTACCACATTATTAGCTTTAGAGGTTATAATATTCATAAGAATAGTATAGCATAAATTTTAAGAATAAAACTCATGCTCAAGTCGGATATAAAAAGGAGGCTGACATGCAAAAAGTTAAAATGATTGCTCAAGGACGGGTCCAAGGAGTTGGTTTTCGCTGGGGAGTCTATTCCCTTGCTTTAGAAATCGGTGGCATTACAGGGCGTGTATGGAATAATGAGGATGGGACTGTCAGTATTCTTGCCCAGGCAGACAGCCCCGCTTCTATGGCTAAGTTTATTCAAGAAATCCGAAAAGGTCCCACACCATTTTCTAAGGTAAGTTATCTGGATGTAACAATGGCCAATTTTGATTCTTTCTCAGATTTCAAAATTTCAAATTAGGTCTAGGGAACTATTGTATATTTAAGAAAAAAACAGTAGAATAGAAAGGTATCATTTAAAAAAGGAATATAGAATCGTGAAAACATTTAAACGTTTATTATTTTCAGGAATGGGCTTAACCCTTCTTCTGATTCTCTCTGGCTGTGTCCAGACCAATAAACAAGGTCAACCAACAGGTCAAGGCTTTGTTTATCAATTCTTAGTTGCTCCTATGAGTCAAGTCATCAAATACTTTGCAAGTGATTTAGGCTTGGGCTTTGGTCTTGCTATCATTTTGGTAACAGTTATCGTCCGCTTGATCATTTTACCACTTGGGCTTTATCAATCTTGGAATGCAACTTATCAGTCCGAAAAGAGAAATTATTTAAGTCCAATTTTCACTCCTATCAATGAGCGCATGAAAAATGCGGAAACTCAGGAAGAGAAATTAGCAGCCCAACAAGCTTTAATGGCCGCTCAAAAAGAAAATGGCATCAGCATGTTGGGTGGTGTTGGATGTTTACCTCTCTTAATCCAAATGCCTTTCTTCTCAGCCCTCTTTTATGCAGCTCGCTACACTAAGGGAATTGCCGAAAGTTCATTCTTGGGAATCAATCTTGGTCAACAAAGTATGATTCTTATAGTTGTCGTCGGAGTTCTTTACTATGTTCAATCACTTCTATCACTCGTTGGACTAGATGAAGAACAAAAAGAACAAATGAAGAAAATGATCTATGTGAGCCCACTCATGATTGTCATCTTCTCCCTCACTGCGCCAGCTGGAGTTACTCTTTACTGGGTAGTCGGTGGTTTTGTTCAAATCTTGCAACAGTTCATCATTAACTTCTTTATCCGCCCTTATATGAAGAAACGGGTAGCAGAGGAGTACGAAAAGAACCCACCTAAAACCATGTCAGCCAATGCTTATTTGAAAGACGTTACACCAAAAGCAAACCAGGCTATTGATAACCGTCCTAACAATAACAAAAAGAAAAAGAATCGTAACGCTGGCAAACAACGTTCAAGATAAAGAAAAACCTTTCCGTTAGTAGCGGAAAGGTTTTTTCTTTACACAAGCCCCTGACTGGATGGCATTGTCTATAGATACCCCAAAATGGTAAGTAATTTCCTTTTTTTAAGCGAGAGAACTATTAAGAAATTTGTCGATTCAACTAGCGACCACTAAGAATTGACCAAAACAAAAAAGAAGTGAAGGCTAGCGTCTGTTTACCCCAATACATGAAAATATGACACCTAGACCTCTTCCAATTGTAGAAAATTCTTTTACAATCAGCTCCTGCTCCTTATCGATTGGATTTGATTAGGACAAGCACACCGGAAGCAAGTACCGTTAATAGACTAAGGGCATTTAACTTTAAGGGACTAATTTTATAAAAGCAGGATAACAGCAAAAGAACTCCATTACTAAGGATTAGTAATCGATAAAATTCTCCCTGTATTTGTTGCCACTTTTTTAGCGAAGAAAAAGCCGTAGGAAAACGCAGGCCTATAGCTGCATTTCGACTCGGAAAATATCTATTGAGGATCCATAAAATAAGTGAGAACAAGAAGACAAGCTTGACTAGCATCAGCATCCCTTTCGTTTAATCTTTTTTCAGGAACATTATACTCTTTTTATGTGAAAGTTCAAGACAAAAAAAACGAGCAGAAGCTCATTTTTTAGAGTTATTTGGTTTTTTCAACCTTAAGAATTTTAACATCGTAACTTCCAACTGGCGTTTCAACAGTTGCGATATCCCCTTTTTTCTTACCAATCAAAGCTTGGCCAATAGGACTTTCATTTGAAACCTTACCGGCAAAGGCATCTGCACCAGCTGAACCTACAATGATATAAACCTCTTTTTCAGTTTCACCGACTTCTTGAATCGTTACAGTCTTACCGATTCCTACTTCATCTTTAGCAACTGCATCGCTATCTACAATTTCTGCATAGCGAATCTTAGTTTCTAAACTTGAAATTTGACCTTCTACAAAGGCTTGTTCATCTTTAGCTGCTTCGTACTCACTGTTTTCAGACAAGTCACCGTATGAGCGAGCAATTTTTATTCTCTCTACTACCTCAGGTCGACGGACCAATTTCAATTCTTCTAGTTCTTTTTCTAGTTTTTCCTTTTCCGCAAGGGTCATTGGATATGTTTTTTCTGCCATTTTTATTTTTATCTCGTTTCTATAAAATCTTTAAAATAAAATTGAGGGTGGACACAACAAACTAATAAGCCTTAGAGTTCTGTACCACTCCCAATTTTTAATTTGAACTGCTTGATTGTGTTAATTTGCTATTGACATGCTCTTCAACATTTTTTGCATGCTCTTCATAAGTTGTCGCGAAGTAGACTGTTCCAGTCTCAGTATTAGCAACAAAGTAAAGGTAATCTGTCTTGTTTGGATTAACAGTTGCTTCAATCGCTGAAAGGCTTGGACTATCTACAGGTCCTGGCATCAAACCTGGATTTTTATATACATTAAACGCTGAATCAATATTAGTATCGATCGCCGCATCTTCTGCCAAGGTTGTTTTTTTGCCAAGTTTGCCTTCCGCATAAAGAATCGCAATATTACTTTGAAGTGGCATACCTTGGTTCAAACGGTTATAGAAGACACTTGCAATATTCTTACGGTCTTCATCCGTTGAGCCTTCTTTTTCAACTAAGGAAGCCAAAGTTAGAACATCATTCACTGTTAGATTTTTACTTTCTAACACTTCGTAATAGGTGCTCAACTTGCTATCCATAGTTGCCAGCATTTGATCAATCAGAGTTTCTGCTGTTGTGTCGCTCGTGTAATTATAGGTTGCTGGGAAGAGATAGCCTTCCAAACGGTATTTGACCCCACTATCCTTGGCCGGAAGTCCGCTCAATAATTTAGGATATCTGGCCACCATTTTGCTAATAAAGCTTTCATCCTGTACTTTGGATAGAAAATCCTTCGCACTAATGGATACTTTTTTATTACCACTTTTCTCAACCGCTTCAGCTATTTGATTCAAAGTATATCCTTCTGGGACAACTACCTTGCCAAGAGTTGGTGGCTGAGGAGTATCAGTCCCACCTTTTTGCAAAGCTTTCGCAATGGTGTCTAGGTCCATACTCTTTTGAAGATTATAGTAGCCAGATTGGAAGTTAGCATAGCTCTTAAACTTACTGTAGTAATTGAAGACTTGACCGCTCTTAATCAGTCCTTTCTTCTCCAAAATCGAACCAATTTCCTTAGCACTTGATCCGGCAGGAATCTCAAGAGTTACATATTCAGTATCATTAGCATTGACTGGCTTTAAGGCGGAATCAATATAGCTGTACACAAAGGCACCTGTCACTGCCAAAGTAACCAACAAGAGGGCAATAATCGTCCATACAATTTTTTTAGCTACATTGTTTTGACGTTTTTTCTTATTAGCTTGTCTTTCTTTTGCAGAACGAGACAAGGTTTCCTTAGATGTCAGATCATCTCTTCTATATGTCGCAGTCTTCGCCAATGGTTCTTCTTTTGACACATTTGGTTCCTTTGATTGGTTTTTATAGGAAACCTTCACTGGAACTTTAACGGATTCAGGCTCATCCAAATAACTTTCTGATTTTTGCGAAGCCGTTGTCTCAGCTTGACTTTCACTTGCTGAATCAGCTGATAGAGAATCTTTTCCTAGAACCTCAGCTAGTGAAGAATCTCCCTTCTGCAGTAGTTCAGATAGAGAAGGATCCTCTTTGGTTCTTTCTTCCGCTAATGCTTTATCTACTTGTTCAGATAGAGAAGGACCCTCTTCATGGGAAGATACTTCATTTTTTTGAGAGTTAGCAAACTCTTTTAAAATCTGCTCTTTAAAGCTCAATTTTTTTTCGTTATCTTGTGAATTTTCAGTCAAAAATTTGACCTCCTTCTTCATAATCCTTAACATTATATCTTAAAACTTTGATAAATGCAATAAGATTAGGCTTTCTTTCATAATATATTAAACTAATTAGTCCTTAGAAGAAACTTCCCAGACCATATCATACCAAACCTCATCTGCATAAGTTGACTTAGATAGTCCATGATTCCTAAAGCCATGCCTTTCATAATAGGCCGTTAAATAATCATGACAGGTCAGATTGATGCCATCACGTCCATTTGAAATGGCGATTTCTTTCATTGCTTCCAGAAGCCTACGACCAACCCCCATACTCTGAGCTTCTTTAGAAACCGAGAGACTAGTTATTGAGATATAGCCCCCAGCTTGATGGCTGAAATCTTCAATCTCCATTGTAAAGGAGATATCCATGAGGTAGCGTTCCGGTCTTACTGGACCTTCAAGAAAGCCTAAAATCTGATTATCTTTCTCAGCAACAAGAAATGTTTCAGGTAAGAGTTCGATGTGCCTAGCCAACAATTCCTGACTCATAGCCTCTTCAGAACTAAAATTTTCACATTCAATCTTGTAAATGGCAGGTAAATCCGTTAAGTCAGCAGTCCTTATCTTCATGATTTACTCCTTAAAATAGGGATTCTCCCAAATCATCTCAATGTGTGGTTCGTCTCCATAAGTAGTCTCAAAAATTCCTGAATCAGAAAAACCATTCATTACAAAATAGGAAAGCAAATGATCCTTACAAGCCAGATAGATTCCTTGGTTTTGAAGATCAACTACTACTTCCTTCATAGCCGCAAGCAAGAGAGTACCAACTCCCTGACCCTTAAAATCTGGATTAATCGAAAGTCTCTGAAGAAATATGAAGTTAGATTTGTCTAAATTTCTCATTCCCTTTACTAGGCAATCTGCTGACTGGTGATGTGAAGAAACCGCTGACCCAATGATGTAGCCAGCGATTTCTCCATTCAAATCAGCGATTAAAAAAGTATTTGGAATCTTTTCAATTTGTTCTTTTAGTTTCTCAGGGCTAATAGCTTCTTCTCCCAAGAAATTGGCTTGTTCAATCCGAACTATTTCCTCCAAATCAAGCAAGTTGACCTGTCGAATTCGCATTGGTGATTCCATGACGACTCCTTCTTATTGAACATTGCTAGTCAAATTAGACAAGAGACGTTCAAATGAATATTCATAGGTCTGGATATCTCCAGCTCCCATAAAGACATAGACAGCATTGTCATGGTCTAAAAGTGGAGATACATTATTTACACTTACAACTTGGACACGTTTAACAATTTTTTCAGCCAGGTCTTCGACTTTAACATCTCCATGATCCACCTCACGAGCTGAGCCGTAGATTTGAGCTAAATAAACGGCATCCGCCTGATTCAAGGCATCAGCAAATTCATCCAAAAGGGCAATAGTGCGAGTGAAGGTGTGCGGTTGGAAGATTGCCACGATTTCCTTGCTTGGATATTTCTGACGAGCTGCATCTAAAGTCGCAATAATTTCAGTTGGATGATGAGCAAAATCATCAATAATAACAGTACCGTTAACAACCTTTTCAGTGAAGCGACGTTTTACACCAGCAAATGTTTTCAGGTGTTCTCTGACCAAGTTCAAGTCAAAACCTGATACATACAAGAGTCCAATGACAGCTGTAGCATTCATAATATTATGACGTCCGAAAGTCGGGATGTGGAATTCACCTAACTCTTGACCACGGTAAGAAACTTTAAAAGTAGAACCTGTTGTTGAACGTAGCAAATCATGGGCAACAAAATCGTTTCCCTTTTCAAAGCCATAATAATAGATCGGTGCTTCTGAAGTGATACGACGTAATTGCTCGTCTTCTCCATAAATGAAAAGACCCTTAGTAATTTGCTTGGCGTAATCATTAAAAGCATTAAAGACATCTTCTAGACTAGTAAAGTAGTCAGGATGATCAAAGTCAATATTCGTAATAATGGAGTATTCTGGATGGTAAGGCATGAAGTGGCGCTCATACTCATCAGACTCAAAAACAAAGTACTTGGCACCCGCTGAACCTCGACCTGTTCCATCTCCAATCAAATAACTCGTATCGGTAATGTTGGATAAAACATGAGAGAGAATTCCTGTTGTAGAAGTCTTTCCGTGAGCTCCGGCCACACCAAAGCTGACAAAATCACGCATAAAACTACCCAAAAATTCGTGGTAACGTTTATAGCTAATTCCGTGCTCATTTGCATAAGCAATTTCTACATTATTATCTGGACGAAAGGCATTTCCAGCAATGATTTCATAATCAGCCTGAATATTCTTTGCGTCAAAAGGCAGAATTTTTATCCCTGCCTGCTCAAGTCCTCTTTGAGTGAAATAGTATTTGTCCACATCACTCCCCTGAACCTTGTGGCCCATTTGGTGCAACATCAAAGCCAAGGCACTCATACCTGAGCCCTTAATTCCGATAAAATGATAGATTTTTGTCATGAGTATGATTCTTTCCTTTCCTGTTGAGGGAGTCCTCCCCCAAACTCCGAATAATTCGAATGCCACTTAAAGGCAAAACGAAGAAACTAGAAAGCAGATGCTCTAGTTAAAAATTTAGCTAACAATCTTCTAGATAGATATTAAGGTCTATTGCTACTAAGCTTGATCAAAGCGTGTCAAATTCAATTCAGCCGCAACTTTATTTTCTTTTTTATCGCGCAACTCTTTTTTATTGTAGACTTGACTAGTCTTCAGAAAATCATAGTTGTTTTTCTTTTCAGTCTTTGGCGCTTCGACTTGGACAACTGGCTCTGCAGACAAATCAGCCACAATATAGTCTTCTTGCTTCAAGTGCTGACCGTACTTTGCAAATTCACCTGGGTTTTCTTTTTGGAAAAAGGCAGTTGGCTGAGCTTTTGTCGTTGTAGACTTCCGCGCAGAAAAGCCAATTTTGCTACGATGTTTTTTTGAAACGGCATCACTGGTCAAGTAGGAAGCAGAGCGTTTCTTTTTCAAATCAGCTCTAGCCTCTTCTCTTGCCACCTCGGCATAACTTTTTTCTTGAACTTTAGGCGAGATGGATTGATTCACCTTGTCGGCAATTACTTGTTTTCGTTTTTCTGACTGTGAAGATGGAATAGGCTGAGCTACCGCTTTACTCGACGAAGAAGAATCAGCAAAAGTCTTCTCCTGATAGTCACCTTTGATATTACTAATAAAGTCAAATTCATCATAGAGATCCATATGAGGAACTTCTGAAAAAATTGCTTCGTTGTCAGAGATTAGAGGAAACTTGGTCTTTGTCATGCTTTTTTCCTTTCAACACTTCATTATAAACTATTCTGGTCAATTTGAAAACTATTCTATTGAAATTCCTAGGATTTCTCGGATATCTGCTAGCGTCAGACTTGAACGTGATTCCGTTCCATCCAAAATAGTAGAAATTAAATTTTTCTTACTTTCCTGCAACTCTTGAATTTTTTCTTCAATAGTTCCACGAGTAATCAGGCGGTAAACTTCCACATTTCTCTCCTGCCCCATTCGATGCGCTCGCCCAATCGCTTGAGCTTCAACAGCTGGATTCCACCAAAGGTCGACCAGAATAACGGTATCAGCACCTGTCAGATTGAGACCTACACCACCAGCTTTCAAGGAAATTAGAAATGCATCCTTTTGACCATCATTAAAAGCGGTTGTCATTTCTTGACGATCCTTAGCCGGAGTAGAACCGGTTATTTTAAATGATTCCATTTCAAGACTTTGTAGTTCCTGCTCAATCAGATCTAACATACCTCTAAATTGAGAAAAAATCAACACCCGATGATTGCTGGAGTGAATTTGTTCTAAAAGCTCTCTCAAACTATCCAGTTTTCCGCTATCACCCTGATAATCCTCTAAAAAGAGAGCTGGGGTGTCGCAGATTTGACGCAGGCGCATGAGACCAGATAGAATCTCTATCTTATCTCGGTTCAGTTCTTCGTCCGTTGCAGAACGCACGCGTTCCTGCATTTGCTGCAGTTGGGCCAGGTAAATCGCCTTTTGGCTATCCTGTAACTCATTTCGATAAATTACTTCTGTCAGATCAGGCAACTCTTGAAGAACATCTTCTTTCTTACGGCGCATGATAAAGGGTTGAACATAACGTGCCACCAGATCTGCTGGCATTTTTAAAAATTCCTTTTTAGCAGGTAATAAACCAGGGAGGACAATTTGAAAAATAGACCACAATTCGCCCATATGGTTCTCAATTGGTGTCCCAGATAAGGCAAAAGTATTTTTTACCTCAAAATTTCGTAAATGCTGAGCAATCTTCGTTCGATCATTCTTCATGACCTGTGCTTCGTCTAAAATCAGATAATCAAAGCTCAGACGGCCATATTCTTCTACATCCTGACGAAAAGATGCATAACTGGTAATCATCACCTGATGTTTTCCATCTATTATATTATCTCGAAGAGGCTTGGGCCCATAGACAACTGCTATATCCAAATGTGGAGCAAACTTACCAAATTCATCCTGCCAGTTGTAAACCAGGCTTGACGGTGCCAAGATCAAAGCATTTTTAGACTCTCTTAATACTGCCGTCAAAAAAGCAATAGTTTGCAAGGTTTTCCCAAGCCCCATGTCATCAGCTAGTATCCCTCCAAAGCCATAATGATTAAGCATGCTGAGCCACTTCACTCCCAGCTCTTGATAATCTCTCAATTCGGCTTCAACCTGTAGGGATGGTAGTTGAAATTCTTCTGGGTGTCTCAGATCATAAGCTAACTGCCGAAATCCCTCTGAGAAAGAAACATTTTCTTGACCTTCTAGGATATCTGTCAGCTGAAGGGCAGCCAAACGACTAGTCCTTATCTGACCACCCTTTAACTTTTTGGCCCTTAACTTTTGCAGGGTTTGACTAACTCTCTTAGTCTCTTCGTCAAAAACCAATACCTTGCCCGATTGACTGACAAAATATTCACGAGATTCAAATAGGGCAGATAAGGCATCGTCCACTTCCGCTGGGTCAATATTGGCAAAATCAAAACCAATTTCCAACAGGCTTCCTTTTGTTTCAATAGCGATCTTCGGTTTTTCTACCTGATAAAGAGCTAATAAACTAGGGCTAATCTCTACTCTTCCTAAGGAGCGGAACTTTTCCATGGTATGAGTAAAGAAAGTATAGACATCCTGAGGCAGTAAAGCAGGTCTACGACTTTCAAATTCTGCTTCAAATCCTGCCTGTAGTAAAGTTTGAAACACCTTTTGTTCCATTCTAAAATCGCTGGCAAAAGGAAGGCTATCTAGTTCTTCTTGGCTAGCTACAGTTAGAGATTCGTAGGCAAAGACAAGCTTAGCTTCAATCTCACCTGAAGCCAGCAAATCAAAAGAAAAATGAGGCTGAAACTCATGAATCATGAGTTCTTTAGGTGCTGATAAACTACCCATTTTCTTGAATTCTAACAGACTAGTAGCCAGCTTGCCTTGATCAGAACTATCAAATTGCAGACGTTTTCTCCTATCTGAATCCAAAGGCAAATCTCTCAGGGCAGCCAGTATACGTTGCTGCTGATAGCTAAGTTGAAAGAAAGTATCTCCGTAAAATAGGAATTCACCATTGTATAAAAGTTTATAGTACTGCTCAGAAATCACAAGTTCTAAGTAATCAGCAGACTCCTCTAGTTCAAAGGAGAAAATGCCTGCATCTTCATGTAGATCTTGGAAAAAGACCTGCTGGAAATCAAAGACACTATACGCCAAATGGAAACTGTTTAACTCCATCAATCGTGTCACTCCCTCTTCGAGCAAAGAAGCAGGAAAGGCTATATGTCGGCCAGCATTTTGAAAAATCAAAGAATCATCCTTAGTCGTCAAGAATCCCCGTAAGAACATTAATAGGTCTTGACTAGATCTGTCAAATTCCTCAAAACGAAGGGGTTCAAAGTAGCTTTTACCAATCTGGTAAGGAGCTTCTTTTTGAATAGTCTGTAAAAAAGCGCGAATATCCCTTACCACATAAGATTTCTCATCCGGTAAACGACTGAGACGCAAAGTCCACAAAAATTCTCCTGTATATGCATCTTCTTGGCCAACTGCTGATAATTGGTACTTAGGATTTTCTTGATCCAGCGGTAAAATCTTATCTAAAAAGAGACTCCCAAATGAAACCTTTCCTTGTGTCTCTTGCTGACTCGTTTCCTCCAACTCCAACTTAGCCAATACTTCCTTGCCTTCTGCGTCATTTTTTAGGAAATACTCTAGTCCAGCTAAATGGGCGCAATACTGTTTTTTCTGGAAAAATTCACAAGAACAGAACACAGCATCATCAGCCAAACTGTATCTCAAATTATAGTCTGAAACTCGACTATAGATAATACGATTTTTGACTTCACTAATACTGATTTGACCTTTTTCATAAAAGCTTATTCCCTCGGTTCGAATTTTCCCTGGAATTAATTTCGCCATACTTACCACCTTATGTTTATCTCTCCATTATACCATAGTTTTCAGGCAAAGAAAAAAGTAAGCCTTTTTGCTTACTTCTTTTGTTCTAAACAGTTTAATAATCAAACTGGATTCTTGATTCTCATTTTTGCTTATTTGGTAGTCTAAACCTTGATAAATAACAGCAAGATCCAGTGACTCTATTCAAAACATCATTCCTCGACAACCTTCATAGCTTGGCCAGTAAAATAATTTCTTTGAAACTCAGACACCCCAAAAAATGTAAGGGTCAAAATTAATGTTCTACTAAGAAAGCCATGAACCATAAAACTAGAGGAGCTCTGCCCCTATTTTCTCTTCCTTGCAATCAAGTGAATCGGAGTTCCTTCAAAGACAAAGGCCTTGCGGATTTGATTTTCCAAGAAACGCAGGTAAGAAAAGTGCATGAGCTCTTCTTCATTGACAAAAATGACAAAGGTTGGCGGTTTGGTTGCTACTTGAGTCGCATAGAAAATCTTGAGACGTTTGCCCTTGTCAGTCGGGGTCGGATTAATCGCAATGGCATCCATGATGACATCATTAAGCACCGCTGACGGGATACGGGTATTCTGACTCTGACTGATTTGCTTAATCATATCCGGCAGCTTATGGAGACGCTGCTTGGTCAGGGCAGAAACAAAGATAATTGGCGCATAAGATAGGTACTGGAACTGGTCACGAATATTCTCTTCCCAGTCTTTCATGGTATGATTGTCTTTTTCCAGTGTGTCCCACTTATTGACAACGATGATTATTCCTTTTCCTGCTTCATGGGCGAAGCCAGCGATTCTCTTGTCGTACTCACGAATTCCTTCTTCAGCATTGAGTACCATCAGAACAACATCCGACCGGTCAATCGCCCGCATAGCCCGCATGACAGAGTATTTCTCTGTGTTTTCATAGACCTTACCTGACTTGCGCATACCAGCCGTATCGATCATGGTAAACTCCTGACCTTCACTGTCTGTAAAGACCGTATCAATAGCGTCACGCGTCGTACCAGCAACAGGACTGGCAATAACACGCTCCTCACCCAAGATAGCATTGATCAAGCTAGACTTGCCGACATTAGGACGGCCAATCAGACTAAACTTAATCATATCAGGATTTTCAGCGACTTCTTCATTTGGCAGATTTTCAACGATGGCGTCAAGAACATCTCCAGTACCAATCCCGTGGACTGAAGAAACTGGGAATGGATCGCCCAAGCCCAACGCATAGAAATCAAAAATCTCATTGCGCATTTCGGGGTTGTCCACCTTGTTGACCGCTAAAATAATCGGCTTATGGGTCTTGTAAAGCATGCGAGCCACATACTCGTCTGCATCTGTAATACCTTCCTTGCCAGATACGACAAAAACGATGACATCTGCTTCGTCCATGGCGATCTCAGCCTGGTGTTTGATTTGCTCCATAAAAGGCGCGTCAACATCGTCGATTCCGCCCGTGTCAATAATACTAAACTTGCGGTTAAGCCAGTCTGCTGTCGCATAGATTCGGTCGCGGGTCACCCCTTCGACATCTTCCACAATGGAAATCCGCTCACCGGCAATCCGATTGAAAAGCGTTGACTTGCCGACATTGGGACGGCCGACAATGGCAATAGTTGGTAAGGCCATGTTTTTCCTCTTTCATTCTTTAGGACAGAGCCAAACTCCGTCCTATTTTTCTAATTTCTTTTCTTTGAATAGTTGATCGATAGCTTGATTAGGCTCCTGACCAAATTGGGCAGCTAGACGCTGACTCCAAGTTTCCTTAGCTCGCTCGCCGGCATATTCAGTCTGAACGCGGTCATAGGCTTGTATAGTTGAACGATCCTGTTCACGATATTCTTCCTCAAAGACCACTGCTTCATAAGGCAAACGTGGCTTAACTGCATGGTTCTGGTTGGGAGTCCCCAGAGCAATCCCAAAGACTGGATAAGTGTAGTCTGGTAACTTAAAAAGCTCCGCTATTTGACTGGCAGCATAACGAACCAGTCCAATGATTACCCCGCCATAACCCAAACTTTCAGCTGCTAAGAGAGTATTTTGACCCACTAAAGTAGCATCTACTGAGCTAATCAAGAGATTCTCCGTCCCCTCAGGGTAAAAATCTTCCGTGTGCAATTGAACACCCTTTTGAGCTCGATTGAGGTCGCCAACAAAAAGCAAAAAGGCCGAAGACTGCCGAATGGCTTCTTGGGGGACCAAATCAAAAAGGGCCTCTTTTTTCTCTTTGCTTCGCACCACAATGATAGAATAGGACTGGAAATTCTTCCAGCTGGACGCTGCTCGCCCAGCATCAATGATGGCACGTAATTCCTTATCCGAAATCTGCTCCTCCGTAAAGCGGCGAACAGACGTATGAGCATTCATCAAGTTAATCGTTTCATTCATCGGCGATTCTCTCCTTCTAGACGTACCTCCTGAGCCAGAAACTTAATCCTCTCCATAACCCGCTTGGCCTGCCAAGTCTCATCGCCATTCTTAGAACTGGCAAAGTGACGCTCCAAATCCGCAAAACTAAAGTTAGAAGTAAAGAAAGTTGGCAGATTTTCCTGCATGCGGTGCTGGAGAATGACCTGCAAAATCTCATCCCTCATCCAAGGACTGGATTGCTCTGCACCAATATCATCCAAAATCAGCACTTGAGCTGTCTTGACTTGGTCAATCTTCTCCTTGACCAAGCCAGAGCTGATCGCATTCTTAACATCCAAAACAAAGCTTGGATAATGTAGCAGAGTCGTTGATACACTGCGTTTTTCTGACAAATCATGCGCCAGAGCAGCCATCATGTAGCTTTTTCCGACTCCAAAATCCCCGTAGAGATAAACAGCCTTCTGGTAATGCGGAAACTCCGCAACGAAGTTGGTCAACAGTTCAAAAGCCTTGTAGCGGCCAACATCGTCCAGATCCACCTGAGCTAGGCTTGCTTCCTTGAGACTACTTGGCAAATTGATCAGGTTTAGTCTACTCTTAATCGCTTCATTCTTTTGCTGCTCGACCAGCTCAGCTGTTTCTTCATAGGAAACATCCGCATAGCCTGCATTTTTAATCAAAATCGGCTTATAGCCTTTAGCAATATAGGCTTCATCCCCCAATAGAAATCGATTTCGTTCACTGATGTACTGATTGAACTTCGAGATGCTTCGGGAAATTTCAGATTGACTAAGTTTCTCCTGCTGGATAAAAGCCGCCACATCAGGATCTTCTACGATTTGACGGACTAACTCCTCATAGTTGAATTGGCGGGCAGGATTTTTATGTGAAAGGGTCTCTCCAATTTTTTCCATCTAGTCACCTCCTTGTTCTAATTTAGCAAGCAGACGGCGTTTTTGCTCTTCAAGCTCAGCCTGCTTCTCTGCACTTGTTTCATTTTTATAATCTGGCTGGCTCCATTCAGGAACATTGCTTTTAGTAACTGTCTGGCTAGATTTAACTGGTCTACTCTGACTTTGCTGGTTGCGCTCGCGGATTTTCAGAACAGCTTCCTCAGCACTAGTCACCTTTTGATAGGCAAAATCATTGGCAACTTTTAGCGCGTACTTCTCATTCAGATTGGCTGAATCAACCTTATTTAAAGTCAGAAGTAAAACAATATTGATGACCTCATCTAAAAGACCTAACTTAGCCAAGTCCAATAAAAGCTGTCTTTCTGATTGGGTAATTGTTGCCTGACGCTTTTTTTTAAGCTCTGCTAAGAAAAGCATTGGCACCTTACTTTTGGCAGCGCGGATTATGATTTGTTCATCCTGAGTAAATTTCTCATCGACACGTTTTTGAGCCAATTTTTGCTTCATACGCTTGACAGAAATAACATGTGAAATCGCGGTTTCTCTAGCCAAGACATAGGTTTCATACCAGGTCCAATTTTGTTGCTCAGCAATGGCAAACAAATCTAGTAAATCTTCTTTTTCATCAGCAAAACGTAAATTTTCCTGAGCCATTCTTCGCTTAAAGTTAGTCAGATCAAAGTCTTCTTGCTTCCTCTTAACCACTCCGACTTCATCTTCCACATCAAAGACTGTCGATAATTTTCTGGCCAAAGGCTGACCCTGAGGCTGACCTCCCATTAAAGCTTCAACAGCCGTTTCACCAATTTTCTTTTCTAAAAGTCGTTTGTAAACGTGATGCTGGAAAAATTCATCCGCTGAAAGCAAACTGAAAAGTTTGATCTGATAAGTTGACTCTCCTTGGTAGAGTTCTAGCAAGTTCATAGCACTCAAGCGTTCAAAGCTCGTCTTTAAGACCTCCATTCCCATATTCAGATGATTCAGAATATGGCCAAAAGTATAGGCCTGATGACCGTCGTCCCAAAAAGCCAGACAGTACAGATAGAGACTGACTGCTTCTCGACCAATAATCGGCAGATAAAGACGGATCAGATTGTTTGTATCTTGACTAACCAGATTGTTTTTCATATAAGAAAACTGATCGTTTGGCCTCATCTATTCTTCTCTCTTCTTTTTTACACCCTTAGTAATTTGCTGGAGCAGACTTTCTAATTCACCAACATCTTTAAAACTACGATAAACACTGGCAAAGCGAACATAGGTAATCTCATCCAATTCAGCTAGTTCATCCATAACAAGATTCCCGATAAAGTCACTGCTAATTTCATTATCACTGCTACTTCGTACTTTCTGCTCAATGCGATTGACCAAAGCTTCAATCTCATCACTTGAAACCGGACGCTTCTGAGCTGAGCGAATAATACCATTAAAAATCTTGTCTCTTGAAAATTGCTCCCTAGTCCCATCTTTTTTGACAACGACTAGGGTTCTTTCTTCTACCCGTTCATAAGTTGTAAATCGATGCTGGCAATCTTCGCATTCACGACGGCGACGAATAGTATTTCCATCCTCAGCTTGACGGCTATCAATAACACTGGATTTGCTCCCGCCACATTTTGGACAACGCATACGATTTCCTCCTCAAATCTTAATACTCTATTTTACCATAATTTTGCCCATAACAAAAGCAAGGCAAATCTAAATCAGTACACAGAACTATTAAAAGTATTTCTCCTACATTTCATACTAAAAAAGAATCCTCTTGTGTTATAATGCTAGAAAACTCTCTTAGTGTAGGTAAATTACAATGAAAAAAAGAAAAATGCTCATCCTTGCAATCGCATCAACTCTTATCATAGGAGGTACAATTGTGGTAGTTCAAAATAAAGACTTATTTGGTGGAGGTGCTCAACAGAAATATCAAAGCACCGAAGAAAAGCAATTGGCTTACTTGAAGAAGCATAAAAAGGATATTGAGGATTATATTAAATCTTTGAATCCCAAAATAGAAACGGTTCAAATTGATTGGGATGAAACTAAGTGGGAAAAAGTTGGAAATGGCACTCCGCAAGGTGGAGGTGAAGCTATAATCGTTGGAGAGGGCTTCAATAACATAGAAGATTCGACATGGCAAGTCATATTTGAAATTAAAGATGGACAAGTTATTTTTGATACCATGATGCAAGGAAGCCCATTGCGAGTAGGAGGTGGAATTTTTGACGAAGAGCAATTTAAAAAACTTTGATAATTTCTCCCAAGAAGATATTCTCTTATACAAAAAAGTTCCAAGTTGAACTGAAACTCGAAAGTTAGGCTTTTAAGCTAACCTCGCTAGTACAGTTCATTTAACTTGGAACTATTTTTCTAAAATTTTGCTTCTACTTCTAAACCGAAATGGTCACTGACAACAGGGGTTTCCTTTCCGTCAAAGACCACAGCAGAGCTTTCAATTTGGATACCTCGGCTGGTAAAGATATAATCAATCTTCAGAGCGTCTTGGTTGCCATCCCAGCCAGCAATTTCGCCTTCAACTGTTGCCCTACCACTAATCTTTTGAGCAACCTTATGACTATCCTGCAATTTGAGTGGGCTCTTTAAAATATGCTGATATCCTTCGTAATCGACAGGATTATTAAAGTCACCCATGAGGACCAGAGGGGTTTTGACCTTGAGAAGCTCTTCTTCAAGCTTTGACCACTCCCCTTGGAAGCCCTTGTCCCACCAAGATAGATGGCAAGACGCGATTGTCATCAATTGACCCTCTACCTCAGTCTCCGCTAACAAGACCTTGCGAGTGTGGTAATCCCTAGGATCATTCACTTCTGAGACCAAAACTTCTCTAGGAGCTATCGGTTTTCTGGACAAGATTGCCACACCTTCATTGTAAATGTCAAAACCGATATGATTATAAGCCCAAGACCAATGGTAGTCCAGTCCTGCTTTTGCCAATTTTTCTACTAGGCAAAGGACAAAGTGATCTTGATGAATCGCAATCGCTCCTTCAACTGCCTGATAAAAAGGAGCCTGAACAACCTGTTCAGACTCCATTAATTGATTGACTTCCTGCAGGCAAATGACATCATATTTTTCTTGAAGAATACGTTCTGCAAGCTGATTTAGCTTGGTTTCTTGCTCTTCTTCCATCCAACTATGAGTATTTAATGTCAGGAATTTCGCCATGATTTCTCTTTTCTATTTTACAATTCAACCTTGGCAACAACTGTCCTAGCAGATGCTTGACCAAGTTTTTCTACAGTCACAGACTTAATAGCCGCCGCGTTTGTGAAGACAACAACTGTTGAAGTTTCACGACCAGCTGCCTTGATAGCTTCCAAATCAGCTGTCACAAGTAAATCACCTGCAGCAACCTTTTGGCCTTCTGAAACATGAACTTCAAATGGTTGACCTTCTAAGCTGACAGTATCTAAGCCGATGTGAACCAATACTTCCAAGCCATTTTCTGTCAAAAGACCTAAAGCATGTTTCGTAGGGAATACGCTTGTTACAGTACCTGAAACAGGTGAGTAAATCTTACCATTTTCTGGCTCAACAGCAAATCCATCTCCCATCATCTTTTGTGAGAATACTGGATCTTTAACATCATCAATTGCGATGACTTGACCATCTGCAACAGTTTCTACTTCTTCTGTTACACCTTTGTAAGCAACTTCAGTAGCTGCTGATTCTGCTTTTTGGCTAGGAAGAGTTTCAGGAATCACTTCACCAGAATCCAGCAAGTCTTGGATATCAGATTTAAGAACGTCAGCTTTTGGTCCATAGATAGCCTGAACACCTTGACCTTTCATAACCAAGCCCATAGCGCCTTCAGCTTTCCATTGCTCTTCAGTTCCAACTTTTTCAGCGTCCTTGACAGTCACACGCAAACGAGTCATACATGCATCTACATCAACGATATTAGCACGACCACCTAGCAAATTGATAACATTGACTGCTTGAGATGCTTCTGCAACTTTGCCACTGCCAGCTTCTGATGAAGAAGCTTCATCTGATCCATCTGCAGTTTCATAGTTACCATTACGTCCTGGAGTCGCATAGTTGAATTTCTTAATCATGAAGTTTGCAATGAAGTACATGATGACTCCAAAGAGGATCGTTACCCAAATGAAGTTAATGATATCCATTCCCAAACCAGCATTGATTGCCAATGGAGTACGAGTTAAGAATTCGATAGAACCGAATGAGTGTACACGAAGGTTGACGATATCAGCCATTGCAAAAGCAGCACCCTGAACAACTGAGTAAATCAGGTAAAGAGGAGTTGCTACAAACATGAACATGTACTCGATTGGCTCAGTAACCCCAGTCAAGAAGGTTGCCAATGCAGTCGCAATCATCATACCTTTATATTTGTGCTTCTTGTCAGCATCTACATTGCGGTAGATAGCTGCAGCTACCCCCATCAAAATACCAAATGAACCAATCATTTGTCCAACTTTAAAGCGGGCTGGATGGTATGCTTCAAGCAATTGATTGTAGCTTGCCATATTTGAACCTTTAAGGTTAACAAGGTCAGTTACCCATGCAAGCCAAAGAGGGTCTTGTCCGAATACTTGTGTACCTTTTGCTGCACCAGTTAACACTTCATATGTTCCACCAAGAGCAGTATAGTTCATTGGGATTGTCAACATATGATGCAATCCAAATGGAAGCAAGAGACGTTCCAAAGTACCATATAAGAATGGTGCAAGAACTGGCGCAGTATCTTGTGAATTAGCAATCCAAATACCAAAGTTATTGATTCCAGTTTGGATAACTGGCCATACAAATGAAAGTACGATCGCAACAATCGCAGAACGCAAAATTACAACAAATGGAACAAAACGTTTCCCGTTAAAGAATGAAAGTGCATCTGGCAATTTACGGAAGTTATAGTATTTGTTGTAAGCAGTTGCTCCAACAAAACCAGCGATAATTCCGACAAATACCCCCATGTTTAGGGCAGGCGATTCTAAAACGCTGATAAAATAATCAGAAACCTTAATTGTTCCACCTAAAAGAGTGTGAACAGTTGCATCTGGATTTTTTAACATGTCACCAGAAACACCAAATATCACACCAGTGATACGGTTGATCAGGATAAAAGATAGACCTGCTGCAAAGGCACCGCCAGCACGTTCTTTAGCCCAGCTTCCCCCAATTGCAAGAGCAAATAGAACGTGGAGGTTCCCAATAACACCCCAACCAATTTGCTCTAAAACGCCACCTGTCGTTACCAACACACCAAAATTAGGATTAATCATTGGAAGCGACTTACCAATACTAATCATTAGACCAGCTGCGGGCATAACCGCAACGACCACCATTAAAGCTTTACCGAATTTCTGCCAAAATTCAAAGCTAAAAATGTTCTTGAATGAATTTTTCATCATCCAGACCTCCTTCTTTTTTACAAACTTCTATATGAAATCGTTTGCATTACACACTACTATTTTATCACTTTTTTTGATTTTGTAAAGGGGTTTCATAAAAAAATTTTAATTTTTATTATTTCCTCTTTTATTATCACTTTTTCTACCCTAATTTTCATCTGCCCGCAAAAAAGTTGATTTATCAAGCTGTGTGAGGTCTGTGGTCAACATAATAATATAGATTATGACTTCTTTTTTGTCTTTCAACAAGTAAACCCAGTCTATAAATTTTAAGCAAACGATTGCGTGAATTAGTCTAATTTCTACTAAAAATCATATTAAAAAACTCCAATTCTCAAAGAATTAGAGTTTTTATAGATTAACCCTGCATGGAATAACCAATTCCACGAACGGTTTTAATATAACTTTCTTGTCCTGGAAGATCGATTTTACTACGGAGGTAACGAATATATACATCCACTATATTAGTCTCAGATGCACTTTCATACTTCCACACTCGATCTAACAGTTGCTCACGGCTCATCACCTTATTACTGCTCATTAGAGTCACTAGTAAATCGTACTCTCGTCTCGTCAAAGCAATAATTTCTTCCCCTCGATAAACCGTATGATTTTTCAAATCAACCCGCAAATTACGATAAGCAGTAGGAACTTTTAACTGGCTACATTTCTGATCAATAAAATCTCGTCCACGAAAAATAGCAGATATTTTATCAACCAGATCACTAATAATAAAGGGTTTTACCATATAAGAAACTGCAAACTGCTGAATTTCTTCAGCCGAATCCGCAATTTCCTCTCGGCTCACCATTACAATGATTACTGCAGCTGGTTTTAATAAACTTAATTGTTGAGCAAAGGCAAAGGCTGTTCCATCAGCAAACTGATTATTTAGTAAAAGTAAATCATAATTGTTTTCCTTTGCTAGAGCTAGTCCCTCTTGCCCTGTTTTCGCTAGGTCTACTTGATAACTTTCCTTTTGTAATTCCAGCATGATAAATCGTGCTAGATTCTTTTCATTTTCAACTAATAAAATCCGCTTCGCCATTGACCTATTGTCCTATTTTTCGTCGTACCAAGAATAGTGGAAGGTACCTTCTTTGTCTTTACGTTGATATGTGTGTGCTCCAAAGTAGTCACGTTGTGCTTGGATCAAGTTAGCCGGTAGATCTGCCGAACGGTAGCTATCAAAGTAAGTAATGGCTGCTGAGAAAGTTGGCACTGGAACACCAGCTTGAACAGCAAGAGCTACGATATCACGCACAGATTGTTGATATTTAGCTGTTACATCAAGGAAGTATTCATCCAAAAGCAAGTTAGCTAAGTCAGCATCACGGTTGTAAGCATCTGTAATCTTTTGCAAGAAACGAGAACGGATGATACAGCCATCGCGCCAGATTGAAGCAATATCCGCAAATGGCAAGTTCCAATTGTTTTCACGAGAAGCCACACGCAATTGAGCAAAACCTTGTGCATATGAGATGATTTTTGAGAAATAAAGAGCTTGACGGATCTTTTCGATCAACTCAGCCTTATCTCCTTCAAATTTGAAGGCGGTTGGTTTTGGCAAGACTTTGCTGGCGTGTACACGTTCTTCTTTATAAGCTGAAATATAGCGGGCAAACACAGACTCAGTAATGAGTGACAATGGCACACCGAGGTCAAGCGCTGATTGGCTAGTCCACTTACCAGTTCCTTTGTTTCCTGCAGCATCGAGAATGTAGTCTACGATTGGACCATCTTGACCTTCATCGTCTTTGCGACTCAAGATATCAGCTGTGATTTCGATCAAGTAGCTATCAAGCTCGCCCTTGTTCCACTCAGTAAAGATTTCAGCCATGTCTTCTGCAGAAAGACCGAGCAAGTGTTGCATAAGGTCGTAGCTTTCTGCGATCAATTGCATATCACCATACTCGATACCGTTGTGGACCATTTTCACATAGTGACCAGCTCCGTCAGGACCGATGTAAGTCACGCATGGTTTACCATCTTCTGGTGCTTTAGCAGAGATTTCTTCGAGAACATCTGCTACCAATTCATAAGCTTCTTTTTGTCCACCAGGCATGATAGAAGGACCTTCGAGGGCACCTTTTTCACCACCAGAGACACCAGTACCGATAAAGTTGATGCCTGAGTTTGCTAACTCTTCGTTACGACGGATAGTATCTTTATAGAAAGTGTTTCCTCCGTCAATTAAGATATCGCCTTTATCCAAGTGTGGAAGAAGGGCTTGGATGGTTGCATCTGTACCAGGTCCAGCTTGAACCATGAGCATGATACGACGAGGTTTTTCGATTGAATTTACAAAGCTTTCAACGTCATAGCTTGGCACAAAGTTCTTTTCTGGATGGCAAGCAATTACATCTTCTGTTTTGTTTGCTGAACGATTGTAGATGGCTACTGTATAGCCACGAGATTCAATATTGAGAGCAAGGTTACGACCCATAACGGCCATACCAACAACACCAAAATTTGCTTTAGTCATTTTTTTCTCCTATAGTTAGTTTGTTTTATTTTATCATGTTTAAGCTATAAAATAAAGAATTTATCTTGAAATGTTCGAAGAAGAAAATCCCCTGGGTAAAAATAGGATGAAGGCGAGCCTCATCCTAATCTTTTTTATTTCTTGTCATCAGTCGTAATTTCTTTAGCTTCAATCACTGGCTGTTCATCCTGTTTAAGCTTATTGACAGTCATATTAACACCAAGGGCTCCTGCTAAGAGTTGACGGATATCAAAACCTGCACCTTGTGACACTTGGTCAATACTTTGCATAATATCACCAACCATTTTCGAAGCATTGCCTTCACCATACATGGTGATTTTGTCCACTTTAGTAAGCGGCTCTGCTACAGCACGGGCAATTTCTGGCAGTTTGTCTACAATCATCTCAGTAATGGCTGCTTCTTGCATCTTCTTCATGGCTTCAGCTTTTTTATCCAAACCTTGAGCTTCTGCTTCTAGCTTAAGACGAATAGCTTCCGCTTCAGCACGTCCTTTAGCTTCAATAGCTTCGGCTTCTTGCAGTTGCGCAAATTTTTCTGCCTCGGCTTGAGCCTTGCGGGCTTCTGCTTCTTTTTGTGTTTCAAAGAGTTCTGCCTCGGCTTGACGTTGACGCTCAATCAATTGTGCTTCTGCCGCTTGTTGGCGAGAGTATTTTTCAGCCTCAGCCTGTTTGCGGATGTTAGCATCCAGTTCTTGCTCACGAACCTTAACTTCACGTTCCTTGACTTCAGCTTCTTTCTCTTGCTTCATGATGTTAGCTTCAGCAGCCACGCGCTCTTGCTCACGACGTTGAATTTCTGCCTCAATCCCTTTAGCTGCATCAGCCTTAGCTTGCGCAATGTCTGCTTCCTGCTTGAGGGCTGCTTGCTTCAGTTTCAACTCATTTTGCTTTTGAGCGATTTCTAAGTCAGCAGCTACGCGCTTATCGTTAGCCAATTTGTCTTGCTCAGCTTCTACTTCCTTGCGCTCACGTTCCGCTTTGGCTTTTGCAATTAGGGCATCTTTTTTGATGGTTTCGACATTTTCGATACCGAGATTATCAATCACACCACCTTCGTCAGAGAAAGACTGAACGGTAAAGGCAATGACTTCTAATCCCATCTTAGCCAGATCCGGAGCTACGTTGTCCTGAACTTTTGAGGCAAATTCCTGACGGTCATTGACCATCTTGCGTAATTCCATCTGACCGATTACTTCACGAAGATTTCCTTCCAAGACATCTTGAACAGAGTTAGAAATATCAGTTGTATTCCAATTAAGGAAGTTTTCTGCCGCGCGAGCAATCATTTCGTCAGTCGTTCCGATTTTCAGCTTAACTGCTGCATCAGCACGAACATTAATGAAGTCTAGAGTTGGCACCGCCTCAGACGTACGAACATCTGTTGAGAACTGCTCAATATCCAGATAAGAGCGTTGTTCAACAAAAGGAATCATAAATCCAGCCTTACCTCGCAAATGGCGTTGTTTGCGAAGTCCTGTGATGACGACTACTTCATTTGGTCGAGCATTGACATATCCCTTAGCCAAAAGAACAAGTACAATAACTAAAATAATTGCACCGAGGATCAGCCAAGTTGGAAAGAAAAATGTATCCATAATAACTCCTTTTTCGACAAGAAAGCTTGTCCAATTTATTTTATTATCTTAGTATACCAAATTATTTTTTAATTCCTATTTTTTCTAGAAAATTTTATTCCTCATTCATCAAAAAGACCTTGTAAACCTGCAAATGGACTATTCTCTTCTTTTTTTTCCGCTTGGTATTTCTGATAATCTTCCTCCGTCATAACCTGCCAATCTCTTCCTGTTGGCAAGTCTGAGCCAGCTTCTTCAGCAGCTGTCAAAACTTTTAGAGGAATATTCAAAAGGATATTGTCAGCTACACTTTCTGCAACATTTATCTCACCATTTTCAATGGGAAGCACCAGATCTTGGTCAATCATTTCCTGAGAAGCAACTTGTCCATCTTCCATGAAAATTTCATTAACCAGATAAGACTCTTTCCTCTCTACGGGCTCCATACTGCGACTAGAAGCCAATGTAATGGTATAAGAAAGTTCATAATCTAAGAAATAGAGTCCATCCTCATACTGGGCTCTACCACTAGCAACAATATCCTGAACGTCTAAAATCTCAGCATTGCGTTCTTTTAATTCTTCAGCCAAGTCTAGCTTCTTTTCAAAAGCCAAACCATCTGGATTTTTGCGAATTTCTTGTATATTTAACATAAGTTCCTCTTTGTTTTTTTCTTTTATTATATCATGTTTAAGCGCTCCGATGTTATTGAAAAATATTTTGTTATAATAAATGGCAAGGAGGAAGACAATGAAACAACTAGGACAAGTTTTTAGGTTTTTTCGAGAGGCAAGGCACATCTCTTTATCTGAAGCCACTGGCGGAGAATTCTCCAAGTCCATGCTTTCCCGCTTTGAAAATGGTCAGAGCGAGCTATCAGCTCAGAAACTTTTCAGCGCTCTCAGCGCTATCCACACAGAAACAGAAGAATTCACAGTTGCAGCTGGCATCCAGGATCATCATTCTCACAAGGAACTCCTAAGTCACATTCAAGATCTACTCCAAGCTAATCAGCATGACTTATTAGAAGAACTCTATCTAGAGAAGAAAAAAATTAGTCAAAATTCTAAAGAGGCAAATGATTGGGTTGAGCGCCTGATTGTAAAGGCCTACCTCTGTGCCCTCAAGGAATCTGAAAAAGCTAGTCCAGACGAGCTAGATTTCCTCCATGATTATCTCTTTTCAGTTGATATTTGGGGTCGCTATGAACTGAAGCTTTTTTCTATCTGCACTCCGGTTTTATCTCTAGACTTGTTTTCCCAATACACCAAAGAAATCCTCTCAAGAAATGATTTTACAGCCTTATTTACCAATAATCGCAACACCTTACATACCACTTTTTTAAATGGTTATCTTCTAGCCATCAGTCAGGAAAATATCGCCCATGCAGACTATTTCCAACAAGTCATTGAGCGACACTTTTATGAAGAAAATGAGACTTACTTTCGAATTGTCTATCTCTTTGCTCAGGGAGAGTTAGCTTGTTTGAAAGGACAAAAGAAAGAAGGGCTCGCCCAGATGGAAAAGGCAGTTGATATCTTCCATATCTTAGACTGCCAGCATAGCGCCGACTACTACCAAGAAGCTCTTGAAGCTACTTTTCAAAAATATGGTAAATAAAACGAACCTCCACTTTTAAACTCGACGATTTTGAGTTAAAAAGTGGAGATTTTTTGATACTAGACGATCTCTAGCTTACTAATTTCAATAACTTCCATCAAATTTGTTGAATATATGCAACATTTTCTGCTTCTTAAATCTTTTATTTTATACTAAAACTAGAAAGAGCTCTCGCAAGTCACTTTTAGAACCTGACCACTTACCTAGGAGACTTGACCACTTGCGGAAAAGCTATTGAAATCAAGACTTTTCCTGCTATAATCAAAACTATCAAGGCCTTGTAGTTATTGACTATTTTTGAAAAATCTTTCAAACCATTCATTACTAAAGGAGATTTTTATGAAACTTGCCTTACGGAATAAATTATTTGCTTTTATTAGCCTCTCCCGAATCTTCAACACTCTGGGAGCTTCTATTTTCAATATTGTTTTTGTTGTATTTGCCTCCAGCATGCCCAGCCCCAAGTTTGCTATTGCTGTGGCTAATTTTATCGTCCTGGTTCCGACCTTCTTTACTATCTTCGTCGGCATCAAAGCAGATAAGACCATCCATAAAGCTCGCTGGCTGATTCATTTTGGTTATGTACAAGCCCTGCTATTTGTTCTTGTTGCCTTTATGACTCGGTCCAGCTCTTATCTAGCCTTTTCAGTGGTCTGCTTCATGAATATTCTTTCTGATATTATCAGCGACTATCGAAGTGGTCTGCAAATGCCAATTTTGAAAAAGAATATTCCCGAGCAAGATCTAATGGAGGCCTTCTCCTTTACCCAGCTTATCAGTTTTCTTTGTAGCTTAGCTGGACAAGCTTTAGGAGTTTGGCTCTTAGCGATCAGCCAGCAAAACTTTTTCCTAGTAGCTCTAGTCAATTCTTTGACCTTCCTTCTCTCCTCTACTACCCTCTATCTAGTCCGACGTCGATTGACCCATGATCCGGTAACCATTTCTGAGAATAAACCTCCTCTCAAGGAAGAACTGAAAAAAATGTATACATCTTCCAAACTCATCTTTGAGCAGGAGGGCTCTAACAACTTTCTCAAGTTGCTGGCTCAAATCTTGGTCATTAACGCTATGGCAGGTTCTCTTATAGCACTTTATAATCTCTATTTGCTAGACAACCCCATCTTTCATCTATCTTTTAGCCAGTCGCTCTTGATTCTTCAGACGACGCTTGTCCTAGCTATGATCATCGCGAGTCTGACTCCCAACGATTACTTCAGCCGTCTATCACTAAATCAGCTCATCATCTGGGCTGCTGTTATGATGATTCTGCTTGCTATCAGCAACTTCTTACATCTGCCCGTTTTCGTCGGTATTACTTTTGGATTTTTTCTTGCTTATGCTTCCGGCAAGATCAATCCCAAAATCAACACCCTCTTGCTAAGTAAGCTACCTTCCGATGTTCTCGCTCAAACTTCAAGCTTTCTGAGTTTGCTCTTTTCCTTCTCCGTTCCTCTGGGAACTATGATTTTCTCAAGTCTAGCTCTTTGGAATATGAATGCTAGCTGGCTAATCTTCAGCATTATCGGTGTGATCGCTCTGCTCTTATCTATTGAAAAAAAAAGAATGAGATAAAATAAGTCAGATGAATGCAATTCTATTGACTTTGAGTTAAAAGCACTCTTATTTTAGACAGTAAAAAACGACAACTTCCAAATAAGGAGTTATCGTTTTTTTGAGTCATGGAAAGCTAAAAGATCAAGTGTCATTTAGCTTATGCTCTTTCTTGATTAGTTTCTGCCAAAGCGTCTGCCTCTACCATTTCGGTCAAAGTACATCCAGGTTCCGTCTTCTAGACGAATCCATTTGTTACGAACCATATCACCTGACTTCGGATCAAAGTATCGTTCAGCACCATCAACATAGACAACTTGGCCCTTGACCTGCTTGCCATCTTGGCCGAAGTAGAGAACTTGATTGTTGATTGTCTTAAGACCCGTTACAGCTTTGCCGTCTTGATCAAAGTAATACCATTCATTTTTAGCGCCTTCTGCAAATTTGTTGACGGCCATCTCTCCTGAATTGGCATCAAAGTAACGAATACTCTTGTCTGCTAGCGTCACTACCTGACCCTTGACTTGCTTGCCATCTTGACCGAAGTAGAGAACCTGCTTGTTGATCGTTTGGAGACCAGTTACAGCTTTGCCGTCTTGGTCAAAGTAATACCATTCATTTTTAGCACCTTCTGCAAATTTGTTGATGGCCATCTCTCCTGAATTGGCATCGAAGTAACGGATGGATTTATCAGCCAAAGTCACTACTTGACCCTTGATTTGCTTGCCGTCTTGGCCGAAATAGAGAACCTGTTTGTTGATCGTTTGGAGACCTGTTACAGCTTTTCCGTCTTGGTCAAAGTAATACCATTCATTTTTAGCACCTTCTGCAAATTTGTTGACGGCCATCTCTCCTGAATTGGCATCGAAGTAATGAATGCTCTTATCTGCTAGTGTCACTACTTGACCCTTGACCTGCTTGCCATCTTGGTCGAAATAAAGAGTTTGCTGACCAATCTTTTGAAGGCCTGTTAGAGCGACTCCGTCTGCCCCGAAATAGTACCAATCACTTGGATTGTCACCCTGAGCAAAACGATTGATGACAGCATTTCCTGAATCCTTGTCAAAGTATCGAAGTTTGCCATCCTTAGCACGTACAACCTTGCCCTTGACTTGATAACCATTTTGGTCAAAGTATTGCTGTCCATCTCCTATCTTGACGAGACCTCTAGCCATAACACCTTTGTCGTCAAAATAACGCCAGTTTTGGCCATCAGAAGTGTAGTAACGGTTGAGAACCTTGGCACCAGTCTTATCATAGTAGTACTGATTGCCATTTTCATCTTCCTGTAAAGCATCACGCAACTGAACCCCATTCTTCATGAAGTAAAGCTGCTTGCCATCAATCTCACGAGCTCCTGTTACTAGATATCCTTGATTATCAAAGTAATACCAATTGCCATTTTCATCCTGGATAAAAGTGTCTTTGGCTTGATTCCCACTAGTTGAATAGAACTTAAAGCCATTTGTGTCTTTTACGAATCCAGTAGAAGCTTCTTTATTGACCAGCTGTTTAGGCAATGCTGCTTCCCCAGTCTTGTTAGACAGGTATTCTTTGCTTCCCCAGTCTTTAAGAACATAGTAAGCACCACGACCTAAGATATTGGTTCCGTTGAAGTACTTAGCCGACCACTTAGTAATCTTCTCGTCCGTTGTCATCTTTTGGCCGTTAGAAATTTGTACTCGTTCAAAGATTTCTGGGTATTTAGCTTTAAGCTCATCCAAGAAGGCTCCACCATACTTGCCTTGGTAGTCGGTCCCATTGGTCTTACTATTAGCCACATAAAGTTTTTCTTTGATTTCTGCGCCTTCACGGTAGGTTCCGTAGTTGTTGACACGAGTTGCTGTTACCACTTCCTTACCTGGCAGGTTGTAGATTTGGTCTGGCACCCAATCCGCAATGGCTTGGATATTGACACTGTGAAGAGCACGGAGAGCATTGAGCAGGTCATCTAAAGAACCATATTTATTGTTCTTGCTCATAGCCATATCATAGCGGTCTTCAAAGGCATAACCATTTTGGATGATAGAATCTAGGAATGTACCGTCTTGGCTAGATACATACTGAGGTGGCAACTCAAATGAAGTCACTCCCCATTCCTTGAAGAGGTTAACATTTTTAGCAATGACCTTATTGGTATATTGATCATCACGAGTTGCAAAGTCTTGGAAATTAGAGAAGCCTTCGTAAATCAGCTGTGAATCAAGAGAGGGACTAGATTCATAAACCTGACCGCTAGCATTTTTCTTCTTGCTAGCTGTTACACGAGCATCCTGATTTTCTTTAGCACCAACTGGTACCCAAACAGCCAGATAGCCAGAAACTTGGACATTACTGTAGCCTGCGATATCATTCATATCAAAAGTCAAAATACCATTAGCATCTGTCTTCTTCCAGAGCGATTGTGGCACTTCTTCGTCAGTTAGATAGCGAGAAATGCCATCTTTGGTCGTCAAGAGCACAGGACGGTAGTATTGATTCTTATGGGCTGCCCCCATATTGACTTGCAATTTATCCCATTCGTTCAGTTTAAGGTTCGGGTTATTAGAAGCAATAACTGCCATCCCTTGGGTACGGGTTTCTGCTGTACCTTCATCCGTAGCCTCATTAGCACCAGTACCGTAGCGAACAGAAGTCAAGATACCGTTATATGACCATTTATCAGCCTCGCGAGGCACACCCATATAGGTTACCTTCATGTCCTGTCCACCAGCTACATACTTAATCCGAGCACGCAACAAGGCATCAATAGCGTCATGGTATGGAGATTTTTTCTCCATGTATTGACCATCATCGGTATAGAGGTCGCCATAGTAGACCCGAGTGATAGAGTCTTTATTGGAGAGCATGAGAGCATGGGCAGTTGGGATATTGAACTGCGTATACTTCTTGTCGGCCTTGCGCATATCTTCGTTGTAGATCTTGAATGCTTGCTTGAGTTCATCCATGGTAAAGGTCAAACCATCTGTATTTGGATTAATATTTTCCCGAATGATGTCGGCAATAACGGTTTGTACTTCACTGTCATGAGCACGGACAAAGATATAGTTAGCCATCCGCTCGCCATTTTTATTTTCAGTAGAACGGTCATTTAGACTATTCGTAATCGTTGGCTCAACTCCGCTACGGATAGAAAGCTTACGCATGAACGAATAAAGCAAGGACAGACGAAGTTTGTTATCAATTGCTAGTTGAGCGCCCTTGGTATCCTTATTATAGTCAGGATCGTTATCAGACCAAGCTTCCAAGATAGACAGATGCTTGAGGGCTTCTTCTTCACTTTCGCCAACCTTGTAGCGAGACTTGAAGTAGTCAGATGCGATTTGGAGCAAGTCTGCGTTGACATTGTCCACCGCATCAACACGAACTCCGTCAAAGTTAGCAGTTGGATCATTGGCTACGATGCTTCCAAAGTTCATCATATAGTGGAGCCAGTTAAGTTGCTCAGCTTGAACAGCTGGATTAGAGTTATCAAAATCATTGGCTAATAGGAATTCATAACCACCATTTGACTTGTCGATGAAGTATTTAGGCGTACCGGTCTGGCTGGTTGGTGTGCGGTTAAGCAGACGATATCTAGAATTGGCATGAGATGTCTTATCACTATTTGTATAGAGTAGAGCCCCACCTTGCAGATGGTCCTTGTTCGTCCCAGTTGTTTCAGATTCTGTCTTGATATTCCAATTTGGCTGAGTTTTGACAAAAGCACTCATCAGAGTTCTCAACCATTTCGTGTCACCTTCTTTGCTAATCCTTTCTTCGATTTTTCGCTGTACCTGCTGAACAGCATTTGTTAAAAGAACTTGCTCGGTCTTGCTTTCAAAAGCGCCGATTCCCAGATTTTCTTGATTCATATAGTTGAGGTAATTAATCTGAGTCCGCTTGTCAGGCCACCAAGCCATTAAAAGAGGACGCAAGTCTGTTTCTGTCGAGGCCGTCCATGTTTTTCCATCTTTTAAGATGAACTTTGGACGATACCAACTATCAGCTGTCAAATAGCCATCTACAGTCTCAATATCCTTGTCAGTTGTACCATAAAAAGCATTCTTTTGGGTGAACTCATTATTGAGACTGCTGGTTCCTTGCTGGAACTGATATTCATTTGAATCAACCAAAGCCCCGGTTTCTGCATCAAAATAAAGAATTTTTCCGTTTAGCTCAACAGCAAAGTTTTTCTTAACTGAGCCATCATCCTGAACATAGTATTTCTTACCATCAATCGTCTTGATATGAGCTAACACATCGTCATCATGCTCAGTATTTACCGGCGCCGCTTGTGCTTGAGCAGCCAACATTTTTTCGGTTATTGATTCTTTTCTTTGGGCAGGTTCTGGCAAATGACCTTTCTTTGGTGTCGCTATAATCTTGTCAGAAACGGTAGCTTTTGCTACATTTTCGGTAGTTTCTTCTTGATCATTGGCTCTACTTTCTTGTTTAGCCTGTGGTGTAGCTTGAGTTTTGTCAGTTGCCTCAGCCTGATCGGCTACTTTAGGCTCTTGGGAGGAATCATTCTTTTCAGAAGAGTCATCACTTACTTTCTGAGTCAATTCCTGTCTGGAGTCAATTCTTGTAGTTTCGGCTTCTTTATCCTGTTGTGTCGTCTGTTCCTTAGCAGTTGGATTAGTTGCCGCACTAGCTTGATAAGTTTCTTTGCTAGAAGGCTGTTCTTTTGCTTCCAGCTGAGACGGTTCAGCTGCTTTGTCTGAAGTAGTGTGCTCCGTGTCCTTGCTCTGAACAGTGGACTGTTCTTTTACATCGGCCACTTGATTAGCATCATCCGCATAGATCACATCTGATTCAAGCCCTAAGGCCTTTGGAGCCACAAGAAGGGCCAGAGAGGTAACCGCAATCGCTACCCAGTTCTTCTTAACCTTATGCATTTTATAATGAACTTTTTTCTCCATCATAAAACCTCCTTCTGAAAATAGTATAAAGTTTTACCCTTATTTTAATCTTTTTCAGAGGAGGTTCTATTCTATTTGCAAATCTGCAACTACTGTTAGTTGAATCCGCTCAAATTGTTCTTTAAGTTTTTGAGCAAGAGCAAAGGAATCTAAATATTCAAAAGTAGACAAACATTGTTCAATATCATGTCGGGCATGAGGATTGCCGACCTTATAAGAATAAAGAGCCTTATGATATTTGATCAGCACCCGGTCATAGAGATCTGTCTCAGGGATTTTTGTGTTATCAATATAATTGAGAAATTTCATAGCTACTTGTAAATGATTATTCTCTATACATGCACTCACAACATTAAGTAGCATCTTAATAATCCGTCGACGATTCTCCGGCAGATTATTGTAAAATTGAGTGCGGTTAATCATTTCACTGGCAAAGGTTTCCAGCGTTTCCAAGGTCAATAGGTTCACACTGTTGGTAAAGAGCCAAAGCTCATAGCGCCCCCATTCTTCAACGGAAAAGAGGTAATCTGTCAAAAACTCAATATCTCCCTTACTGACTTGATAGTCTGGGTTACAGGAAGTTAAGGTAGCCCTGATCACAATGGTATTTAACTTGTAGTTCTTTTTTTCTGGAAATTCTTGAGCCATGGCTTCAGAACCAGCTAAAATACTTTCTAATTTGACGATATTATTCTCACGTTGAGCCTCAGAAAGTTTTTGAGACAACACAACATCATCAGCTTCCCTATAATTATGATAAACATACTGAAATTCAGCCAAAGAGACCGACATGTTCCTGAGACAACTATAAAAAGAATCAACTGTAAGGCTACTAATCCCTCGTTCATATCGAGACAGCTGGGCAACAGAAATATCACCTGCCGCCACTTCTTTGAGGGACATATTCTTTGATTCTCTAATGATTTTTAAAATTTTTCCCGACGACTTTACGATAAGCATACCTCACTTGCATATATGTAATAAAATTCTATTTTTAATATACTAGTCCTATTTTACAGTTATGTTAAGGGCTGACAACAAAAGATTTCTCAGTAATTCCAACCTATTAAATTCGATACTAAAACACCTGAAAACGTGGTATTATAAAAGACTTTTTGCTAATCTCCGTCAATAAAAGATATCTAATCTTGTTTGTTTTCCTTAGTCAAAAGGAAGAACTGCACATACCAGGTAATTAACACTTACACAATTCATCAGCTAATTGCATCCTTTTGTTTTGCGACGAGGCACTCTGGCTGTAAGGTTGATCATACCATCTACAACTACATTCCTCCTCAGTTTGAAGCATTGTCATAATAAAAAACTGAGAAAAATCCCAGTTTTTACATTTTTCTTAATCTTTCTACCCGCTCAGAGATTGGTGGGTGAGTGTAGAAAAGTTTTTGCAGGCCACCTTTTTTCTTAGGATCGCTAATATATAAGGCTGCACTAGCATCATCCACATGTCGATGCATGGGCTCACTATTATCCAATTTTTGCAGGGCCCTAATCATTCCTTGAGGATTTCTAGTCAACTCAACACTTGAAGCATCTGCTAAAAATTCACGTTGACGGGAAATGGCCAACTGAACCAAGGTAGCTGCCAAAGGGGCTAATATAATCGCAATTAATGAAAAGACTAACATTAAAAGACCAAGACCACTATCATCATCACGGTCATTCCTTCTTCGTCCTCCACCATACCACATCATCCGACCAGCAATACTAGAAATCATAGTAATAGCACTAGCTAGGGCGACTGCAATAGTTGAAATACGAATATCATAGTTGCGAATATGGCTAACTTCATGCCCTATGACACCTTCTAATTCCTCGCGATTCATCAGTTTTAAAAGACCGGTTGTCGCTGCGACAGCAGCATTTTCAGGATTAGAACCCGTCGCAAAAGCGTTGGGAGAATCATCTTCCACAATATAAACCCTAGGCATTGGAACCTGAGCTACCATCGCCATATCTTGAACAATATGGTAAAGTTCAGGTGCTTCTTGCTCAGACACTTGTCGAGCACCATTCATGGACATGACTACCTCAGTAGATTGAAAAATCATCGTGATAGCATAAATAAGGCCAATAATGAAGGCAATAATCACCCCACCCAAAGGAGAATTCATCCAAAGATAGCCAGCAGCCGCTCCGATAAGAGCTAAAAGAGCAAAGAAGGCGACCAAGAGAAACCAGGTCCGCCTTTTATTTGCAGCAATTTGTTCAAATAACATATTACTCACCTAAACCATTGCTACCAAAATCAACTTTAGGCACAGCTTTTTCTTCTTCAGGAGTAGACAAGAAATCAGCAGGTCTAAAGGCAAACATTCCTGCAATAACATTACTTGGGAAAGCTTGCAACTTCACATTATAGTTACCAGCAACAGAGTTATAAAGCTGGCGTGAGTAAGAAATCTTATTTTCAGTGTTTGTCAATTCTTCTTGCAACTTCAAGTAGTTTTCATTTGCCTTCAAATCAGGATAACTTTCCGCAACAGCAAAAATTCCTGAAATCTGACGAGTCAAGGCATCGCTGGCCTTCATCGCATCGGCAGGCGAAGAAGCAGACGCCACTTGAGCACGTAACTGAGTCACTTTTTCCAAAGTAGCTTGTTCATATTTCCCATAGCCTTTAACAGTTTCAATCAAGTTAGGAAGCAAGTCATTCCGACGCTTAAGTTGAACATCGATCTGACTCCAAGCTTCTTGAGTCTGCATCCGTGCCCGAACAAGCGAATTATAAACAGAAATCACAAACAAGACTATAACGACAATAACTGCAATAGTAATAATAAATGACATAAGAAGTCTCCTTTTTAACAACATTGTAGGAATGAAACAGCAACTTAAAGTTCACATTCCTAAGAGATATGAATAAACAGAAAATCTACTGTTTTAGTCATTATATCAAAATTTTGAAAAAGTGGCTAAATTATTGACAATCTTTTACAAAAAGAGTATCTTGTAGATAGAAAGCTACAGACCGACGGTCGGTAGATAAAATTTAGGAGTTTCTCATGGCAAATAAAAAAGAATTTATCTTAGATACCGCAGAAAAAATGTTTATCGAACAAGGGTTTGACCAAACATCTATTGCTCAGATTCTAGATGCAACCCAGATTGCAAAAGGAACCCTCTATTATTACTTTACCTCAAAAGAAGAGATTATGGATGCCATCATTGAACGGTGGATTGATCGATCTTTTGAGCAAGTGCGCATTTGGGTGGAGCAAAAACAACTTCCAATACTTGAAAGATTAATGGGTGCTCTAGCTTCATTGAATATGCAAAAAGATGGCCAAGAACTTCTAGACCACTTACACGCGCCCCAAAACGCACTTCTTCACGAAAAAACCAATCAAATCTTATTGAGCAAGGTTCCTGAAATCCTCTATCCCCTTTTTCAAGAAGGCTTTCAAACAGGCGAGATGCAAACAGCTTATCCTTATGAGAGTATCGAGATGATGCTAACTTATTCCCTGCAGATTTTTGACAACTCCTTCCAGAAATTAGACCAAGCAGAACAAAATCATAAAATTCAAGCTTTCATCTACCTATTAGAGAAAATTTTTCAAACAAAAGAAGGGTATTTTGCTTCTTTGGCACAATTAATCCACTAAAGGAGGCTCCTTATGAAACATAGTGGCTTTAAAATCTATCTCCTGATATGGCTAGGAACTTTTATTTCGGAAATCGGAACAGGTATGACCTCTTTTGCACTAGGAATTTACATCTACCAGCTGACTGGTCAAGCTGCCTCTTCTGCCCTAGTCACCCTTTGTGCTTTTTTACCTGGTCTCTTAATGACTCCACTTGCAGGGATTCTAGCCGATCGTTATGACCGTCGTCTTCTAATGGCTCTGGGTGATGGTCTATCAGGTCTGGGAGTCCTCTGGATTTACTTTAGCTTACAGACTAGCCAACCCTCCCTACTAAACATTTGTCTTGGTGCTGCAATTAGTTCCGTATTCTCTGCTTTAGTGAACCCAGCTTTTCGAGCCACCATTTCCGACCTAGTTCCGAAGGACCAGATTTCCAAGGCAACCGGTCTGTCACAGATTAATGGCATTGCTCGTTACCTCATTTCTCCTAGTCTCGCTGGGCTGATCTTAGCTCAGGGGACAATCGGTCAGATCCTCTTAATTGATTTTTCAACTATTTTTGTGACGGTTATTTGCAGCCTGATCGCTCGCCGTCACATCAAAAGTCCGAGAAAGTCTACACCTCATCCTTTCTGGAGTGAATTTATACGGGGCTTTCAGATTATCCATGAAAAGAGAGGAATCTGGCTCTTGGTTCTACTAGGAACAGCTTTCTCTTTCTTTCTAGGCACTGTTGAGATTTTGCTTTCTCCTATGATTCTGGGCTTTGCCTCTAGTCAGGAAGTCGGCTGGACCATGGCCATTTCCAGTAGCGGTATGCTCCTTGGCGGACTTATCTTAGGAATCTTTTCCATTAAAAGTCATTTTCATTTGATTATTAGTCTGTCATTAGGTTTATTGGGAATCTTTATGGCAGGTATGGGCAGTAAAGAAAACCTAGTCTGGATTTGCTTTTTTGGCTTCTTACTGTTTATGTCTCTGCCTTTTGCGAATACGGCTATTGATTATTTGATTCGCTTAAATATAGATAAGAGCGAGCAAGGAAAAGCCTGGGGCACAATCGGAATCATCTCTCAGTTCGGTTACGTCATCGCCTATGCTAGTATGGGCTGGGTGGCCGATAGCTTCTTTAAACCACTCCTCCTACCTAAAGGAGCATTGACCACTTGGATCGGCTCCATCATCGGAATAGGAAGTGGCCGAGGTTATGGACTTCTTCTCATCCTTGCAGGATTTTGTATCAGTATTAGTGCACTCTTTCTCTACCGCCAACCCGCAATAAAGGAGCTAGAATACGTTTCTAAGATTAATCCAGAATGATATAAAAGATTCCCTCTTGAACGGGGGTCTCCTTTTTATGATATAATAGGATAAATACTGACAAACAAGGATGAAACTATGACACCGCAAGGATTTTACCAGCTATTGGGCCAGCAGGGGATCGAGCTGACCGACCGCCAGAAAGATCAGTTTGAGCGTTATTTTGAACTTCTAGTAGAATGGAATGAAAAAATCAATCTGACAGCTATCACCGAGAAAAATGAAGTCTATCTCAAGCATTTCTATGATTCAATTGCTCCCGTTTTGCAAGGCCTGATTGATAATCAAGAGCTTAAGCTATTGGATATCGGAGCCGGGGCCGGCTTTCCAAGTCTCCCTATGAAAATCATCTGCCCTCAGCTAGATGTGACTATCATTGACTCGCTCAATAAACGAATCAACTTCCTCAAACTGTTGGCAGAGGAGCTTGGCCTAGACAAGGTACATTTCTACCACGGCCGTGCAGAAGACTTTGCTCAGGACAAGGCCTTTCGAGCTCAATTTGACCTGGTCACTGCCCGTGCAGTCGCTCGCATGCAAGTCCTGTCTGAACTGACCATTCCCTATCTAAAAGTTGGCGGGAAATTGCTGGCGCTCAAGGCTTCCAACGCTCCTGAAGAACTGGACGAGGCAAAAAACGCCCTCAACTTACTCTTTAGCAAGGTCCAAGACAATCTCAGCTATGCCCTACCAAACGGCGACCCCCGCTTTATCACAGTGGTAGAAAAGAAGAAAGAAACCCCCAATAAATACCCCCGCAAAGCCGGCATGCCAAACAAAAGACCATTATAAGAAGAAAAGCAAGCAATTCAGAAATTGCCTGCTTTTTAAATGTCTCGTTGAGATTAGTTGAAAAAATCCGATGTACTAAAGAACTTCGTTACGCGATCGCTTTCGTATTTGATAGATGATCAAAAGCATCAAAAATGACAAGGTCTGAGCCAGAGTGATTCGAAGACTCAATAGCTGATCCACTCCACCTTTTGATAAAACGTGAAGGAGATTGACGACCGTGTTATTAACAAAATGAACGGCCATCCCCATATAAAGGCTGCCTGTCATCTTGGTCATAAGAGCAAACTGAAAGCCAATTAGAAAACTGGTGAGAATTAAAATCAAACTATTAATCCAGAAGCCTGTCAAACTCATTTCCCCATCGAGAAAACTTCTGAATGGTCCCATAATATGCCAAAAACCAAAAAGAAGATTGGACAAAAGAGCCGCCTTCAAAAAGCTGTATTTTCTTTCAAATACTTTTTGAAAAAGTCCACGGAAGATTCCTTCTTCCATAAGGACATTGATGAGATTGCCCGCCAGACAGATCAACAGAAAAAGAAAGCCCCTTTGTTGACCGATATTACCACTAACTGAATAAGCAGACACATAGAAATCAAGTCCTAAAAGATTGCCTTGACTCAGCAACAAAGTGATTTCTATCAGATAAGCTAAGGCAAAAAACAGACTCCCCCCAGACTAGACCAAAACTAACATAGGAGAACAAACCTTTTGTCCCAAAGCCGATTTGTTTTGAATTCAAACCGAAGAAATGCAAAGCCGGAATCAGTAGCATTAGCCCCAGAAACTTGTGGACAAATGATTCTCCCCAGAATGTCTGATCCGTCCTCAAAATCAGGTATTCTGCAATCCGTAGTATAAAGCAAATCAGATAAATGAACAAAATAAGCTGAATCTGTAACCTGTATTCTTCTTTAAGTCTCTTTTTTCCTATACCTTCTGTTCTCCATTTTCTATCTCCAAGGGTTATAAAATCGTCCATGGTTGACAAAGAATAAAACTAAACTAATCAACAAGAAAACTAGAGAAAGAGTAATAACAAGGACATCTAACTTAGTAAAGGCTTGGTAACTATACCAGGTTCTCTTTTTATTTTTTCCAAAACGGCGGAGTTCCATGGCTGTCGCAATCGTTTCGATTCGTTCTAAAGAGCTGAAAATCAAAGGAATAATAATCTGTAAATTCCCCTTGATTCTGTGGCTCAATTTGGCCTTGCTTGACAATTCTAAACCACGCGCCTCTTGTGACATCTTAATCAGATAAAACTCTTCTTGTAAATCTGGAATATAGCGGAGGGTAAGGCTGACAGAATAGGCGATTTTATAAGGAATACCAATCTGATTGAGACTGGAAGCAAATTGACTTGGATGTGTTGTCATTAGAAAAATAACTGCCAAAGGAATGGTACAGAGGTACTTCAAACATAGATTGAAGAGATAAAATAATTCCTGCAAGGAAACATTATAAATTCCGAAACCATTCAGCAGAACCGTACTGCTCCCATAAATATCCTGACCATACTGGGGCGCAAAGAGATAAACCATCAGTATATTGAGGATGGCAAAGACTCCTGCAAAAACCAAGACAAAACTAACATCACGTAGACGAATTCCTGACAAGCGAAACAGGGATAGAGACAGAATAGCAATCACTAGCAAAAGTCGCGTATCATAGCTAATCATGGCTGCTACAGACACAAGGATGAAAAATAATAATTTACTGGCACCTGACAGACTATGAACAAAGCCAGTTCCAGCATGATAACCAATGATTTTCTTATCTTGAAACATGGCTTGCTCCCTTCTCTTTCATATAAAACTCTGTCAAGGCTAGAGGGTCAACTCCCAACTTCTTGGCCAGAGTAAAAATTGAGGTTTCCTTCAGATTCGCTGCCTCAATCAAATCTTTATCAGTCAGTACTTGGGCAGGCGATTTGTCTGCCAAAAACTGCCCATCCACTATTACAATCGCACGGTCAGAATAATCCAGCATCAGCTGCATGTCATGGGTAATCATGATAATCGTATGCCCCTTTTGATTCAGCTCATCCAAGAAATTCATAATTTCCGTATAATTGCGCTGATCTTGGCCCGCCGTTGGCTCATCTAACAAGATCACTTCTGGCCCTAAGACCAAGATAGATGCTATGGTCACCCGCTTCTTTTGGCCGAAAGACAGGGCTGAAATAGGCCAATTCCTAAATTCATACAGGCCACAAGTCTTCAAAACTGCCAAGACCCGCTCTTCGATTTCCTCCTCTGGGAGACCTCGCAAGCGAAGGCCTAGGGCCACTTCATCAAAAATCATGGTTTCTGAAATCATCTGATTAGGATTTTGCAGCACATAGCCTATCCGTTCCGCTCGCTCCTTAATAGAATCACCCTTGATATCTTTTCCCTGCCAGCTGTAGGCACCCTCTGTCTGGATAAATTGACAGAAAGCCTTGGCTAGAGTGGACTTACCGGCCCCGTTCTTGCCGACAATAGCAATCCGTTCTCCCTTAGAAATCTCAAGAGAAATATCCTGCAAAACAGGTCGCTTGCCATAAGAAAAACTGATATGCTCAACGGAAAATAGGTTAGAATCCCTTTCTTGAGTCGCCTCTACAACAGCCTCTTTTGAAAATGGCAAAACTGGTAACTCTAGACTGGCCAGATCAGACAAATGATCCATCTCAGCTATATCGAGACCTAGCTGGCGCAAGGTGGTCAGATAGAGGGGCTCTCGTATTCCATTTTCAGCCAGTAAAGTTGTCTTCAGCAAAAGATCGGGGTGATCATCAAAGAGAATCCGACCATCATTGACCAAGACCAAACGGTCTACTGAGCGATAAAGGACATCCTCTAAACGGTGCTCGATAATAATAGTGGTCGTTCCAGCTTCCTTGTGAATCTGATCAATCAAATCAATTGCATCCTGACCAGATTTCGGATCTAAATTGGCTAACGGTTCATCAAAAAGCAAAATGGGACTCTCATCAATTAAGACACCTGCCAGGCTGACCCGCTGCTTTTGACCGCCAGACAAATCCTGAGGCCGATGCTGAAGTAAGTTCACCAAGTCTAATTTTTCCGCCCAATGCTGAACTTTTTCTTTCATGACGGGTAATTCAACCATGTCGTTTTCTAAAGCAAAAGCCAAGTCTTCCGCCACACTGAGGCCAATAAACTGACCATCTGTATCTTGTAGGACTGTACTGACTAAATTGGACTTGTCATAAATGCTAGACGCAAAGGCATCCTGTCCCTGAACCTTTAAGTGACCGCTAGCTTGGCCTTTATAGATATTAGGAATGATACCGTTTAGACACTGGCCCAGAGTTGACTTTCCTGACCCGGAAGGACCGACAATTAAGACCTTTTCGCCTTCATAAATGGTCAGATTAATCTCTTTTAAGGTCGGCTCCAGCTGGGCCTGATATTGAAAAGTGAAATTTTCAAACTGAATTATAGGTTGTTTCATTGTATTCTCATTATAAAGCTAGGGCGATTTGCACCGCCAGATTTGCTATCTTATCTTTTTCATCCAAGTCGGCATGATTGGACAGATTTCTCATATCCCATTTTTCCTCTGACAAATGGTCAGCAGCATAGAAAAATTGGCAGACAGTTACAGAACGAAAGGCTGCCAGAGCAGCAACAGCAGAACATTCCATATCGACGCAAATAGCTCCTGCTTCTTTTCTCCTTAAGAGTTTCTCTGCTGTCTCTCGGTAAATACCATCTGTGGTCCAAACCTTGCCCCGACTATGGGAAATGCCTCGTTCATCTAAAAATTCTAGCAGAAAATCCTGCAGACCATCATTCACCACAATTTCATCAGATGCTGCTTGGTAATGATAACTAGTCCCCTCATCTCGTATGGCAACTGTTGGCACAATGATGGAAGTCTCACTAATATCCTCGTCCAGCACGCCACAGGTGCCGAAGAGGACAAGCTTCTTCATTCCAAAAGCAATAAGATCTTCTAAAATGGCAACACAGGCCGAGGCCCCCACCGGAGCATTAAAAAAAGCTAGTTCCTGATCAGCCACAAAAACTCTGTATATCGGAATCTCTATATTGGCCATACTCGTTGTTGTGATAAGCTCATGATTAAAATTTTCCAAGAGTCTTTTGAAAGTTTCTCTAGCAAAGCAAGAAACTGCTACTGAAGGAAAATCGGAAATAGGCTCAATCAAATCTTCAGGATTGATAATGGCTTTGGGATTTTGGTCAAATTCTTCTAGTATCACGCCTACTCCTTTCACTTTCGCATTTGTTCTTTCTATTGTATCATAAAAAGCTTGGATCCTTCAGCTTTATCAATTAAATTCATGCATTAACAGAACAAAAGACGAATCTTTCCTTTCACAAAACTTAAAGTAAATCACTTCCTGCTAAAGGCTGATATGTTTACCTGTCTTTCGTGGTATAATAGAAAGACTAAAGCAAGCAAAGAGAGAGAATCATGACGAGTATTTATGAAGCTTACGAGCAGTACCTGCCTCTTATCCTAGAGGACTTTACTCAAAAAATCAAAACAGCCGCACTAGAGCACAAGAAAACAACTTCTTTCAAACTCTATGAACATTTCCATGCTCGTATTAAGACCGCTGACAGCATGGCTGAAAAATGCCAACGAAAAAATTTACCTCTGACTGCTGAATCGGCTCTCAAACAGATTCGGGATGCTATCGGCATTCGTATTATTACAGGATTTGTGGATGACATTTACCAAATTATTGACTTTATCCGTCAAATGCCTGGCATTCATATCTTCAAGGAAAAAGACTACATCAATCAAGTCAAACCTAATGGCTACCGCTCCTACCACCTCATTTTAGAAGTAGAGACCCCCTACCCTGACTGCTATGGCAAGACTCCAGGCAAGTACTTTATTGAGGTCCAACTACGAACCATTGCCATGGACTCCTGGGCAAGCCTTGAGCACCAGATGAAATACAAGCACGAGATCAAAAATCCAGAACGGATCGAGCGGGAACTAAAACGCTGTGCCGATGAACTCGCTTCCTGCGACTTGACCATGCAGACGATTCGCAATCTCATTCAAGAATCTAACGAAAGAGAGGACTAAGTTATGAGAATTTTGTTAGCTGAAGATGAAGCCCAACTCAACCGTGTTATCCTAGCTGCTCTTGAGCATGACGGCTATCAAGTTGATAGTGTCTTTAATGGCCAAGAGGCCTTAAACCTTGCTAATCAAAACACCTACAATGTTATTATTCTTGATATTATGATGCCCATCATGACTGGATTAGAGGCGCTCAAAGAAATCAGAGCAACTGGTAATACCACCCATGTCATTATGCTGACTGCCATGGCTGAGGTCGATGACCGAGTGAATGGACTAGATGCTGGGGCTGATGACTATCTGACCAAGCCCTTTTCTCTTAAAGAACTCTTGGCTCGCCTCCGCTCAATGGCTCGTCGAGCAGATAATTATAGTCCTGTTCAGCTCCAGATTGGCAATACCGAGCTTCGTCTAGACGAACAAGAACTTCGTGCTTCCAATAGTATCCGCTTAGCCGGAAAAGAGCTTAAACTTCTTCAATACTTCATGCAGAACTCAGATAAAGAACTAAGTCGTAGGCAAATCCTTGAACGAGTCTGGTCAGATGAAGAAACAGACCAAGAGCTTGCTTTTATTTATGTATCCTACCTTCGGCAAAAATTGAAAAGTGTCCATTCTAATTTAGAAATCCTTGGTGATGAAGCGGGCCCATTCCAACTTACTGAAAAGGCAGGTGAGGATCATGTTTCGTAAGCTCCAGCTTCGTTTTATCGGTCTTGCCACTCTGGTTGTCGCCTTAATCTTGGGAATGTTTTGGCTCTTGATTAACTCTGCTGTCTATGCTCAAACGGAGAGCAATATCCAAACTGTCTTGTCTGTACTAACAGATAATGACGGCCAATTACCCATGACAGAAGAAATTAAGCAAGACTTGACCGATAAAAACATCCAAGAAGGTATTATTTACAACTTCCAATATTTCTCTGCCAGCCAAACAAAGCAGGCTACCAGCATCAACCTAGGCAATATCCAATCACTCAGTGAAAATACTATTTATCAGATGGCTCAAAAGGCCTTAAAAACAGGTGGTAAATATGGCCAAATGCAAGCCAACAATCGCTACTTCTCCTACCAAATTAGTAGCAAAGGCCAAAAACTCCTAGTTGCCTTTTTAGAAACGACCAACTACAATCGTGAACGAAGTATTTTAGCTCAATTTTCTACCTGGATCGCCCTTGCGAGCCTCTTTTTCCTAACGCTCATTATCGCCTTAGTTTCAGGCATTGTTATCCGTCCCTACGTTAAAAATTATGAGAAACAACGTGTTTTTATCACCAATGCAGGACATGAGCTCAAAACGCCTCTAGCCATTATCGCAGCCAACACTGAACTGCAAGAGATGATGACAGGTGAAAACGAATGGACAGAAAGTACCAAGGCTCAAACGGAACGCTTAAACAAACTAATTGCCCGCTTGATCAGGCTGTCTCGGATGGAGGAACACGAAAATCTTGAGCAAACCAGCGTCAATCTCTCAGAATTGATTGAAAAAGTTGGGAAAGACCATTCATCCCTCATCCAGCAGGAAAACAAATATCTAGAACTAGACGTTCAGCCAGATTTAAAGGCTATGATGTCAGAAGATGAAGGCTACGAATTAATTAGCATTCTCTTGGATAATGCTCGTAAGTATTGCGATGATAAAGGAACGATTATGATTAAGGCCTACAATAACCGTCGATCCTTTAGACGCAAGATTCGCATTGAAATTTCAAATGACTATGCTGCTGGAACAAAGATTGATTACAAACGTTTCTTTGACCGCTTTTACCGAGCCGAAACTTCCCACAATAACCAAGCCGTTTCTGGCTATGGCATTGGTCTCTCCATGGCCCAACATCTAACCAGCCTCTTCAAAGGGAGAATCTGGGCTTCCTACAAAAAGGGCCGGATAACCTTTAACATTTCTCTCTAACATAACAAAAGGAATCTCCAATAAACTCAAAAAGCAATCTGAATAGAACAGATTGCTTTTCTTGATATGACAAGTTAACTGCTTGGAAGAAATTTTAGAGTATCTTATACAAGGCTTTGCTAAATGAATCGAGTAAAATGACCAAGTCTCTCTTACACAAACTCAGAACAGCTGTCAAAAAGATCCTTCATTTGGGCAAAAGTCATAGCAGGAACATAAATTTTCTCACCATCAAATACTTGAGCCATATCCTTAGGGAGCCTGTCCAAAAAATCTGAATAAGAAATTCTCTTATAAAAGAAGAACTTTTCAACATTATCTGGATCCGTATCATCACATCCCACAAGATTGCAACACCAGCTTAATTTTGATTCATCTATATACTCTACATCTTCCGGAGCTAGACTAAGTTCAAAGGGTAGAATCGTGTCAACACCAGCAGTTAGAGTATATACTCCTAAAATTTGTTGATTCTGCTCATTCCCATAAAATTTACTTTGCGCATCGTAAGCGTCGAGGTACTGTCTAAGTGTAAAGAAATCACTATAACTCTGAGCAGGATTATCCTCTTTCAGAAATTCTTCCACCATCTGAGGGTTCAGGGCAATTCTCCTGCGAACCCCATCTTGATACACTAAGGGATATCCTAACTTTAGAAAGTTCTCCAAGCCTAAGAGTATATCTTCTTGATATGGGAAAGCTAATACACTTGAGCTACTATATTCCCTGCCATGCTCATCATAAATACTAGTGCCCAGATAAGCTGATAGCTTAGAAACCAAAGTTAAGGCATACTCCCAATCAGCAAGTGTTGAAGGTGTCAAAATCCTCACATTATAAGTTTTATGAGTTTTGTCATATTCTAAGTCCATGTAACGGCCAGACTTAGCAGGAGCCCAACACTTCAACAAAGGAAGCTTATCCAAGCCAAGAGACAAAGAATCCTTCTGAGCAGGGTGAGGTTCAAGTCCGTCGACCAATCCAAGTAGATCACTGACCTTTATAACTTTCTGAAATCCTAGAAGACTTCGTTTATTCAAAACGGAAAATGTTATACTCATAAAATAATGCCCCTACCATATTTTAACTATATTATAGCATAAGTTACTATTGAAAAATAAGGAACTCAAACACCTTTTTTTAATGTTTCCCTTTAGCATAGTAGAACAAATTACGGGCATAGTCAAAAAGCAATCTGATTTCCTCAGACTGCTCTTTATTTATCAGAAAAAGGGTCTTGATCAGCCTTGTTTTGCCACACGTATTCTGCTTTTTTTGCCAATTCTTCTGCCAAGTCCTGCCCCCAAAAATCAGCTACAAAGCCCAAGGACATATCCATACCGGCCGAGACACCTGATGAAGTGTAGAACTTTCCATCTACGACCCAGCGAGCTTGATCTTGCCAAAGGACTTCTCTATCATGTGAAGCGACCCAAGACAAGGCAAGCTTGTTGCTAGTGGCTTTACGCCCCTTGAGTTGACCAATCTGAGCTAAAAGAGCTGCTCCTGTACAAATACTTAAGACCAACTCAGCTTGCTGGACAGCCTTTTCTAGCGAAGATAGGAAAATCTTATCTTCCACCATCTTTCTGACACCTTGACCACCAGGTAATAAGAGAAGAGAATTGGGAGGTAAGCTTTTAAAATTATCCGTCATGATTTGAAAACCTTGACGACTAGAAATCAGACCACCAGCAAGGGAGACATATTTCGTCTCTACATTGGGTAAAGTAGCTAAAAACTCTACTGGCCCCATCAAATCTAGGGTCTCAAAATCATCAAAAAGAAATGAAATAATCGTAATTGGTTGCTCTATTTTTAACATGGATCTCCCCCCATTTTCCATTGGTTCATAGCAGTCACTTACTCTACTTTCGGTAACGACCCAGTAGGAATAAAAGTACCACCAAACCAGTAACAAAGAAGACGACCCCTAGAATCAACTTGATAATGAAACCGACAAAATAGAATAAAAAGATCAAAGCTAAAAGAAATAGAAATATTAGAATTCCCATAAGATCACCTCTGGCTACTATTATACCTAAAATCACGAGATTGGGATAGTTTTTGCTTATTCTTAGCATGTCATAGTAAGGTAAAACTCATTTTTTATACTAGCGCAACTCTAATAATCTTCTAGACTCTCAATTAACGGGGTATCTAGTGCAAAAGTATATAAACATTTGTATTAAAAAAGAAGACAAGCTTGCTGAATCAAAATTTAGCTAGACTTTCTTCTTTATTATTTCTTTATTAAGTTTCAGACGATTGGCTCAACTCCTGATTGTAGGCCAAAGCTAACTTGATCCAGTAAGATAGTTCCTTTTGTGCTTCGACATCTAAATCAATATAGCCATGGTAAAGCCTGCCCTTCATTAACGTTACACTAGCACCATTTTTAGGTAGAACCTGCTTTTCCATTTCCTTACCGATGCGGACCATGACAAGCTCTTGACTTCTCGAACTCACAGTAACAGACATCTTACCTCGGACCATAAAAGCCAAGCCACCAAACATCTTCTTCTCTTCTACCTCTTCTTCAAAAACATGAAGAGGAAGTTCAGTAGCTAAAATGGCACGGACTTGCTGGGCTAAGGATTCACTATAAGCCATCCTTCGGCCTCATTTCATCACATCCCAGCCGATACCAAAACGGTCAATCAAGCGCCCATAAAACTCTGCGAAAGCTTGTTCCTCTAAAGGATAGAGAATTTGACCACCTTCAGCAAGCTTTGCAAAAAGTTCATCAGCTTCTTCTCTACTGTCTGGGCTCAGAACTAACCATTGATTGGGCTGATGATTGCTAGGAATAGATAGGTCGTTAAAAATGCCTACATCTTCACCATGCAGGGTTAAGTTTTCCGTATCTAAGGCAATCCAGGCAAGCTTATCCCGTTTTTCTGCAGGAAGGTCAGCTGGATCCATCATCTCACTGGCTCGGGCAAGTCCCTTTATCTCAGTCTGAAAAAGATCTGCATAAAAACGAAAAGCTTCTTCGGCCTGACCATTAAAACTTAAAAACACGTCTAATTTCATTATTGTTCCTCCAATTGTTTATAACTGAGAATAAATCTCTAGTATCAGTTTATCAATTAGGATAAAAATTTTCTTATTCTCAATTGCGCTTGTTTGGCTAGGGAACGCATGATTAAAACTGGAAGATTAACTGTAATAGGGGGATCGCTGGGCAAGGGCCTGCGCATGCTGATTTCCTCCTGATAGATGCTATCGCCTGAAAAAGTGAGAGGCTCATCGCTGCCCCAGCGAAAGTTATGCTTCAAGACATAGTTTTTAGTTAGGCGTAAATCCTCCAGCAATTCACAGGCCAAAAGATAGTAGTGGCCATCCGGTACATTTTCAAAAGTAAACTTTCTCTTCTGACTCAGTGCTACTCCGATAACTGGCTCTTCTTTGGGAATGCGGGTTTTAAAAAGCCCGACACAGCTAATACGTGGTTCATAGCCCTCAGGATAAGATAACTCTACGGTCAATCGATTGCCACTTTTACAGTCGGGATCCTGATGCAAGAAAGCTCCCTTCTCATCTAGCTGTTTAATCATGAAATCATAAGCCTTGGTTGATTCCTGATAATATTTTTTAGGCGAAAGTCCAGTATGCCGCTTAAAAGTATTAGAAAAACTGCCTAGACTATCATAACCAGCTTCCATAGATGTCTCAGTCACATTTTGCTGGCCTTCCACAATTTCCTGAATCCCTTTTTCCATCTTAAGAGCTTCCACATATTGCTTGATAGAAAAGCCCATCTTTTTCTTGAAAGTTCTGGATAGATGGGAAGGACTATAATGGAAATACTGAGCTAAATCGGTCAGACTCAGCTCTTCATCTGCATGCTGACGCAAATAGGCTGCCACTTTTTCCATGATAGCTTTAGACATAGACTTGCTCCTTTCCCATTTATTAAGCCCATTATATCACATCAAAAAGAAAGGACAAAAAATCAAAACCTGAATAAAGAAAAGCCAAGCTGCAAATAAATAATGAAAAAACTTTAGACATTTGAAACGTCTAAAGTTTTTGATCTTTACTATGAGATTACTGAGCTACCAATGTTTCCAAGCTTTCTCCAATCGCAGCCAAACGTTCCATCACTTCTGCCTGGCTCAGGTCGTTTTCAGCCACATAGCGGTTGCGAGGGTGAACACGGCATTCGTGAGAACAGCCACGGAGATACTTGTCTTCATTTTCTTCTGAAGTCAGGATGCGGCGGTTACACTCTGGATTGCCACAGTTGACATAGCGCTCGCAAGGAGTACCGTCAAACCAGTCTTTCCCAATCACAACTGGATCAACATGGTTGATATCAACGGATATACGCTCATCAAAGACATACATCTTGCCGTCCCAAAGCTCACCTTGAACTTCTGGATCCTTGCCGTAAGTCGCGATACCGCCATGAAGCTGACCGACATCCTTGTATCCTTCACGCACCATCCAGCCTGAGAATTTCTCACAGCGAACACCACCTGTACAGTAAACAACCACGCGCTTGTCCATGAACTTCTCTTTGTTATCACGGACCCATTGCGGCAATTCGCGGAAGTTGCGGATGTCTGGACGAATGGCTCCTCGGAAGTGACCTAGATCGTACTCGTAGTCGTTACGAGTGTCTAGGACGACAGTGTCCTCGTCCAAGAGTGCTTCCTTAAATTCCTTAGGTGACAGGTAAGCTCCTGTCGTCTCCAGCGGGTTGATGTCATTGTCAAAATCATTGTCTTCCAAGCCCAAGTGCACGATTTCTTTCTTGTAGCGAACAAACATTTTCTTGAAAGCTTGCTCATTTTCTTCGTCAATCTTGAACCAAAGGTCTTCCATGCCCGGAAGGCTGTGTACATAATCCATGTATTTTTGAGTGGTTTCATAATCACCGGAAACCGTTCCATTGATTCCCTCATCTGCCACCAAGATACGGCCTTTAAGACCAATAGATTTACAGAAGGCCAGATGATCAGCTGCAAATTTCTCAGCATTCTCAATCGGAACATATTTGTAGTAAAGTAGGACGCGAATATCTTTTGCCATAAGATTTCAACTCTCTTTTCTCTATAAAATTTTCTGAATTTTTAATTCATCTATTTATTATAACCTGATTGAAAAAACTGGGCAAAAAATTTGTTTGGAAAATAGCAGAGCTGAATTGCTAAACACTTCACTCCTCCTCAAGTTGGTTCAAATAGCGTTCAAAACGCTTCTTTTGATTCTTGCTTATAGCGTCTAAGAAAATATTAACCACCAGTATCAAGGGAAAGTGAATGACAAAAGTAATTAAAATAACAAATAGAAACATGGGGTGAAAAACATTATTATGATAAATAGCATGATTCAGTTGGAAATTCTGGCAGGCAATTAAAAGGGTCAGAAAGCCTGTTGCAGCCAGCACACCCCAGATAGTCAGACTGAAACTATTGTAATAATTACCTCCTAGATATTGAGCTCGACAGAGAAAATATAGAAATGCAATCGCAATCAGGATCAAGAATGGTTGATAGTGAATGGCTCCCGCATTCATAACCACCGATCCAACATATAATGCCAAACTACTAAACAGCAGGAAACTAAAAGCTTCCATGCCAGCCTTGTTAACAAGTTGCTCTTCACGTTCGTCTAAGATGTGACGGTGAATTAGTTTTATCTTCATTTTAAGCTCCTATACTTCCATTCCAAAAATACCAATTAACAACATGATAATGGCAGGAAGTCCATTATTAATCATGTGAACTGCAATACTAACTTCCAAGCGACGAGTTCGATAGGCCAGCAATGTCAAAATCACAGAAGAAACAGCATAAATCACAAAAGAGACGATATTGGTTGGCCCGTGAAAAAGCGCAAAGAGGAGGCCGCCTACGATATAGCCCCATCCCTCATAGCCTTTAAAGATTTTTAGTGGGAGGATTCCACGGAAGATAATTTCTTCTACAACAGGTGCTAAAACTCCAAGCATGATGGGTAACAAAATCCCATTTCCTCTTTGAAACTCCTCTATCAAAGACGCCTGATTAGCCGTCGTAACTTCTCCATTTAGCCACCGTAATAAAGCCGTTCCAAGGATAGATATAAGGAACATGCCTAAGATGCTAAGAAAAATTCGTTTCCCGTCTCCTTTTTGAAAGACTTTTCCAGACTGAGATAAAATTCCAATCTTCTTTGCTACCACAATAAAGACCAGTAAAGCGAGGAAGATCAGCAAAATACCTATGCCAATAGTCCACTGTTTTGAAATTTGATAAGTTTCTGCTTTCTGCTGAAATACCATAGGTAGCACATACAAGGCTAAGGCTAAGAAAGCACAACCACTCCACATCAATCTTTTCCAGCAAGTCATTCTTCATCCTCCAATTCCTGATCTAACTTTGCCTGACGTTTGCCGTTTAGGAAAAGACTAATCTTGTCCATGGTCAAGCTTCCAAACATAAAAAGAACCATTGCAAAAAGCATCTTAAGCAGATAGATCATACTCAGCATGCTAGCCATACTTTCTCGCTGTCCAAAGAAATCAATAGCCACAAGAATTAAAGCAAAAATAATTCCACTACCAACACGTTCTGCCCATTTTTCCTCTCTCACCATATCACGAACATCAATGCCTAGGCTTAAGCGACGAAGCAAAGCATAGAGACCTACTAGGATAAGGAGAATCCCTTCTGGCAGATAAGCTAGCAAGCTTAGACGGAGAATATAGACTTTGAAAAACACAGATATAGCTAAGAAGAAAAACATTCCTAACACTAACTCTCCTGCAACTTTTCCGTCCAATTTCTCTATTCGTTCATCTTTAAAGATCTCTTGTTTAACCTTAGATTTCATATATATTTTCCTCTTTTGCTTAAAATTTCATCCCAATTTAATCTTTATGCAAAAATTGCTCTTCAACTATTGCTGGTCATTTCTTTCACATTTTTCGGCTCGGGCTAAAAATGTCCCCCGGACATTCCCTCGCTTTCGTGTTTTTCGGCTCAGGCTAAAAATATCCCCCGGACATTTTTACTCCCAAAACAATTGATCCAGCGTTTTATCGAGACATTTGCAAATCGCTATGCATAAACTGAGACTGGGATTATACTTACCTGCCTCAATCAAGCCAATGGTCTGGCGGGTCACTCCGATAGCATCTGCCAAGTCGCCCTGAGTCATATCATGCTCCACTCGCGCCATCTTTAGCTTAAGATTTTTTGCCATGATCATCGTCCTTATCATTTTTCTTCTTAGTTGCTATGCTTAAAAGTGCACAACCAATTGTAACATCACAGCCAGCAAAAATAAGAAAAGTATCATTTTGATTGTTCAGTCCTATAACCAAAAAAATTACACCCAAAACAAGCCAAATAAGTGGTGAATATATATTTTTGATGTTTTTCATATCGGTTCTCCCTTCATTTTTATAAGTCTATTATACAATATATTTTTTAAAATGCAATATATAAATTGCAAAAAGTATTTTATTTTTAACAAAAAAGACCGAGGGAAATCTCGGTCTTTTTATTCTTATCGCGTGATTTAATCTTTTTTAAGGCTGCCACTCTTTGTCTGAGTACGTGCATAGGCAATTAAAAGTATGGTTCCGGCAACTGCAACAGTCAGACCATTGGCAAGGGTTGCGACAACACCTTGTGCAAAGACCTTATTGCTTGGTTCATTATAGATCAAGATATCTCCAAGTGGAGCGATGACTACCCAAACCAAGGCATTAGCCACAAACTGAGCCACATTAAATGTAATGATATCTCTTGATTCAAATACTCCCTGAGCCACACGGAGGTAGTTCTTAAGTAATCCGACTACAAATCCAAACAAACCACTAGCCAAGATCCAAGTCCACCAAGGGTTTCCAGATTGGATGGAGTCTTTTAGGGCATGGCCAATAAATCCTGTTAAGAAACCAACGATTGGACCAAAAACAACGCCAAACAAAGCTTGGACAGCATATTGCAACTGAATGCTAGTGTTTGGAACAGGCGTTGGAATGCTGACCATCCCAATCACAACGAAGAGTGCTGCACCAATACCAGTTGCCACGACTTCTTTAATCGTAAAAGTTGTATCAAATATTTTTTTCATGTTTATCTCCTCTTTACAAATCACTAATTTTCAATACGCTTGATTTCAATATGCCACTGGGCACCCACACCAACATTGTAGGCTTTGGCAAAAGAACCTTGGTTGATTGCTAGACCAACCCGATAGAGCGAATTGATATAAATAATCGGCTGACCAATGCGAACATCCGCAAAGGACTTCCCATAGGTCACTTGATTTTGGTAAACCAACATATCGTTATTGTAGATCGTTACCTCAAAGCGTTCTCCAAACTGAGGTTCTAATTCTTGGAATTCTTCGCGAGTAATAGAAGTCCAAAGAGATCCAAATCGAACGTCTAGAATATCGATAGCCCCGCTGACAGAACCTTCGCCAAAGGTGGTCTCCACAACTGGAATCTCGACGATGCCATCCACGCTTAATTCTGGTCCTACTTCTTCAAAAGTGATGTGGCCACTAGCCAATTTAGCTCCTGTGTAGGCATAGACATCACGACCATGGAAGGTATAGGAATGTTCAGTATTCTTTCGACGATTTTCGACTTCAGAAATTTCCCGAATAGCTACAATACCAACGTGTTTCTTAATGAAAGACAAGGTTCCATTGTCTGGAGTAACAATGTATTGGTTTTGCGCTGTTTTTGCAACTACGCTCTTCCGCTTAGAGCCGACACCCGGATCAACCACTGAAACAAAGGTTGTCCCTTCTGGCCAGTAGTTGACCGTTTGAAAAAGACGATAGCTACCTTCAAAAATATTATAAGGCGTAATGTCGTGTGTTAAATGGTGAATCTTTAACGTAGCTGACTCCTCCAGAGCCACACCAATCATCGCTGATACTGCACCATCCACAAGACCAAAATCCGATTGCAATACAAGTAAATTGTTCATGTATTCTCCCTCTTATAGTCCTGAACTTTAACCTACTTATCTACTATTCTATCAGTCTAATCAACTCTAGAAATACAAAAATAGCAAAGCCAGAAGCCACATTACTGTTCTTCAATCATACCAAAAATAGGAGGGGAAATCTAGATAAACAACTGTAAAAGCTATAGTTTTTTTGTATAGCGAGTAATTAATTTAAGGTAAGAAAGTAATCAGCTGTCTTCTCAAGCAGTTCTTCATCATGAGAAATGAGCAGAATAATTTTTCCCTGCTCTTTTAATGCCTTCAGTAAGTCAGCTACTTGTAACATTTGCTGATAATCTAAACCTGAACTAGGTTCGTCAAAGATAAACACTCTTTTTTTAGTAAGGACTTGACTAGCTATGACTAGCCGTTGCATCTCTCCACCTGATAGGGTCATTGGATGCCTTTCTTCTAAGCCTTTTAATCCTAAGTTTTCTAAGATATTTGATGCATCAACGACTTTTTTCAAACCCAAGGTCAACTCCTTTTGGACACTATCTGAAAAGAGCTGAAGAGCAACCTATTGCAGAACAAAAGCAGTTTGTTTCAGACGATCATGAGCTGACAGAGCATGTCCATTTAAATAAAAATCCGCTTCTTCATCGTCTAATAAACCGGCCAGATAAAAAGCTAGAGTTGATTTACCTCTCCCATTATGTCCCACAAGGGCTGTAATCGCACCTGACTTGAAGTTGGCTTCTTCAAGAAAACTCAATTCCTGGTCCCCTGCCTGTAAGCAAAGATTTTTTATGGTCAAATCCCCCGTCAGTGGTGAAGGAGCAATTTGCTTCTTTGCCTCAAGTTTAGAAATAGAGCTAGATAGATCCTGACTTCGAAGCCCTAAATCATGTCGTTCTGTTTCCGTTAAGCTATCAAACTCCTTTTTTGAATAATCTCTTTTAAGAACACCTTGATCAAAATAAAGATAGCGGTCAGCCAAGTCCTTTAAATAATCCAAGCGATGCTCCGCTATAAGAATCGTTTTCCCTTCTTGTTTTAAGATAGAAAGATAACTAGCTACTTGCTCAATCCCTGACCTGTCCAAATTAGCTGTCGGTTCATCTAAAACCAAGATATCTGTATCCTGCATTAGGGCCGTTAAAAGGGCAATTCTCTGCTTTTCTCCACCTGATAAAGTAGAAAGATCACGTTCAAGATAGTCTTCTAAAGCAAAGTCAGCAGTTAATTTTTCTAATTTATTCAAAATTCCTGCTGCTGACTGACCATGATTTTCACCAGGCAAAACTAATTCATGCTTAACGTATTTATGAAAAAACTGACTAGAGGGATTCTGAAAAACTGAAGCAACTTGTTTAGAACATTCTTCAACCATCTGTTTTCCTGCTAACTGATTGGCTATTTCTAATTGACCTTCTAATTTTCCCTCATAGTAATCTGGAATTAAGCCATTAATTAATCTTAAGAAGGTTGATTTGCCACTCCCACTCTTGCCACATAAGACGACCAACTGGCCTGATAAGATTTGTAAATCTTCAACCAGCAAGCTACTAGCTCTGCTATTTTCATAAGTAAAACGAAAGCCGGTCGCAGCAATCAGCCTCTTATCATCCACAAGGTCATGATAAACATCCATGCACAGGTACTCCAATCTGCTAAATTAAAGGTTGATGAAAAAGTTTCTGTCGGTCTTTTTCCTAGTGCTAATCCTTTGGTAAGGCTAGCTATGGTCAACGCTTGAACCGTTCGCATGAGTGACATGAGTAGCGGTACCAGGAGATACTCAAAGTAGGTCACTGGACGAAAGATAAAATCCCTTTTTCTAAGGAAAATCCCTCGAAGACGTAAACTTATATGAATCGTTTTCGCATCTGCTGGTATAGCTGGCAAAAATCGCATCATTACTCCTAAGGTTAAAAGAAAAGATTCCGGTAGATGCCATTTTCTGAGGCCATGAACCAGGTCGTAGGCTGTAGCAGTTGTCAAAAGCAAACTCCCAGCCATAAAAGAAGGAAGCATAAAACGTCCAGCCGTGAGCAGAGTTACGAAATTTCGTATCAGTTGAAAAGAAAAGAAATCAGTTAGATAAGCATCTAGAGTCCAAAAAAGGACAAAGGCCAATAAACTATAGACGGCAATCTTACCTTTTTCAGCAAAGTATAAGAGCATCGCCAAGCCTGAAACGATTATCAGTTCAAGCCAGCCGGATACTCTAAAAAGAAAGGCCAGATTGGCAAATAAAACCAAAAGGACCTTGCTTCGTACATCTAATTTCATGAGACCATCCCTGACTTTATAAAGTGCTTCTTGACCATATATTGACCAAATAGTCCCCCTATAATAGCGGCAATAACAACCATAATTAAAAAAGCAAGAACCACTTGTGGATTTACAGGAACCATGACCCGGTCAATATACTCTTGAGTTTTACCACGCGCTAGCAAACTTTGAACATAAGTCTCCCGAGCTAGCCACATCATAATAATCGGACCTGAATTAGCAAAGGAGAAAAGGACAAAGGACGCTAAACTTAGCCATTTATTTTGATAATTTCCTTGTTTGGCTAACAAATCAGCTAGAAAGCCAAAAATCAAGCCTGGCAAAAAGGCCACAAAGAAATGGCCAGATAAGAAGAAAAATCCTCCCATCACGATTCCCAAGAGACTGATAGCTCCGAATTTTTTGATCTTGCTTTGTAGAAGCATGTAAACCGTCCCACCAAAGATTGCTGCTCCAGCTGGGGCATAGAACATATTCCCTGACCGGTCGAAAATCAGACCAACCAGGACTCCTAAACCGACGCATAGAAAATAGAGGGCTGCAAAAGCACCTGTCATCACAAGGTCTTTTACTTGTAGACCTTTTCTCATCCTTTTATCCTCCTTACTTGAGAATGATTTAATTCATAAACCTCATCTGCAAAAGCAACCGTTGACAAGCGATGGGAGATGAGAAAGACCATGCCACGGCATTCTTCTTTGACAATAGATAGGAATGTCGCTTCATTAAGAGAATCGAGATTGCTGGTGGGTTCATCAAAAATATAACAATCTGCCTCCTTAAGCAGGGCTCGCATCAGCTCCAAACGCTGGGCTTCACCAGCAGAAAAAGTTGTTTCTCCATCAATTACAGTATCTAGCCCCTCTGGCAAGTGCTCTAAACGCTCCTTAAGACGACATTTAGTTGCCAAGGTCCAGATCGCCTCATCACTGATATCAGTTCGGCCCAAGACTAGATTTTCCCGAAGGCTTTTATAGAAAAGCTGAGCAACTTGGGGAACATAAGCGAAAGAGCCTTGTAAATGCTGGCGTTGGAAGGTTTGATGATCCTGTCCAGACAGCAAAACCTGTCCTGCCTTAGGATCATACCAGCGCATGATAATTTTCATGAGAGTAGATTTTCCTGTTCCACTTCCACCTACAATACCAATTATTCTGCCTTTCTCAAATCGTGCTGACAAACCTTGAAAAAGTCCTTGCTCTCGCCCCTCATAATCAAAGTTTAAATGATTAACATCAACTGATTCGATCCTGACATCAGTCTTCAAACCACCGCTATCTGCCTCTGGCTCATCCAAGAGCGAAAAGACCTGCCGACTGGCATTCATTGCTCTTTTAAAACCTAGAGGCAGTCGCCCTAATTCCAGAAATGGAGCAAAAGAGCTTGAAAAAGCTACTAGAGCTAGGCCTGCTTGAGTCAGATCAATATCACCTTGATTAAGTTGGAAGAGAGACAAGATGGCAAAGCCCATAACAGATAAGCCCACCACTAAAAAGGTTAGAGCTTGTTCAAAAAATTGCTTCTGAGCAACCTGTCTTTCTACGCTATTTAAGTTTTTACTTTTTTGTTCTAAACAAGCAAAACGTTTTGAAGTTTGTCCGAGCTGGGACAAATCATGTATTGCCTTCAGGCTCTCCAAGAAATAAGAAATGTATCTTGTCCGATCATCCGCTTGTTTTGATAAGAGTTTTTGTAAATGTCGAGCAAAATTTTGAGGCAAGACCACGGCTAAAAGCAGGTAAGTCAGCAAAGCCAGAAAACCTAGAGCTGGGGATATCCTAGAGAGAAAGACCCACATAATGAAAGCAGAGATAAGCCCTGTACAAACTGGTGCAACTGTATGGGCAAAAAAGACTTCAATTGCTTCAATATCCTCCCCGATCATTTTTAATAAGCTCCCACTATCTTGTAGGTCTAACTTAGCAGGTGCAAGACGTCGTAGTTTAGCAAAGACAAGCTTTCGCAGATCCGCTAGGGAATGAAAGGCCACATAATGGCCAAAATAATGTTCTCCATAGCGACAAAGTCCTCGGGCCAAGGCCAAACCTAAAAGAAGAAACAGAAAACCTAGAGACGGAGCTTGCCCTCCTACAGCCCGAAATCCTTGATTTACCAATAAAACAGGAATCGCGACTGAAACTGTAAAGCCTGAAACTGCAAAAATAACAGCTAATCCTAGAGCAGGCAATAGATGCTTCATGATCTGAAAAAGCCTGAAAAGGAGTTGCTTGCTTGGATAAGTTCTTTTAGCTTCCATGAATTCTCTCCTCCAGCTCTCTTTGTCTATCCACTAAAGTTCTGTACTCCTGATTCTCCCAGTAAAGCTTGGTCGGACTAGCCAAAACCGTTCCCTCTTTGCTCATAAAAAGAACTTGGTCAGCCTCTGCTACCCGCTTCATTTTATGAGTAATCTCGATGACAAGGGCTTCTTTAGAAAGCACGTTTAGCAGTTCATAAATAAGGTCTTCATTCTCCTTATCAACACTAGAAGTAATTTCATCAAAGATATAGAGCGATTTTTGAGCAAGAATTGCCCGGGCACAAATCACTTGCTGTCTTTGACCTGGTGACAGCTGGTTGCCATCTTCACCAACAAGGGTATCTAGACCCTCAGGTAAATTTTCAATAAAAGATAAAAGCTTCTTCTCGGTCAGCCATTGCTGAATTTTCTCCCGACTCCAATCCCTTGCCAACTGCAAGTTCTCTAAAATACTGGTATTCAAAAGAAAGCTGTTTGACGACACATACATCATCTCTTTGTAGAGAGCTGATTGTGCCAAATTTTCATTGGAAGTCTCTCCAAAGAATATCTGGCCTTGCTCGGGTTCCAATTTCCCTAGTAGAATCTTGCCCAAGGTCGTCTTACCACGCCCGCTTTCCCCAGCAATAGTAAATACTTGGCCTACTTCTACGTTAAAAGAGACCCTATCCAAAATCTTTTTGTCCCCATAGGAGAAGGACAAATCCTGCACACTCAAGTGCTGAAATGGTGCCAAATCTTGTTTTGTTTCTACTTTAGTCTCTTGGACCGAATCCAAAAAACTAAAAATCCTATCTGCCATCTTGGTATTCATCATTACCAAATGCATACCGTAGCCTGCTTCTCGAATCGGAGTAAAAAATTCTGTTGCAATTAAGACAAAATAAATCATGCTAAACAAGGACAATTGCCCAGCGGCCAGCCAGGAAAGGGCTAAAAAACCTGACAGGCCGATTCCCAAATACATAACAGCATCCATATAGCCCACTGATTGTAGTTGAAAACCAAGCAGTTCCATAGTGGCATCGCGAAAATCTTCGGCCTGCTCCGCAAATTCCTGCTCGTATTTCTCATCAGCCTGATAAGAATACAATGTGTTTAACCCCTTTAAATCATCCAGAAAAAGGTTGCCCACATCCATATAAGAGCCCCAATAGCGATTCATTATCCTACGCGATCGCTTCTGCATCAGGATGATAGACACAGGAATGAAAGGCAAGGATAATATAAAAATTAAACCACCCAAGGGAAAGAGCCAAAAGACTAAGATAAGGACTGTTAAACAGTTAAAATAGGTTCGTAGATTTAAGGATAGATAGTAGGAATAGTAGGTATCCAAGCTATCAATTCCCTGAGCAGCAACTGTTAGAATATCCGCTGCAGTTCGGCTATCTTGAAACTCACCGTCCTTAGCAACAAAAGCCTGAAAGAATTCTCTCTTTAGCTTGTTTCGTGCAAACTGAGAGGCTAAGCCTTGAAACTTTTTGGCAAATAAAGCAATTCCAAATCCTAAACCGTTTAAGGCTAGCAAATAAAGAAAAAGAGTGTATAAGTCAAGCTGTTTTCCTTCGTAGAACTCTGTCAATGCTTGAGCAATCAAAGCAAAACTAGTAATTCTCGTTAAAAATTGAATCCATGATAAAAAAGCAGCCAGATAAATCATGCCCTTCTTTGGTTGAATTTGCTCTTTCAAGCGAGCTAATAGCTGTTTTTTCCTGCTTCTTGAGATCTTTTCCTCTTCTTGAGCCATAGCTTTCCCTTTCCGTAGGTTTTTTCTCCTTATTATAACATTCACAAAGTTGAATGTAAATTAAATTTTCAGAATATTTAATCAAAGAACAAGCTAGCCAAAGTGGCTAGCAAATTAACTTCTATTTATGACTTAATTTTTTAGTCAAAAAGTCTCCTGCAAATTGAATCGTAAAGATGATAGCTACAATGACAACCGTCGCAAGAATGGTAACGTCATTATTATACCGGTTAAAACCATAAGCAATCGCTACATTACCGATACCCCCTGCACCGACTGCACCCGCCATAGCAGTTTCACCAATCAAAGAAATCAAAGTGACTGTCGTTACACGGATTAAATCTGGTAGACCTTCAATAAGATAGACACCAATAATATCCCATAAAGTTGCACCACTAGCCTGGGCTGCTTCAATCACTCCACCGTCCAACTCAGATAAAACCACCTGAACTTGACGAGCAAAAAAGGCATAAACGGCAAATGAAAGTGGCACAATAGCAGCGTTTGGTCCAATTCCTGTCCCAACAATCAAGTGAGAAAAAGGTGATAGGACAGCCAACAAAATGATAAAAGGAATCGCACGGAAGATAGAAGTCACTTTATCCAAAATCCAGAAAGCCACCTTATTTTCCAGAACCCCACCTGGCTTGGTTAATACAAGAAAAAGTCCAGTTATCAAGCCAAAGAAACCACCAATCAAGAAAGAGATTACTGTCATATAAAGGGTCGTATAAATAGCTGTTCCCCAGCCTGCTTGACCAGTCCAGCCCATCCTATATACATTTGGCAAATAAGTTTCGATTAATTTCAGCATCTTATGCACCTCCCTTTAGAACAGTCAAACGAACGCCTGCTTCACTAATAGCCGTCTTAGCCGCAGTAAGATTTTCTGATTCGCCAGACAAGACAACTACCAAAGCACCAACAGGTGTATGGTCCAAAATTTCGATATTCCCATATAAGATATTGGCAGTAACTTGATATTTTTTGTAAATTTGATTCAACAAAGGCTCATCTGTTGCTGTACCCGCGTACTCCAACTGCACCAAGATACTATTCGGAGCCAGATTCTGCACAATTTCTTGCTTTTCGATTTTAACCATAGCTTCATTAATTCCTGTTGCTGTTGTAATGAAGTCTCTAGTCAAATCCTGATTAGGATTAGAGAAAATATCGAGAACAGAACCCTCTTCAATCAATTGTCCATCCTGCATCACTGCTACTCTGTTAGCAATATCCTTAATGATTTGCATTTCATGAGTAATGAGAACAATCGTCAAACCTAATTTTTGATTCAAGTCTTGCAAGAGAGCCAAGATTTGCTTGGTCGTCTTAGGATCTAAGGCTGATGTTGCTTCGTCTGAAATCAAGATTTTAGGATCATTAGCTAAGGCACGAGCAATCGCTACACGCTGCTTTTGTCCACCTGACAGCTGTGAAGGATAGTTCTCAGCTCGATCTGCCAAGCCTACCAAATCTAGCAGCTTCTTCACCTTCTCTTTTTTCTCTTCCTTAGACAGTCCTGAATGCTTTAAGGCAAAGGCTACGTTTTCTTCAGCCGTCAGCTGGCTCATTAGATTGAAGTGTTGGAAGATCATCCCAATATCCTGACGCTTTTGACGTAACTGAGCTGAAGAAAGTTGAACTCTTTTGTCCTTGAAAATGACATCATTGTCAACGGTAATAGTTCCTCCAGTTGGTACCTGCAATAGGTTAATCACCCGAACCAGAGTAGATTTCCCAGCTCCAGAATAGCCAACAATTCCATAGATATCTCCTTGGTTAATGCGGATACTCACATCTTTTACAGCTTGGATTTGACGTTTTTTCTGCTGGAAGGTCACATCAATCCGATCTAATGTAATAATCTCTTTACTCATAGCTTGCAATCAACTCCTTTACTAATTCTATATGGGTGTAGTAATCGGCTAGGCGAACATTCTCATCTCCACCATGGTCCCGACTGTTAGCATGGCCCAAGCCAAAGGCCATCATTGGTGCCTTTAAAGCATCATAAACAGTAAACATAGGTCCAGTCCCGGCAGAAGTAGGCAGCACTGCTACTCCTTCGCTGTAATATTTCTTGGCCAACTCAATAACACTAAGAACAGACGGAGCACTCATGTCGCTTCTGTAGCTCATTTCTCCCAAAGTATAAATAAGCTCGACCTTAGGATAACCGTTCTTGACCAGTTGTTGTCGAATCTTATCAAGCACGTCTTGTGGTTCTAAACCAGGTACAAGTCTTACCTCAAGCTTGGCCTTGGCTTCTGAAGGCAGGATTGTCTTGACTCCCTGACCTTGATAACCTGAAGATAATCCTTCAATATTGATAGCTGGTTCAAAAAAATAGCGTCGTAGGAACTTATGTCCTTCCTCCTCAAGCAGGGGTAATTCTAAACCATAAATTTGTTTTAGTTCTTCTGGGTTGCGTCGCGCAAACTCCTCAACCAGAGCTAGTTCTCGTTCGTTTGGCTCAACAATTTGTTCATAGATGCCTTCTACCAAGATGCGACCGTCAGCTCCTCGCAAGCTAGCTAGCGCATTTAAAAGATACCAGCTACTTGAATCAATTACGCCACCAAAACTCGAATGTATATCTACATCAGCGCTTTTCACTTTGGCATCAAAGGTTACAATCCCCTTATTACCACCTGTGATTTCTAGCTGACCTAGTGCATTCCGGCTACCCTGTTCCCAGATGAGGAGATCGGCGCCGGACAATTCCTCCTTGTGCTTTTCCAAATAGCGATCCAAGTCAGTCGAAGCAGACTCTTCCGCTCCCTCTATAATAAAAGTAACATTCACAGGTAAATCTTGCTTACCTTCTCGATACTTCTGCAAGGCTGTCAGGCGAGCCACGATGTGCCCCTTGTCATCGTCAACACCTCGGCCATACATGACCCCATCTCTGACAGACAAGGTGAAAGGATCTTCTGTCCAAGGTTGATCACTATCTGCAGGTACTGTATCATAATGGTTGTAAAAAATGATACTTTTAGCATTAGGATCTGAACTCTTAAAACGAGCAATGACAAAAGGAGCTCTGTAACTTGCATCAACAGTCACTTCTGCACCAGCCTCTTCAAAAACTTCTCTCAAATAATCTGCTACTTCTTTCAAGCCTATCTGCTGAGCAAAAATAGATTTTTTAGCAATCAACTCCCGTAAAACCTCAAAATAAGCCTGCGCGAGTTCATCCTCTTCAAATTTTTGTAACTGCTCTTTTTCACTGAAAAAAGCCATAATTCCTCCCATAAATAAGGCGATAAAACTCAGCTGGTCATCCCAACTGAGTTTTATTAAACACTTTCAGTCTTGCATGCTTGATAAATCCATTAAGACTGGTGCCTACTGTCTTTTACTTCTTACCAAACTGGCTCAAGCAAGCCATCTGAAGTTTTTTCTGTTAACTCTTTAACATCGTCAGAATGGTAGGCTGCAATCAACTTCTTAATTGCATCAGCCTTGTCAGATTTTTCCCAATCTTTCTTAGCTGCAATGATGTTGTACCATTGTTTAGAATTTTTATCTTTTGGTTCGATAAACAAAGCTTTCTTATAGTCTAATTTTGCTTCGTTTACAAAAGTATTGTTTACAACAGCAGCATCTACTGATGTCAATGAACGAGCTGTTTGGCTAGCATCCAATTCTGTAATTTTCAATTTCTTTGGATTTTCTTTAATGTTTGCAACTGTTGCAAGCTCGTTACCAGATTTGTCCAATTTAATTAAGCCAGCAGCTTGAAGCAAGTTCAATGCGCGGCTTTCGTTAGTCGCATCATTTGGTACAGCGATTTCTGCTCCGTCTGGAAGTTCGTTAACTTTTTTATACTTGTTTTTACCGTCTTTTGTACCTGAGTAGAGACGGATTGGCGCAATGTAAGTATCCGCAATCGCAACTAGATCCTGATTATTTTCCTTATTCCAGTTGTTAAGGTAGTAGTAGTGTTGGAAAGCATTGACATCAAGCTCACCATCTGCCACGGCCTTATTTACTTGTGGGTATTCTGTAAATTGAGTAAATTCAAGTTTCACATTTTCTTTTTCAAGTTTCTTCTGAATGAGATCCCAACGTTGTTGCTCATCGTTGTCAATGGTCATTGTACCAATTTTAATGGTTACTGTTTTATCTTTGCCATTTCCTGCTTCTTTATTAGAAGCTCCACAAGCTGCCAAACCAAGGACTGCAACCGCAACTGCAGCTGCTCCAAACCATTTTGCTAATTTCATATTCTTCTCTCCTTATAGTTTAAGTCTTTTTAATTATTTAATATCTTTTGCCTCTGGAAGGTAACTGCCACCGAAGTATTTTTGAGAAAGTTCTTCAAGAGTACCGTCTTCATATAGCTTCTTAATACGTTTGTCTACAAAAGTTTTTAATTCTTCTTGTCCCTGAGCAAATAAAGGATAAACATATGGCTGTTGATCGCTAGGAAGTTCAATAACTTCTAGATTTTCCAAATTTTGCTCTTTGATAATGGTATCAACAGAAATACGTTCAAAAATCTTGTAATCTGTACGTCCCTCATTCAGATTCACTAGGATTTGTTGAATCGTTCCGTCCGTGTAGTTAATTTTCGTCTCCTTTTTAGGATGCTCTTTGTTGTAATCTTCCAGCTGTTTCGCTGTAGAAGTTCCTTGTACCACTTCCGTAGATTTACCACCAATATCATCTAAAGATTTAATATCTGTTCCCTTACGAACTACTAAAACAGTTGGGTTTTTAGCATATGGGTTTCCATAAAGATATTTACCAGCACGTTCTTTTGAATAACTAATATTGTTGGCACCAATTTGGAAGCGATCGCTATCCAAACCAGCAAAGACAGAAGTCCATTTAGTTTTATTGAAATTGATTTCATACTTGTCTGATCCCTTAAAGACCTCTCTAAGCACTTCAATTTCATAACCTGTTAATTTTCCATCTTCATCATCATATGAGAAAGGTCGGGTTGTTCCAACGGTTGCAATTTCAACTGTTACCTTCTTCTCATCTGATTTACCTGATTCAGACTTGCTATTTGAAGCTGAGCAAGCAGCTAAGGTTCCGACTGCTGCAAAAGTAAGAGCAAGAAGGGCAGAATATTTTACTAATTTTTTCACAGATATTCTCCTATTCATTTATAAACTATGTCCTATAATAACAAATATCCCTAAGCTTGCCTAGTATATATTTTTTATCAAGGGTATAAATTTTATTTATTGCAGGCACATAATAAAGGCACAATAAAATCTCCTTGCCACTGTTCTATCTTAACAAAAGGAAGGAGATTTGCCTAGTTTCATTTTTTTATATAGGGATATAGTTGTTATTTATAGCATTTTAATAAGCATAGGGCGCTTTCGACATAATATGGAACAGATACTTTAAAAGCTTCATCATCGATAGTTATCGTATCATGGTGGAGATCTGGTGCATCATCTGCTCCATTTGAACCAATAAAGGCAAAAACTCCCGGAATCTTCTCCTGATAAAAAGCAAAGTCTTCTCCAGCTGTGGAAGGTCTGGCTTCCACCACCTCAGCAAATGTTTTGGAATTTTCAAACAAGAGTTCGGTCAAATTCGGATCATTATAGGTCACAGGTGGTGTTTGATCCCAAGTAATAGAAACTCGTGCACCAAAGTTTTCTGCTGTATTTTCAACAATTTTAATAAAGTCTTCTTTTAATTTTTTTTGAGAGCTTGGGCTAAAGGATCGAATGGTGCCTTCAAAAAAACCTTTTTGGGGCAGAACATTCCAAGTAGTCCCTGCCTTGATATGGGTAATAGAAAGAACATTGGCCTCAAAAGGGGAGACCGTTCTGGCCACCAAAACTTGCAAAGCTTGGACCATACTAGTCAAAGCTAAAACTGTATCAACCCCCAGATCCGGCCGTGCAGCATGACTACTAATCCCTTCCACTTCTACTTTGAATTTTTCTACTCCAGCCATCATAGCCCCTGGCTTTAGGGCTAACTGATTTGCTTTTAGCTGAGGCATATTGTGAAAACCAACAATAGCTTTCACATCAGTCAAATAGCCTGTTTCTATAACTTCCAAAGCTCCGCAAGAAGTCTCCTCAGCAGGTTGAAAAATAAGACGGATTGTCCCTCGCAAATCTTCCTCCATAGCCTTGAGCAGTTCAGCTGCCCCTAAGAGACTTGTCTGATGAAAATCATGTCCACAGGCATGCATGACACCTGGATTTTGACTGGCATAAGGCAGATTAGTCTGTTCAAAAATGGGCAGTGCATCTATATCAGCTCTCAGGGCAATTATAGGCTGTCCGGAGCCGATTTCAGCAATTAGACCTGTTTTCAGATTAGAATCTAATATTCTAATCTCAAGGTCTTCCAGATATTTTTTTAAAAAATCCGTTGTTTGATATTCCTGACCAGACAGTTCTGGATGACGATGGAGATAATGGCGGGTTTGTATTAGTTTGTCATAAAATTTCTTCATAGCAGGCTCCTTTTCCTCTAACTTATCTATTCTCCAGTATAGCACAAAGCTTAAGGAAGAAACAAAAAAGAGAGACCTGATGGATGAATCAGGCTCTCTTCTTTTACTTTTTATGATATATCGCCTTCAAAAGCGACAACAATGGAATCATAAGTATAATCTGGTTCTACAACCCATTTCCCATCTGTCTTAACAAATGTCAACTGGTATTCAGATTCAGTTGTAAGAAGAGGATGAGAATCTAAACCAGCCGTCATCACGTCAGCATAATTCTTGTCAATTGCCTTATTAATTTCGGTCAGATTGGCATATTCTGAACGATGTTTTTCATAAAACGCTTTACGATGGTTTAAAATCGTTCTACTTAGACTGATCGTTTTTGGTCTAATCTTGATCACAACCGAATTTGGTAGGTACTGAGTTACCCTATAAGAAATCTCAGCCCTTTTGGCATTCATTTCTACATAAGAATCGATAAAAGCATTAACTTCGTCATCAGTAAATGGATAATCATGTAATTTACGCTTGAAATCCTCTGTAAACGCTGCCCTGAAGTCACTTTCATTTTGGGACAGGTCGCCTCCCAAAACAAAATCTTCCTTACCACCAGATGATTTAGCCTCATCCTTACTTTTAGCTTTTCCGCCCAAGAAAACAGTATTGAGATAGTCAAAAGCAAGTTTCTTACTTTCTGCCACCTGATTAGGATACTTAGCTGGATCAATAGTCAATTTAAATCCTTTGATTTTCTGTTTTGGGTTATAAATCTTTTTCTCATACTCAAGTTCATACTTACCGTTGGTTTCAACCTCAAAGACTAAATAACCAGAAAGAGATTTTCCTGCCGAGAGATTATCGAATTGTATTGTCTCAAAACCATGCTTATAATCACTGACTCTGCTTAACTTAACTTTTTCACCATTAGGATTATAGATATCAATATCAGAAGGAGAAATTCTAACTGTTTCATCTGATTTATTCTTAATTTCCAATTCCAAGGCTAAATATTTTGAATTTTCTTTTCCATCACTTGGCAGAATATACTGGCCGCCCTTTACTTTCATTTCTATCTCTTTGTTGCTAGCTGATAGGGCACCTGATTTCGCCTCTTTCTGCTCTGCTGGAGTGCCCCCACCCTTACTTTGGCCAGGAAGTAGATCACAAGCCATCAAGCTCAGTCCAGCTACAAGTATGGCTACATATTGAAAGATTTTTTTCATGCTTGTCTCCTTGAAATAATATGTTCTCTTTATTTTATCATAATCGCCTTAACTGGTAAACGTCATTTGGAGTTTTCGATTATAATAAAAAAACCTGCAGTTCCAACTGCAGGTCCAGTAGATTAAAAGCCTTCGACATTTGTGTAGACTTTTTGAACGTCTTCATCGTCTTCAAGGACATCTACTAATTTTTCAAAAGTTGCAAGATCATCACCAGAGAGTACCACTTCTGACTGAGGAATCATTTCTAACTCTGTCACTTGGAATTCTTCAATGCCAGACTCACGCAGAGCTACGATAGCCTTGTGAAGATCCGTTGGTGCAGTATAAACCGTAATTGTTCCTTCTTCTGCTTCAACATCATCTACATCGACATCTGCTTCCAAAAGCAATTCAAAGATGCTATCTGCATCATCTCCTGCAAATACAACAACTCCTTTGTTGTCAAAAAGGTAAGAAACAGAACCACTTGCTCCCATGTTCCCACCGTTTTTACCAAAAGCAGCACGAACATTCGCTGCAGTGCGGTTCACATTTGAAGTCAAAGTATCCACGATTAACATTGAACCATTAGGCCCAAAACCTTCGTAACGACCTTCTGTAAAGGTTTCATCTGTATTTCCCTTTGCTTTATCGATAGCTTTATCAATAACGTGCTTTGGTACTTGTGCTTGCTTAGCTCGGTCGATAACAAATTTCAGAGCTGTATTTGTTTCCGGATCTGGATCACCTTTTTTCGCTGCTACATAGATTTCAACACCGAATTTAGCATATACTTTTGAGTTTGCGCCATCTTTGGCCGTTTTCTTTGCCACAATATTGGCCCATTTACGTCCCATTGGAGGTTCTCCTTTTAATAGTTTACATTTTAATCTTTCTTATTATAACACAGGAACAAGGAAAAATCACTAAGAAAAATAGTCTAATTTGCTCTCTTTTATATCTTTTCTTTCACAGAAAAGAAGATCATTACCTGTTAACCTTAAACTTAAAATTCCCCATTGACTTGCTCTTTCTGAACTTAGCCTTGGAAAACTGAAATAGAATAACAAAGCTCAACTCACCGGCTTATTGCTCTTTTTTCTCGTCAGAGATAGTTGGAATGTCTTCCTTTTTAACCAAGTTCCAGTCTGAGTAACTCGTTTCACTCTTGATAGCAAGTGTTCCTTGATCACCAGAGGTAGATATATTCATCTTAAATTCTTTGAGGAATTTGCTTTTTTTGTCAATCTTTACGGTCAATTCTTTTTTGAAGTTGGATTTAGGAAATTGAGAAAAGTTAAACCGAAACTCTTTCCCATATACTCCTAAAATATCCGCATCTTGAGTTTTCAAAGTAAAGACATAATCGTTATCTGTCTCTTCTAGTTTTAAGTCTTGTGCTAGTTCATTTAAGCCATTTAAGAGTTGGAAATAGTCTGGATAAACAATATACTTTCCTCCTTTTTCTTGGACCTCTTTATCCCATTCACCAGTTTTATTATAACGGGTATATAATGGAGCCTTTTCACCACCAGGCATCAAGAGTTCTTTAAAATTCTCTTCTCCATCTTCCACAGTCTTAACTGTAATGCTTGCCATCTCTACTTCTTGTTTTTCGGTCTTATAGATAACTTGCGAAGTCATATTTTGTTCTTTTTGAATCTTTTTATCTGTTGTTCCCAGCAAGCCACCTATATTGGTTTTTTGACGAACACTAGTCATTTTTTGATTAGCAGTTTCTATTTCTTCTAGAAGAGTCGCTATATCCTTAGTTTTACTAGAACTTTGACTAGTTTTTTTCTGAGCACTGTTTTCTTGACCATTGGCCTGCTTATTATTGCTTGAGTTCGAGCAGGCACCTAAGCCAAGGGCAATGATAGCCAAGAGGGAAAGTAAGATTGATTTTTTCATTCTCATAAAAGAAGACTCCTTTTTCTATTCTTTGACTTCTATCTTTCTAGTTTAGATAGAAGTTTTCTTTACAACAAAATCACCGGAACTCGTCCAAAATTCTGTTCCTTAAGTGCAGGATTTCCTAGCTGGTAGACCTTGTCGGCCTGCTGGGTCAAACTGTCCCATGGTTCCTTGCCAATACGGCTGACCAATTCAACTTTTCCCTTAAGCTTGGACAAATGTTGACGCCCCTGTTCAGAAAAACCTAAAATATGGATTCCAGACGGAAGCTCTTCTTGCCTAGCTCCGACCAGGATATAGGTCAGCAAACGCCGAACCCGAGCCTTGGTATAGCGCTTTGTAGCCACCTGCTCAACTAGCTCTTCTATGGTCTCACTGCTTTTCAAGGCCTCTCTAATCCTAACGGCCAACTCCTGATTGACCTGATAAAAGTCTGTCAAATCCGAACAAGTCACTATCTGGTAACGGAGATAAGGAAAGAGGTCCGACCAGGTCACCTTGGGAGCCGCTTCAATCAAGTGATGGGCTGGGGTGAATTTTTTCAGAAAGTCTGGCTTATCCAGATTCTGACGAAGGGCTGTTGCCGAAGCAAATTCCTGATCAGCTGACAAGGAATGATAACCAGCTCCCTGACGTTGAATCGGACACAGCTTTATATCTTTTCCCGTCACAGCCTTGGCATAGGCCAAGCCCAAGATATGATTGGGCGTAGAGCCTGAGAAATTGAGCCCTGCAAACTCCTGCCACATAGCCTGAGTCTTCTGGGGATAGGATAGGGAATCAGGCAAGCCAGTCAGATAAGCCGCCATCTGCTCTGCCTTTTCAGCATAGACCTTGGAAACACTCTCATAATCCAGCACTTCCTCGGTCCCAAAAGTCAGCTGTTCGATGCCCAGTCTCTCTAAGATGTCTACTGCCCCCTTAGCGAAAAAGTCCGCCGCCTGAACGCTGACCAAGAAAGGCAACTCAAGAACCAGATCCGCTCCAGCTTCTAAAGCCATCTGTGCCCGAGTCCACTTGTCCACGATAGCCGGCTCCCCTCGTTGAACAAAATTTCCACTCATAGCGATAATTTTCAGACCAGTAGCCTGCTCCAGCAGATATTTGTGTCCATTATGAAAAGGATTAAACTCTGCGATAATACCAGTAACTGTCATCTCATTTCTCCGCCACAAAGAACCAGCGAGCGCTCTTGTCAGTTGGCTCCTTGTCCTCAAAGTCCGCGTACACCTTGACGTTCTTAAAGCCAGCCTGCTCCAGCAAGATATCATAGGTCAGAATCTCATAGGTCCGCTCCTCATGCACCTCATCATGGCGCGTGAAACGCCCATCCTCATCTTGGACAAAGAAGGTCAGCTCATGCACGATGGAATGAGGCGGTTCGTCCGCATAAGAATCCCAGACCATAGCAAAGGTTTCAGCATTTTCATGATAAGAATAGCCTGGAAAAACCTCGTCAATCTGGTAAATCGAGTGGACATCAAAGATAAAGCGACCGCCCTCATTTAGATGCTGGGAAACTTGAGTGAAGACCTGACCAACATCTACTTCATCTTCCATATAGCAAATCGAGTCTGAATAGCAAGTTACCAAATCAAACTGACCGACGCCACTCAAATCCAGCATATTGCCCTGAATAAAAGGAATGTCCAAACCGGCCTCCCTGCTACGTTTCTCTGCCAAATCCAGCATTTCCTGACTCAGATCCAGCCCCGTCACATCAAAACCAGCCTGCTTAAAATAAATAGACTGAATGCCCGTTCCACAGGCCAGCTCCAGCAGCTTTTTCTTATCCTTGGGAAAATGACGCAGGCTGAAATCCGTCCACTTCTCATACAAAGAATCATCCATAATCGCATCGTAAACCGACGCGAAGGTTTCATAAGTTGCCATACTTTTCCTTTCAAAAATAGCCCAGCCAGCAGGCTGACTGAGCCAAATTCTGCTTTCTGCCCAAGGGCAAAAAATCACTTGTTTTTTTCTTCCAATAAGGCCGCAACATCCACACCAGTTGCTTCGTGCCATAACTTTTCCAGATTGTAATGCGTCCGCATTTCCTCAGAAAAGACATGGACGACGATGCCTCTCAAGTCTAAGAGTACCCAGCCACCAGCTGCATCTCCCTCAATATGACCAGCAGAAACACCAGCCGCAGCAGCTTTCTCACGGATATTTTCAGCGACCGCATCCAGCTGACGACTGTTCATAGAGCTGACGATGATAAAGTAATCTGCTACAGTAGTCAGACCTTGCAAGTCCAAAGCCACAATATCTTCTGCACGCTTTTCATCGGCCGCCTTCACGACCAGTTCTAATAATTCTTGTTCTTTCATAGTTCCTCTTTAATTAAAAATGTTTTTGTAATCTAGAACTTCCGCAAAACGTCCATCCCAAATTTTTTGGTAAAATGTATTTATTTTTTCTGCCGAAGCGTCTTCTCCATCAAAAGTTGTAAAAGCACCTTCTGGAATGACAAGTTTATAATCAAATTCAAATCCAACTTTAACTGATGCATCTACACAATATTCTGTCTGCATTCCACATAAAACTAGACGGCCAATATCTTCTTTATCCAAGTAGTCTTTTAAACCAGTCTCTTTAAATATGCTATTATATTTCTTCTGAAAGACCTTTTCATCTGACTTTCGATTCAAGAGAGGAGACAACTGCCAATCTTCCAATGCACTATCTTCTGGATTTTCAATATGCTGAATATAGATAATTTCGACACCTTTACTCCTAGCCTGATGCCGCAGAAAGGAAATTTTATCCATCATTTTATCAGACTGAAAACCTGTCTCCACTAGGATATTTTGTACATCTATAATGATTAAAGCTGTTTTCATTCTTCTATTTCCTTCAAATATCCTACAAAGGCATTGTAGGTTTCCAAGGTCTGCGGGTAGATAGGAATCCCTTTGTGAGCCAAATGCTCCACAGTCCTTGCGGTTTCATAGGCCACAGCTTGGTTGAGCGACCGCTTAGCCAGCTCTCTGGCCTTGTCCACTCCTGGAAAGTCCCGGTTGTGTTCAATATAGTCGGCGACATAGACCACCTTGTCCAGCTCAGACATGGTGCCACTGCCCACTGTATGGATTTCAATGGCCCGCAGTATCTCAGTATCTTTCACTCCCAAGTCTTCCTGAATCTTGTAAATGCCCACCATACCATGCCAGACATTATTGCCCCAGTTTTTCAAGTCCGGATCCAGCCGGTATTTGTCAATCAAGGCCAGAAAATCCTCGTCCGATACCTTCTTAGCATAGTCGTGTAGGAGACCTGCCAGACCTGCTTTTTCGACATCAAGACCAAAACGCTCTGCTAATTCACGGGCAGCCTTTTCCACACCTAGACAATGACGCAGGCGTTTCTCAGGCATGACTGTTTCCATCTTAGCCAGTAAGGCCTCACGACTCATACTGATATAGCTTTCATAGGTCATAGGTAAAGCCCTTCTTTCTCGATGTAGTCTAAAACTGACTGAGGCAGTAGGAAATTAGGAGTCCGTCCCTGAGACAGGAAATCCCGCACCATACTGGAGGAAATATCCATAAGGGGCACATCCACCCAGATAACGGGGTAAGAAGTCCCCGCCTTGTAGCGTGGCCGCTGAACACCAACAAACTGAACCAGTTCAACCAGCTCATCAATCCGGCACCACTTGGGCAGATAATCCACCATATCTGCACCGATGATAAAGTAATAGTCTGTATCTGGGTGCTGCTCTGTCAAGAGCTTCATGGTGTCATAGGTGTAAGAAATTCCCTTGCGCTCCAGCTCAATAGTTTCAATCCCTAAGCCTTCAATGCCCTCAATAGCCAGCTCCAGCATTTTCAGCCGATGCTTTTCATCAATGGTCTCTTTCTTATCCACATGGGGTGGCTCGTACTCTGGCATGAGCAGGACCTGATCCAAGCCTAACTGTTGTCGGACCTGATCCGCCACGACCAAATGAGCATTGTGGACAGGGTTGAAATTCCCACCTAAAATGCCAATCTGTTTGCGTTTTTTATCTTTAACTTCTGGTTCTAATTCCACCTTGGTAAAGGGGGTCAGTAATTCAATAGCCATAGGCTGACATCTCCACAGAAATTTTTCCTTAAATTTGTTTTACTTTGACAGAGAGTTTGCGATTTTCCTTTTTGCTGGACTGCTTGTAGAGAATCAAGATCCGGCCAATCTTCTGCACCGTATCCACTCCGATTTCCTCTTCCAGAATCTCAGCGACCTCGTGGATATTCTCATCTGTATTCTGCAAAAGTGTGATCTTAATCAGTTCTCGAGCATCCAGTGCTTGACGGACGCTAGTTTTGATTTGGTCGTTGAGTCCATTTTTCCCAATCTGAATGATAGGTTTGAGACTATGTGCCTGACTGTTGAGAAAGGCGCGTTGTTTTGATGTTAGTGTCATGTTCTTCTATAAGGCTTGAATCAGTTAGGACTTGCTTGTCTTCCCACTGCTCATAGCCTTTTCCTTCCTTGTTTTAAGGGGATTTATTCCCCTTTGTTTCTTGAGTATTATATAATCGCTTTCCGAGTGACAACCGCCACACCCTCTGGCGCCCAGCCGGCTACTCGAGCAGGACCACTGACGCGAATCCAACCCAAACCAGAGAAGACGATATCTGTCTTGTCCTTGATAGTAAATTCATGCTTGACCAAGGCTGGAAATTCTTCCTTTTCCTTGCCAACTGGTGGCACCAAGAGACTGCCGACATGCTTGTCATAAAAATCGCTAGCGCCTTGCAACTTAGTCCGGTGGAGCTTGAGCTCATTGTCAAAATAAGCTGTGAAGCCCTGCTTATCGCCTGCCACAAAGTCAAAGCGACCCAAACCACCCAAGAAGAGGGTTTGCTCTGGATTGAGCTGGTAGGTTTTGGGTTTGATTTCCTTCTTGGGACTGACGTATTTGAGATTCTTAGCAGAAAGATAGTGAGCCATCTGGTGACGATGGATGATACCCGGTGTATCATAGATGTGACTGCCATCTGCCAAAGGAATCTCGATTTTATCCAGAGTTGTGCCCGGGAAGCGCGAAGTCGTAATAATATCCTTGTCACCTGTGATTTCCTGAATAATCGCGTTAATCAAAGTGGATTTGCCGACATTGGTAACGCCGACCACATAAACATCACGCCCCTTACGGCAGTGCTCAATTTTGTCAATCAAGTCCTTGATTGCCTGCTTGTTCTGAGCAGAGGTCAAGACCACATCGACTGGACGCAGACCTTCTTCGTGAGCCCGCTCCGTCAGCCATTGGGTCACCTTGCCGTTCTTGACCGACTTGGGCAGAATGTCCTTTTTATTCCCAACCAAGAGAACATCGTTTCCAGCGACAAAGCGAGGCAGGCCAGGAATGACCGAGCCATTAAAGTCAAAAATATCGACAACATTGACGACCAAAGCATCGCTATCTCCAACTTCATGCAGAAGCCGTAGAAAGTCATCATCCGTCAGCTGGACATCGCTGATTTCATTATAATGGCGCAGGCGGAAACAGCGCTGACAATAGAGTTCGCCTGTCTCCAAGCCTTTTTCCAGAGCTGACTGAGGCGTGTAGCCTAGCTTGTCCTTATCTTCGGTCTGAATAGTGGCTCCGCAGCCGATACAGAGAAGTTCTTCCATGCTTAAATTCCTTTTTTGTATTGAATTGGGCCGTATTTTTCAGTAATTTTCTTGAGCACACGGCGCTCACGCGCCCGATTGATCTGGGTCTTGATAGAGTCATGCTCAACCAGTGGTTTAACCAAAATTGAACGAATCCCAGCCCGATGAGCCGCCCGAATATCCGTCATGAGCTGATCGCCCACCATGACCACTTCATTTTTTTCAAAATGAAAAAGCTTGAGCGCTCGGTCAATACCCCAAGTGAAAGGCTTCATCGCCCAGTAGACATAGTCAATTTCAAACTTTTCAACAGCCCGCTTGACCCGTTTTTTGTTATTATTGGACACTACGATAATCCGAATACCCGCGTCCCGCAAATCATGGAGCCACTTCTTCATCTCTGGGGTCCCATCTGGATTATTCCAAGCAATCAGGGTGTTATCTAAATCCACCAAAACTGCTTTAATGCCTTGTCTTTTCAAACTCTCTACTGTCAAATCGTAAACTGCCTCAACCGCAAAGTCCGGCATATAATCTTCAATCGCCACATCTCTCTCCAAAAATTCGTATTCTCATTATTATAGCATAAAATAGGCTTTTTGGCACTCATGGTCCTCTTTCTTCTAGAGTGGCTAGGTGATGTTCACTTTTCTATTTTCCAAGCAAATGAAAACAGCTCCCCAAACAGGAAGCTTTATTTTAAAATGGGACAAAGATCATGCTCATAGTCCAGACAAATCTCAATTTTTTTCTTTCCGTAACTTCAATTCATAAAATTTTTGAAGTTCAAGGATAATAGTCGTTTCTCCTTCTTTTCCATCACTTGTGATGTGAAGAACCTTAGAAAATTTCTGAAAATCCTTCTCCTCAACACCCGGGGCAATGCGAATATCAACAGATTCCCATTTACCATTTTTCTCTTCGTAGCCTACTAAAGCAACTAGAAAAGCTGTTCCTATCGTCCGACTACCCGCCAAAGAGTTTGCCACATCTGCAAACAGACCATCATAATATGTGGGATTAGATACCGCAAATAATATAATATCTTCTCTCTTAAGCTCTCCATCAACACTAGCTAGGCAAATCTCATCTACATGCTCAAGTATAGGAAGAACGGTTTCATGTTTTAAGGAAGCAACGTGTAATGAACTGTTGTATATTGAAGCTGGATTCATAATTTTATCATAACTGTGGGCATACTCCGCAGCTATACAAAGAATGAACATTAAAAATGGAATACAGATAAGAACTAAAATGAGTTTTTTTCTTCTGACTAAGGAGTTAAAAAAAATATAAATAGGAAGAATTGATAGAACTAACAAAATGACGAAAAAAACGCCAAATACTTTCTCGACATTACTGAAAGCAATCTCCCACAGTTTTTGATGATATAAATTTAAATATTCTTCCACTAGAGAACCTCCTGACATACTGAAATTTCAACCTAGATATATGTAATCTTTCCAATTTTTGCACAATTATAGATTATTGTCAATTGCTTATATAATTTTACCATCTTTTAGAATTTTGGACCCTCACAGCCCAAAGCTTACAAAAAACGTAAAACATGCTATAGTAGAATTAGTTTATTTCATTGGAGGAGAGTATGTCAGAGAGAAATCGACAATTACAGGCTGTGTCCCCTTTTTTACAAAAAGTTATTAATTGGTCTTCTATTATTGGAGCTGTTGGGACTATCGCCTTTTGTATCTGGGCTTATCAAGCCGGAGTTTTACAATCAAAAGAAACACTCTCTGCTTTCATCCAACAAGCAGGCATATGGGGACCCCCACTCTTTATCTTTTTACAAATTCTGCAAACTGTGGTCCCAATTATTCCTGGAGCTTTAACCTCAGTTGCTGGTGTCTTTATCTATGGGCACATTGTAGGAACGATCTATAACTACATCGGTATCGTCATTGGTTGCGCCATCATCTTCTACCTGGTTCGAATCTATGGCCCAGCCTTTGTTCAATCCGTTGTCAGCAAGCGAACTTACGACAAATACATTGGCTGGCTTGATGAAGGCAATCGTTTTGATCGTTTTTTCATCTTTATGATGATTTGGCCAATCAGCCCCGCAGATTTTCTTTGTATGCTGGCTGCTCTGACCAAGATGACTTTCAAGCGCTATATGATTATTATCATTCTGTGCAAACCCTTTACACTAGTTGTTTACACTTATGGCTTGACTTATATTATTGATCTCTTCTGGCAAATGGTCCCCAAATAAACAAAGCAAAATCAGCAAACTAAAAGACCGAGACATTTGCCTCGGTCTTTTGATATAGATTTATAAAAGTCCTTTTTTTCTTTGAATGAATAAATCTTTCAAGGAAATCAACATCACGGCAGCTAGGATCATCCCCATTCCCAGAAAATCCAAGGCATAAAAATGTTCATGCATAATTAGAAAAGCAAAGAAAACAGCAGAAATCGGCTCAATTGAAGCCAGTAAGCTTGATTTTACCGGCCCTACCAAACTTGTCCCTTTCAAGAAGACGGTGTAGGCAAAGATCGTTCCAATCACGATAATACCGAGCAGGGCAAAGAGAATATCCAGGCGAAACTGCCATTGATGCTGAATAAGCCCACTGAAAGGAAATAACAAAATCCCCACCATAGTCATGCCAATTCCAATGACCAACATACTGCCCCATTTCTTAATCAAATCAATGGGCAAAAGGATATAGAGCGAATAAGTAAAGGCCGAAAAGAGACCAATAAGCAAACCTTTTGGTGTCATAGAAAGCTGATTGAGCTGACCATGAGTGGCAATCAAGAAAGTCCCCCCAATCGCTAAAAACATGGAGCATACTTCGGAAACTGTTGGGGCAACCTTGTCTCTGATACAGGTGTAGGCTAAAATTCCCACAGGGCATAAATATTGTAGCACTGTTGCTGTCCCTGCATTTGTTTCATGAATAGCCTCCAAATAGGCGTATTGATTAAGAAAAAGACCAAACAAGGCAAAAACAAAGATCATGACAAGTGATTGCTTGTCCTTCCAAATCTGACCAAATGACTTGGGATCAGCAAAATAAGCCATCGCCATCAGAGCTAGACCCGCCACTAATAAGCGAAAGTTGGTCAAACTCAGAGCCGAAAATCCGTGCACCATCAAATATTGGCCACTCGTTCCAGACAGCCCCCAAGCTGTCCCAGCCACTAATGTATAAATGGTCCCTCTTACTGTCTTAGACATCCTAAATCTCTCTCCTATTACTTCGTTTATTATAGCATAAACCATAAAGAAAAATCAGCCAATTTTGACTGACTTTCATATCATAGTTAAGCAAAAATTTATTCAGGGGACACCAAAATTTTAATCTGAGCCTTGTCCTGAGTCAGCTCAATAAAGCCTTCTTGTACAATATCCTCCAGCTTAATCTTCTTGGTCACAAGCTTGTCTGCAGAGAAGTAGCCCTGCTCCATCAGCTCCAGCACTTTAGGGAAAATATGCCGATAGGCGATGATACCCTTGAGTGATTTTTCTTGAATGGCAAATTCATTTGGATTAATGCTGGCTTCTCGCTCCCAAATAGAAACAACCATACATTCTCCAGCCTTGTGGACAGAAGCCAAAGCTTGTCCCAGCACAACTGGCACCCCAGTTACTTCATAAGACACATCTGCTCCACCACCCGTTAAACGCTGGATAGCAGCTACCACATCTTCACCTTCTTCTGGTCACACAATGATGGCCCCAAGCTCCTCTGCTTTTGCTTGGCGCTCTGGAGATAACTCGACACCATAAATCTTAGAGGCACCGGCCGCCCGCAAAGCCTCTACAATCAAGAGCCCGATTGGTCCCAAACCAAATACAACCGCTGTATCGCCCGTCTTAAGAGCTGACTGACGAACTGCATAAACTGCCACAGCAGCAGGCTCTGTCAAGGCTGCCTGCTCATAGCTAAGACTATCTGGAACTTTGTGAACAATGTCTCCATCCAAAACACAATATTTGGCAAAACCACCATCAGCCGCCAAACCGACAAAGTTTAGATTGGGGTCCAGATTGTAATCACCGACAAGATTATGCTTAGCTAAAATAGGTTCAACTGTTACCCGATCGCCAACTTTGACTCGTGTTACGTCACTTCCAACCTCAACAATTTCCCCAGCAAACTCATGTCCCAAGGTTACAGGCGCTTTCTGTCCAGAGTAGACATGCTCTGTTTCTGTCGGAATAAAAATTGGTCCATCCAAGTATTCATGTAAGTCAGTACCACAGATTCCTGTGAACTTGACCGCAATCTTGACCTGATGAGGTTTGACTTCTGGTACGTCCAACTCTTCAATGCGAACATCTTTAGCGCCATACCAACGAGCAGCTTTCATTTTTGCCATAAACATACCTCGCTTTATAAATTATTAGCTCAATTGTAAGCCTTTTCATTTTTCTTGTCAAATGATTAACAGAATCTCAGAAAATAAGTTTTAATTTTAAAAATTTGATTCTTCCAATCATATCACTTTATTTGTTATAACCGTAGAAGAGACAAAAAATCAGTCACTTTTGACTGATTTTTCTATGATTTAGAAACTGTTAAATTCCGCTCCTGCTGCAATTTGGGAATATTAACCCTCTATTTCAAGAAGTAAATAAGGTAAGCCTAAGATAGTCCCAAGAATTCCAAGCATAACACGAATTCCAGAAGCTTTAACAAGTACCTTTTGGCCATTTTTTACTTGAATTTTATGAGACTTCATAAAACTTTGTCCAACCTGTAGCTCAATACTGTCTCCCTCAAATGACAGAGTTTTGCTTTCATTATTTGAAAGTTTATGTACAAGTTCACCATTAAGATATACCGCTACTTTTTGAGCAACACCAACCATACCCGTATCACGCGTAATTGTAATTTCCGACATAACTAACTCCTTTAATTTTTATCTATTCTATCATATCGGATATTTCAAGAAAAAGCAAAAAACCAGCCTCACGACTGGTTTTCTACTTATTTCTATAGTTTTTCCAACTCTTCATTGAGCAGTTTTTGTGCTACTTGTGGGTTGGCTTGGCCCTTGGTTGCTTTCATGAGCTGACCGATCAGGGACTTAGCCGCATTCTTATTGCCACCCTTATAGTCATTGATAGCTTTTTCGTTGTTGGCAAATACTTCTTGGATGATTGGCAGAAGCTGGGCAGGGTCTGAGATTTGAATCAAGCCTGCTTTCTGCACATATTCCTTAGCAGAGCCACCATTTTTAGCCAGATGAACAAAGACCTTCTTAGCAATCTTAGAGGAAATCGTTCCGTCTGCGATCAGGGCAATCATCTCAGTCAGGTTTTCAGGAGTCAGCTCAATTTCAGATATGGTCTTGCCTTCGGCATTGAGGTATTGAGCCACATCTCCTTGGAGCCAGTTAGAAACAGCCTTGGCGTCACCGCCTGCTGCAACAGCTGCTTCAAAGAAGTCTGACACAGCCTTGGTCGCTGTCAACTGCTTGGCATCGTAGTCAGACAGGCCGTAATCGCCCACATACTTAGCCCGGCGTTCTTTTGGAAAGGCTGGCAGACTGCTGCGCACTTGCTCAATCCAAGCATCCTCAATCTCAAAGATAGGCAGATCAGGCTCTGGGAAGTAACGGTAGTCCGCTGAACCTTCCTTGACCCGCATGAGTAGGGTTTCGCCAGTTGCTTCGTCATAACGACGGGTTTCCTGACGGATTTGACCGCCACTGCGTAGGATTTCAGCCTGGCGTTTTTCCTCAAATGCTAGACCCTTACGAACAAAGTTGAAGGAGTTAAGGTTTTTCAGCTCAGTCTTGGTACCAAATTCTTCCTGACCGAAAGGACGGATAGAAATATTGGCGTCGACCCGCATGGACCCCTCTTCCATCTTGACATCAGAGATCCCAGTGTACTGGATGATTTCCTTGAGGGCAGTCAGATAGGCATAAGCTTCTTCTGGACTGCGCATATCCGCTTCCGATACAATCTCAATCAGTGGCACCCCTTGGCGGTTGAGGTCCACATAAGAGTAGCCATCGCTACCATGGGTATTCTTTCCGGCATCTTCTTCCAAGTGAGCCCGCTCGATACGGATTTTCTTGGTCGTGCCATCTTCTAGCTCAATCTCAATCCAACCATTGTAGCCAATCGGCTCATCAAACTGAGAAATTTGATAAGCTTTGGGATTGTCCGGATAGAAGTAATTCTTGCGGTCAAAGTGCATCTTCTGGTGAATATCCATGTTCAAAGCCAGAGCAGCCTTGATACCATAGTCAATGACACCCTTGTTCATAACAGGTAAAACACCCGGGAAGGACCAGTCAATGATATTGGTGTTGGCATTAGGATCTTCACCGAAGTGAGCTGGAGCTGGTGAGAAAATTTTTGAATTGGTCTTCAATTCAACATGGACTTCCAGTCCGATAACTGTTTCAAAGTTCATTATTTTTCACCTCCAAAGATAACTGGCTGCTGTTTGTGATAGTCAGTCGTCGCTTCAAATGCTGCGGCTGCTTGATAGATAGTCGCTTCATCGAAGTGGTTACCAATCAGCTGCAAGCCAACAGGAAGACCATCTGCAAAGCCAGCTGGGATTGAAATGCCAGGTAGGCCAGCCAGATTGACTGGAATGGTCAAAAGGTCAGCCAGATACATAGCCACTGGATCTTGGTTTTGACTGCCTAAGTCATATGCTACTGTTGGTGCAGTTGGACCTAAGATCAAATCATATTTTTCAAAAACCTTGGCAAAATCCTGCATAATCAAGGTCCGAACCTGACCAGCTTTCTTGAAGTAGGCATCGTAGTAACCAGATGACAAACTGAAAGTACCCAGCATAATCCGACGTTTCACTTCTTCACCAAAGCCTTCGCTGCGAGATTTGACATAGACATCTTCTAGATTTTCAATGTCTTCCGCGCGGTAGCCATAGCGAATACCGTCAAAACGTTGCAGGTTAGAGCTGGCTTCAGAGGAAGCAATGATATAGTAAACAGCCACACCGTACTTGCTATGAGGCAAGCTAACTTCTTCAACGATAGCTCCCAAGCTTTCCAAGTGCTTCGCAGCTGCTAAAATCGTTTCCTTAACCTTGCTGTCAATTCCCTCACCCATGTATTCCTTAGGCAGGGCAATCTTCATTCCCTTGATGTCTTGGCCAATCTTGCTGGTAAAGTCTGGCACTGCCTCTTGTGATGATGTCGAATCCTTAGGATCATTACCAGAAATAACATTCAGAAGCTGTGCATTTTCCTTAACCGTTTGAGAGAAAGGCCCAATCTGGTCTAAAGAAGAACCAAAAGCAATGAGACCAAAACGAGAAACCCGTCCGTAAGTTGGCTTGAGGCCGACTACACCGTTAAAGGAAGCAGGCTGGCGAATAGAACCACCAGTATCAGAACCCAGTGATAGACGGACCTGACCAGAGGCAACAGCTGTCGCTGAACCACCAGATGATCCACCAGGAACCTTGCTGCTGTCCCAAGCATTCTTAGTCGTCTTAAAGTAGGAGTTTTCGCTAGAACCACCCATGGCAAACTCGTCCATGTTTGTCTTCCCAACGATAATCATATCCTTACCATAGAGCTTCTCTACACTGGTCGCATCGAAAATTGGCTTGTAGTTGTAGAGCATTTTTGATGCAGCTGTTGTCAAAATTCCCTTGGTTGAGATATTGTCCTTAACCGCCAGCGGAATTCCGCTCATGAGATTGTCAGCATCAATGCCCTTGGCATCTAGAGCCGCAGCCTGAGCCAAAGCCTCCTCTTCGCTGACAGTAATGAAGCTGTCTACAGCTCCTTCACGTTCTTTGATATCCGCCAAAGTTGCCTGAGTTAACTCTACCGCAGAAATTTCTTTCTTGACCAGCAAATCATGCAACTCTTCAATAGTCTTGTGATTAAAAGTCATTAGGCATCTCCTCCGTCATCTAGGATGGCAGGCACTTTGATGTACCCCCGCTCTTTTTCAGGCACATTTTGGAAAAGCTCTTCCCGATTCCAGCCTGGCTGAGCCACATCTTCTCGCATGTAGTTGATATTGGCAGCTACATTGGAAGTAAAAGGCACTCCTTCTGTATCTACTTCATTGAGCAATTCGACCATGTCGACAATCTTAGACAAAGTCGTTGCAAACTCAGCTGTTTCTTCTGGTGAGAAAGCCAGTTTTGACAACTTAGCTACATGACTTACTTCTTCTTGAGTAATCTTCATCTCTGATTCCTTTCGTAGAATATGTGAGTTTTAGCGACTGAAAATAAGAATTTGAGATGAGTTCTTTATTTCCAGAGCTTAGCTCACGTTTGTTTTGATAAGCTAGAGGACACCGATTTGTTTAGCATCCACTAACTCCTTTCTTGGGCTTATTCCTGCTATCCTCCAGGAATTCGCATCATTTCATTTTACCATATTTGGCTCTATTTCTTCAATTCCAAATGCAATTCTTTGACCTGTCTGTAGTCAACCAGACTCGGACTTTCCAGCATAGGATCAAAGCCTGTACCATTTTTGGGAAAGGCGATGACCTGGCGGATATTTTGCTCTCCAGCCAAGATCATAACTAAACGATCCAATCCTAGAGCTAAACCACCATGTGGCGGGAATCCGTATTCCAAGGCTTCCAAGAAGAAACCAAAGTCCCGCTCATAGTCTTCTCGGCTCATGCCTAATAGCTCAAACATAGCTTCCTGAGCCTTCCGGTCATGAATCCGCAGACTTCCTCCGCCAATTTCATAGCCATTCAAGACGATGTCATAGGCGTGGCTACGGAATTGACCAGGCTCTTGGCCTTCTTCAAAGATTCCCTGTGTGAAAGGATGGTGCATAGCTTGATAGCGATTTTGATCTTCATTCCACTCCAGCAGTGGCCAATCTACAACCCAGAGGAAATGAAGCAGACTCGGATCAATCAAGTCTAAAGCTTTTGCGACTTCTAGGCGAAGATGTCCCAAAGCTTCCTGAGCTCGACGCTTCTTAGCCATGACTAGCAGGATTAAATCTCCATCCTTTGCCTCAAAACGTGTCAGTAACTCCTGACTTTCAGCTTCAAAGGTGCTAGCCAAATCACCAACCAACTGGCCATTTTCAACCTTGAGGCTGGCAAAACGGCTACAACCAAATTCCTTCATTTCCTGATAGTAGTGACTTAGTTGCTTTTTGCTAAAAGCACTAGCCGCACCTGGCACACAGATTCCCATCACTTCCTCTTGGTTATCCAAGGCTTTCTTGATAAGAAGCGATTCATTGGACTGGCATAAATCCGTCAAATTCTTCAGCTCTAAACCAAAGCGTGTATCTGGCTTATCAGAGCCGAAACGACTCATAGCTTCTTCATAGCTGATCGTCGGAAAAGCTTCCGTCAGCTCTAAACCATGAGTTTTCTTGACAACAGACTTGAGCATAGCTTCAACCAGAGCTCGGATTTCTTCCTCGCTGGCAAAGCTCAACTCCAAATCCACCTGAGTAAACTCTGGTTGCCGGTCCCCCCGCAGGTCTTCGTCACGGAAGCAACGAACAATCTGATAATAGCGCTCAAGGCCAGCTCCCATAAGCAACTGTTTGAGCATCTGTGGGCTCTGAGGTAGCGCGTAGAATTGATTTTTATAGACCCGACTAGGAACCAAGAAGTCTCTAGCACCTTCAGGGGTTGACTTAGTCAGATAAGGCGTCTCCACTTCCAAAAAGTCCAAACCATTCAAATATTCCCGAATAGTTGAGGTGACCTGATGACGAACTTTAAGGTTATGTGTCATCTTCTCACGGCGCAAGTCCAGGTAGCGGTATTTCTGACGCAGGTCCTCCCCTGTATGGGCATGTTGGTCTAGCTCGAAAGGCAAGGCCTTGCTGCTAGCAATGACTTCAATTTTTTCAGCTCTCAGCTCAACCTGACCAGACTTAATGGACTTATTGATAAAACGATCTTCACGCTGAACCACTTGTCCAGTCACTGCAATAAGATCTTCCTTGCCGATTTCTTCTAGCTTAGCAAAGTCTTCAATCTCACCGCCAACAAAAACCTGAAGCAAGCCCTCACGGTCCCGCAACTCAATAAAGGCCAGCTTACCGTGATTGCGGATGTTGGCCACCCAGCCTTGTGCTGTCATAGTCTGTCCGACCTGCTCTAAACCATAGTTTCCGATAAAAATTTCTTTCATCTCTTCCTCTTTCTTTATACTCTCATTTTGTAAAAACTTCTTTTTCTATATTCTGGATTGCCTATACCGTAGTACACAAAGCTATTATTGAAATCCAATTATCAATTTCCCTAATGGTTGATCAAAAAGCCTTGGATCGAACTTTGTTTTCTATTTTGAATGAAATCTTAGAGATATAGAAAAAACCACGGCTTCCTCTGTAAAACAGACGAAAACCGTGGTACCACTGTTATTTGCCACCTAAGAAGGTAGCCTCTAAGCTCGTAACGTGAGCAACGTTTGCGCTTTATCACGCAAAAGATTATGAAACATGTTTTTCGGATTTTGCCTTCTTGGCGCTGCTCTCAGCTTCCAGCGCTCTCTGTGCAAGTTAGCAAACCTACTCTGCTTCTCTTTTACTTTTAAATTGTTTCTATTATAGTCGAACCGAGTACATTTTGCAAGTGATTGAGGGCAAATTTGTGATTTTCCTCTGAAATCGAAGCCACAGCAGGTTCCACCACTTGGATATGATAGCCTAAATTATAGGCATCAATTGCCGTATGCATAACGCAAATATCCGTCAAGACTCCTGTCAAAATGACCGTATCTACCTTTCTTTCCCGCAAACGAATATCTAAATCCGTCCCAGAAAAAGCCGAATAGTGGCGCTTATCCATCCAAAAGACCCGTGAATCTCCTTTATGTTTCTCATAGAAATCAGCCAAAGGCCCATACAAGTTTCGACCACTAGTTCCCTTGATATTGTGGGGTGGAAAAAGCTTGCTTTCAGGATGAAAGGCATCGTTCTCATCGTGGGCATCAATAGTAAAGAAGATATAATCTCCACGCTCAAAGGCCGCCTCAGTTACTTGGGCAATGGCTTCAGAAATTGCCTGAGCAGGCGCTCCTGCAGTTAATTTACCCTCATCTGCTACAAAATCAACTGTATAATCAATGGAAATTAGCGCTTTTGCCATCAGTAGTCCCTCTTTTTTATTTCCTCAAAAACATCTGGAATCAGCACTTTCAGATAGGTCCCTTTCATTCCCAAAGACCGGCTCTCAATGATCCCAGCACTCTCTAGCTTACGCAAGGCATTGACAATAACAGATCGCGTAATTCCAATACGGTCAGCAATGACAGAAGCTGTCAAGTGGCCTTCATTCCCATTTAGCTCTCCTAGGATGGCCGAAACAGCCCGTAATTCTGAATAAGACAAAGTGTTTACTGCCATTGTCACTGCTGTACGACGACGGATATTCTTTTCATCTTCTTCTCTTTGGAAATTCAATAACTGAATGCCCACAACGGTACTTGAAATTTCTACTAAGACCAAATCATCATTATCAAATTTCTCGTCATTTCGCCAAATAATCAAGGAACCCAAACGAATCCCTGAAACATGAATTGGTGCAATAGTTGTCAAACCATCTGGAAAATCCGACTGTGTCTCAACCGGAAAGATGGATAATTCATGCTCGACTGGCAAATTAGCCTCTGTATCGTAAATTAAATTAGCAGAACGAATATAATCATCTGGGAACATTTTAGTTTGGTAGAAGGCCTCTACACGGTCATTATTTGTTTTGTACCGCATAAAGTAACCCAACAAACGTCCCTTGCTATTAACAATACAAGCATTACAGTCCATAATTTCTGCCAACTGTCTTGTAATGTCATTGTATGGCAACTCTTCTTGAAGTTGCTCTTCAGAGCGCTTCAAAATAGATGTAATTTTTCTTGTTTTTTCTAATAAATGTGCCATAAGCCACCTCGTATTTAGTCCGATTGATTATATCATAAATTGACAGAAATTTCAATAATTATCTGAAAATTGCCTATTGAATAATAATTCTTTACATTTTATCCAGCGAACGATTTTAGTTCCTTCAAAACCAACATATTTTTGAAAACAGCGCGAGGTCCTGATTTAAATTTATTGGGATTTCAACGCTTCTTTTTTTGAAAGATAAAAGGAAGCTAGGGTTTTAACTTACCCTAACTTCCGGCCTATTATCTTGTTTGCTATATCTATAGTTTTTTCAAAAAATCTAGTTTTTACTCTCTTTTTTATGCTTCCAGACCAGCAATGCAAAACCAGATACCAAAGCGAGAATTCCGCTCATCATCGCCCAGACCGAAAGTCTGCTTCCAGTATTTGGCAATTTTGAAGAGCCTACAGACGTCTGCATAGAATGATTTTCACCAGGGTCTGATGACGTCGATGCCACTCTGTTAGCAGGCGCTTTGCGAGTAGCAACTCCTTTAACAATCGGCTCCTCTTTCGTTTTCACTAGCGGATCTGGGCTAGGTTCTTGCGTCTGCATTTCCACGCTTGGATTAGACTGGACAGAGCCATTCAAGTGCTTCTCTGTCTGATCCAAAATATTTCGATAGTGATCATCGCGTTTTTGTTTCTCTTGAGCTTGGATTTGAGCAGCTAAACGGTTATAGAGTTTCTCTGCTTGGGCCTGAGCAGCTTTCAGCTCTGATAGAGTCTGCTGTTTAGCTGCTAGATCGCTTGTCTTATCAGCTAAATCCTTCTCAGCTGCTGCCAGATTGGCTTGAGCTTGTTCCAGATTCGTTTGAGCATCCTGCAGGTTTGCTAAATTCTTTTGGGCTTGATCCAAAGCAGTCTGAGCTTGAGCAACTGCCACTTGGGCGGCATCACGCTTGGTTCGAGCTTGATCCAAAGCCTGATTGGCCTGAGCCAACGCTTTTTCTTCTTGAGCTAGTCTATCTCTGGCTACAGCTTGGGCGGCCTGAGCAGCCGACAAGGTCTCTTGAGCTTTTGAGAGGGCAGCTGCCTTATCTGCCTGATCCGAATTCGCAAGATTCAGTGCCTCTTGAGCCTTAGATAATTTTTCTTGATTCTTTTCTAATTCCTGCTTAGCAGTAGCTAGGGCGGCTTGGGCAGTTGCAAGTTCTAGAGGCGCTTGCTTGGCTTCATCTAATTGTTTTTGCGCCACTTGCACCGCAGTTATAGTTTGGTCATAAGCAGTTTGAGCAGTACTTTTTTCTGCTTGCGCTTGATCATGAGCGCTTTTAGCTTGATCATAGGCTGCCTGAGCCTGGGCTAAAGCTTGCGGATCACTAGAAGTAGAATTTCCACTGGCTGTTAAAGGTGTAGCATCAAAGTTATTTTTTGTCGCATATTTAACTTGATCTTCGGAAACCATAGTGAAATGGGCTACCGTGATATCGCTCTCCATCGAAAAATCAACGCCTAGATAATTTTTCTGGCTTCCTGTATTAAGACCAGAAATTGATTTGGCATGGACCCATTCATAGCCATTATACATAAATTCAACAAGAGAGAAGTAGATGTCTCGCTTCATATCTGCCACGCTCATCTGAGCTGTATTAGCTCGCCAGATATAGGCATTTTCGTAGTATTGAAGCCCTTGTTGCTCTTGCTCAGAAGTGGTCGTGACCAATCCATATTCACGAGCCACCCGATTTATCCCCCAAGTATCATGGTGATAGCGATTCATCAAATCCCAGTTCCAATTGTCATTTCTGTATGCTTGGGAAACCTTGTCAGCAAACTCTAAAGATGATGGAGTTAGTAAGGTTTCACCCGTTCCCATTTGAGCACGCAATTGGTTAATTAATTCTGAAGCAAACTGCGATAACTCTCTGCGAACCTCATAAGGAATATTATTGGTATCATACATTTTAGTGCTATCATTCGGATCTGCTATGTAGTTATTGTAAGATTTGGCCCTATCGTTAACTGCTGTCAACGTTGCTTCAATCTGACTGATTTGAGATTGCGGTGTATTTGGATCAGCCAACTGTTTCAATGCGGCAATATACTCCGGCGTCATGTAAAGCCTGTTTTTGTTGTTAGAAACAGAAGGTTTCAGACTGTCATTTTCAGTAGCCTGGGCTGCTTCCAAATTTGCCTGTGCCTGACTGAGCTTAGCTTGAGCTTCAGCTTCCTGAGAACTTGCTTTATCCAAAGTTTGTTTAGCCTTTTCAGCATCAGAGTCTGCCTGAGCTTTATTTGAAACAGCCTGATCAATTTTTTCTTGACGCTGACTATCTGATTGCTCAGCCTTGTTCACTTCCTCCTGTGCTTTATTGACTGCAGCCTGACTATTGGCTACATCTGCTTTTGCTTGTTCAAGATTTGCAGAAACTTCTGCACTCGATCCCTCTTGACTCTTTTGAGTTCGTTCCAAATCAGCTTGAGCTTGACTAACCTTTTCGTCTGCTTTTTTCAGAGCTTCTTTAGCCTCTTGAGTTTTTTGAGCTTGAGAGTTTGCCTGATTCTGACTTTTATCCAGTTCAGTTTGACTTGCTTGAGCTACTTTTTCTGCTTCCTTCACGGCTTCCGTTTGATTAGCTACAGCCTCTCTAGCCGCTTCTTTAGTTGCAGAAGATGCTTGAGTCCCTTCTTCAGCAGTTTTAACTGCCTCTTTTGCCAGCTCAGCATTCGCTTTGGCAGTTTCTACGGATTTTTCCGCTTCCTTGACCGCTGCTTCCTCTTCTTTGACCTGCTCATTCTTTTGATCTAAGCTGTCTTTAGCAGCATCAACTTCAGCCTTATTAACTGCTGAAACAGCTTGGGTATTTGTCCCTTGATCAATCGTATCTTCTGGCGCCGGCTTGCCTCCTGTCACTTGATCTGCTTTGGCCTCTTTGGCAAAGAGCAAAGACAAAGCAAGGGCACCAACAGAAAATGCACTCAGCATTTTTTTAAACATAAAAACTCTCCTTTGTGTTTAAATCTTTTCATCATTAGTAAAATAATGATGGAATTATTCTACCATCTTTAGATTTGACAGAAAAGTAGGTACCCAGTTCATTTGGACTTCAAACAAGAGAATCGAAAATTTTGTCATTAAAATGTTACATAAAAAATATACGAAAACTTGATAAAAACAAACATAATTTCCACTCCCATTTTTTTAGATCTGCTTTTATGTCATTTATTTCATTTTTTTAACAATTTTAAAATTAGAACTATTTAACTTAAAAAGTTAATTTAGAAACCATCTGATACAGTAATTTAGCCTTATTCCATTTAAACAACAAAAAAAGAAGAACATTTCGTTCTTCTTTTCACTTTTATTAACTTAATTAGCGCCGGTATTGTTGCAAGAAACGAGTCATTTTTTCTTGCACTTGGGCCAATTCATCCACACGTGGCAAATATACAATTCGGAAATGATCAGGATCCTTCCAATTGAAGCCACGGCCATGAACTAGCAGAATTTTTTCTTGTTTTAAGAAATTTAAAACAAACTGCTCATCATCATCGATCTCATACATTTCGCGATCAATCTTAGGAAAAATGTATAGACCTGCCTTAGGCTTGACTGCAGAAAGACCCGGGATGTCATTGATAGCTTTATAAATGAAGTTACGCTGTTCGTAGATACGACCGCCTGGCAACAATAACTCATCTACAGACTGATGCCCTCCCAATGAAGTTTGAACCACCTGTTGGGAAAGAACATTGGAACAGAGACGCATATTGGATAACATATTCAATCCTTCAATATAGCCTTGAACATGCTTCTTAGGACCTGACAACGCCATCCAGCCAACCCGGAAGCCAGCAATGCGGTGAGATTTTGACAAACCATTCATGCTGACACAGAACAAATCGGGTGCTAGACTTGCAATAGCCGTATGCTTCTCACCATCCATAACCAAACGGTCATAGATCTCGTCTGCGAAGATAATCAAATCATTCTGACGGGCAACTTCAACAATGTCTTCTAACACTTCCTTCGGATACAGGGCTCCTGTTGGGTTATTGGGATTAATCACAACGATAGCTTTGGTGTTTGAAGTAATTTTTGATTTAATGTCATCAATATCTGGATACCAATCTGCTTCTTCATCACAAAGATAATGAACTGCATTTCCTCCAGCTAGGCTTACTGCCGCTGTCCACAATGGATAATCCGGCATAGGAACCAGAACTTCATCTCCATTGTCTAGCAAGCCCTGCATAGACATTACAATCAGCTCACTGACACCATTTCCTAGGTAAATGTCTTCAATTCCAACGTTAGGAATATTTTTGAGCTGGCAATATTGCATAATAGCCTTCCGAGCTGAGAACAATCCCTTAGAATCAGAATAGCCTTCACTACTACGAGCATTGATAATCAAGTCATGAATGACTTCATCTGGAGCAGTAAAGCCAAACTCAGCTGGATTTCCAGTATTTAAACGCAAAATCCGTTCACCATTCGCTCGCATACGCATAGCTTCTTCGAGGACTGGGCCACGAATATCATATGCTACATGCTCTAGTTTGACAGATTTATTGTATTCTTTCATTTTGAACTCCTCGTTTCAATCAATCGTCTTATTATAACTCAATTTTTCTCAAAAATCCAAAAAATATCACAAAAATAATGAAAGAAAAATTGATTAGGAACTTCCTGTAAAGGGAGCTCTTCACCCTTCATTAAGCTATTTGAGCCTTGATTTCTTTTCATTTTTTAACGAGAATTTCTCCCCTTCTTACCGAAAATTGCTTTACTTCTTTCATGAAAAGGTTTACAATATAAATATAAGAGAATTTTCAGCAAGGATTGGAACTCTTAAAACAATCTTCATATTTTATGAAATAGAATTCAAGTTGAAAGCCAGGTTTTTCTTAACCATCGTTTTCAACAGGTTCCTAAACTGCTGAAACTTTCTTAGCATCTTTATGGAGGTAGGCTTATGTTACAAAAATATGAAAATATTCTAGTTGCAATTGACGGTTCCCGTGAAGCAGAATTGGCATTTGAAAAAGGAGTCAATGTTGCGCTTAGAAACAAATCTCGCTTAACCATTGCTCATGTTATTGATACTCGCGCTCTTCAAAGTGTATCAACATTTGATGCTGAAGTATATGAAGAACTGCAGGAAGATGCAAAGAAATTAGTCGCTGGCTATGAAAAGAAAGCTCGTGAGGCTGGTGTTGGTGATGTTGTTACTGTAGTTGAACTTGGAAATCCTAAAACTTTACTAGCAACAGAAATTCCAGATGAACAAAAGGTTGACTTAATCATGGTTGGAGCAACAGGACTCAATGCTTTTGAGCGCTTATTGGTCGGTTCTTCATCTGAGTATATCCTGCGTCATGCTAAAGTTGACTTGCTCGTTGTCCGTGATAGCGAAAAAACCTTATAGACATTTTGTTTTAGATATAAAAAAACTGAGATAATCTCAGTTTTTTTCTTTGGAGCCACAATTTTTTTCGTAGGCTTTTATCTGTCTTCCTAATTCTTCTTTAATGGCGGGTTCTGGCGCGTATTTCTCTTCCCAATCATCCGGCTTTAAAATTTTATGAGTTACCGGATCAAAATGGGCTTTTCCGTCAGGGAAAATTTTACCCATATTGGCTTGATGGACAATTGTGAAAAGTCGCTCTGGATCCACCCCCATTAAAACAAAACTTCCATAAGTAAAGTAGAGTGTATCAATCAAGGCATCTACTTGACCAACTAAAGAAATCTCTGCTGGATTCTTTCTCTTAACCTTGGTAGCTGCCTTGTCTAGAGCATCGTGCAAGTGGGCAACTGCCTCGTCAAACTCTTCTTCTGAACTACTTGAAGCACGCAAAAATTCCACTAATTCTTCAAGTTTAAAGGCTGCCCGATGGCGAGCTCCTTCAGGCGTCCATGCGATCGGTTCTTCCTGAGTCTTCTTATCCATGACTCCATGAAATTCTTTAACCTTATTAAAATGATGGTCACTACTAGTAAAGACTTTCTCACTTGCTAAAATACCAAAATGCTCCAAGGCTTTATGAATCCCGTCTTGACTATTGCTGGTCGTTGTATGCTTGGCAACTTCTTTAACCTTACTAGTTCCATTTCCCATTGCAATTGACATGCCTACTCCCGACAACATTTCAAGATCATTGTCTGAATCGCCAAAAGCCATCACTTGGTTGATATCAAAGCCATATTCTTTTCCTACACGCGCAATACCCTGCAACTTTGAGGTATCCCCATTGATGATGTCTGCCGCATAGGGACTAGAACGAGTAAACTTCAAATCTGGGAAATATTCCTCCATAGCCTGAGTTTCTTCAGGTGTAGCCAACATCACCACTTGATAAATGGGCTCTCGCGAAATATCTAACAGATCGTCTTTCTGTTGTGGAAGAGCTTTACTAACAACCCTGTTAAAGCCATAACTAATATAACGTGCAAAACCTTTAGGCACAAAGCGACTGCTCCACTGAGAGAATTTGCTCATGCCAAAGCGCATAATATGACTGCCAACCATATCTGTTTCTGTCCCAAGAGCAATTTCCTTTTTATGCTTTTTGGCATAATCAATGATTTCTCGAAGACTAGACTTATCAATAGGGGTCGCAGAAATAACCTTTTCCTTTGAAAATATATACTGGCCATTATAGGTAACTGCAAAATCCAAATCCAAATCTTTCATGAAAGATTGGACGAAAAAGGGACCTCTTCCTGTGGCCAAACCGACAAAAATACCTTGTTCTTTCAGACTCTGAATAGCCTGCTCTGTTGATTTGAGGACAGTTCGGCTGTCATTGACCAGAGTACCATCAATATCGAAAAAAACAGCTTTTACTTCCATACTTCTTATTCTTTCCTTTTATGATAAAATAAATTATAACACAATTTGGAAAGAAGCTCATCTATGAACAAAAAAATATTGGTATTGCATACTGGTGGCACCATTTCTATGCAGGCTGATGGAACCGGCAAGGTTGTAACAAACGACGAAAATCCTATGAATCATGTTACCGTCCCCTTGGAAGGCATCCAAGTTACAGCTCTCGATTTTTTCAACATCCCTAGCCCCCATATGACACCAGAACATATGCTTCAACTCTATAAAAAAATCAAAACCTCTTCTAAGGATTTTGATGGAGTCGTCATTACCCACGGGACCGATACCCTTGAAGAAACAGCATATTTCCTAGACACTATGGAAATTCCTGACATCCCAGTCGTCCTCACAGGTGCCATGCGTAGTTCAAATGAGCTAGGTAGCGACGGGGTCTATAATTACCTTTCTGCCTTGCGTGTAGCTGCTGACCAGAAAGCTCACGGCAAAGGCGTCTTAGTCGTTATGAATGATGAAGTTCACGCAGCTAAATACGTTACCAAGACTCATACCACAAATGTCAGCACCTTCCAAACTCCAACCCACGGCCCCCTTGGACTTATCATGAAACAAGAGGTTCTATATTTTAAAACAGCTGAGCCACGTGTTCGTTTTGACTTAGACAAGATCACCGGCTTTGTCCCTATTATCCCTGCCTACGCTGGCATGAAGACTGAATTACTAGATATACTTGATTGTAGTCATCTGGATGGTTTGATCATTGAAGCTTTTGGAGCAGGTAACCTCCCTCAGGAAGTCGCTGAAAAATTAACCTTTTTCATTAATCAAGGAATCCCTGTTGCCTTGGTTTCTCGATGCTTTAATGGTATCGCTGAACCTGTCTATGCCTATCCTGGCGGTGGTGTACAGCTTCACGAATCCGGCGTCTATTTCGTCAAAGAGCTAAATGCACCTAAGGCCCGTCTTAAACTCCTCATTGCTCTTAATGCAGGACTAAAAGGACAGGAATTAAAAGAATACATGGAGGGATAAATCGCCTTTTTCTATTATAAGTAAGTTTAAACGAGGCTGGGATTCTTTTGTCCCAGCCCCGTTTTTTGTTGAACTTAAAAATTCGAAAATGAAAATGTAGAGCTTTAAAACTGAGAAGCGATGAATTAAAAATTTTCATTTTTTGTTCTGTCCCACCGCCTTTTAATCTAAGAATAGCTTTACTGAAATGATTGTAAATACTGTTCAATCTGAGAAAGACCGCCCAGTTCATATTGGTGGAGAAATTCTGTTCCAACAATGGCACCATCTGCACCTGAATCCCTGATGCAAGAAACATCTTGAGCATTTTTTACGCCAAAACCAACATAAACTGGATCTTTTGAATAATGTTTGAGTAGGGGTAAAATTTCTTGATAGGGGGCATTTTCTAAAGAAACTTTTTCACCAGTTTTCCCAGAATGAGACATTAAGTAGATAAATGTATGCGACAAAACACATTGAGTTTTCACATCGACTGCTTTGCTTGCGGGAGATACAAGAGCTACCTGTTTTGGAAAGGTAATCTGCGATAAAACAGCATCCACACACAAGATTCCTGCATACAAGTCCATTGGGAGCTCCTGTAGAGAAAAACGTTCTACTCCTTCTTTATAGGTCATCAGCACTACTTGAAAAGTGTACTTTTCCCTGATTTGTAACAATATTTTTGTCAGTTCAGCTGTTGACAGCCCCGCTTGAAGCAGTTGGTGATTTATTCTTTGAATCAGCTCTCCATCTAAAAAAGAATTTGTTGCAGGAAGACCGATTTCTACCATTGGCACTTGATATTTCTGCAATAAATCCAGTAACTGAAAGAAGGTTTCTCTGTCTGGATAGGAAATGGGTAAATAGAAAATAGGCATCATCAGAAACCACCACCTACTGCTTTAAGGAAGAAACCTAAAATTGGACCATAAACGCAGTAATCCGTTTCACTAAGAATTCTCATAATTGGTGCATAGCTTGCAACCAAAGGCAGCAACAGAGCTTGTCCAAATATGAGCAAAAAGCCATTGGTCAGAGAACCAATAATCGCCCCACGCGTTCCTCCGTGAGCATTGCCGAAAATAGCTGTAATGGCGCCAGTAAAGAAAGTCGGAATCAGGGCTGGAAATACAATCACTGGATAGTTTACCGCTCCCAAAATCAGCATACCAATGAGCCCAGAGACTAGGCTGCAGAGGAAACCAACGATGACAGAGGTGGGATAATTAGGAAAGAGCAGCGGAATATCCAAGCCGGGTTTAGCATTTGGAATGAACTTCCCAGCAATTCCATGAAAGGCAGGAATAATCTCCGCCAGCATCATACGAACGCCTGTGATAATCACCGTAATCCACATACCAAATTCTACCCCTTTGGTAATACTAAATACAACAATATCCTTACCGCCACTGACTTCTTCCATCATCCAGTCATTGCCTGCAAAAAGACCGAGACAAAAGAAAAGCAAGGTCATTACGAGGGTCAAAGCAATCGTCATTTCTCGCAGAAAATTTAATTTCTTTGATAGTTTTAGATTTTCCAAATCACTGTTTTTATTGCCAAAAATTTTTCCTAAAATAGAGGCAACAACCAAACCTGTTGAACTGGAATGCGCCAAAGTAAAACCATCTGCTCCCTTAACTGGCTTGATAAAAACATTGACATACGCACAGCTTAGAGTCATATAAAGACCTAGTATAACTGCACCAAGGAGAACAAGCGGGATAAAGTCCAGCTGGGTGTTAAATTTCAACAAGGCTGCTATCATTCCAGCAAAGAAGAAAGAAACGTGAGGAGATAAATGTACAAACTTAAGGGGAGTAAGGCGGGCTAATAGAATATTGATTAAAAACCCTACTGCAAAAATTAGAGCCATTTCTGTTCCAATGGAAGCAAGACTCTCAGCCTGAGCTGCTCCAATATCAGTCATATTTTGTGCATCAACCCCAAAAATCTTAGAAATCATCAATTGAAGCGGAAGCAAAGCTCCACCCAATGTCTGGCCGCCAATATTAATCATTGTAAAGCCAATAATCGCTTTAATGGTACTGGGAAGAATCTTATCCCACGATTTCTTCTCCGCAAGCATACCCAAAATTACGACAAGACCAATGATAAAAATCGGCTGGCTTAGAACATTATTAATCAGATATAATAAAAAATTCATTTTTGATACCTCCTACTTTATGAGCTTACTTTTCTAACTGAGCAATCGTGGCTAATAGCTGTTCTTTCAAGTACTCCTTGTCCATTAAATTATCAATACGGATTACTTTGCTTTGGGCATGCGCTAATTGATTGGCAAAATCGGATGTCGTAATCACAATGTCGTAGCTATTCGGATCAACCGAACCAATATCAGACGCATCGATTTCAGCTTCAATGTTTTCCGCATCAAGAATTTGCTGAGCAAACAAACGCTCCATCATGGAACTTCCTACTCCAGCACCGCAAACTGTAACAATCTTAATCATTTTCTGTTCCTCCTTTGATGATAGAATAAATTTCTTGGCTAGTTTTAGCACTATAAAGTTGAGTAATGATTTCTTGATGGCTGAGTGTTTCAACCAATTCTGACAAAGCCTTTAAGTGCGTCTGATGATCCGTTGCACAAAGACCAATCACTAATTTTACCGGATCATTTGTTGGATGGTTAAATTTTATAGGGTCTTGCAAGGTCAGTAAACTAAATCCTATTTTTATCGCTCCTTTTTCCGGTCGTGCATGTGGCATGGCAATCCCTGGGGCAATGACAATATAAGTCCCATTTACCTGGACATTTTCTAGCATTCCTTCGACATAACTTTCTCTTGCTGCTCCACTTTGAACAAGCAGGCGCCCGCACTCTCTAACCGCATCTTCACGGTCTTTGGCAGGATAATTGGCTTCAATTGTTGCTTGGGTTAAAACTTCCATTAACATTGGCTCTTTTTTCTCCTCTTTCTTTTGTTTTTGCTTAAAAATTGTTCCCTGCAGTAAGAAAGTCAAATCTGAAAAGATAGCACTTTCTTGCTCTTTTTTTAAATGAATCCGCCGTTTAATGACGGTTAGGATTTCATCAGCATGAATCTCTTTTAAGGACTGATTAGATATTTTTTGAATTCTCTCAATATCTTCACTCAAAAGCAAGGCATTAACCTTGATTGTTGGAAAACGCGCTTCTGGGATATCAACTGTTGTAATAATCAAATCTGCATGATGGGTTTGCTGCCAAGCAAGTGCTTCACGTTTACTGAAAGTTCCTAGAATATTAAAAGCAAATACTCGCTGCAAACGGCTGTTTAACATCTGAGAAGTACTAATCCCCTCATTACAAACAATAATAATATCATTTAAAACCCGCTTTTGAAATCGTTTACGTTGCAGAGATGATTCAAAAAACAAGGTTAAAAATGAACTCTCTTGTAAAGTAAAGGTCACTCCCAGTTTTCTTTCAAGTGCTGGCAAACTTTCAAGAACAGCCTCATGCAACTCCTTAAAATGGCTAATAACCTCATCATACAAAGGGTTCAAGAGTTCTTCCCCATTTAAAAGTCGCTTCGTCGCAGGCCTTAAATGAGTCAGAATTCCTTCAAATAAATCTGTATCAACACAAAAATACGATTCTTCCGTCAACTTAGAAACGCTATTGATAAAATCTAGTACAATCACGTTCCAAGACAGCCAGTCATCCGAAAGTCTTTCTTCTGGGTCTAATAAAGAAGCTTCCGCCACCCGATCTGCTAGGTACTTTAAATCTTCTGGATGATGACTAATTGTTGCAAACAGCTGATGGAAAAGGGGGATACTTTGCAGTATTAGCTCTTCTAAAATTAGCTGTTCAACTGTCTCTTTCTTAGGTATGAAATGCTGCTGTTGAAAACGAGAATAAGAAACCCAGAAATAAGCCAGCAGACGTTCAAAGGCCGTTTGCGAAATGCGCCGGTTTAGTTTTTCTAATAGTACTGACAAAAGTTGGCTGAGCTCTTCCAATTGCGCAACAAATTCAGAGGAAGCAAAAATATTAATTTTGGCAACAGGAAATAAACTCGCCGCAAGCCGTCTAATCACTGCCTCATCACCAGATAGATGATAGCCCACAAACGAAATTGGTATTAACTCTATCCCTTGTGTGGAGAGTGCCGCCCGAATCGTTTTAATTTCTTTAATAATCGTATTTCTAGATAGACCATATTTGGCAATTGCTGCGGTAATGCTAAAATGATCCATATCCAATAGCATATCAAGCAGCAGCTGTTTCCGCCGAATTTCCTCATCTAAAAGGAGCAGTTCGCTCTTATTTACCAATAAATCTGAGAAGGTCAGATATAACTTTAATGGATAAGAAATTCTCTTATTTTTGACTTGTATGGGCGGAAAATCATGTTGTTTTAAATAGCCATTTACCTTTTCAATATCATTGAGAATCGTCCGATTAGACACCTTAAATAATCGACTAAGCTCATCAATTGTGGTAAGCTGCTCAGTCGTACAAACACGTTGGAACAATTCTGATAATCGACTTTCCATTTCTTTCCTCCTCATTCTTATTATATAATTTTGAAACGAAGCACGTAAAGTCCAAGTTTTTGCTTCTGATAGGAAAAGAAATCAACTTGGAATAAAACGAAGAGTAGGATAGACTCCCATGATGACTGTGTAATTGACTACAAAATAATGTATCGTAGAAGAGTACGTATAAAAATCGGAATTTGTTTTAAGACAACAAAAAAAGACCACTCATCCTAAGTGGTCTCCCTATTTTCATTTATGTTATAAAAAGGAGATTCCCTACTTGCCGTAAGTAGAAAAAATCTTTTCCGAATCCTTGAAAACTTTTTTATAATCTACGTGAATATTTACTGTCATGATCAATACCTCGTTTCTTTTGATTGACTTTATTATAGGCAGTAAAACTTAAGTCATTCTTATAAAAAACTTTCAAAAAGCTTAATCCAAATAATCTTGCTTATCAAAATGAAGAGCCACTAGATGCCAGTTAGGATCCCTCCGCCAGTCTTTATTCTGCACAATTTGGCTAGCTACCTTTCTAGCTTCTTCCAAGATAGGGTAGTCCTCTACGATATCGGCCACTTGAAATTCTGGAATACCAGACTGACGAGTTCCAAAAATCTCTCCTGAACCACGCATTTTTAAATCTTCCTCAGCAAGTACAAAGCCATCTGTCGTTTCCGTCATGATTTTCATACGTTTCTTCCCGGACTCTGTTTTTGGATTTGCGACAAGAACGGCATAGGATTGTTTATCACCACGTCCCACACGCCCGCGCAACTGATGGAGCTGGCTGAGACCAAAACGATCAGCATCCATGATAACCATAATCGTTGCATTGGGCACATTAACACCCACTTCAATGACCGTTGTAGACACTAAAATATCTACCTCTTTATTCTTGAAGTCCTGCATAATAGCCTCTTTTTCGTCACTCTTCATCTTACCATGAAGAAGAGAGACTCGGGCATCTCCTCCAAAGTAAGCTTGCAGTTCTTCTTCTAAGTCAATAGCATTTTTTAGATCCAGAGCTTCTGATTCCTCAATCAAAGGAGAAATAAAATAAACCTGAGCTCCCTTTACTAATTCTTTTTTTATCCAATCGAGTACGACCTCGAGTTGCTCATGCTTAACCCAACGGGTAATAATAGGCTTTCGTCCCGCCGGCATCTGGTCAATAATGGATACATCCATATCCCCAAAAGCCGTAATGGCCAAAGTTCTGGGAATGGGAGTAGCAGTCATCATGAGAACATCAGGATTGTCTCCTTTTTCCCGCAAAATTCTACGTTGAGCAACCCCAAAGCGATGCTGTTCATCTACGATAACCAGTCCTAGACGATGGTATTGAACGCCATCTTGGATCAAAGCATGGGTTCCAATTACCATATCTACCTGACCAAGCTCTATAGCCAGCAAAGTCTCTTTACGCTCAGCTGCTTTCATACTACCGGTTAATAAGGCTAGTTTTAAATCAGGAAAGAGCTGACTGAGGCTTTCAAAATGCTGCTCAGCCAAAATTTCTGTTGGAACCATTAAAGCCGATTGGTAGCCAGCTGTATGCACAGCATACATGGCCAAACCAGCCACTACTGTCTTCCCACTTCCAACATCTCCCTGTAAGAGTCGGTTCATGTGAGCAGGCGACTTCAAATCAGACAAAATTTCAGTCAAAGCTCTCTCCTGAGCTCCTGTCAGAGGAAAAGGTAGCTGACTTTTTTTCTCTTGTAGCTGCTCTTCCTGCCAATCCAGTACCAAACCATTGCTGACATCCTTTGTTTCCATTTTAAGCACCTGAAGTTGCATTTGGAAATAGAACAATTCTTCGAATTTGACACGACGTAGCGCCTGTTTGTATTCTGCCAAATCTTTTGGAAAATGCATGGCCCTCACTGCTTCTGCTCGAGATAGCAATTGGTAGCGTTCCAACAAGACCTGGGGTAAATTTTCTTCAATCAGTAAATCCAAGCCTTGGTCAAAAGCTGTTTTAATTAATTTAATCAGACTTGTCTGGCTAATCCCTTGAGCCACCCTATAAACTGGCTGCAAGTCGTCTTCGACCTGAGCCAAGAGCTTCATCCCAGTCAAGCTAGCTTTAGCCTTATCCCACTTTCCAAAAACAGCAATATTTGCCCCCACTTCAACCTTATCCGCCAAATAAGGCTGGTTAAAGAAATTGACAGCTAGGATGACTTCCCCTTGCTTGATTGAAAAACGGAGACGGTTGCGTTTAAACCCGTAATACTGAACATTTGCTGGTGTCGCAACTATACCAGAAATGACGGCCTTTTCTCCATCCTCTAGATCAAGCACCTGCTTGCTTTGAAAATCTTCATAGCGAAAAGGAAAATACAGTAGTAAATCCTGTAAGGTCTCAATACCAAGCTTTGCAAACTTTTCTGCTGATTTCGGTCCTACTCCCGGCAGAACCGATAAGGGTTGGTGTAAATTCATAGTTCCTCTTTCAGTTCTAGCATCAAATGGCTTTCTCTAACTACATATTTCATCAAGGAGGCTTAAACTAATTAATTCTTGTAAATTCTTGGTACCCGATCACTAATCAAACAAACCACTTCATAGTTAATCGTTCCTCGTTTCTCAGCAACGTCAGTCGCCGAGATACTTTCTGTTCCGCTCTTACCAATGAAAACAACTGGTGTGCCCAGAGGATATTTCTTCGGCAAGCGAACTGTAATCTGGTCCATGGATACTCGACCAACTATTGGACAACGTTGACCATCAATGAGAACGTCAAAACCTTGCATATCCCTAGTCCAGCCATCTGCATAACCCAGTGGAATTGTTCCAATAAATTGTCCTTCATCCGCTGTGTAGGTTGCTCCGTAACCAACATCAGCCCCTGCTTCTACTTCTTTGACATGAACCAATTCTGAAACCAAAGAAAGAGCTGGTTTTATCTCATAAGGCAGTTCAAGGGCACTTCCACTAGGATTGAGACCATAAATAATATCTCCCAAACGAACAGCATTCATAACAGTGTCCGCATGCCAAAGAGAAGTAGCTGAATTGCTAGCATGAATAATCGGTGGAAGATCATCTAATTCCGCTAAGATCCCCTTAAAACAAGCTAACTGCTCTTCAAACTTACTAGCATCTGCCTCGTCAGCTGTTGCAAAGTGAGTAAAGATTCCTTCCACCTGAACACCAGCTACCTGGAGACGATTAATGGCCTCTTGAAGAAACTGGCTATCTCTAAAGCCAATCCGGCCCATACCTGAGTCCACTTTCAGGTGAACAACCAGACCTTGCAAAGACGAGCCTGAAGCCTCCAGCAAGTCCAGCCATTCTAAACTAGCCACGGTCAATGTAATCTTGTGCTGAATTGCCAGAGGTACTGCCTCTATGGCTGAAACCCCTAAAATTAAGATTTTTTTATCCAGGCCACCCTCTCTTAATTCCAAAGCTTCGTCAATGTTTGAGACACAAAAACCGTCTACAATATCATCAATATAACTTGAAACAGCTACTGCACCATGCCCGTAGGCATTAGCTTTGACGACAGCCCATTTTTCAACATCTTGAGGCAAATGGGCTTTTAATTGCTCAATATTAAAATGAATTGCTGATAAATCAACAAGTGCTTGACTTGGCCTATGTATACTAGTTTTCATCTCTTTCCTCCAAAATAACGCTAGCCATCACTAGGGTACCTGCATGGCTAATAGATACCCAAACCTTCCCAGAAAAAGGGGTCTTCGTAAATACTGGAGCACCTCTTTCATCATTCAAGACTTCTAAATCTTGAAAACTAAGCTTGCCAATTCCTGTTCCCCAAGCTTTGGAAAAAGCCTCTTTAGCTGACCAGCGACCGGCCAAATATTCTATCTTTCGCTTGCCAGAAAGTTCTTCAAAACGAAGCCATTCTTTCTCTGTCAAGACTTTTTTTGCGAAGCGAGCATTTTTTTCATAGGCCCGCTGAATAGAAGATAACTCCTCTATATCAATTCCATGTCCTATAATCATCTTTGTTCTCAGAATGAGACAAAACTCAGCTGGAAATCCAACTGAGCTTGCTGCATTCCGACCAATTGGCGACATTTTCTTTTGCCAAACGGTCCCTTTCATTTCAATAATAGAGTTATTTTTCTAAATGGCTATAAATTTCTCGAATCAACTGTTCAGTCTTGTCCCATCCTAAGCAAGGATCTGTAATGGATTTTCCAAAGACCTCTGGCTGATCTTGTCGGCCATCTTCCAAATATGATTCAATCATAAAGCCACGAACACTCTGCTCAATCTTTTCATTCCAGTCTCGATTTAAGAGAGTCTCACGAACAATCCGCACTTGCTCTAAATATTGCTTCCCTGAATTGTCATGGTTCGTATCAACCATGATGAAAGGATTGGACAAGCCTAACTTTTCATAACCTGAAATCGCTTCAAGAAGATGTTCATAATGATAATTCGGCTCATTCTTTCCATTAGCATGAATTGCGCCACGAAGGATGGCATGGGCCAGAGGATTACCTGAGGTCTCCACTTCCTGAGAACGATAGAGGAAGGTCTGTTTATTTTGTGCAGCATAGATGGCATTAAACATCACAGCTAAATTACCTGAAGTCGGATTTTTCATTCCCGCAGGAGTAGACAAACCTGAAGCAACAAAACGGTGTTGTTGATCTTCAACCGAACGTGCTCCTACAGCCATATAGGAAACCAAATCGTCGACTAGAGATACATTTTCAGGATAGAGCATTTCATCAGCCGTAGTCAGGCCTGTCTCAGTAATGACACGGTAGTGCAGATGACGAACTGCCTTGATACCAGCCATTAAATCTGGTGCTCCTGCTGCATCAGGCTGATGAATCAAGCCTTTATAACCGTCACCATTTGTACGGGGTTTGGCTGTATAGACCCGCATAACAATGAAAACATGTTTTTTTACTTCTTCCTGAAGGGCGGCCAGACGTTTAGCATATTCTATGACCGCTTCTTCATTATCAGAGGAGCAAGGACCTATGACCAATAAAATCCGCTTGTCTTTTCCTCTGAGAATAGCAGCCAACTCCTGGTCGCGAACTTGCTTCGTTGCCAAAGCTTTTTCATCAAGCTGAGACAAGGTACGAACCTGCTCTACGTCAACAATAGGACCTCTTGTTGTAAATGTCATTCCAACTCCCCCTCAATCTTTTTTAACGACGGCCGTGGCAATTTTTAAATTTCTTACCTGAGCCACATGGGCATAGTTCATTCCGGCCAACCTTTGCCAAATCAACATCTGCTGGCAGATCGGATTCTTGCGCTGAGATGTTACGCGTTGCTGTTGTTACAATGTTATGCTCCGTACGAGGACGCTCTTGCTCGTGAATTTGTGCTTTCATCATGAGACGAGTCACATCAAACTCGATTGAACCAATCATATCGTTAAACATTCTGAAACTTTCAGATTGGTATTCAACAACAGGATTATTTTGAGCATAACCTCGGAGACCTACAGCATTACGAAGCTGATCCAATGCATCAATGTGATCTGTCCACTTGTTATCTACAACACGTAGAATCAACACTTTTTGGAATTCTCGAACAGCTTCTTCATCACGAAGTTTAGCAATTTGATTATTGTAGACTTCCAAAGCACGTTCGTATAAGTTAGCCTTTATTTCCTCATCAGATAAACCTTGAAGGTCGCTCAAAGAAATTGACTCTTCTGGAACCAAGTTATACTTAGCAAAGTACAAAATTGAATCCAATTTTTCTTCTTGAGGAGCTCTGCTATTTCCATCAACAAAACGATCAATAGTCCGTTTGATCATAGCGTGAATCTCTGGAGCCAAATCCCGGTTAGCTGTGATAACATCATGACGTTCAGCGTAGATGATTTCACGCTGTTCACGCATCACATCGTCATACTGAAGGACTTGCTTACGAGTATCATAGTTATTTCCTTCAACCCGTTTTTGAGCCGCTTCAACTTGGCGTGTAAACATCTTAGACTTAATGACAGACTCTTCTTCGCTCAGTTTGAAACGATCCAAGACAGCTTTGATTCTCTCAGAACCAAAACGACGCATCAGCTCATCTTCAAGAGATAGATAGAATTGAGATTCACCTGGATCTCCCTGACGACCAGAACGTCCACGTAACTGATTGTCAATACGACGGCTTTCATGGCGCTCTGTACCAATCACACAGAGACCACCCAATTCGCGAACGCCTTCACCCAACTTAATATCGGTACCACGACCAGCCATATTGGTTGCAATTGTAACAGCACCCCGTTGGCCAGCATTCATAATGATTTGCGCTTCACGATAGTGGTTCTTAGCATTCAATACCTCATGAGGAATTCCTGCTGCAACCAGCTTTTTAGAAAGATAGTCACTGGTTTCAACTGCAACTGTACCGACCAGAACAGGCTGTCCTTTAAGATGGCGTTCTTTCACGTCTTCCACAACTGCCTTAAATTTAGATTCTAAACTAGGGTACAGTAAATCCTCATGGTCAATACGAGCAATTGGACGGTTAGTTGGAATTGGAATAACACGGATATTATAAGTTTCGCGGAATTCTTCTTCCTCAGTCTTAGCTGTACCAGTCATCCCAGACAGTTTTTTATACATACGGAAGAGGTTTTGGTAGGTAATAGAAGCAGATGTCTTAGTTTCATCTTGAACCGGAACACCTTCCTTAGCTTCAATAGCCTGATGAAGTCCGTCAGAATAGCGGCGTCCTTCCATGGTACGACCGGTGAACTGGTCAACGATTAGAATTTCTTGTTCTTCGCTAACCACATAATCGATATCCAAAATCATGATATAGTTAGCACGCAAGGCATTATCAATGAAGTGAGTCAATGCCACATTTTCAATATCATAGAGATTATCTAATTTGAAATAGCTTTCAGCTTTGTCAATTCCAGAGTCAGACAGGCCGATTGTTTTTGATGGCACGTCGATGATATAATCATCCTTGTTAAGACTCTTAACGAAGCTATCCGCCATGTGGTAAAGCTGATTAGTTTCAGATGAAACTGGTCCAGAAACAATCAGAGGGGTTCTAGCTTCATCGATCAGAATGGAATCCACCTCATCAACTAGGGCATAGTTAAGTGGACGCTGAACCATGTTTTCAGCACGAACTACCATGTTATCACGGAGGTAGTCAAAGCCAATTTCTGAGTTCGTTGAGTAGGTGATGTCACAAGCATAGGCTTCTCTCTTCTCAGCTGGAGATTTAGCAGCCAAGTTAATACCAACTGAAAGCCCTAACCAAGAGTACAGTTCACCCATTTCGGTCGCATCACGCTCTGTCAGGTATTCATTGACCGTTACAACGTGAACTCCTTCTCCTGCCAACGCATTCAAGTAAACAGGCATGGTCGCAGTAAGAGTTTTCCCTTCACCTGTACGCATCTCTGGTACGTCACCATGATGGAGAACAATCCCCCCCATAATCTGTACTGGATAAGGATAGAGACCAAGAACACGCTTCGCGCCCTCACGAACAACTGCGAAGGCTTCATAGAGCAAGTCATCTAAACTTTCGCCATTCTGATAACGTTGTTTAAATTCATCTGTTTTAGCCTTTAGCTCCTCATCGGATAAGGCAGCCATCTGGTCACTATAAGCAATGACCTTATTTGCCATTTTCTCTAATTTTCTTAATTCACCTTTATCATTTTCGATAATTGTTCTTAAAATATTTGCCATTTTTATCCTTACTTTATATTCTTTCTGATTTTAGAATGTTCTTTTCATTATAGCATTTTCTCCTATAACTTTCAAGAAACTTAAGCATTTTTATACCGAAATAAAGCCTTCTCTTTGATTCATTCCCACAATTTAACTCTACTTTTATTTCACGTACCAAAGTAAGCATTCAAGATAAATAATGATAAGTTTTTCCGGTCAGTTATAGCATTTTCTCCTCTCACACCCTCTATCAAAACAACTGTCCTTTTTGTTAAAAAAAGCCTCTTTCAACCAAGAGGCTTTTTATACGAAATATAGGAGAGCAATGTTTCAAACTGAAACCGATAATGTCTATCCCCCGCTACTAAATCAATCTTCAGCTTGCTTGATAACCAATGCCTCAAACTTCATATCTGGCATGCATTCTTTTAAGTCAGACTGGATTCGCTTCAAGGCTTCCAAACGCATCTCAACGGAAGTATTAGCATTCCCTTGAATGATAAAAATTGCATCTTTGGTATCATCATCAAACTTATAGAGGTCACTATCTCGAATATCTAACCAAGCTAAAATCCCTTTGTCGTCGCGATAGACATAGTCTGTTTTAGCTACGTGTTTCTCCTTAGACAAAATTGGCAGAAAGGTATCTTCTCTTTGACTGACAGTGAACTCAATCTTTTCTCCAATTTTATTATAATCATGTCCGCCAATAGCTAACAGGGATTGCAAGGCTTCTACATTATAAATATCGATAATCGTATTGATAGAAGGAAGAGACCCGCGATGGCGGATATTTTTAATCAGAGCTGGAACAGTTGGAGGATTTTTTTTGACACTGCGACCTACACGTTGCAAGATATCTTCATAGCCTTGAATAATCGGTGATTGGAGAACCTGATCTAGGTCACAACTTAGAGCCCACTCTTCTCTTTCCTTTTTCTTTTTTAGAAAGGTTAGAGATAATTCTGCATGCGGATTGACATTTTTAGCAATACCAATGACTACACTTTCAATTCCTAAGTCGCTTAGGCTTCGATCCAGGATAAATTTCATCGCAGCACCCTCCCTGTCGTCGCTATTTTCTGTTTATTCCCCATCATTATACGACTTTCTTAAGTCTGTTTCAAGGCCAAAGAACACTCTCTCCTTGACTTGTATTTAAAAAAGAATTCGATTCTGACAAAAAAGACTGGAGCTTTTTTGCCCCAGTCTCTCTTTTTATTCTTCTTCGCCCTCTGCATCATCGTCAGAAAATTCATCATCTTCTTCATTGATGTCAACATCTTCGTCTAGATCATCCGGAGCAATCTCATTGATTTCAGCATCATAAGCGTCTGCTTCATTCTTCTCATCGTCTGGATTTTCATCGTCATAGTTGAGTGCAGGATCTGCTTCGTATGAATCCTCATCTTCTGGATCATCATCGCTGTAGTCGATGGCATCCTCATCACCATCCATAAAGGCATTAACGCGTTTTTTCTTCCGTGATTTCGGACTATCTTCTTCATCAGTCTCTTCAAGCGCGATAATTTCCTCGTCCACTTCATCAATTGCATACCAAGAACGAAGGCCCCATTTGTTGTCACCAAGCGGAATAAAGCTTCCGTCAACATTTAGCTCAGTATAGAACAATGGTAGAGCTTCTCGGATTTCGCTGTTTGATTTTTCTAAATAAGTTTGGATTTCATTGACAAGGTCATTAAAATACATCTCATGGTCACGACCGCGCAATTCTAAAATCGCACGCGCTACCTCAATCATAGAAAGTTCACTTTTTTCTTGTCCAGCAAATACTTCTAATTCCAAAGTTGGTCTCCTTTTAAGCTGATAAAGGACATTCGCCCTCTCGTATTTTTTCGCTACTTTCTATTGTACGATATTTTTGAATTTTCGTCAAAAGAATTTTGCTCTTTTTCCCTTTTAGAAAAACGAAAAGTCACTAGTCAAACTAGGACTTTTCAAATCATTATTTCACTTTTGCAGTGCTTGTGATGACTTCAACAGCTTTCTTGATAGTGATATCATGTTTTAACATATCTTCTGAAAGAAGTTGACGAACACGATCTGCTTCCATATTGTAGTCGTTTGCGAGTGAAGAAATTTCTGCTTCGATTTCTTCAGCGCTTGCTTCAAATCCTTCTGCTTTTGCAATAGCTTCAATCACTAAGTTTGTCTTAGTACGAGCTTCTGCATCAGCTTCGTGCTGTTTGTGAAGGTCTTCTTGAGTAGTACCAGTGATTTGGAAGTACATGTCAGGTGAGATTCCTTGGCGTTGCATGTTGCCGAGGAATTCGTTTACTGAACGATGAACTTCTTCATGAACCATTTCTTCTGGTAAGTCTACGATTTCTGCATTTTCAACCGCAAGATCAATTGCTGCTGACTCAACTGCATCTTTGTATGCAGCTTCTTTTCCTTCAGCTAATTCTTTACGGTACTTTTCTTTCAATTCATCAAGAGTTTCTACTTCTTCATCAATATCTTTTGCAAGTTCATCGTCAAGAGCTGGAACTTCTTTTTCTTTTACTTCATGGATTGTAGTTACAAACTTAGCTTCTTTACCTGCAAGATCAGCTGCTTGGTAGTCTTCAGGGAAAGTTACAACCACATCAACTGTTTCGCCAGCTTTGTGACCAACCAATTGATCTTCAAATCCTGGAATAAATTGACCGCTACCAAGTCCAAGAGAGAAATTATCTCCTTTTCCGCCGTCAAATTCAACACCGTCAACTGAACCAACAAAATCAATGACCACTGTGTCACCTTCAGCTGCTGGACCTTCTTTTAGAACCAATTCAGCCAAGTTGTTGCGTTCGCGTTCGATACGTGCATCAACGTCTTCGTCTGTTACTTCTTTTGAAACTTCTACAGATACTTCAAGGTCTTTGTAAGCACCTAATTTTACTTCTGGTTTTGTAACAACTTCAGCAGAAATAGTCCAATCTTGACCTTTTTCCATAGAAACGACATCGATTTTTGGTTGTGCTACAACTTCGATACCAGCTTCTTTCACAGCAGCTTCATAAGCATTTGGAAGTAAGTTGTTTAAAGCATCTTGGTAAAGCGCTTCTTCACCAAATTTTTGGTTGAAGACAGGACGTGGAAGATGACCTTTACGGAAACCTGGTACATTAATTGTTTTCTTTACTGAGTTAAAGACACGGTCCAATTCTGGTTTGATTTGTTCTTGACTAATAGTAAAAGTCAAAACTCCACGATTTGTTTCTTTTTTTTCAAATGATACAGACATTCTGTCATTTCTCCTTAAAATTTATTGAATACACTCCATTATAGCATATTTAAAAAATTTTTCAAAATTATATAATATTTTTTTACTATTAGCCTTTTCTTATTTTATCTTCGCTATAAGCTGCTCTTGAACCGCCAATCAGCTTAGGACGGCTAGCTAAAGCTGTAACATGGGCAGCACCTACTGATTTAAGCTTTGGTCTGATAGGAATCTGAACATGCTTAACATGCATGCCAATAGCAGTATCTCCAATATCTAGACCAGCCTGAGCTACTATAAATTCCACCTCAACTGGATCCTTCATGTACTGGAAAGCTGCTAACTGACCACTGCCTCCTGCATGAAGAGTGGGGAGAACGTTAACAATTTCTAAATCTTTCTTTTTTGCCAAGCTTCTCTCAACCACTAAAGCCCGATTGAGATGCTCACATCCCTGAACTGCTAGAAAGATCCCCTTCTCTTCTAAGATATCCAGAACTGCTTTAACAATGACCTGACCTACTTCTAAACTGGAATTTCGGCCAATATGACCTCCGATAACCTCACTAGAGGATAGACCCAAAACAAAAATATCACCCTCATCCAAGGACGCTTTATCTAGAACATCTTGAAGAATCTGACGCGTTTCTTCTCCAATCTTATCTAAGTCCATGTCTCACCCCACTTATTTCACTGTAACCATCTTTTTCAAACTAGCTGGAAAAGCTTTGTAAAGGACGTAACCGACTACCAAACCAAAAGCATTCTGCATAAAATTACCCAACATACCAGCCAGACCTGCTCCGACACCATTCATGATACTGTCAAAGAGGGCGTAGCCACCAACCATAGAAACTGCGGCCAAAACTAGACCAAGATAGCGACTCTTACCTTCAAGACCAGCAAAGAAGCCCTGCAGTCCGTGACAAATCAAACTAAAGAACATCCATTGAGGATAGCCAGCAATCATATCAATCAAAAAGCCTGAAAGCCCTCCGACAATAGCTGCTTCCTTGTGTCCAAAGTAGAAGGCCGTAAAATAAATCCCTGCATCCAACAAGGTCAAAAAGCCGGTAGGCGTAGGGATTTTCAAAAAATTCCCCAAAACGACAGACAGAGCTGTGATGAAAGCTAAGATAACTAATTTTTTAACTTGATTATTTCTCATATTGAACCACCCCATATTGATCTGAGCGCTGAATCGCTCCGTAAACAAAATCTTTAGAAAATTGAACTGCTGCAAGAGGAGACTTGCCTAGAAGCAACTGACTGGCAATACTGGAAGCAAATGTACAACCTGCTCCGGTATTGTTGCTAGCTAGCACTGGCGATTCTAATACCTCAAAATCTCGGCCGTCAAAGTAAACATCCACCGCCCGCTCCTTGCTCAAACGATTGCCACCCTTTATCACCACATGCTTGGCTCCTAAATCATAAAGCTCCTTCGCTGCTACCTGCATGTCCTCCAGAGTTTTGATTTCTTTTTGGGTCAATAGCTGAGCTTCTGCCAAATTAGGCGTGATGATGCTGACATAAGGGAAGAACCTGATGAGTTCTTCTCTCAATGCACTAACTTCCAGATCATGATTTTCCTTGCAGACCAGGACAGGGTCTAACACTACTGGTATGTCCGCATGCTGCTTGACAAATTCCAATGCCTGCTCTGCTATTGCTAGATTGGGTAAAAGCCCTATTTTAATAGCAGAAAAAGGAACATCTTTGAGGCTGGATAGTTGCTGAGTAAAAACCTCCTCTTCAACCGGAAGGACCTCAAATCCTTGGTTGGTCATCGCAGTCAGGCAGGTCACAGCTACAAAACCATGCAAACCATTGACTGTATAGGTAGCTAAATCAGCATGTAGTCCGCCACCGCTAAATATATCATTACCCGATAGGGCTAAAATGAGTTTATCCTTCATAACGAATCTCCTTTAGATAATACCGTTTGAACCTGCTATTGCCCTTCTGCCAGATGGCGGTCTTCTCTTCTGAAATCTACTATTTTTTACGTAAATCCAGCGAAACAATAGCTTTATAAGGTGCTATGTGTTTATTTTAGCAGGAAAAAAATACCCCAGCAAGGACTAAAAACAGGAACTGTCTGGGGACAGATTTTTGAAAATAGAGTATAACAATCGGAGATGGCTGATGTTAGGAATCACTAATACGCAAGAAAATAACCCATCTGAATCAGACTGTCAGTGACGACACAAACAGAGCTAATCCAAATGGGTTATTGATTGCATATTGCTAAAGGTCATTATTTGCAATTATACACGCAACAAATTTGACACTTTTTCTTAAGAACCCCAAATAGAGTTTTCGTCCATAAAGCTGTTGGTGTTCTTGAGTAATTGTGTAAAGACAGCATACTTGAAGTCCTTGGTTACCCGTTCATCGACACGAGACTTCTTCAGATCCTTGTCAACAGCTTCTGCAAAGCCAGCTTTCAGTTCTTCATAAGTACTATAGACTTTTCCGTTGATAGTCACCGGCTTAATACCTGAGCTTTGTGCCTTATCCACAACTTTTCTGAAGTAAGCTTTCTTGAAGGCCTCCATGGTTTCAAATTCGCCTTCAGAAATTTGCTTGATGATAAAGTTATCGCTCAAACCAGTCACACCTTGCTCATTGGCTGTCTTACGGTGTTTATTGGAAGCATAGCTTACAAAGCCTTTTTCATAGCCATAGTAACCCCAGATTCTGAAGGTATTATGCTTGAACATCAAGGCGCCTGGTGCTCCAGTGTTGTTTTGACCGCCACCATAGATACCCGTCATAAAGTCAATCGCAATGTAACTAGAGTCGTAATCAGCAGGATTATAAGTTCTATTGTCAACTGCACGGTTAGAAAGCAAGCCTTGGTCAACCAAGTCATTTACAGATGAAACTGACATGGCCGCTTTCTCCTCTGCTGTCAACTCTCTCACGACATCATATTGAGTTCGAGCATCTACAATCTTAGGCTCAACCTTCTTGAACCATTTAGCCGCAGCTGCATTTCCTTTATCCACAACTGCTTGACCTTCAAGATAATCCAGCAGCATGAGAGTATCATTATAGCCCTTCATGTAATGGTCGATGTCTGCTCGGTTCTTGAAGAGACTTGGCGAGCTATTGAAAATGAGGCTGCCATCATTTGGACGATCAAAGGCCATGTTGAGACCCAGAGCACCCCAGCCTGGCTGACCAGGAACAGGTGATTGGAGCAACCCTTGGGCATAGCCTTCTGGTCCGATACCTTGTCGTCTGCCATGTCCGCCCAGATAAATATAGCCGTCATTGACGTGGGTGAGTTCGTGCGTGAAGACGGATACACCGTATTCCGTCAAGAGGTCAAAGGCTTCGAAGTTCACACGGATTGAACCAGCAGCATGGGCACCGTAGCCATTTGACTTGTACCAGCCACCAGCTCTGCCGCCAACTAGGTTAAAGAACTCGCGGGATGGAGCATAAGGATTGCCCTTATTATCATTTCCGTTGACATCAATCCAGCCACGTCCTTCCACATCAAAACCATCCCATACAGCCGTTACATTTTGCTTGACCATTCTGGACTTGATATCATCTGAGAGAAGCTTGTACCAAGTATCTACGTGATTTCGATGCTGGGTCGCTACTTCCTTGATGCGTGCATTAAATCGTTCATCAGACCATGACCGGCGCTTATCTCTGTTGACAAAGGCCATCGTGCTATAGTTTGACAGAATGGCTAAGCGCGTATTCTTCAAGGTTAGAAGTGGAAGGATATAGTTGCTGAAATATTCAGAGTTGAGGTTATCAAAGACGCGATACTTAGCAGACTTAATCTCCTCGACTTCTGACTGGCGTTCTTCAAACTGAATAAAGCCTCGAGTTGCATCCTTGAACCATGAATCCATGTCCGCAAAGTCAGTCAGCAGGCGACGGTTGTAATCCAAGTAAGCTACCAAATCACTAGACTTGGACTCAGCCTTCAACTGACGTGCAAACATATTGACATTGTCTGCCCCTTTCAGTTGATTTTCTGTCGAACGACCAATCTTAATCAAGCGATCCAGCAATGGTACTTTTTCTCCATAGAAATCTGGTTTGAAGAGCACCAGCTCCTTGAGGTTATAGTCGCCAAACTTGAGATCGTAATAACGGTTGAGGTAGGTCAGACCGAGCATGATAGCAGTCTTGTTTTCTTCGATTTTAGTTTTCAAAGCTTCATTAGCTGCTGGATTGTCAGCATGGAATCTTGTCCATTCATTGGCCAAGAGCTTACCAAGCATATCCTGCAAGTTTGCTTTCACTTCAGCCAAAGATTCATCTAGGAAGAGGCGCTTCACTTTGTTGACCTTGTCATTATCATTAGGCAGACCAACAGAACGATAGACTTCATCGCTGTACAGTTCGAAACTCTTCAAGCTCTCAGTCAACTGAGCCAGCAAGTCTTCTTTGACAGCCGTTGAGTGATTTGGAGTATAGACTGTACCAAGCTCTGCAATCTGATATTCCGGCAGAGCAGTCTGTTCAAATTGTATTTGATTTTGAAGATTGTAGATAGTCTTGCTTCCGTCTGCAAAATGAACCATGATCTTATCTGCATCCGTTCCGCCAGCAACAAACTGGTTACCTTTCAGGGCTTGAACTGCTAAGACTTTCTTGGTCAACAGGTCGCCCGCCTTACCAGCATCCACCAGCTTATTGGCTTCGTGGATCAAGAACTCTTGATTGTAGAAAGGCATAAAACGTTCTAGGTTCTGATAAAGCTGTTCATTTTCTGCCTTGTAACCTGGCTTATCTTGATAAGTACTTGTTCTCAGGATAGCAGCATTTAGTTTCTCAGTCGTTACTTCATTTGCACTGGTTTCTTCAAGAGCCGTAATCCGATAGCTCTTGACTTTTTGCTCGGCTTCAGCTTCTGTCAAGCGGCGGAACTTGACGTCTTTTCCTGTCTTGGTTCCAGAGCTTTGTCCCTGTACGCCAAAGAGGTTTTGGAGTTTTTGTCCCATCCAAGCATCGGTAATCTCATTATCAGAGCTAAAGAGCTCTTTACCATTCACTACTGTAGCATAGCTGACAGTGTCATTGATAGTTCCATATGGCCAAATGGAAGCAGAGATACCAGCAGCATTTCTTGAGCCTGCATCCTCCAACTTACCTTTGGCAACGGACTGCATCAATTTGCCCCAATTGCCCCAGCCTGAGCCTGAATTGTCAGTGAAGTTTTGAGCAACCAACATACCTGCATTACGAGCACTGTGCACCCAAATATCCGCTTCAACGTAGGCGCGTTTCACCAAGGACATAGAGTTGCTGCCTGCAATACCACCTGTTACAGAGTTTCCGCCTTTAGACTTAATCTGGCCCTTAAAGGAGACATTTTCAACTCGAGATTGGCCTTCTATATTGTTAACCAGACCGGCTATATGGTCTCTTCCTTCCAAGTAGCCTTGGACATTGACGTTTTCGATTACTCCTTTATTCTTCAAACGAGCAGCAATTGTCGCAATTGTATCGCCCGCTTGCGAATCTGGATAAACCATATTAACTCGCTTAAAGTCAATATCCTTGACCGTTCCGCCAGTAATCGTATCAAATAAAGGATGCGCCAAGTCTAAAATCGCATGGCGCTCACCATTTTGCCCACCAATCAGCTGGCCTTTGAATTCACCTGGCAAGTAAGATTTGCTGTTGGCAGGTTTATCAATCAGTTTGGCACTGATACTGCGACCCAAAATAAAGGTTCCAGAAGGATTTTCCTTGATACCGTCCAAGAGGTCTTGGAAGTCATAATAGACATTCCCTTCACGCTTCTTGGCCTTTTCCAGATAGAAATCAAAGCTGTTTTGAAGACCAGTTGCACTTCTTTGCAACAAGTCTGGTAGCTGAGCCTTGATCTTGAAGACAGGCTGGTTATCAACGACCACTTCCTCAATAGAGGTAACCGGCAATACAGTGTCCTTGAACTGATCGGATGTAAAGTGCAGGTAATATTGATCCAGATTTGCTGGTTTTTCAGCCAAAGTAGGCATCAATTTTGTCTGGCCATTCTCAACCTTCATCAAGGCGACATTAGTGATGGACTTGAGTTCCACCTTCTTCAGGTCAAGCTGAACTGTCTCTCGAGCTAACTCTTTGCTTTCAGAGCCATTTCCTAAGTCATAAGACAGGGTCGTCTCGATATCATAAGGTGTATAGTAGTCCAAACCACTGAAGCTGGCAGTCAACTGACCGGTCGCCAAGTTTTGCTCTGCTATTAATTGACCATCCTTCTTCAGGCGAACATGAGCACTAGTAAAGGCTTGATCCCTGTCCGTCAGCTGGTATTGAATTTGCGCTGATTTCTGCAATTCATCCTTCTTAACCGCTGAAACAGTCAGAGTTGGCGCTGTTTTAAGAGCCAATAAGTCGGCTAAAGCCTGCTTGAGTTGGTTGACACCTGCATCTACTTCATCTTGACTCGACGAAGTTTGATAAACAGACTCAGCCATATTCTTAATTGCTTGCAATTGCTGGTAGGATTGATTGGTGTAAACTGCAGGATCCACAGCCGCTGCTAAAGCTAGCTGCTTACTTAATTCTTCTTTATTAACGCGAGTCTTAGTGCCTCGAGTGACCACTGTATCAACTGCTTCATGCAAGGTGCGCTCAGTTATTTGTGGCTCCGATATCCGCTTGCCATCCAAGACTTCATAGCTGGTTACAATTTCTTTTTGGCCTGGAGTTCCTTCTACAGTTGTCTCTTCATCAAGATACTTGCTATCATCAGTTTTGTGAACAACCTTTGGTTCAATTGTTTCTAGCTTGACCTCTGTATGCAAACTAGGCAGTTCAGCTTGAACTGTTGATTCCCCGTTAACACCACCCGTGTATTCTGGATGCGCAGGCTCTACTGGGGCCGTATCTCCTGCTGTACCTATCGGCTCTGTATAAGCTGGTTGCTCCGGTTGAACTTCTGGCTCGCCATTCACAGATCCTGTGTATGCTGGAAGCGCAGGCTCTACTGGGGCTATATCTCCCGCTGTTCCAACCGGTCCGGTATAGGCTGGTTGCTCTGGTTGAACTTCTGGTTCGCCATTTACTGACCCTGTGTATGCTGGAAGAGCGGGCTCTACTGGGGCTGTATCTCCAGCTGTTCCAACCGGTCCGGTATAGGCTGGTTTCTCCGGTTGAACTTCTGGTTCGCCATTCACAGATCCTGTGTATGCTGGAAGCGCAGGCTCTACTGGGGCTGTATCTCCTGCTGTTCCAATTGGCTCTGTATAAGCTGGTTTCTCCGGTTGAACTTCTGGTTCTCCCTTACTACTGCTGTTTTTTTCAGACTGATTCGGATTCGTTTTATTTTCTTCTTTTGAAGTTTCCTTATTTGGATGTAATCCTTGAGAAGATGGGTTAGGAGTGGAATCAGAGATGCTTCCAGCCTGACTTGAAATATCTTGATCTGGTTTTTCCTCTTCCATAAGCTCTGTTTGCTTTTCTTGACCCCTAACATCCCGTCCAGATTTTGAATTTTCTGGTACTGCTAGTTGGTTTTTATGGTTAGATTCTTCAGTTAGAGAGGCCGACGCCGTCCCCTTCAAAGAATGCAAATCAGAAGCAGTAAAGTAACCGATATAGTCGTAACCTTCAATCGCTAAATCTGCTTCAGAAACACCTGAAGAAATCGAAACTTGACGGTTATAAGAAGCCAACTCTTTATTTTCTAGCGCAAAAACTTGAGGCGAAAGCAAAAGGCTCTGTCCTAACGCTCCAATCAAAAGCACTCCCACCAACTTGCCAGTCTTCTTACGGGAAAACACCAAGACAGCCAAAATAGCCGTCCCAGCTAGCATGCCAAGAAGCGGTTGACCATTATTCCCTGTTTGAGGCAAAACTGTTGCTTTCCCCTGCTTACGATAAATCAGGTAATAATTCTCACCTGATTGCAAATCGGAAGGAAGCTCATGCTTAATCAGTTCCTTCTCCTGCTCAGTTAACTCTTGCTCTTCAACATAAGTGTAATGAGCCTGACCAGTCTTTCCAACTTCATCAGCAGCAACAGCTGGACTAGTCAAAAAGCTACCAAAAATCAAAGCAGCAATTGCAACGGAACCTACACCAACAGATAATTTTCTAATCGAAAATTTCTGAATTTTCTCCTGTACTTTTCTAAAATCCTTCACTTCATAACTCCCATTATTTGTTTGGATGTATAAATTTTCTCCCCAAGTCTTCACTAGCCAACTCCCTATCAGCCTTTAAAAGACAGCATTTATACACATAGTATTATCATAATTCTTTTAGATGTTTTTTACAATAGATTTTTCCTGAAAAAGCTATTTATTTCTTTAAAAACTACTAAAAAATGGAGAATTTTTCAGCTTTTTTTGTAGAATCGCTAAAAATCGCTCCAAATAGTCATTTCACACCTATTCCATATGACATTTTAAAGAGACTTCCCAGATAGAAATAAAAATGTATCAGAGAAGAATCTTTTAGTCTCTTTTCTAGAAAGCTACTCCCAATCAAATAAAGCCAAGATACCATTATCTCAGCTTCATTCTTCATATCTAATTTCTTTCAAATAAAGGCCATTGGGACCGGCAGTTGGCCCTGCTAGATGACGGTCTTTCTCCGCTAAAATCCTCTGGATCTGCTCTATTGGCATACGCTTGTTGCCGATTTTGAGAAGTGTGCCAACCATATTTCGAATCTGCTTATAGAGAAAGCCATTGCCCGAAAAAGTAAAGACCAGAAAATTACGCTCTGCATCATAGCGGACCTTGGCCTCAGTGATGGTCCGAACCTTGTCTTCCACACTGGTCCCCGAAGCAGTAAAACCTGTGAAATCATGCGTCCCCTCTAGCTGAGTAATCGCTTCTTCTATCAGGCTCAGCTCCAGAGGATAAGGATAATGTGTGGCATAATAGCGCATCATAGGATTCTTGGGTCTACCGATATCCACCAAAAATTCATAGGTCTTGCTGTGTTTATTGTAGCGAGAGTGAAAATCATCCGATACCCGCTCCACACTGATGAAATCAATATCTTCTGGCGTCTGTGTATCCAAGGCAAAACGCAATTTCTCTTCATCCCGCTCTTCTGCTAAATCAAAATGTAGGACTTGTCCCAGAGCGTGAACACCACTGTCTGTTCGACCTGCACCATGAATGACCACAGGCTGGCCTTTGTTAATTCGAGTCAAGGTTTTTTCAATCTCTTCTTGGACACTTCTAGCATGAGGCTGTCTTTGGAAACCAGCAAAGTCATGTCCATCATAGGAAATAATCGCTTTATATCTAGTCATAAGACCTATTGTAGCAGGAAAAGCTAGTAGTAGCAAGAACATTTTCATTATGCCATTATCAACAAAAAAATGATATACTAATTCTAAAAAAGGAGGGAAGAATGTTAGCAGATATCAGCTTTCAAGAAGAACATAGACGTTTCAGATACAAAGCCGCAGCACTTATCATAGAAGAAGGAGCCGTGGCCTTCATGACCAACCCTGACGAAAGCTACTTCTATCCACTCGGAGGTGCTATTCAGTTGGGAGAATCCTCCCAGGAAGCTGTCAAAAGGGAAATCCAAGAAGAAACCGGTCAAGAATACGAGATTGATCGGCTAGTATTTATCCATGAAAACTTCTTCCGGCAGGAAACAGGACGATTGGCAGGACTAGACTGTCACGAAATTTGCTTTTATTACTTGATGAAACCAAAAGGACAGCAATTCCCTAGTCTTTCAGAAAATGAAACTGTCGAATGGATCCCTTTGGAAGAACTCCAACACCAAACAGCCTATCCTAATTTTCTACCTGAACTGCTCCCTCATATCCATCAAGGAATTCAACACATCATAACTGGAAAACCAGGCGAGTGAAGAAAAAGAACCTAAGCTAGCACCCCCCTTAGAGGGCCTATTCCCCATAATGTCATAAACAAAAAGACGAGGCCAAACTATTTTCTTTGACCTCGTCTTTATTCTTGTCCAAATAATTATTTAAGCCTAGGTTTACACTCGATTTTTAGAACGATAATAAATCATCCTTTCCTTTTCTTGCGTCCACCCAAACCGATCATAGCTAAAGCTGTTCCCAGAAGAGTTATAGGCCAAGCTGAAGTTGTTCCAGTTTGCGGAAGTTTATTGTCCTTAGCCACTGCTTGGGCAGATGGTTGAGATAATTTTTGTTCAGCTATTGGCTGCTTAGTTTGAGTCGGTTTTAGACCCTCTTCTTTCTTACTTACTTGGCTAATAGGTGATGATCCCTTAACAGAAGGAGTAACCAACGGGGCTGGTTGAACCTGCCTTCCACCCATTTTTGCTGAATCTGCTTCTTTTGTCCCAATTTCCACAATTTCGGCTACAGCATCCTTAGAAACGAAACTTTCCACAAGCTTGCTACTACCGTCCTGGGCAGATATTTCAACTAAATTCGTTTTTTCACCTTTGATTCCCACTTGCAAAATCTTGCGTTGACCTTTTTCAAGGTTTGGATTTGCTACTTCTTTTGTCTCAAAGGCAATCTCTTCTGTTTGAATATCAAGATATGGTTTATATTCCACAAGAGCGCGAACTTCTTCCTCATCAGCGCTGCCATTGTAGGTGATTAGCTTGAGATTTTCGCGAGCAACTTTTAGTTTAGCTGCTAGTTTATCCACCTCTTCTTGCTTCATCCGGCTTAATTCCCAATCAACCTCATCTTGAGCTGCTTTTAGAGCTGCAACAGATTCTGGTGTATAGATGGTTAAATCGGTTGGAATTTTAGCAATTTCTTCCCGAATAGGGCCATAATTAGCCTTGAAATAGTCTTTATTATGATCAGCAAAAGCAGTCATTAATTGGAAAATCTCTTCTTCCTTGTATTCAGCTTGCGGTCTATCAGCCCAGATGGCAATCATGCTACCGACTGTTGGAAGGTCTACTTCTGGGTACTTGGTAGAAGCTAGTTGATTAAATGGTGTCTTTTCAGTATTATCAAGTGCTTTCTGTAAGAAACCACCGCCATCTTCCGGTTTTTGTCCCAAAATGTAGTACCAATCCCCATTGGTATTGAGGAATTTGTAGCCCTTACTTGCTAAATACTGTGGTGATGCCAGGTTATAGCCCCACCAGCCTTTAGACCAATAGGAGATTAAGACATCCTTATCAAACTCAACATCGTCTTTGTCTTCATAGTAGAAGCCATCGTTGAAGGCCATTGGCTGCAAACCTCTCTCTTTTGCCATAGCAGCTAGAGAATTAGCATATTCTGCGAACTTACCATAGAGGTTGTAGTATTTGAGATAATACCAACCCTGAGCATTGGTAGCATCGTTGGCATATTCATCCGTTCCATAGTTGAAAATGTTGGTTTTGCCTGCAAAGTAATCCATATACTTTCCAATCAAAGCTTTGGTAAAGGACTTGGCTTCTTCATTTTCCAAATCAAGGGTTGTTTTGGATAGTGTATCAAAATAAGCCTGAGGATTTTGAATACCTAGTTTTTCCATAGCGACCAAAAGGGCATCCATATGGCCTGGGCTATTGAGTGCTGGAATAAGGCCTATCCCCTTTCCTTTGGCATAAGCAATCAGCTCATCCATCTCTTTCTGGCTGAGGGCATTTCCATTTGGATCATCGTAGTAAGCCTTGGTACCAGCCAAGATTGCTTCTTTCACTTCATCACTTGTGTAGGTTTTACCGTTAGCTTCAACGGTCATGTCATCCAACATGAAGCGCATCCCGTCATTTCCAACTAGCAGATGCAAATCTGAATATCCCAATTCACTAGCCTTGTCAATGATTCTCTTTAGCTGATCCAATGAGAAATATTTCCGACCAGCGTCAATAGAAATCACCTTGCTCTTAGCTAGTTTTTCTCTTTCAGCTTGGGCATCTAGCACCTTTTGATAATCAGGGGTTGGCTGGAGATGCTCACGGGCTTCTTTTAAGCGAGCAACCGCAAGATCAATCTCTTCTTGCTTGCTTCGACTAAGATGGCTGTCTAATTCTTTAACAGCATTTTCTGCTTCCTTAAGTCGAGCGATACTTTCTGGTGTATATTTAGAAGCTAAGTCACTTGGGACTGCTGCCAATTCTTTTTCTACATCTTGATAATTGGCAGCAAAATACTCAGCATTTTGGTCGGCAAAGCGACGCATCAACTTGTAAAGCCGAGATGGGGAAAAACGCGCTGAAGGCTCATCTGCCCATGCAGCCACCATACCACCAATAATTGGAATATCTGCTCCCTCAGACTTAGGAACACTGGTAATCGGTGTAGAAGCAATTCCCTTCAATCCTTGGTCCAGATTATACCAACCTTGCCCTTCTGCATTCCGACCTAGAACATAATACCAAGCATCATTGGTATTTAGAATCTTATGCCCTTTTTCAGACAAAAGTTTGGAAGAAGCAACATCATAGCCTCCCCAGCCACCAGTCCAATAAGACACAATAATATCCTTATCAAATTCACCAAAACTCTGATCAGAATTATAGTAAATACCATCATTGAAAGCCATTGGTTTCAAGCCATTTCGCTTAACAATTTTAGCTAGATCGTTGGCATAAGCAATGAATTTTTCATACCCCTTTTCTGGGTAACCTTCTCCTGGATAATACTTGTCTGCTTGTAGAACCTGCCAGCCTTTAGCATTGGTCGCATCATTAGCATATTCATCTAAACCAATATTGAAAATATCCGTTTTACCGGCAAAATATGCAGCATATTTCTCAATCAGGGCTTTTGTGAAATCAACAGCAGGCTGATTATTTAAATCAACTGTTCGAGCAGATTCCTTGCCAAAGTAGTCAAAATTAGGTTTTTCAATTCCCAGCTCCTTCATGGCATTCAGGATCGCATCCATATGGCCCGGGCTATTGATTGTCGGAACAAGACCGATTCCTTGTCGTTTAGCATAGTCAATCAAGTCCGTCATTTCAGCTTGTGTTAAGTGATTGCCATTTGGATCATTATAATAATCGTTGGTCCCTTTTTCAATAGCTTTTTTAACATCTTCACTAGAATAGGTCTTACCGCCTACAGTTAACGACATATCATCCAATTGGAAACGCAGTCCATCATTTCCTAACAGTAAATGCATGTCTGTAAAACCATAACGCTTAGCCTTGTCTACAATTTCTTTCAATTGTTCTGGGCTAAAATATTTACGACCTGCATCAACTGAAATCATTTTCCTCATGGCAAGCTTTTCATCAACACGGTCTGACTCTTGGCTCTTAGGTGCATCAGTAGGTAAGCCTGCTTTCTCCTCAGAATCATTTCTTTTTTCTGCTTCTCCTGTAGCATCTTTTTCAGGGGTCTTGTCTTGCTTAGGAGTATCTGTATTAGATTCTGCTGGAGCAGAAGTTGATGGAGTTGCTTCACTATTGTTTACAGGATTTGCTCCGGACGTTTCCTCTGCTGTAGACTTATCTTGTGCGGGACTAGAGGTTGCCACTTCTTCTGTAGCTTTGGGTTCAGTAGAATCTGCTGGAGCGACAACATTTGACTGCGTAGTTGGAAGCTCTTCTGCCGAAACAACCTGTCCAGCCATAGTAATTCCAATTAGAACAGAAGCTGCCCCAACTGAAAATTTGCGAATAGAAAAACGCTGTTCTCTATGAAAGACCATCATAAAATCTCCTTTTTAATAAATAGAAAAACCAATATGTAAACGGTTTCTTTTTCTTCATTATAGGCTATTACCCCCTGTTCTGCAATGAGCCTTCAGCAAGATTCTATAATTTAATGATAAAGAGATTTAATTCAGATACCTATATTTTAAAGCAAGATTTCAAAAAATCTTAAATCCAAAAAAGAGAGAGTGAACTATAACTTCAGTCCACTCTCTGCCTTTCTTTTATTCCCCATCAAAAGCATCTTTAATATGGTCAAAGAAGCCTTTTTTCTTAGGGTTTACACTGATATTCCCTGCAGCCGCAAAGTCCTTGAGCGCCGCTTTTTGCTTATCATTCAGTCCTGTTGGAGTCACAACGTTAACAGTCACATACTGATCCCCCATGCTTCCACCACGAAGACTCGGAGCTCCCTTGCCACGTAAGCGGAAGCGTTTGCCAGTCTGAGTGCCTTCTGGGATATTGAGCTCAACATCACCGTGAACGGTTGGAACCTCCACACTGTCTCCAAGAGCGGCCTGAACAAAGTTTAGATTGAGCTTGTAGTAAATAGTAGATCCATCTCGCTCAAACTTATCACTTGGTTCGACATTGACGACTACATATAAGTCTCCATAAGGGCCACCATTGAAACCTGCTTCTCCTTGGCCTGCTAAGCGAACTTGCTGGCCAGTTTCCACACCTGCTGGGATTTTAACATGGACACTGTGGGCTTGTTTTTCATGTCCTGTTCCATGACAGGTCGTACAAGGTTCCTTAATTTCTTTTCCGCGTCCATGACAGACATCACAGGTCACTTGACGACGCATCATGCCCAGAGGAGTTTGCGTATCTACATTGATGACACCTGAGCCATGACAGCGTCCACAAGTCACTGGACTTGTCCCTGGCTTAGCACCTGATCCGCTACATGTACGACAAGACGCTTCCCGATTGTACTTAATTTCCTTTTCAGTACCAAAAATAGCCTCTTCAAACTTGAGATTTACACGATATTGAAGATCGTCACCCTGACGAGGAGCATTTGGATTTCGCGAAGCACCGCCACCAAAGAAACTTGAGAAGATATCTTCGAAACCACCAAAGCCAGCTCCATCAAAGCCTCCAAAGCCACCTGCGCCACCGCCAAAACCACCATTGGCTCCAGCAGCACCATACTGATCATAGGCCGCTCTTTTCTGCTCGTCACTTAAAGTCTCATAAGCCTCTTGGACCTCTTTGTACTTATCTTCTGCCCCAGGGTCTTTATTAATATCTGGGTGATATTTTTTTGATAATTTCCGATAGGCTCTCTTGATTTCATCCTGTGAAGCATTTTTAGAGACACCTAGACGGTCATAATATTCTGTATTGTTCATATAAGATACCAAGACCGTAAAATTCGACTGAAAAATAGGAAATCAGGCGACGGAGCGACGCTCCTAGACAGATTTCTCTTTTTTCTGAGAATTTAGGTCGGGTTCAATTCCTTTCTTTCATATTGAGTCAGAATTTTTAGAACCCGTGTTCAGTTGCGAACACTCTCGTTCCTTTCTATAATGTTTTCGAAACCAACCCTCGATTTAGGTCGGGTTCAGTTCCTTTCTTTCATATTGAGTCAGAATTTTTGGAATCCGTGTTCAGTTGCGAACACCCATGTTTCTTTCTTTAAATTTTAAGAGAATTCTTAGAAGTTGTTTTTTATGCTCTGTTTCATCTCAGCAAATTCTTCTTCTGACAAATTGAATATCAATTCCTCTTCTGAATACTGATTCCGTTCTTTAAAATAGTTGTCAGCATTACCTACCAAGCCTAGACTAAGAAGCACTTTTCTTGCAAACTCTTGATGTGCAAAGCCAACAGCAGTAATGATATTTTTATCTTGCAGGACAGCTTTAGCCTTGAAATTTTCCCGTGGAAGAAATTCAAAATAGTCAAAGAAGTTTTGCCAAATCCCACCCGTAAATTTCGTGTCCTTCAATAAGCCTGCTTTCGCCAATAAAATGGGCGCTGAGGAAATAGCTGCAATCAAAATCTCTTGCTGATTCAAACTTCTTAGGAAAGAAATCAATTTTTCATCGTGCAAAGCAGAAGCAATATTTATCATTCCTGGCAAAATGACACAAGAATAGTCTTCGATAACTACTTTATCCAGTGTTCTAGTAGGTTGACAGGCTAATCCATCTTCCGACCTTATAACATTTCTATCTGAACCAACATAATCGATTTCAATACCAAAAGATAGAGCTAAAGTACTGGTCAGACCAACTACTTCATAAATTGAAAAATTAGGATAAATGATACAAAGTGCTTTTTTCATAAGCATCACCCTCTATCTTACCGAAAAACAGAGGCTGGGTTGCAACCTCTGGATTTCTTTTTATACTTTTGACATCAGACAGAGGATAAGACAAAGACCTATCTACCTCATCTAATTTTCAAAACACTTTTAACGCGGTAGCTGATTGGATTTTGGGTTCGTCTTTCAGACTCCCAAAAATCCTAATCATCCTCGCGGGGGTTCGACTACGAACTAAAAACTTTCAATTTTTAGTTCTGTCTTACCGCCTACTTCTCCGTAAACTCTCCGTCTACGACGTCATCGCCTGCGTTTCCTGTTGCTTGTGCGCCTTCTGCTCCTGCTTGAGCTTGTTGGGCTGCTGCGGCTTGTTCGTAGAGTTTAACAGCAAGTCCTTGAGCTTTTTCGTTCAATGCTTCAAGTTTTGCTTTCATTTCGTCCAAGTTGTTGTCTTCTTGCGCTTTCTTAAGGTCATCAAGGGCAGCTTGGGCAGCATCACGTTCTGCATCGAAGCCTTTACCTTCAGTTTCCTTGATTGTCTTTTCAGTCGCAAAGATTGCTTGGTCAACTTCGTTACGAAGGTCTACTTCTTCTTTACGTTTCTTATCTGCTTCAGCGTTAGCTTCTGCATCTTTCATCATGCGATCAATTTCTTCATCAGTCAAACCTGAGTTTGATTGGATAACAATTGTTTGTTCTTTTTGAGTTCCAAGGTCTTTGGCCTTAACAGACACGATACCGTTCTTGTCAATATCAAATGTTACTTCGATTTGAGGAATTCCACGAGGTGCAGCTGGGATATCTGTCAATTGGAAACGTCCAAGAGTCTTGTTATCTGCTGCCATTGGGCGTTCACCTTGAAGAACGTGGATATCAACGGCTGGTTGGTTATCTGCTGCAGTTGAGAAGACTTGTGATTTAGAAGTTGGAATAGTAGTGTTGCGGTCGATGAGTTTTGTGAAGACACCACCCATTGTTTCGATACCAAGTGACAATGGAGTCACGTCAAGAAGGACAACGTCTTTGACATCACCAGTGATCACACCACCTTGGATAGCTGCACCCATGGCAACTACTTCATCAGGGTTTACTGATTTATTTGGTTCTTTACCAGTTTCAGCCTTAACAGCTTCTACAACGGCTGGGATACGAGTTGATCCACCAACAAGGATGACTTCGTCGATTTCTGACAAGCTCAAGCCTGCATCAGAAAGAGCTTGACGAACTGGAGTTTTTGTACGTTCTACAAGATCACGAGTCAAATCATCAAATTTCGCACGAGTCAGAGTCATTTCCAAGTGAAGAGGACCTGCGGCTCCTGCTGTGATGAACGGCAAGCTGATTTGAGTTGAAGTCACACCTGAAAGGTCTTTCTTAGCTTTTTCAGCTGCATCTTTCAAACGTTGAAGAGCCATCTTGTCAGTTGACAAGTCGATGCCATTTTCCTTCTTAAATTCTGCAACCATGTGGTCGATAATCTTTTGGTCAAAGTCGTCACCACCGAGCTTGTTGTCTCCTGCAGTTGCCAATACATCGAAGACACCGTCACCCAATTCAAGGATAGATACGTCAAATGTACCACCACCAAGGTCAAATACCAAGATTTTTTCTTCTTTGTCAGTCTTGTCCAAACCGTAAGCAAGGGCTGCTGCTGTTGGTTCGTTAACGATACGTTCTACTTCAAGACCAGCGATTTTACCAGCGTCTTTAGTCGCTTGACGTTGCGCATCGTTAAAGTAAGCTGGAACTGTGATGACTGCTTTAGTTACTTTTTCACCAAGATATTCTTCAGCGTAGCCTTTCAAGTATTGAAGAATCATAGCTGAGATTTCTTGTGGAGTGTATTCTTTACCGTTGGCAGAAACTTTTTCAGAAGTCCCCATCTTAGATTTGATAGAGATAACAGTATCTGGGTTTGTTACTGCTTGACGTTTTGCAGCATCACCAACGATGATTTCACCGTTTTTAAATGATACTACAGATGGAGTCGTACGATTTCCTTCTGGGTTTGCGATGATTTTGCTTTCAGTTCCTTCAAGAACTGCAACTGCTGAGTTTGTTGTACCTAAGTCAATACCGATAATTTTAGACATGTGTTTTTCTCCTTAAATTTTACATTCTTTCTTTTTGATACTCTTCTTAGGTGGCGGCGCCGTCAGAGCTTGACTTCGTCAATCTCTTTGACTAAACTTTGAGCCTAAGGTCTCAAAGTTTGCGCAAATAACACCACGGCGAAGAGTATCGTCTTTTGTTCGCTTCGCTCACTATTGCAAAGCTGAACAATTTCTTCTTATCTTTCTTCATAGTTTATTGTCGTTTCGGACAAGTTTTCTATTATGTAAGGTTACGACATGAGAAGTCGAAATTATACGCAGTAGCTGATTGGCAGTTCACTTCGCAAACGCTCGTGACAAGCCTAATCACCCTTGCAGGGGTGCGTCAACGAAATCACAGATTTCTGACTTACCGCCTAATCGAACTCGCCCTAAGCTCTGGGTAAAAAAGATAGATTTCCTTGTGTTCATCGAACACTTCGTCAATCTCCTATTTTTACTGTGAGCTTTTTCGGGCTCTATATCTTAGTTGTATACTACCACCATAGCCGGTCTTAGGATGCGGTCATGGAGTTTGTAGCCTTTTTGGAAGACTTGTGCGATGGTATCTGCTGGATGTTCGTCGTCAGCTGGAACAGTTTGAATGGCCATGTGATAGTTATGGTCAAATTCTCCATCGGCCGGAATTTCTTCGATGCCCTCTTCTTTGAGAGCATGAACCAAGCTTTCCTGCACCATTTCCAATCCTTTTTTGACATCGTCTGTCAATCCTTCAACAGCAAGAGCACGCTCAAGGTTGTCCAAAGAAGGTAAGATCGCTTTCGCTAAATCTTGACTACGATAGCGTTGCAAGAGCTGACGCTCTTCATTGGCACGGCGTTGGATGTTTTGCATTTCTGCATGAGCACGGAGATATTTATTTTCAAAATCATCTGCCCGCTCATTTGCTAGTTCTAATTCTGATTTTACGGGGCTTGCAGATTCAGCTTGCTCAGCTGTTTCTACTGCTTCCTCTTTTACTTCTACATCTTCTGGATGTTTTTCTTGTTTATGTTTTGCCACAAGGCACCTCCTTTTTAGGAATGATTATACTGTAATTAGTGGACTTCATAGTGGTTACTACTGAGGTAGCGATAGAAGTCCGTCAGTTTCATAGTTAAGACACGATTAATCACATTAACCTGGCTGACCACTCGCTGATAGTCGAGATTGACTGGTCCAATGACTGCTAAAATTCCAAATCCTCTGTAAGGAATCAGGAATTTGCTAGAAATAATGGTCAAATCAGACAAGCAACTTTCTCGGCTATCTGCCACGCGCACACTTTGCATCTGATCCTCGGCTAGACTATCTCTAATCTCAAAGGCCACCTTCTGTGAATCATCAAAGAATTGATAGGCCTTCAAATCTGAAAAATTCAACAAGCCAACCTTGCCGGACACAATAACATTCTCTTTGAAAATATCACCGAAGATATGCTCAAACAGATGAATGACATTATCTGTCGTAGTGAAATAGCGCTGGATAATCTGAGGAATTTCCGTCCGAATCTTGTAGTGAATATCCAAGACTGTCTGTCCCAAAAATCGCTCCTGAACCAAAGCTTTAAGCCTATCCAAGTCTTCTCTTAGGAAGTTGCGCGGAATCATAAACTGACTGGTGATAGTATTGGACTCATCTAGAGTGAAGACTGCTAGAGCCGTATGCTGACTGAGTACTACGATATCAAATGCTGTCAAACGTTGCCGACTGGGTTCGACATCCAAGGCAACAACTGTGCAACCACTCAGCTTAGCTAGAAGGTCCGCTGCCTGTTGAAGAATGTCCTCCAAGTTGAAAAACTCATGGTCAAAGGCCTTGATAACCTCATAAAGTTCATTCTCAGCTAGACGATCAAAAGATAGCGAATGCTTGACGAAGTACTGAAAACCAGCAACACTAGGTTTACGACCACTAGATGTATGAGCCTTCTCCAATAGTCCCTGTTTTTCTAGAGCTGCCATATCATTTCGGATAGTAGCACTACTCGAATTGATAGAATCCTGTAAAGCTTTAGATCCTACTGGCTCGTGAGTCTTGGTAAAGATATCAATAATCAAATTTAAAATCTCATTTTGACGCTCCGTTACCACGGTACCACCTCCATTCAAGATCCCTTCTTTGTTAGCACTCGATAACCTCGAGTGCTAACTCATGATTCTATTATACACTCTTCCGAAACAATGTCAAGATAAAAACTCAAAAAATTAGCACTCTTTTTACAAGAGTGCTAAAAATCAGTCTAAAGACCTAGTTTAATCATCCAAGGATTTCATGTGACTCATTAAGTAGAAGGAAAGTCCTGCAAAAAGAAGTAGCCAGAGAACGAGAGCCAAAAGTTCTCCACTCCAAAATTGGAAGTTAGACCAATCTTTCATAAAAATAGTAAAGAGGCCCAAAAAGCTATAACGCAGAACCTTAAATAAATCCTCATTCATATTTGAAAACATAGGAATAAAAGCTACCAAGAGCATAGCCGGAACACTAAGGGATTGAGCCATGACTTGATTTTTACAAAACAGACCAACCATTAAGAAGAAGAAAATTAAGACTAGCAAGGTTAACAAGAGAACCAAACCATAGCTGAATACCTGATTAGAAAGCTTGGCTCCTATCAAAATCGGGGTAACGACGATATAAAAAATCCCAATAATCGCCGGCCAGATTAAAGCGGAGAGAATGTATTGACCCGCTGTCACACCAGCCAAGCGCAAACTTTGCAAATTATGTTTTTCCCTTTCCTCAGCTAAGATGATAATAATGGGTGTCCCAACAGACATGGCTAAAGAGAAGGGCAAAGAAATATTCATTAACAAGGTAGCTAGTCTGTCTGCTCCCAGTTCTTGACCCGCTCCATTCAGTGAAAAAATAAATTTATAAAGAAAAACGAAGAAAACCGGCATGAGAACTTGTAATAGAATACTTTTATTTGCTAATGTCACTTGACCTCTCAGCCAAATCATACCTTTTAATTTATTAGACATTTAAGGTACCTCCTGTCAAAGTGATGAAAACATCTTCTAAAGTTGGTTCGCAAGAATGAATACTGATAACAGTTGACAGATCCATGCCTCCTTGCAATTCCTCAAAGGCCACCGTCTTCGTTGTCAAATCTACATATTCTAAACGAACTTTCTTATCTGTATTGTACTTTTGGATAATCTCATGCGGACTGCCTACTTCGACCAACTTACCCTTATGCAATAAAGCCAAACGATCGCACAAAAGTGTAGCTTCCTGCATATCATGTGTCGTCAGAAAAATAGTTGTTCCCTGAGCTTTTAGTTCCAGTAGCAAGTCATGGATTGTTCGGGAAGTTGACGGGTCCAAACCACTGGTCGGCTCATCCAAAAAGAGCAATTTAGGCTGATTAATCAAGGCACGGACCAATAGCATCCGTTGCTTCATACCTGTAGATAGCTTTTCAGCCACCTTGTTGCGACTATCATAGAGCCCCACTTTTTGAAGAAGCTCATCAACTTTCTTCATATCAACACCAAAGATCATAGCATAGGCCTTGAGATTGTTATAGAGTGACATCTTCTCATAAAAGCCACTCGTATCACTGACAATTCCAATCTGCTCCAGGACTTCTACCTTTAAATCCTCAACCGTTTCAGACAGCACATGAGCTGTTCCAGCATCTGCCTTGAGCTGCCCAGTCAAGATATTAATGGTCGTTGTTTTTCCTGATCCAGATGGTCCTAGAAAGCCAAAAATTTCTCCTTCTTGAATGGAAAAATCAATTCCTGCCAAGGCTTCTTGTTCCTTGAACTTCTTTTTTAAGCCTTGAACTTCAATAATCATTTTTTTCATCATTATCCTCACTTTCATAAAAAACAGTTGATAAGGGGCTCATCAGCTCTTGAGCTCCTGCTTCCTTCTCCAGAAACTCAAGCCGATATGAACCAATTGACCAAATAAAATAAATAACAATATCGTATCTATTAATAAGATACATTTTACTAGCCAATCTACATCTGAACCTTTTTGAGCTACACTTAAAACTAAATAAGTAGCAAAAAACAAAGCTACAAGGGCTGGGAAAAACCGCCATATAAGCAAACGCTTAACCATTTCTAGCTTAGACCAAGCATCATTATAGATCTCAAGGTCACTTTCCGCATCAAGCTGAGAAGCCGGCTTGCGGAAATAGGAAAATTGATTAAAATTTGTAATATGCTCCCAACCACAATCTTTGAATAGTTGATAATAGGAGTCTCGCTCCGCCTTCTTTATAGGACGAAAATCTAATTGATAAGCCATTTCCTGAGGTGAAGTTTTTTCAAAAGTATAACGAACTGCAATTATAAAAGGGGAATAGTTTACTTTTTTCAACTTCCAGCCCTGGCCATGCATCTTTTTAAAATAGGACGCTTCTCTATCGTAGTCTGCAATGGTAAAGATCCTGTAGACGACTTTCTTTCCCATCAAACATCCTCCTTACTATTCCGGTAAAGGCGTTCAATCCGCTGAATTTCCAAGTTCAAAATCTTCTGCCCAAGATCTGTAATCTGGTAGAGTTTCCTCTTTTCTTCCTCGCGAACAAAGGCAATCAGACCATCCTTTTCCATTTTGGACAAGGTTCCATACATGGTTCCGGGACTGATAGATAGTTGCCCATCTGTCAATTCCTTGACTTTTTGAGTAATACTGTAGCCATGCCTTTCTTTCTGGAGACAAAAGAGAATATAGAATCCTGTCTCTGTCATCGGTACATAGACTCGCCTGAGTTTTTCTGTCAATCCACTCATCTTTGCTCCTCCCTTTCACTTCGATATATCGAACCTTGATATATGTATTATATCGCAGTCCGATATAGTTGTCAAGAGTTTATATAGGAATCTTGCTTAAATTATTCTTTTAGCTCAAATAGATCCTCTATCTTCAAATCAAAGACTCGTGCAATTTTTAGAGCCATTTCAAGAGAAGGATTGTAACGATTATTTTCTAGATGCAAAATGGTCTCTCGCCTGACACCGATACGCTCTGCCAACTCTTGCTGGGTCATGCCACGAGCCTCACGAGTAGACTTCAAACTTGTAATAAGATTGCTCACTTTCCCCTTCATGCCCCTCTACTTTCCAAATACATGAATACAAAATTGAAAAGCAAGACCAGCACCCCTGCTACTATAAAAAAGATACCTCCTGGAATATACAGCTCCTTCATGATCGTTAAAAGCAAGGCTAAGGTTAACAGAACGACTATACTGCTAGCAAATGCTGTCATGGCAGCCTTAGATAGATTTGCATAAAAACGCTCATCTGCTTGCTCATCTGCTTTTCTTAAGATAAAGTAACCAAGAAAAACCAGCTGCACTAGGAGACCTACTGCCATCACGATTTCTTTTAAAAGACCAGCAGGTGGTGTACTGAGCCAAATGCCTAGTGTATAGATAGACGAAGCAGATAAAACGAGGATACCATTTAATTTTTCTTTAATAGAGAAAATCTTCCTCTCCCTAACTTCATTTTGTTTGCTTTTTAAAGCACCCCAAGTAGCAAAAAATAGACCAATTCCTGTCCCACCAATTAATATCAACTTTTCCAGCAAGCTAAATCGAACAGCCCCAGATAAAACCGCCCAATCTCCCCATAAGACCAGAATCCACAAAGGTAGTAACAAGGCTAACTTTTGACTTATTTTCATGATAGATCCTCCTTCTGTGTTATAAATATATCACATCTTATGTTATAAATATATCACATTAGTCATCATAATGCAAATTTCTCGATAAAAAAAGCCAGGAACACCTGACTTACTTGATTTATTTTTCTGTTGCCTTTAGCAGTGCGATGTACTCTTCCAGAACTAGATTGTGCTTTTGCATATACTGGGCGTTCTCTACGCCGACATAGCGGTAATGCCAGTGTTCAAAATCAACCCCAGTAATATTACTCTTGCCTTCGGGATAGCGAAGGACAAAGCCATATTGAGGTGCTAGTTGAGCTATCTTAGCAGCTAGTTCATCCTCCAGGCCTTCAGGAACACTCATATCAATAGCCAAACCTGTTTGATGTTCACTAGCTCCTGGAAGCTGAATCTGTTTCTGGACAGCACTAACAGCCTCTTCATGCGACAGGCCCTTAGCCTCTTCTGCTGCAACATTCTCATTAAAGAGCTCTTCTTGCTCTGCACGGCTCCGATAACCAGAAATTAGTATTTCTCCTGGAGCTACGGTCTGAGCCGCAGCAAGAAACTGGCGAGTATTTTCAGCAATACGACTATCCACCCGGATTTCCCCAACCTGAGTCAAAGATGGCGTCTTTTCCTCCTGTAGATGATCACGGTTAACCAAGACTAAATTCCAATCCGCTGAAGACACCTTGGGTAAATCAGAATCAGAACTTGTTAATCTTGAAGACTTAGAACTGCTTGGCTTAGTAGAGCTACTCCCTTGACTCGAAACCTGAACATAGCTGAGAAGATTCTTCAATAAGGATGGGCGAAAATAAATAACCGTTCCACCTATGACTAAGGTCAAGATAAGTAATAGTAAGATCGTCAAACCAACCTTCTTGGCCTTGGATTTCCTTTTTACTCTTAGATGTTTAGCGTGTTTCAACTTATTACTCCATTACTTTGGCGCCCACTTCACGATAAGACATATCACCAATCCGGTCAATCGTAAACTTACCATCTTCGTAGTCTACTACAGTTACACTGCCGTTGTGCAGGCCTAAACCTCGAGGCGTTGCGTGGTCAATCAACCAAGCGAAGGTTCCAATCGTCATACCATGACTGACAATCAGAGCATTTCCTCCTCCTAGCGACTCAACTTCTTTGGCGATACTCTCAAAACCATCTAAAATACGGCCACTGAGTTTAGGCCAAGATTCTGCCCAGCCCGCTGTATCCACTTCTACCAATCCTTCCGCTAATTCTGGATAGCTAAGCTGGTGGACATGTTCGACATGAAAGACACGGGGCATGACTCCCATAAAGAGTTCACCGTCATAAGCCCCATCAAAGCTACCAAAGCACCATTCACGAATGCGTTTGTCTGTACGGTAAGGAATCTTATCTCTCAAGCCCAGCTCTTCTAAAATGATTCCCATGGTTTGAATAGTCCGACCACTATCGCTAGAATAAGCCCGCTTAAAGTCTATACCAGCATCTTTTAGACCCAACCCTAACTCTCGAATTCCTCGTTCACCTTCAGCTGTCAGAGGGGTATCCGACCATCCTTGCGCTCGACCAATCGCATTAAACATGGTTTTACCGTGACGGACGATATACAATCTTGTTTTTGACATTTACTTGCCTCCCTTATTCTTCCTTTATTATACCACTTTTAGGAAAAAATCAAGACCATTCCTGTCAGCGACTATTTAAAACCTCTGCACCAGCTTGACGATAGGACACATCTCCCAAACTTTCAATGGATAGTTTTCCATTGGCATATTCGACAACCGTCACACTTCCATTTTCAACTCCAGGATTCTTCTTAATCTCTTCATCAATTAAATAAGCAAGTGTACCGATTGTCATACTATGGCTGACCACCAAAGCATTGCCTCCACCGGAAGCCTCTACATCTTTTGCAATAGCTTCAAAACCTTCTAAAATCCGATCGCTGAGCTTATCCCATGGTTCTGCCCAACCTGCTGTATCCACTTCAACCAAGCCATTCGCTAAGTCCGGCAGGCTAAGCTCCTTGTAGTCATCCGTCTTCAAAACACGAGGAATGACACCATGAAAGAGTTCTCCACCATAAGCACCATCAAAACTACCAAAACACCACTCTCGGATTCTTTTATCAAAGGTATAAGGGATTTGCCCAGTTAAGCCAAGTTCCTCCAACACAATCCCCATAGTCTGAATTGTTCGACCCGAGTCACTTGAATAAGCTTTTACAAAGGAAAGGCCAGATTTTTTTAAGCCAATCCCCAACGCTCGAATACCACGCTCCCCTTCAGCTGTCAGAGGAGTATCTGACCAACCTTGAGCTCTGCCAATGGTATTAAACATTGTCTTCCCATGCCGAATGATAAATAATCTCGTTTTTGTCATCTCTTCTCCTTGTTCAATCGAAAAGGCCTGTCTGCACAGACCCGATTTTCTTATTAATTTTTAAAACTGTGAATCGGCGCTGGAATCTGTCCACCACGCGCGATAAATGCTGCTGACGAAGCTTGGTTGACCTTCATGACCGGAGCTGTTCCCAAGAGCCCGCCAAATTCAATCATATCGCCTTCCTTGCCCTTTGGAATAATCCGCACAGCTGTCGTCTTTTGATTAATGACGCCAATCGCTGCTTCATCCGCAATCATGGCTGCAATGGTTTCAGCCGGCGTCGCCTCAGGGATAGCAATCATATCCAAACCTACTGAGCAGATGGCTGTCATAGCTTCTAACTTTTCTAGATTGAGCGAACCGTTTTGCACAGCCGCAATCATGCCCTCGTCTTCTGACACAGGGATGAAAGCACCAGATAGTCCGCCAACCTGATTGCAGGCCATAACACCACCTTTTTTGACTTGGTCATTGAGCAGGGCAAGCGCTGCTGTTGTGCCATGGGTACCTACTGTTTCTAAGCCCATTTCTTCCAAAACACGGGCCACTGAGTCTCCGACCGCTGGAGTTGGAGCCAAACTCAAGTCAACAATCCCAAACTTAACGCCCAGACGTTCGCTGGCCATCTGACCAACCAACTGACCGATACGCGTGATCTTGAAGGCCGTTTTCTTGACCGTTTCCGCCACCACATCAAAGCTCTCACCACGCACCTTTTCCAAAGCCCGCTTGACAACACCAGGTCCTGAAACACCGACATTGATGACCACATCTGCTTCACCAACACCATGGAAGGCACCAGCCATGAAAGGATTGTCCTCTACCGCATTGGCAAAGACGACCAATTTAGCTGCACCCATGTCAGACAGTTGGGCTGTTTCCTTAATAATCCGTCCCATATCCGCAACTGCCGTCATATTAATACCAGTCTTAGTTGAGCCGATATTGACAGAAGAACAGACCTTGTCCGTCTCTGCTAAAGCTCGTGGAATAGAATTAATGAGGATTTCATCGCCTTTTTGATAGCCCTTTTGGACCAAGGCAGAGAAACCACCTATAAAGTCTACGCCGATTTCCTTAGCCGCTCGATCCAGAGCCTTAGCTAAAGGAATATAATCTTTAGCATCCGTGGCCGCCCCAATCAGCGAAATCGGAGTCACTGAGACCCGCTTGTTGACGATAGGAATCCCGAGCTCTGCAGCAATTTCGTCCCCAACAGCCACCAAATTTTTAGCCTTGGTCGTGATTTTTTGGTAAATCTTCTCAGCAGCCAGATCAATGTCTGTATCGATGCAGTCCAAGAGTGAAATACCCATGGTGATAGTCCGAATGTCGAAATTCTGCTCCTCAATCATGGCAATGGTTTCTGTTACTTGTCTGATATCCATCCTTCACCCCTTAGATATTGTACATAGCGTCAAATATTGCTGCGCTTTGAATATTGATTTTGACGTTAAGAGTCTGGCCAAAGCTCTCAAATTCACTACGAAGAGCTGCAAAATCTTGTTTTTCTTCACTTGAAACAACAGCCATCATCGTAAAAAATTCATCCAAAACAGTCTGTGAAATATCATCTATATTCAATCCCAACTCTGCAATCTTAGTTGAGACTCCTGCAACAATCCCTGATCTATCTTTCCCAACAACCGTAATAATTGCTTTCATTGTCGACTCCAATCCATTTTTTATTTGTATTATTGTAGCATAAAAGATGTGATTTTGCATGGAATTGTAGAAATTCCTCAGACGAGCTTATACATGCTTTCTTCTCACTCTTCTATTTTAGGCAGGAATCCATAATTCATCCATATAAAATAAGCCCGTCATTTCTTGTTCGACAAGGCTCATAGATGGAATTGCAAGACAAGATTCTCAGATTTGTCTATTGAAAGCATATTTTTTATCTATGCTTTTTCTTGAAAACGATTACAAAAATTGATATAGTAAGATTAAAGAACACATTACAAAGGAGGTCTCTTATGAAAGACACCTATAAGAAACGCTTATATACTCAGGTTCTTAGCCTGTCAGCCGCAGCCCTTCTAGCTGTTCTAGCCCAAGGAAACGTAGCTGCCGATACGCTAAATCCGACTGAAGCGCAACAAGAAGCAAGTCCAGTAAGTAGTCTTGTCGAAAATCCTACTCCTGTCAGTGCCGAGAAAACAGAGGATCATTCTGATCAACCTCAGGCAGATACTGCTAATAAGGAAACTCAGCCTGTAGCTGAATCGGATAAGACTACAAGCGAAACGGCTACTAGCCCAGCCACAGGAGCAGAAAACAAAAAGGAAACTAGCTCTGAAAACACTACTGCACCTGATAAGTCTGAAACACGTGCAGCAAGTAGCGAAGACTCAAAAGTTCAGCTTGCAGACAGTAAGGTTTATATGTCTGAAAAAGCCAGCATTGAGGAAACCGTTCAAGAACAAGGTGCCAAAGCTAACAAAATTAACTGGACACTTGATAATAAGCCAATTAGCGAGTGGAAAACATGGAAGATGGAAGACGGAACCTTCTCTGGAGATCCCTTTGTAACCATAGAAGAAAAAGCCGAAGGAAACGACCTCAAGCTATCTCTGAAATTTAACGAACTATTTGGCCAAGATCTGAGTTTACGAACACCCAACAATATTCGCAGAACCTACCGCAACTTTATGGGAAATCATGAATTAGTCGGGGTCAGCGAAGATTTGGGGCTTACTATTCGCAAAAACATTGTCCTAAGACCATATGAAGACTTCCATACCCACGATGAAATGCTGGCCTCTATCGAAAAGAGTCGACAAGAAGCTAAAGATGATCGTTTGGTTCAAATCGAAACGATTGGCAAGAGCGCGCAAGGACGAGATGTTAAACTGGGAATTATTAGCTCCGATCAGAAGAGCATTGATGACTACCTCAATACAACCAATCCAAAAGCCCTCACAAAGCCTGCCGAAATGCTGGCTGCCTTAAAGAACGGTACACTGGATTATAAGCTCCCAGTCCTTATCAACAATACCCACGCTGATGAACAGCCCGCCATCGACATCATCACCGGACTTTTCAATACCTTTGCTACTAAAGATCTTATTTCTTTCCAGACAACTGATGCCAATGGCCTTGCCAAAAATGTGACTCTTAGTGTCAAGGAACTCCTCAAGAAATTTATTTTCTTATTTGACTTCACAGAAAATCCGGACGGAGATGTTGCCAATACTCGTGCACTAGCTAATGGAATTGACCCCAACCGGGACACAAGTTATCAGGCCAACCCTGAAACTCGAACTGTCGCTGGCCTCATCAATAAATGGAATCCCATTGCTCTTTATGACATCCATGGATTCGTTAAAGAATTCTTGATCGAACCAGCAACACCACCTCATGATCCCAACTTCGAATATGACCTCTTGTCAGAAAATATGCTGGAAAACGCCCACCACATGGGACGTGCCGGCGTCGCTAACTCTAAGTATGACAGCTATATTATCCCTAAACTAGACTGGGGTGATGGCTGGGACGATTCCTTCTCCGGCTATACTGGAGTTTACGCTATGTACCATGGTATCTTAGGGCATACAATCGAAATACCTGAAGGAAATCAAGAGTCCTATAAAGCTGGATACCACGCAGTATTGGGAGGTATTTCTTACTTATCTCAAAACCCAGATAAATTGATGGAAATGCGCCTCAACTTCTATCTCAGAGGTATCAATAAGGTAGAAGATCCTAAAGCAGAGAATGAATTAGTAGGACCTGATGGTAAGGTCGTTGGACGGATCAAGAATGGCCAAAAGAAATTCTTCCCTGACTATTATGTTATTCCGATGGGCCTTGATAAAAACAACGACTCCCAACAAGCCTTCAATATGATTGAATATTTCAAGAGAAATGGTGTCACTCTTAAAGAATTGAAGGAAGATGTAGGCAACTATAAGAAAGGGGACCTGGTTGTTGATATGGCCCAAGCTAAACGAGGCTATGCCAACCATATCCTTTATAAAGGTTCTAATGAATCCGCTTGGTCAGCTATGTATGCCGAACTTTTGGTGAATTTCCCAGACATGCGTGGCTTTAAAGCAGAAGCTGTCTTCAAGGATAAACTCTTTGAAGGAAAATTAGGAGACGTAACAGCTCTTCGTGCTACTCGTACAAGCGAAATTAACCACTCAGCTCCTTACTATGTGATTGCAAATACATCTGACAGTGCCGTAAAAGCAGTTAACCAAGCCATTCGCCAAGGAAAGAAAGTCTATCTAACAGACGATGGATATATCGTTGATACACCGACATTTGAAAACCTACTGGGAGATTATGCCATCTACGGGGATGCACTCTATAAGGTTCCTAATGGCCCAAGCTTGAAAGCCTTAAAAGTCTATTCACCTCCTCATCAATTTTATTGGGCAGGTGTTGATTCGCCTACACATACAGCTCTAGCACTAAAAAATCTAGGCTTTGATCTTGTCGACACACCAGAGGAAGCTGATGTTGTTGTTTTAGAAAGCAATAATTTTGACAAATCTCTAGTCGGCCTTAAGCCAACCATCGTCGTTGGCGGCTCTGCTATGCAAAGACTCGAAAAACTGGGACTTATTGACGGATTTGATGCTGAAAAATTCTCTGGTGGCAGTGATTTTGAAGGCCTCATGAAAGCAATTATAGATGATCAAGATCCACTGACTAGCGGTTATAATAAGAACGATCTCTTCTATTCTAACTCAGGAAACTGGATTGCCAAGGCCCCAGCCAACTTCAAAACTTTGGCAACAATCGCTGGCAGTGATTACTATATAGCTGGATGGTGGCCAGGCAATGAAAAATTGGCTAACAAAATTGTAGCTATCTCTGGAAAATACAATGAAAACCCATTATTTGTATACGCTGGAAATCCTACCAACCGCTTGCATACAATTCACTTCTACCGTTGGATCTCGAATGCTGTTTTTGGTAGTCAGTTGGCAAACTTGACAGATTATATTTTGCCAAGTCCAACTCCAAATCCAATTCCTAAACCTCAGCCATTAACACCTCCTACTTACCAGGCTCCAAGCAAGACTTATCAAGCTCCAAATCAAACAAGACTTGATTTTAAACCCGCAACTAAAGTTGAGCCTGTTCAAGAGATTCCTTTGACCTATAGCAGAGACTCTCTTCCAAAAACTGGAACACAGGAAATGACTGAAATCTTCAAGTTAGCAAGTATTTTAATCGCTTGCTCTGCTGGACTCTTCCTTTTGAAGAAAAAAGAAAATTAATACTTAAAAACACACCTCCCAATTGATGCGGGAGGTGTATTTTTAGTTATAAGCTTTGTTATTTTTCCACATAGGTATGAAGTGGATAGGTCGGATAGGCCAAGTCACGCGCCAACTCTGAAGTCACATAACCTGCCGGTGCATCTAACACAGAAGGGATTCGATTGACGATAGTGGCACAGGTCAAGGCTACAGTATCAGGCTTGCTGACTGAGAAGACTAGATTTGGCTCACCAGTAATTTCCCAATCACACATATCTCCGTCATTTTCACGATAGACCTTGCCAATACACTCTACTTCTAACTCAATTCCCTGATGGGTATGAATGGTTGTCACAGCTGACATACCCGTTACTTGCCCCGCCGGAACTGTACGTCCCAGCGTTTCAGAATAAACATCTTCGTCCAAAATGTAAGGAACACTCTTTTGTGAAATATCCTGAATGGTCCAGTTCATCTTAGAGCAAATAGCTTCAGCAGCATTCCACATATAGGACGGCAGACTCTCAGCACTGGCAATTTCCTTTTCAAATCGCTCTGAATCGTAACCAGCACCATGCACTTCTGCCAAAGCCAGACCATAATCTTCCACATTATAGCTGACAATCCCTTTCACCTTTTGAATGTGATTAAGGCCAGACATAGCCAAGCAAGGCATATTAATCCAGTAAATATCCTGCATGCCTGAACCCATTACAGTGACACCATATTTTTTAGCCAGCTTGTCCAAGCGGTTTGTTTCGGATGGCGACGTCGTCCAAGGATAGATCGCTTCCTCACAGGTCGTGATGATATTAACTCCATGCTTGATGGCTGTTTCAAAAAAATCATACATTTCCGGCATATAGGAAGCAATGGTGACAATGGCAATGTCTGCGTCACACTCTTCAAAGACACGTTCAGCATTATCAGAAATCAGGACACCAGTCTTATAGCCTAGCTCTGCAAAATCACCAACATCCTGTCCTACTACAGCAGGATTGTTATCAATAGCTCCGACAATTTCTACACCGTGATCCAGCAGGTACTTGAAAATCACTTTAGACATCTTGCCGCAGCCATACTGGACAGCACGAATTTTTGTATTTCTCATGGCAAACCCTCCATTAATTGTTATTATTTTCACAATTATAGTATAATATCTCTAGTAACTAGAGAGTCAATAGAGGGTTTTAAAAAATGAAAAAAATTTTGCGTATCGGAGAATTTTCCCAAATAAATCAAATTTCCATCCAAACTCTACGATTCTATGACCAAATCGGTCTTTTAAAACCCTATAAAGTCGATCCAGAAACCAACTATCGCTACTACCACATCAATCAATCTTCTCTGGTTGACTCCATTCAGTACCTGCGTCAACTGAATTTTTCTCTAGAAGACATCAAAGAAATCCTATCTGACAAAGACCATTTTCAACTGCACCAGCTTATCGAAGAGCGCTATCAGCGCCTTCTAGAGGAAAAAGAGAATTTAGAAAAACAAATCCAAGAAATCGAAATCTTTCGGTCTGGTGCCCGTATCTATGGCGAAAAACAGAGCGAGCAAGAACTGGAAATCCAAACTTTTCCTGAACGGCAGCTGCTTATTTTTGAAATTGCTCAAAATATTTATCAAATGAAAAGTGAAGAATACGAACTTGCTCTCCGCTGCTTCAAGCAAGAAATCCTGCGTTACAGTCCTTTTTTCGCTCATTTCAGCCGTGTTGGCTCCATTATGAAACAAGAAGATTTCCAAAAAGAAAGATGGATTTCAAAGCAACTCTGTCTCTTCCATCATACTCCCAATGAACTCCCTCACTTAAATCGAATGTTGCTACCGGCAGGAAATTATGCTGTTGCTTACTGCTCTTCCTTTGCAGATGAACTTAAAGCTCTGCCACATTTTCACCAAGCTCTGACCCAAGCTGGATATACTCCTGTGGGCGATTATATCTGCGAGGTCATTCATGAACAGCCACAACTCCAGGAGCAGCACCGCGATATGTTCATCCGGATGCAAGTTAAGATAGAGAATTAAAATGCAAGCCGATGGATGTATCGGAATTCTTGCCAGATACTGCAGCATGCTTAGCCAAAAACTAATCATTTCATAAACCGTAATTATATCAAAAAAGGACGGGAAAACACCCATCCTTTTTATGTGCAAATAACCATTGCTTAGCACCTTAGTCTTCTTGTTTCTTTCTTCCAGCTAGAAGACCCATTCCCAGAAAAGCTAAACCAGCCAGAGGCAGAAACTTGTCTTCTTGAGTGCCAGTCTTAGGCAGGGCTGAGTCGGGAGCTGGCTGCAATCTTGGCGACGGAATAACTTTCTCTTCCTCACCTTGATTGAGAGCTTGAGGCTGGGTCCTTGTCAAAGGCTGTTTAGCACTTTCAGCCACCACCTTGCTGCCAACTTCTACTAGTTCGTCAACTGCTAGAGAAAGCACTTCCTGACCGAGGACAGTTCTCTGACCGTTCAAGACTTCTACAAAGACTCGCTTTTGACCCTTTTGGCCGGCTACAAGTATTCGCCGCTGCCCTTGTTCCAGTTCTGGATTTTCCTGTTCTCGGGTCTGATATGCAATCTCTTCCATTACGATTTCTAAGAACGGCTTTTCTTCCACTAGGTCCTTTATCCCTTCTTCCGGAGTGACCTGATGACTTGGTTTCACAGCCAGAGCAGCAAGAGCTGTCTTCAGATCCTGTTCTGCTCTATCTAAATCTGCCTGCTCCGCTTTTTCATCTGCCAAGAGAGACTGGGCTCGAGCCAAGGCTGACTGGTAAGCCTGAACTGTCTCATCTGTGTAGAGGCTTGGATCTAGACTAGCCGTACTGTCTACCACTTTCTGCAGAGAAGCCTTATTAACTGCTGGGGCATGAAGATTGGTCACAAAGAAATTGCGAGCTTCCAAATCCCCATCCCAGAGTCCCAGACCGACGTAGGCATCATTATAATAAGGCTCAACCGTATCAAATTGGTGGTTCAGGTATTCTACACCGTCCACAGATACACTGACACCATTTTTAGTTTTCACTAGCTTAACATGGTGGAGCTGGCCGTCATTAAGATGCTTGCCATTCATGCTACTTTCTGCAATCGTCTCTCCCATAAAGCGGTAAAGTCGAATCTTATCATTATCGCCAAATTGAATAGAATAGGCATTGCGAGGATCAACATTTTCAGACGCATAGAAAATGTTAATCAAGCCTTTTTGATACTTGAGGTCCACATCCAAGTTATACTCAGGGAAAGGAATCTTCTGACCTCCCATATAATAATCATTGGCGCTGGTATTCTTATTATAGAGACTTTCACCGTCGACATACCACTTACCGGAAACAGCTTTTAGATCTGGAACATTGGTCTTAAAGTCATTACGGCTAATATTGATGGTGAAGACCTTGGAAAGGCTTGGATTTTCCTTAGAGGTTGCCGTTACCTTGACCACACCCCTTTGCAGAGCAGTCACTCGTAGCTTATTGCCATCTTCCGTGACAGAGACTAGGTCTGGCTGATCCACACTCCAGCTGACCGCTTGAGAGACACTTGCTGGCATGATATATGCTTTCAAATCCAAAGTTTCGCCGACATAAATATTATTTGTCACAGGAGAAGCCTGCACTAGTTCCAGTGGTTTGGTCACTGCCTGCTTGTCTTTCCAGATGCCCTTCAGCGGATAAAGAGCAATGTCAGCCTTAGCAGCACCACCTTCTACAAACACACTAGCGGCAAGACTATTTGGTGCAGGGAAAATCTGATTGGCACCCGCCACAGTATATCCTTTGGCAAAGACTTCTAGGCTGGAACGATCCACATAGAGATGCAGATCTATGCTGCCATCCGCATTGCGCTTGACAGACTGACTATCCACCTGAGCAAATTTATTACTGAGAAGAATACCAGACTGGCTGCGGTCAATAGAGAGAGTTTCCTTTTCTAAATCATAGGTAACTCTAGTCACTTCTCCATCTCCAACCCGCAGGTTAAAACCGACTTTCTTGGTCGTTTCACTCGGACGGAAAGTAGAGACAATTTCATACTGATCACCGGAAAAATCTTTCAACAGCCCATTCTTCTCACTAACTTCTACGTCTTTATACAACACAGCCTTGTCTTCCTGACGCAGAGACTGATAAGCTGTAATTGGCGTCTGAGTCAGCCGATAGCTGCCGTCTTGCTTGATAAGGCCTAGTTTGAGGTTAAGATTGAAGGTGCCGTTGAACTTCTGACCGACGGTATCGGCTACCAGATTACAGTAATCTTCCCAGGTATTCATCCAGTTAGACGCGATGATGTCAGGTAGGGTTGGATTAGCCTTGCTACCAAAGTCCTGAACGTAGTAAGTCATGGCCGCATAAGAGTCTTTACCAAAGTTCATGACCTGATCAGCCTGAGCAAACTCAGCATCTGGGACGAAGGTCCACTTGCCCTCCACCTGTCTAAAATCACCGACCTTATAGGAGCGCCCGCCACGAGACAGGACCCATTTTAGGCTACCATCGTCTGCCAGCAGAGGGTAGAGATCTGGGCACTCCGTATGGAGATCTGCATAAGTTGACTCCACCTTCCAATTACGCAGATTATCAGACGAATAAATTCTCAGCGGTCCGCCTGCAACGACCATAAACCATTTGCCCTCCCAACGGAAGACCTTGGGATCACGAAAATCCTGAGACTGCAATGGATCATCCGTCCAGTCAGCTGCAATTTGATCAAGCTTCGTCCAAGTCCGACCCTCATCCTTACTGTAGGCTAACTTGATGCGCTGACCATTTCCGTCAGCAGTAATCAGTGCGACTAAACCGCCCTGGTCATTGTCAAATAAACCAGAGGAATTGGTAGTATCTGCTACGATAGAGCCTGAGAACATAGCCCCATTAGCATCCGGATAAAAGGCAATAGGCTGTTCTTCCCAATGAATCAAATCCTTGCTGGTCGCATGACCCCAGTGCATAGGCCCCCACTTGGTATCGTCATAAAACTGATAGAAGAAATGATAGGCTCCCTTATAATAAACCAGCCCGTTGGGATCATTGGCCCAACCGTCCTTGACCGAATAATGATACTGACCGCGATAGAGCTCATTATAGTATACCTCATCTGCCTGCCGACGATGGACATTGAGCCGATAAGTCAGGCTGACCTCCTGTCCATCCGCATCCGTCACAGTGCTGGTCACAGTCAGATAGTTTGCCCCCACTGCCAGCGGAATATTCTTCAAATCACTATAAACCCTACCTGCAGCATCAGTCACGCTTACCTTAGCAGCAGGATTTTTCGCTACGACAGTCAAGTCTACAGTCTCAGCATCATGCTTGACATACTGGATGGTAATAGGAGCAGTAAACTGACCTTTCTGTTCCACTTTCCCAACCGAAGAAGTCACCCTTATATCCTCCAACTCGGGATTAGACTGAGGAGTGATTTCTTTATAAAAGGTATTTTGAAAAAGCAGCTCACTGTTCCAGTTAAGTAAGCCAAAATAGCCTGCTGACAGATAAGTATTCTGCCCCTTATCATCTCTCTGAAGCGTGTAATCTCCTGAGCTGGCCACTAGGATATCATTGACATAGTAGGATACCCAAGAGCCGATAGAAACAACCTTGAGCCGATATTTATTATCATCCGTTGGCTCGATATGTTTTTCATTGATAAACTGATAGTCCCGACCGCCTTGCCAACGCCAAAACTTCACATTGTTGCTGCCACCATCAATATTAACTGCATAGCTGCTCTTGTCATCCGGATTATTATTACTGCGGAAAATGAGGGCTGCCGCCCCTTCCTTACTGAGGAAGGTTACATCCGTTGAGTAAACAAAATCCTTACCCTGACTTTGAGAGTAAAGGAAACTATCACCTTTGCCTCTGGCATCACTATAAAGTCCTTGCTCTCGGACTTCCCAAACTCCATTTTTGTCTCCCTTGGCTTCTGCCAAATTAGTATTGAAGCCTGGCTGCTTATCTACAGTCTCTATGGCAGGGAGTTTTTCCGAAGCAACTTCCTTCGCTGCTGGCTGTTCGTCTTCTTCCTGTTTGGTCTCTTTAGCATTTGCTGTGGCTTGATTTTCCTTATCAGCCTTTTGATTGGCTGACTCTACTGCTGCATCCTGACCACTCGCTTCCATCGCAGCAGTCTCTCCAGCTACAGAGTTTTCTGTCTTATCGGCATTACTTGTAGGAGCAGCTGTTTGCCCACTTTCAGGCTCCGAGACAGCTGATGAATCAGCCTGCAAGACCTGAGCAGGGGCCGGATTAGCCTTACCCTCATCTGCATAAACCACTCCACCGCCATCTAACAAGAAAGCTCCAAAAGCCAGCAGGGCACACCCAAAAAACCAACGCTTACCGCTTTTTCTCATAAACCAATTTTTACACACTTTTTCCTGATGATTTTTCATGACACACCTCAATATTCTAAAAATAAAGTCAGACTCCTCACAACCAAATTACTTCTACATAACGCACTCCTTTCACCTTTTCTTGTTCAAAATGAACACCTTGTTTAGCACCTAACTCCTTTATAAAAAAGAAGCAATTTCAATAATCTAAATATAACAAATCTTTGTATGCGCTTCATCTAACGTTTGTCACAAAAACAAAATGACAGATGTCATATTTTAGAAATGAAGAAAAAACAAAAAGCCTCCAAAACGGAAAGCTTTTGTTTGTTTTAAATTTATTCTGAATAGGATGCTACCAGCTCGTTCTTTAGATATTCTGCCAAATGCTGATGTGCAAAAATCCCTGCTTTTTCTTCTGCTGTCGGATTATAGTTGGTATTGGTGTTCACATCATAGACATAGATCTGACCCGCCTCCGACTCTACCCACTCAATAGCCGCCACATCAATACCAGCCTGAGCTAGAAATGTCTCGTAAGCCTGTCTTTGACTAGCAGGTAGCGGATCTGTGATCTGAAACTTATCCGATGTTTCCAACTGAGCAGGTCTTTGTCCAATCTGACACCCATCTGCCGGACAAAGCTGAAAACCATCTGATGAATCAATCGACACTGTATAAAGAAACTTCTGGTTGATAAACTCCGAACGACGAATACGACCATCCGCTGGCTTGATATAAGCCTGAAGCAGGGTAATCCCATCCACAGAAGGCTCAAAAGCAGGACTGTCTACATAAGCTTCTAACTCTGACTCACTGTTAAAGAGTTGCACACCCAAACCTTTCCCAGCGCGATTATGCTTGGTAATCAGAGGATAAATATTGAGTTTTCTAGCTGCTTCCAGAATATTGTCCTGCCCCAAAACAGCTACAGTCTCTGGAGAAGCAATCCCAGCTTCAGAAAGTTTCAAATATTGCTTGATTTTACTGATTTCTAGATTGATAGCTCCACTACCATTGACGACCTTACGGCCATGAGCTTCCAGCCAAGCTAGAACCTGCTCTGTAAATTCTGGTGCGTAGCGGTGTCCCCGAGTATGAGAAGAAGCAGACATCCGATTATAGAAAATTCCTGTTGGGGGCGGACTCTGCAAATCTAAGATCCCACTTGACAAATCCCACAGTTCATAGGGGACATTTTTCTCCTCTAGCCACTTGACCAAGTGCTGCGTCCACTCCAAATTTTCATGAATAACGTATACTTTTGCTTGACTCATAAGTCTTCTCTCCTTTAAGAATACCGAACAGCCAGTTCGCTACTTTTTGATTCTTCCACTACGTGACCTTCTGTTTTTTCAATCACACTCACGGCCAAAGCCTGGCCTAGAACATTGAGGGCAGTACGACCAGCATTAACAAAGAAATCAACAGCAAAAATCAAGGCAACTCCTTCCACTGGCAATCCCAATTGAGGTGCTGCAGCCAGCAAGACAACAATCGCTCCAGAAGGCACAGTTGCTGCAGTCTTCCCAACCAAGGTTAATAGTAAGATGGTAAAGAATAGACCAGAAATAGAAAATGCAATTCCATAAGCATGGGCGATAAAGATAGTAGCTACTGAGAAATAAACAGCAGCTCCTTCGAGGTTAAAAGTATAACCCAAAGGCACAACCAGGTCGATGACATGCTCATCGTGCCCCTGCTTCTTTAGATCTTTCAACAGAGGTGGCAAAACAACACTGGAGCTACCAGAAACAAAAGCCAAAGTCAAGAGGCTCCAATTCTGACGAATACTTGTCAGATAAGGAACTCCGAAAACCAATGCAATCAAAGGAAAAATCACTAAAGCTAGAACCACATAGGCCAGATAAGTTCCTGCTACAAATTGACCCAAACCAACCAACTTGTCAACTCCTGTTGTAGCTACATCTTTGGCAATAAAACCGAAAATCCCAATTGGTGATAGCTTGATAATCACACCGACAATTTTGTAAATGGCTTCAATCCAAATTTGCAATAAATCAATAAACTTCTGTGACTTGTCTTCCTTAAGACTTCCAAGACCATAACCCAAGAATATCGCAAAGACGATGATTGGAAGCAAAGCCCCCTCAGAAAGCGACTTAACAATATTAGCCGGAATGAAACTGAGAAAGAACTCATTTAACTGGATACTTTTAGCAATCCCATCAATATTTCCTCCAGTCTGACCGATATTGACTCCTTGACCAAAGCCTAGATAATAAGCAGCAAAGATAAAGATCAAAGTAATCACCGTCGTGACACCAAAGAAATAGAGCAAACTCTTTGTCAAAAGCTTCCCAAAAGATTTCTTACCAATCACACCAGCCACCGCTACGACCACAACCGGAAATACCAGAGGAATAATCACCATATTAATCAGACTGATAAAAGCTTGTCCCAAAAATTGATAGAAAGCCGAAAATTGCGGCCATACAAGAGCAACAAGAACACCCAAAACCAAAGCAATCAAGAGTTGCAACCCCAAAGAAACCTTTGACCATAAAGAAAAAATTTTCATCCCCAAACTCCTTTTTCTATTTTGATAGCTATTCTACTATGATTCTCCCAACCTGGCTAATATATATTTTCTATGAAAGTAATAGAAGAATTTTATGGGGGAGTTGAAAAAACTTAAAAAAGACACCCAAGAGAAAATTCTTGAATGTCTGTATAGATCGATAACTCCGTTGGTTCTGTCAGTAAACTGGAAATGATGATATTATGGTCTCGTTATCTCAAATACTGCTGTATGAACCCACTCATTATGAATTTGTAAGTCATTTTCTATAATCTTACTAAATGTAAAACCATTTTTTAAAAGTACTCTCTTAGAGGCTAGATTATCCGTTGCCGTTCCCGCAACGATCTTATTTAAACCATAAGTATGAAATGCCTTGTCTAAAACAAGTTTAACCGCTTCGCTTGCATAGCCTAAATTAGTGTAATTTTCTCCAATCCTATATCCAAGTTCCGCTGTTTTTTGATCATTCTCTAAGACACTTAAATTGATTCTTCCGACCAAAGCACCTTGCGAATCTCTAATAAGATGCATGTAGACATCCCGATTCGTTTGTTCCGTTAACAATTCCCTTGTAATTTCTTTAAAACCTTCTAAATCAAAATAGTTAGCTGGTCTAGGAGGCAAACTCTGCTCAAAATACTCCCGATTTTCTTTTTCAAAAGAATAGACATCTATACTATTTTCTTCAGAAAGTAGCTCTAAACTTATCAATGTAAAGCACCTCCCATCATTATCTACATCCATATTTTCTGATGTTTACCCAAAATAGTACCCCTATTATTTTGCTAATTCTTCATATATCTCAAATAATTTTGCAACAGTACACTATGAACTATGCCTTAGCTCTGTTTTGATGGCTTTGAAAAAAATAGTAAATATATTCCAAATACAAACTTAATTGCTGAGTCAATATATGCGATCACCTCTAATGGAATATCCGTAAAAATATATCCTACAGAGATATTAATGACACAAATAAGACCTAAAAATATCATTGATTTTCCATGTACAAAATAATAGGGAAAAAAATGTAGTGCGGTTGCCATTAATGCACCCAACCAAATTAATCTCCAATTTTCAGTCGCAAAAAAAGGACCACCTAGTAAAAACATTAAAATAAATAGTAAAAAAATAGCATATAAAGATACTTTATTTTGAAATGTATTTGAATAACCGTTGGATAATCTATTCAATACTTTTTTATTCATATTGATTGAGATAAAACTAATAACATACCCAATACTAAACACTGGCATATTTATTATTTGTTTTCCTCCTGTTAAGGTAGCTACTGAAATAATCACTGCTACTACAATTAACCATAGTCCACATGCTCTCTTATAATTAAATTCTAACTTTTCATCTTTATTGTAATTTAAAAAAGCCATAAATACCCCCAGCAACCTCAAATAAATTATTTCTCTTATTATACCACTAGATTATTATTTATTTAAAAATTTTTGTGATAGAGTGAGGGTATTATGACATCGTAACAATTAACAATTCAAAACACCAATATTTCAATCATAAAAATCATGTTGATTTTTGGACAGAAGATGAATTTCGAAAAGTAATACAATCCCTTGATGAAGCAAGTTACTTTTTCAAATAAATATATTGATAGAAGCAACAAATTGTTTTATAATAGTTTGAATTCAAAATTAGGAGTGATGTTTATGAAATTCTATTCATATGACTATGTTCTCAGTCAGATTAGTCAACAGAATTGGACCATGATTATTGTGTCGACATTCTTAGTGATTGTGACTGGATTCTTTGCATTTAAGGCTTTCAAAGATAAAAGAGGGAGTAAGTTCCGTGAATTATCGCTCATTTCTATTTTGACGTTAATTGCTTTTGTATTGATTAGCATTAGTAATTTCCAAAACAATCAATCCAATGATAATCAATTTCGTAGTTCCTTACACTTCATCGAGATTGTATCAAAAGAGTTAGGTGTTGATAAAAAAGATATTTATGTCAATACTTCAGCTACTACTGATGGAGCTATTATTAAGGTTGGCGACAATTTTTATCGCGGCATTAGCGGGACTGACCAAGATAGCTATTTACTTGAAAAAATGGACTTATATAAAACAGATGTAGAACTGGTGGAGGTTGAAAAATGATAAGCTTTTTTGCTACAATTGCAATTAAATTGGCCTGGGGGCTTCTTTCTCTTGTTTTTGTTATTAACGTAACAGGAAAAGGAAATTTAGCGCCAAGTTCTGCAGTAGACCAAATACAGAACTTTGTTCTCGGGGGTATTATCGGCGGGGTCATCTACAATAGCTCGATTACCATCCTTCAATATGTCGTCATCCTCATCATCTGGACGATTTTGATTCTGTCACTCAAATGGCTTAATACCAATGTTTACTTCATCAAACATCTGATTGATGGAAAACCAACTATTATCATAAAAAACGGAAAATTAGATCCAGAAGCTTGTCGCTCAAAAGGCCTTTCTGCTTCTGACGTCGCTCTTAAGTTGCGCTCTCAAGGGGTCTTCCAATTGAAAGAAGTCAAAAGAGCCGTCATCGAACAAAATGGCCAACTCATAATCGTTCGAATGGGAGATGAAAATCCCAAATACCCAATCATTACAGATGGTGTTGTTCAGATTGAAATTTTAGAGACTATTGGTAAAACTGAAGAATGGTTAATGGATGAACTCAAAAAAGAAGGATTTGACGATGTATCAGATATCTTCATTGCAGAATATGACAAAGGCGAAATCAATGTGGTGACCTATTAACCCATCATTATTTGCTGTCTAATAATGACTCGTTCCTGCTTTCAGAATACCGTAGCAATAATTTGACTTATCATTTTAAAAAGAATATACTCGTAATAATCTGAGATGAATATATTTAATTTTTAAAATCAACTGTATTGAATTCAGAGAAACAAATCATTCACTTAATGGAGGTGACACTATGTCATTAGAAGAAAAATTTAACCAAGCCAAAGGTTCTGTTAAAGAAGGAGTCGGTAAATTAACTGGCGATACAAAAACACAAGCTGAAGGCGTTGCTGAAAAAGTTGCTTCAAAAGCAAAAGAAGTTGCAGAAGATGCTAAAGGTGCAGTTGAAGGGGCTATCGAAGGCGTTAAAAACATTATCAAAAAAGACGATAAATAATCATCGTCTGTCGTTCTTATAAAAAACACTCTTATCCTACAGTTTTAGTAAAACTATGGATGAGGGTGTTTTTAAGTATTGCTAAGGCATTTGATTTTAGAATATAAGAAAAGCATCCCAATAAGGAGATGCTTGGAATATACGTAAATAAATTTTAACGTTTTGAGTGCTGTGGTTGCCATCCAATCAAACAACATTGAGCAAATATAGCTGATTGTAAAACTCATACACTAGATTGTTCAAAAATTAGTTGTCCGTTATGATGAAACTGATCTCCCAAAAGTAATTTTAAAGACCAATTCAGAAATTAACAATCTAAAACTATAAATACGATTGTCATCTATTTAAAATTTATTTATTCATTTTCAGAGATTTTTTATCTGGTATTAATAAATATAATGGCAGTAAATTAATAACAATTGTGAGTACAAATAGCAATACATCCGTAATTTGAATTTCTTTTGACGTTACTAAAGAATTAACTATCTGACTATAATAATATCCTGGAAATATCTTTTGAATTGTACTTACTGTGTTTACAAAATCACTTTCGACAGCTAGGTGAGAGAAAGGAATAATGGTAATTGAAGCAAGTACAATAATAGGAAAGCTAATAGTATCAATAACTTTAGAATCAACACGAACTCCAATTACAAAACCAATAAAACTAAAGTACATTCCCATAAACATTAATAAAATAAACTGATAGATTAACAAATTGCTAAATGGCAATCTAAAAAATATGGTTGCAACTAAAGTTACTACCGCAAAAATCAATCCGTTCAACAAGACCTGAACTAAACTTTGACTCAAAAGATAATTAACTATGCTATAATTTGAAAAACTTGATTCTAATTTATAAAACTCTATTTCCGAAGAAATCCTTTTACTAAATGTCGCCAAACTGTTCCCAATTACACCGATAAATACCGCAATACTCAATAAGATATTTGGCATCATATCCCCTTGAAGATTATTCAAAATCATATACCATGTAACTGGAATAAATAAAGTAAAAAGAATAAAACGTTTATTTCTCAATACTTGTTTAAATTGAATAAGACTAATCATGTTTTTCCTCCAAATTACTCAAATCTCGATAATATTGTTCAATTGTTTTTCCTGTCTTATGAATTTCAGCGACAGATTCATCCGCTAAAATATATCCATTTTTTAAAATCAACACCCTTGAAAAAAACTGGTCAATCTGATTGAAATCATGAGTTACAATTACAGATGTACAACTACTATCTTTTAATAATTCCCAAAAATTATCTATAGAAGCCAAATCCATACCAGTTGTTGGTTCATCTAAAAAAAGTAATCTAGGGTTATTTAATAATGATAATAATAAGGACAATCTTCTCTGTTGCCCCCCCGATAAATCACCTACTAGGTCTTTTTTCTTATCTGATAGTTCTACCTTAGAAAGCATTGATTCAACTTCAAAGTCCTTTAGTTTGTTCATATATGCTTTAAGCAAAACTAGTTCTTTTACTGTCAAATCTTTAATCAAAAGATCATCTTGAGGCATCATTCCAATATCATTTTTAAAATCCAATTGAGTTTTTATAAGTCCACTATCGCTCTTTACTTGTCCAGCAATAATTTTAAATAAAGTGGATTTCCCTGCCCCGTTACATCCAAGCAAAGCTATCTTATCGCCTTCCTTAATAGTAAACGAGATATCCTTAAGCACATTCTTTGATCCAAATTTTTTCTTAATATTATGCAATGAAAACATGACTATCTCCTTTGTTTTGATGACTATAAGATAACATTATTCAACATTAATTTTTATCAATTATCAGAATCGGACCCTACTTTATCAGAAACAGTATTATTACTTTCAATAATATATTCAGTTAGGTAATCTTCATCGAAATTAGGGTTTGGCTCCTCAAAAACAATCCAATCGCTTCCTTCATTACCGACTTTATACTTTTAGCAAATAAAAAAGAGGTGTAGCTCATGAATTGGTGGAAAATCTTTGGAAGTCACTAAAAAATATAAAAGAACTACAGATAACTAAATCTGTAGTTTTTTTGTATTTCTATTGTCTGTCTAAACACATATGAAAAACTTTGAGTTCTAATAGATGCACTAGGATACTTATCTAAAATTTGTGTCACTTTATATAACCCTATCCCTCGTTCTTCACCTTTTGTTGAAAAACCATTTTTAAAAATATTATTCGTATTTACACTTTCCTCCTTTGTCTTATTTTCAACTATAAAATAAAATCTATCATTATGAGAAAAAATAGCAATGTTAATTTCCGGATCTTTTGATAATAATGTTGCTTCTATGGCATTATCTAAAAGAATTGAAATAATTGTAATAAAATCTAGCAATTCAAATGAATATAAATCTTGCCTACCATCCACCTCTATAGCAATTTCAACCCCCTTATTATAAGCCTCAAGTAATTTTGCTGATAAGACACTTTTTAGGGCAGTGTTTTCAATTTTGGAAAGATTAGCAATATCGTATTTTCTATCCGAAAAATCTTTTACGGTTTTTGATAAAACTGTATCATATACATTCTGAATAGATGCTATATCGTTTAACTCAATACCTGATTTTATACTTGTAATAATGTTTATATAGTCATGTCTAAATAATCGTATCTCCTCATATAAAGATTCAATGTGACTACTATATTTTTCTAAGTTCTGAAGTTGGTTATCTTTCTGCTCTTTCAACTCTCTATCAATCTCATCAGTGATCTTAGAATGCAAAAAAATTAGCATAATCAGAAAGTAAATAACGTATATCCCTACTAAATTCTCTCTTAATTTAAGTGCATTTGGAATCACGTCTGTAAAAATAGAAAAAATTTGAAGCAATATAAAATAAAATGCCATTGAAATATCAAATGTTAACAAATAATATTTTAATTGATTTTTAGAAAACCCAATTTGCAAATTTTTAAAGTCGATCTGGATAGTTTTGGTCAAATAATAAAATGTTGGAAATATTAATAGTTCAATTAATAGTGATAATACCGGAAATTTATTTGTAATATTTATTGATACACCAAACATCGGTAATAAATCAAATGCAATAACCCTACTAAATAAACTTTCGACAACTACTGGATATAGACCAAAAAATACAGCTAATGTTCGATTACTAAATTTATTTTTATACAATGAGTAAAATAACCAAAATAATAATGAAGAAAAATATCCTATTGGTGGAACAATATAAAATAATACTCTAAAAATGATTGGTAATAGAAAATAAAGATAAAAACGTACCTTGTCCCCTGTAATTTGTTGATATAGCATTAAAACTACGATAGTATGAACAACAAACGTTATTTCTTCAAGCAAAAAATTATTGATATACAAAGTTAAAACCTTTTAAAAATCTAACCTTTCCTTGAGTTTCTTTAATTTAGTCTTAGAAACTAGGCAACTTTCTCCATTTTCAAATAGAATTAGCTTATTTTCCTTATCAATCTTACTAATATTTTCAGGATTTACGACAAATGACTTGTGACATCTATATAACCTATTATCCGTTTTTTCGATCTCAGAAATTCCAGCATAAAATTCTAATCTTTCATCTACCGTATGCATAATAACCTTATGCACAGTAGGCGATGTTTCGAAATAAAGAATTTTATTAAATGGAACTTGGACACGAGATAGTGATGTTTCGAATTTAAAAGAATCATGAGCAACAGTACTTCCATTTTTTTCCAATGTATATTCAATCGCTGATTTTACTCTTTCATAAAAATGAAGATCACCAAGTGCCTTATCAATAAAATCCAAAGCACTAACTTTATATCTAAATGTTAATGGCATAAACTCAGAATGGGTAGTCACAAAGACAATAGTTGCATTGGGATCGAGTTTTCTAATTTGATAAGCAAGCTCTAATCCCTTTTTTTCTTCATCCTTGATCTCAATATCTAAAAAAAATAACTGATGATCCCCTCTCTCAGTTATCTCTGCTAATAATTGAGATGGCTTTCCAAAAATCTCAAACTTATTAATTTTTAAATTTTCATCTTTTAGCACCTTATAAATAATAGTCTCCATGCGAGACTGTTGTAGCATTTCGTCTTCCAAAACATAAATGTTTAGCATCTCTATTCCCTCTAACTATATATGGGTAGTTATATTATGACAATTTTCTGGCCAATTATGACAAAACGATATTTCATTTTTAATTTATTTTATCATAATTGTAAAACAACAGAATGAGAGGCAAAAAATATTTTCTGTCTAAAAATAATCAAATTGATAATTAAAATCAACAAATTATGTAAAAATTATTCATTAAAATATCAAATATTGCCTAACAAAAAAGCTATTAAAGTATTTAAGGATACAAATAATAGCTTATATTTTATCATAATTCTCTCCCAAAATACAGTGAATACTAAAATAGGCAGTATAAAGAACACTAACACCACTGATTATAAATCAATCATTCTTCTTACCAAGAAAATAAAGTACGAGAAACTCTTTTCTAACCATTTAGAATTATATGGTGCAATTGATTTAACAGAAGATCTAGATGTGTTAATGAAAGAAATTAACGAATACCTAACTGAGTGGTTAAAATTCACAACTAAAAGCTTATAAGTAACATCAAAATAAGAAAAATTTGACTCCATTAATTAAGATTTCATCTGATAAATGGAGTCTTTTATTATACATAATGGTTTAACCATTTAGTTAGAATTTCAAGGTAATTAGGAACTACGTAAATTATAGTATCGAACCAGTCTGACGAAGATACCCTGAACTGGAGTTTCGCTTGAGAAAATTTCTGAAGCGCTAACCCATAGCGATAAACATGTATGTAAATGTAAATACAGCTGATACCGTTAATCAGACAGTCGGTGAAATTGCTTTTAGGAATCTCAAAAAATGACTCAGGGAAATTCTTGATTTTTAAACAAAAAAGACATCCAAGATAGTTCTCTTGAATGTCTGTAAACGTTGATATAATCGTATTGATTAACGTTTTGAGGCAACTGACTCTGTCAGTTTGCAGCCACATTTGTAAGCGACTAAAGCCACAACAACTACGTCAACTGCCACAATTTAACATGAAAGAACAAAAAGAGCACCTCGAAAGGTGCTCTTTGTAAGTATAGTAATTCTTTCGAATTAACGCTTACTAAATTGTGATGCTTTACGAGCTTTCTTAAGACCTGGTTTGGAAAGTATGAATTTCAGTTGGACTAAAAACAGCGTAATATCAAGACTTTTCTCCGCTTTTATAAAAGCGTTTTTCCAATCAAATTCAACTAATTTTATCTAAATGGTGTGGATTTTACCCCCAAAATTACAGAGAATGGAGCTGATAAACACTAAACGTTCACACCATTAGTTAAATGATTTTTTTCATCATTTTTCTTAGATGATAGAACTTCTAATTTATTTCTTATTCAAGCAAAAACAACCTGCTATAAGTAAGAAAGAGGAAGATACAAGAAAAACACGGCGTAAAAACCGATTCAGTTCATTGTCCTCAATCCTTGTCTGCTTCATTTTCTTTTACGAGATCGTTTTGTGAATCTTTTTCAGAGAGTTTTTGATCAATATACTTGTCAATGTTTTCATAAAATTCCTTGGTCGCTTCACTATCTAATGTTGGCGAGTTCTGAACTTGATTCACTTTCAATTGAACAGATTGAATACCGTAAGAGGCTTGTTTTTGGTGGAGTGTTTCTAATTCTTCTTCTGAAATCGGATCTCCAACAACCGTCAAGACCAATTCATTGTTACTTGACTTGTAGACTTGATTAATAACCATATAATTGGCGAACTCTTTTCCTACAAACTGTTTGATCCCTTCTTTGCGCGCTTGTTCTATTGTCAGAGTAACTGCCGAATAGCTAGCTGGAAGAATCAACAATACAATCAAAGAAATCAAGCCAATTCTCATTTTAATGCTCAGCTCTTTAAATGAAGTTAAAGGAGATTTTCTCATCAAAATTCTTGTTCCAACAATGTTGGCTAGCATGATAAAGACACAGTTGATCAAGAAAAGATAGAGAGCCCCCAATAAAAATCGTACATTCCCATTAGCTAAACCATAGCCAGCAGTACAGATAGGCGGCATCAAAGCTGTAGCAATGGCTACTCCTGGCACGATATTGTTTGCTTCTTTTTTCCTTGAACCGATCACACCAGCAATCCCACCAGCAATAGCAATGAGAACATCCCAAATGGTTGGAGAGGTTCGTGCGATCAACTCGCTACTTGCATAAGACAAGGGAGAAATCCAGAAATACAGAGTCGAGACAAGCAAACTGACCAACACTTGAGTCAATAAAACCTCTAGAGATTGCTTGATTAAACGCGTATCAAAAATAGCTAAACCGAATCCCAGTCCAACAATCGGTGTCATGAGAGGTGAAATTAACATGGCTCCAATAATAACAGCTGTTGAATTCATATTTAGACCGATAGAGGCAATAAAAATTGCACACATCAAAATCGCTGTATCTCTCAATCGAACATGAAGGTCATCGTATAATTTCTCACGGTATTCCCGTGTTGAATAATTGGCAGTCATTTGTCCTCTCCTCTTTCCTTATTTAAATCGGTATAATAATTAATAATAACAGCTGATAAACAGCCAAAAAATATGAGCCCATAAATCGTCAAGAAGACACTGGTAATCCTTCCAATCAAGGTCACAGCTAGGAGATCCCCGTAGCCGACAGTCGTCGAAGTCACAAAAGCATACCAAAGACCGTCTCCGTAATTTGTGATAGCAGGTTCAACTAGGAAAAGCACGCCTCCTGACCCAAAAACAAAGGTCACAAAACTCAGAGCAAACCGAGTAAAACCCGTAACCTGTATAATATGCCATAACATTTTTAAACGTCTCATTTGTTCTCCTTATTCATACTAGCTCCTGACTGAGCCGTTTTTTCCAATAATCAAAGTGAAGATAGGACATGATCTCCATCAGAGAAAGATAGACAAACTGATAGATCTGATTTAAGCTGATTATCAACTGATATTGTTTGAAAAATGACTGGAAGAAAGACCAGATATGACTGTCTTGAATCAGTCCCTTCTTAACATCAGACAGGATATTAGCTAAAGCTCCCAAGGACTGAAACGGTAAATCCTTGACATTTATATAGATCCGGTCCACCACATCATTCAGACTGGTATCTTGGATGGCATGAAATTCTCCAAAGAGAACTCCTGCCGCTCCAAGAGTAGAAACAAATTCCACCAAATAATTTCTGAGGAAATTTTCTCAACCTTTTCCCATAATGTGTTTAGTGCCATCCATAACGATCCCAACCAGAAAAAGGAAAGAAAACAAGCAAAGAAATTTTGCCGTAAATCCCAAAAAGCTTCAAGACTTGGTGTTGTTGGTTTTTCTAACTCTAAAATCAAGATGGTCATAATAATTGCTAGAACAGCATCTGTCAATACAATTAATCTGTCTTTCTTCATCGGATTGCATCCCCTTTCTTTTTTGTAACATTCTATCTTATCGCATAATATTGGATATTCTTTCATAATCCGACTACAAACAAAAATAAACCAAAAAGTCTGTCCCTATTATGCTATATTTAACTCTAGAAGTATTCATCCATCTAATTAATAAATATATCATATTTCACAATAAATGAATACTATCAAAGATTCATCCCCTTTCACTTCATCATTTAGTGTTGCTTAGATTTATCAAAAACAACCAAATTTGTATTAATTTCAAGTATCACCTAGTTACAAAAATTTGGGGTGAACAGAAAAAGCATCCCGTATTTTTGATACGAAATGCTTTCAATAAGTTTAAATAAGTTTTAACGTTTACTAAATTGTGATGCTTTACGAGCTTTTTTCAAGCCTGGTTTGAAAAAAATATGTTTTGATAAAATTCAAAAGCCTTTAAAATCAGCGTTTTCACGAGTTTGCAATATAAATTATTTTATCTAATTTCAAGTAATTGTACTTGAATGGTGTGAATTTTAACCTAAAAATCACTGAATTGAGCTAACTAATATCTAAAATTCACACCATTGAATAATCTAATTTTTATTATGTTTTTTTGTAGAATACTCCCTTTATTTTTTCGTATAGAAAACAAATGAGAAAGACACTTGAGTATAAAACAAGCGTCTTTTCTATTATTCTAAAAACTAACTATGATGGAAATCTATTCCTATTCCTCCCCTTGCTTTCCCATTCGTTCTACCAATCCTGCAATTAAAAGAGGGATAATTGCAAAAAAGATTGTACCTCTTTCTCCCCAAATTAGCAATCCAACTGCCAATATAATTGAAATTATTGCTAAAGCAACAGCTACTTGATGATATATTTTTTTACTCATAACAATTAAACTCCTATCTATTAAATGTACTAGAGTATATTTTGGTTGATATTATCATAGAAACAACCGTTATTGTCATAATTAAGATACAGCTTGCAATTATTAGTAGAATAGCATTAGTATTGCTAATCCAAGAAATAAATACTAGACCAAAAGCTGTTTTCTGCAAAATGTAAACTGCTCCCATAATGAATACCAAAACCAGTATATTTACGACTGTGCTTCCAAATGTACCAAAGGCATAAACCGACGGAAGTAAGAATACTACATACATAATGCCAATCAATAAGCCAGCTATTGATATGAATATATGTATTTGTATACTGAATTGTTGAAAAATTAGAGCGGTTATAAGACTCAAAATCAGAGTTATAAAACTAACAAATATTATTAGAGAGATACAAAAAATGTACCTAGCTAGAACTATCGTTTTTTTGGAAATTGGGAAAACACCAACAAACCTGTTCCAACCACTTTCATAGTCAGAAACTAATAGACTGGTTGGTATAGATGCCAAGCCAATTGGTCCCATTATTGATAAAAAAATTGCTCCAGACTCTCTACCAAAAATTGTTATTAACAATAACGCACAGACAATTAACAATCTATTCGTCACACTTACTTTATTCAGAATAAGTTGAAAATCTTTATAGAGTAGTCCCTTCATCTATCCTCACTCCCTTTGCTAGAAATAATAATATTTCTTCTAATGTAGCATAGTCTTCACTATCAACTTCATTTTGTGATACGTCAACTAAATATTGAATAATGTTATCTTGAGACAACTTATATTTGATGTTTTTCAATGGCAAATGTGCTATTTCGGTTTTAATAGCGTAATGGTTAAGTAACTCACTCCTCTCGCCCTTTAGTAGAATTTTCCCATTTTCAATAAAAATAAAATAATCAGCGACTTGTTCCAAATCACTTAAAATATGCGAAGACAATAGTACAGTCATTCTATTATTATCTACATATTTTTTTAGTATAGTTAAAATCTCTTTTCTTACAATAGGGTCAAGCCCGCTTGTTGCTTCGTCAGCAATCAAAAGTTTAGGATGATGGGATAATGTGGCAGCAAAGTTTAGTTTTACAACCATTCCCCTTGAAAAATCTCCAATAGCTTTGTTAATAGGTAAGGCAAATTTATCAATTAAGCTGTAATAAAGTTCTTTATCCCAACTTGGATAAATCATTTTTAGCATTTTTTCAATTTGTTGAATTGAAAACGAATTTGGAAAATAATTTTGTTCTAAAATCACTCCTAGGTTAAGTTTTATTTGATATTCATCTTTATCAGAATCCAAACCTAAAATTTTCATATTACATGAGTCACTTTTTATTTGATTTAACAACAAATTCAGAAAAGTTGATTTTCCTGAACCATTTTCACCAATCAATCCAACAATACTTCCTTCTTGGATTTTTAAATTATTGATTTGTAGTTGAAAATCTGTATACCGCTTGCTTAAGTTTAGCACTTCTAATACTGGTTTTGTATTCATTTTTTACACCTCGCTAAGATTGCAATAGCATATACACAACCGTTAAGCTATTTCCAATTAGAATTACCAACGTCAATAGAGTATTAACTTTTTTAGATACATTGGCCTTTTTTAATTCAATAAATAATAATAAAGCTACTAAAACATAATTACCTAAACTCATTAGTAAAGTAAATAAATTTGTTATTGTGATAAATAGACTTGTTATCACAGAGATAGCACCTGTTATTGAATAAGATAATAGATAAATAAAATACAATGTATTTTTAAAATCATAGTTATGTCTCCCTATTTTTTAGCTATTGATATAAAACTAAAAACTTAAATTCTCATGTATATCAGGCTTCACTTAACTCTTTCAAGTAATTTCATGTTTTACAAAGTTAATTACTTTATAAATTTGTATGCTCAAATCGAATTACATCAATTTCTTTATCCGATTGTTCCTTATACAAAGAAATTAAATTTTCCGTTTTCCTTTGAATATCCTTTTCATACTTAAGTTGAATGAGTTCTATTTTATCTTCGTCAGACATGTTATTATTTTCAAGTCCTAACTCTTGATTCAGTTGTTCTTTTGTATAAGTTTTCTGTTCCACTTCTCGTTGAAATTGAGCATACTCAAAAAGATTTTCTAACAGTAACTCTTCTTCTGCCATACGAGCATAATGCCAATCATTAGCTAAGCGCTCCAAATGGTCTGCCCATTTCACATCCCCTTTCATCTCTCCAAACTCATTGTAAGGAAAAAGCGCATCCACATCAACTTTTAAAGCTTTAGCTATATCTTCAAGGCGTTCCCAGCTTGGGTCGGTAGTGCCTTTTTCGTAGTTAATAATCGTTTGTTTTGTGACACCAATAATCTTAGCCAATTCTTTTTGAGTCATTCCTGCTTTTAAGCGAGCTGACTTAATATCTAATTCTCCAGCTCGTAGAACAGTCGTATAATTATATAAAGGAGCCATTAGTATCTCACTTTCTAGGTAAAATATATTTTTACTTTTTGGGTTGACAGGTAAAATTTTGTTTTGTATAATAAAGATAATTCAAGGTAAAATAATTATTTACCTCTTGATTATATAATATTTTACCATAAAAGTAAATGAGAGGAGACAAAAATGACACAGTTTTATGGTTATACCCAAATAATTGAACTTGTTAAGGGATTGAACTCTATCTCTACACTAAAAAAATGGCGTTTAAAGATTGAACAACTCACAGGGACTACCTTTGAAGAAAGTCGAGTCCGAACTGGTAAACGTTCTTACAGTAAAATCTATCTCTTTACAGATGATGATATTGAAAAACTCCAACAAATTGCAGATACCAAAGGAAACCTTGGGCTTGATAAAGCAATCTTAAAAGCCTATGCACCGAGTAGAGCCTCTCCCTTATCTATTAACCAAAAAGTCAATCGTTTAACTGTTCAATTAAAAGGGTTAAGTCAAAAAGTAACAGACTTAACACAACAGGAACAGGTATTAGCTATTCGTATAGAGCAGTTAAGAAAACAGATTGAAGTTTTAGAGAAATCAAAGAGGAAAAAATTATTTGGGAAGTGAGCACGGCTAGAAGCACAACGCCATGGGTGAGTGTGTAGAAACACGGTAGCCCATAATGGCGTGCCCGTGCTTGGACGGGCAATCTTCCCCAAAAATTAGTGCCCCGTTTCTAATTCCGAGAATACATTTGAAATAAAAAAGAATGCTGACAAATCAACATTCTCTTTATGTTCATTTTGATAAACATTATAAAATTTGTCTGTTTAGCTACCAAAAAGCTACCAACAAATTTGGAATTATTTTTAATATGATTTATACCAAAAGTCAAGTATCAAATTTTCTAGATGATATGATTCTATTTAGATAATGATAATTTTTCTACTAATCTTCCTTAATAATTAGGGTATTCGGATTTTATGGTGGAAAAGGGCTTATAAATCACCCTTCTCCAAATTCTTAATAAGTGTGGAAAAATCGACACCTAAGTTGTCTGTAATGTCGTGATCATTCACTTCATACCAATTGAAAGTATCGTATAACATAGCTTTATTGAAAGCACTTGAATTAAATCGTGGCTTACGCTTTTTATGGAGCTTCTCATTGAAAAGGATTTTGGCTCGTAAGGCATCAAACGAGTAACCTCTACCCATTCGCTCTACCTGCCTAATAATGCTGTTAATTGACTCCGTATAAGCATTAGTGAGCCTTTTATCAAAGTAGTTGAATATTTCAACATGCCAGTTGTCTACGGCTCTCACGAGGTCTTTATATGCGTCTTTAGAGTTGCTGGACATACAACGGTGTCTCCATTGACTATAACGAAGATGACCTTCATCTGGATCAGGAGTATCCCATATCCAGTAAAACTCTTCTTTGAGTTCATAGGCTTCTTTTAAATCAGGAAGATTACCTAACCAAGTATCTAAGAGGAATGATTCACGTTCATTTAGATCGTGTTTACGCTTTAGAAGGATAAACCTTTCACGCATAAGGTACGTCTTTCTTTTTGGCTCATATGGGCTTTCAAAGACTTTCTGACGTTATCTAAGGCTTGATTAGCCATTCTAACTACATGAAACTTATCTACGACAACTTTAGCGTGTGGAAGGATAGTGTTCACTGCGTCTTTGTAGGGCTTCCACATATCCATTGTGACGTACTCAATGTAAGTCCTGTCACTGATTTCTGAAAGACGTTGGATGACTGTTTCCTTGTTACGGTTAGGCTTGATGTCATAAATAGTCCTGCGTTCAATATTAGTCAATACAAGCCGAGGTCTACGGATAATATGTATCTCGTCTATCCCAAGCCACTTAGGAGTTTCAAACTGGTATTCACGTTCTTTGAGTGCCACATAGTCCTTAAAAACGTTCCTAATGGTTTTTTCGTCAACACCAACGCTTTCTGCGACTTCTACAAAGGTCTTAGACATGGATTGCTCTTGAATGGACTTTAAAAGCCTTTTGGTCATACTACGCTTTTCATCTACAGATATTAGGCGTTCCCAGAAGGTAGATCCGCATTCACGACACTTGTATCGTCTACGGTTCAATTGTAAGCCCACTCGCTTTAAACGAATGGGCAAATCCATAATTAGTTGATTTCTTGAACTGTGTTTGTACAACTTGTCAAAACCACATTCAGGACAACATTCAGGTGGTCCGACTGCTTCAACTTTAAACATCATATCGGTTTCATTTTCTTGTGGCGGTTCTATTGTTTTAATGTCTGGTAAGGATAATAAGTCTGACATATTATTCATCCTTTATTACTCTGCGGTGTTAAGGTATCAATTATAGATTTGATGTCGAAATCATCAGTGTTAAATTATTTTTGTGACCACAAATGCACTTAGAAAATCCCTTAAAGCATTAGCTGGTTCACTTGAATAGGGAGTTGTAAAAAAGTTCCCTTAGCCTGCACAGCAAGATAATTTCGAAACATCTTTATCAAAAGTTAGGGCAGCCAGCTTCAATCCTTCTGCCATTGTTAGATATGGAGCCATCGTTTCTCTCAGATCTCCAACAGTTAAACCGAATTTCACAGCTAATGTTGCTGCATAAATTACGTCTCCTGCGTTTTCTGCCACTACATGCGCCCCTAACACTTTCAATGTTTTCGCGTCTGCCACTAATTTGAAAACACCTGTTGTTTCCCGATTAACGAGCGCTCTTGGAACAGCATCCAACGGCAATACCGATGTTTTCACTTCATATCCTTTTTCTTTTGCCTGTTGCTCCGTTAAACCAACCGTTGCAATCGATGGAGAAGTAAACGTAACGCCTGGAACCACTTCTAAATTGACCTTTTGATTTAGTCCTCCGATTGCATTACGAGCAGCAAGTCCACCTTCATAAGCAGCTACATAAACAAATTGGGGACCGAGAGTGACATCTCCAGCTGAATAAATTCGGGAATTGGTCGTTTTAAGATAATCATCAATGACAATTTCACCACGGGAACCAACTTCAACGCCTGCTGCATGTAAGTTTAATGATTCTGTATTTGGTTTTCTTCCAGTGGCAATTAGCAATTGTTCTGCTTCAATAATTCGCTTTTTACCATTTATCTCAACATGAACTTTTTTAATGTCTCCATCTTGCTCAACTCGTTCATAGGTTGCACCTGTTACTAAATTAATTCCCTGTTCTGTTAAGGCCTTAGTAATGGCTTCTGAAATTTCAGGATCGTATTCTTTTAATAGACGCTCGCTTCTTTGAATCAAAGTGACTTCTGACCCGAGGTTATGAAATAGTTGTCCTAATTCCATGCCGATATATCCTGAACCAATTACGGTAAGACGATTTGGAACCTTCTTTAATTCCAATAAGCTAGTGCTTGTTAAATAATCTACTTCATCTAATCCGGGAATATTAGGTGCAGTTGAAGAAGCACCTGTAGCTATTAAAAATCTTTTGGCTGTGATTTGATTGCCATTTACTTCAACTGTATTTTCATTTACGAATTTTGCTTCACCTTTTATTAATTCAAAACCATAATCATCAATTAAATTCACATATTTTTCATTTCGCATCTCGGTTACTAAATCATTCTTTTGTTTTACTAATGGCGCTAAATCAACATTTGAAGCCGAAGTGTGTAATCCCACAAATGGATTATTTTTTGCTAGATGATTGATTTCCCCTGCTCTTAATAAGGTCTTAGAAGGAACGCATCCGACATTAACGCAAGTTCCACCCACCGTTCCACGCTCAATCATAGCCACTTTTGCGTTCAAAGTAACGGCTTCAATGGCAGATGAAAAGGCAGCTCCACCAGAACCGATGATGATGTAATCATAATCATAGTTACCTTCATCATTTAAACTTACATCTGTCCTTTTTTCCGATTGCACTTGTATTTCTTCTGCTTCGCCCGGGTGATAATTTGCGTCAGCAATCGCCTTTATTGCACTTTCAACCTCAATATCATCGGACAGTTCAAATACTGCTTCACCACGACGATAACTAGACTCAATATTTTTAGCACCTATCTTTTCAAGTGCTGATTCTACGTGTTTTTCACAACCCGTACAAGTCATTCCTGAAATGTTTACCTTAAATTTATTCATAAAAAAGCTCCTTTCGTTAATTAATCTCTCATGTTAATGTTTCTATTATTGGACACGAATGTAATTGCTTTTCATCTGGACATCGTTGTTTTAAGTCGTCTAACATAGTTTCAATTCGTTTTAAATCCTCTATTTGTTTTTGCACTTCCTTTTGTTTTTTAGAAACAAATTCGAACATATCTTGACAACGAACTTCATCTTTATCTACAACACCAAGTAATTTATAAATCTCGCTTAAAGAGAAACCAAGTTCCTGTATTCGTTTAATAAACCCAACACGCTTAACGTCATCATATGAATATATCCGATAACCAGCTTCCGTTCGGTGAGGTTCTTGTAATAAATTTTTTCGCTCGTAATATCTGATCGTTTCTTTATTAACTCCACATTTATCTGCAAACTCACTAATGCGATAAATCATCTTATTTCACCCCCTGAATATTATAAACCATGTACCATAGTACACGGTCAAGTAAATTGGACTATTTTATTTTTTTCCCAAAGTATCACTCGTATGTGATTGATACTTTTATATAATACTATTGATTATCCTAACATCCCACCAGAAAATCCGATTTAAACACCAGTTGTTTTTAAACTATTAAGAAAGTAATTCCACTATATATTCCGAAGACCCAAAAAAATTACTAAATAATGAATTAAACTATTATGAACAAACCGTCTTCTTATATACATGTATACATGTGGATACTTTGAATTTAAGTGCAATCCTGCGAACGGAATCGAAAAGATGAAACAAGCACTTCAGGTATTTGAAATTCTAGGAGAACATAATATAAAAGCACAGTACCAAGAGCACTATGACAAATATATTAATCAATAGCATAAAGATAGTTAATCTTTAACCACCAAAAAGATTGACTATCCTGCCTTTCGTTTCCTCTATTTTCCCAGCGTTTAATAAATGCTTTAGCTTGCTTTTTTTACTCCCGGATATTATTCACTTTGTGCTCTCCAACTACCACATTATTTTGATTTATTTATGTAATAAATCCTTTAAAGTTTTAATAATTTTGTTTTTATCTGCTTCTGTCAATTCATATTCTCTCAATAAACTAACAATTTCTTCTAGTCCGTCATCACGTCCTTTTAAAATCTCAAGAGACGTACCAAAGATTTCAGCTAATTTTTCTACTGTTTCATCTTTCGGATTTCTCCCTCCATTTTCCCACCTAGCATATTGAGCTTGAGCTACACCTAACTTTTCAGCAACTTCTAATTGAGTAAGTCCTGCATCTAGTCGGGCTTTTTTTATATTGTCTTTTAACATTTTAAAATTCCTTTCGTTTTTCTATTGACTTATAACCAAAATGGTTGTATTATACTTATATAACCAAAATGGTTATATAAAAACAAAGCATACAAAATAAGTGATACTAGTTAACTTTATGAGTATGCAAAAACACCCCAGAAAGCTCTGCAAAGCGTTCTGAGGCTTTCGTTTAAAACCAATACAATTATACCAAAATGGTAATAAAAAGTCCATAAAAAGCGAGATATGGCTAGATTGAGGATATTATGACATCAACACAATTGGCATTTCAAAACAACAAAATTAACAATACTCATTCTTTTTATTCGCCTAGTTTAGAAGAATATATTCAAGTAAATGATGATGTATTTAACGATATTCGAGACGAAGAAATTGAACTTCGAGCACTTGAACTGCTCTCGAGTTTTCTAGACAAGTATTTTGGGTAGTTTAAAAACTAATAAATTAGAGATTGGGAGACAAGTGCAAGGGCGCGGGCCGAAGGCAGAGCGCCCGAAGCTCGAAGTTCTCCCAATCTCTAACATAAAAGCTGGCGTTTCTAACAGCCAGCAATCAGATACACTTAAGGCAACGCCCTAAGTAACGAGTCATCGGCAAAAATCAATAGTAGCAACGAATTACGCAGATTTTAAGTATAGAAAGGAGGCGTTACAGTTGAAAAATACCATTCAATCTCTACGAGAATATCAAAGTCAAGTAGATTTATCAAAACTAGAAAAATCTATTTATATCAGCATTGACAGATTAACAGTAATCTTTGATAGTGAGAACCAATCACTTAGACGAATATTTCGTGAATTACGAAAATCACTCGATAATATAATTCAAGAATTTAGTATTCAAGAAAATCTAAGAGAAGACTATTTTACTCTTTATAAAATGATAAACGAAGATAGTATAAATCTAATTTTCTTTCAACTATCGGATTATGGTGGTTATCAAGTCATACGCCTAGACTTCAACCCAAACTCACTAAAAGAATTTGAGGGGTTACAAGTGTGGAGGCAGATTATGAATTACGCTCGATTAAATCGATTAGAAATTAGACTGTCACGATTAGATCTTGCTTTTGATATCTTTAATAGGCCAGAAATAGTTTTTTTACAACATATCAAAGGAGGGGTTAGTCATAAAATATTCTACGGTAGAGGGGGAAATATAGAAAGTAAATACTGGGGTGCAAGTGGTAGCAACGTTCAAGTACGTTTGTACGATAAGAATATAGAGGTATTAAGTCACAAAAGAGATGATAAATTAAAAATAGAAAGCAAGCCCTTTTGGTGGCGGTTAGAGTTCCAACTTCGGACAAAGGCTATAAACGAAGAAACCATTTCAGAGATTTCTAAACGATTGGAGAATTTTAGCTTTTTTAGTCTTTCAAGTGTTCCAGATGATAGCAAAGCATTTGCTTATATCTTTCTCCATGAACCTGCACTCTTACCCGAATTATTCCCCTATCTGAAACCTAACACTATTAGAGTTAAAAAGACTAGGCTTAGAAAACATTTAAAAGCATTTGATAGTAGCTCATTTTCTTTAGAGCTACAAGATGCACTTAAAGAACAAACCCCACGATTAAATAATGAACTCAAACAATTAATAGGAGAATTCCTAGAACTTACTAGTAAAGGAGAAATTGATTTATGAACGATAAATTAACTATGACAGTACAAGAAATTATGGACTTAGGTTTTTCAAAATGGACTGCTTATAATATTTTACGGCAAGCAAAACATATTATGGTCGAGCGTGGTTTCGATTTCTATAACAATAAAGGACTTGGAACTGTTCCAGTATCAGTTGTAGCAGAGATACTTGGATTGGAGGAACTCCATGTCAAAAACTAGATATACCGGTGTTACGAAAGATGATAAGACTGGCAAATATACTTATTATTTTAAAGCTGGAGTTGACCTAGCTACTGGTAAACCTTATCAAGAACGTAGACGTGGTTTTCAAACCGCAAAAGAAGCCTTTGAAGCACGTACAAGAGCATTGAACAAGGTACAACAAAAAGGAGGAATTAAGCATACTCAATGGACTTTTAAGCAGTTTATGGAAGAAGTTTTTATGCCAAATTATTACGCTACAACAAGTCCGGATCTCGAACACAGACGTCAAGTTATATTCGATGAATTTATTCAATACTTTGGTAAGAAAAAACCTAGAGAAATTACTACTTATGATGTGATTAATTATAGAAACGGTTTATTAGAGAGATATTCAAATTCATATGCAAGAAACAAGATGACTTTGCTTAATCAAGTTTTGAAAACTGCAAAAAAATATGGATTGATTTTTCATGAAATTCCCACAAGTAATATCAGTCCAATTCCAATCATAAAAAAACATATAGATTTTTGGACAAAAGACGAGTTCCAAAAAGTAATACAATGTCTTGATAAAAAGAGTTATTTTGAGCACTTTGTTTATACGCTTTTTTGGCTTTATTATTTTACAGGAATGCGTGTAAATGAGGCGACTGCTCTTTATTGGGAAGATTTAGATTTTGAAAAGAAAACTCTAGCAATCAATCACAACTTACAGTATATAAACCGTGAAAATTGGGTTCGGCGTAACAAACTAAAAACTGAAAGCTCCAGACGAACCATTGGCCTTGATGATAATACTCTAAACGTACTTAAAGAATGGAAAGAACGACAAGCAAAAGTTGACAAGATACCATTCATTCTATCACTTGATGGAAATCCATATCGTAAACGTAGTATTAGAGACCAGATTCTAAAATATTCTAAACGAGCAGGAGTTAAATACATTCAACCAAAAGGTTTAAGACACTCCCATGCGTCATTACTTATTAATGAATATAATGTAAATGCTCTATATATTCAAAGACGATTAGGTCATTCTGATGTCAAAACTACACTTAGCATTTATAGTCATTTATACCCAAACGCTGATTCCGAATTAACAGATAAACTCAATCTGATATCAAGTGATTTTATCGACTAAATCTCTTTGGCTACCAAATTAGCTACCAAAAAAGGAAATACACCTCAAAAAGCCTCATTTTAAAGGGCTTTTTTTCATATTTTCCCACTATTTCTAATAGGGGGGTTACAATTGGCAAAAACGCCATATCAACCCCTCCTCATTCCTTGTGGGAGTTGGGTTTTCGAATTTTAAAAAGTGTGTCACTTTCGTCAAAAAAGTGTGTCACTTAGTTAGAAAGAGGTGGTCAAATGAATGGACAAAATTAGTCCTTTTCATATCAAGAAATTCCGAAAACAGACAGGACTTAGCCAAAAAGATTTTGCACGAGCTGTGGATCTTCCAACTAGAACCTATCGGTCTTATGAAGCTGGCGAAAGAGGACTAACGATTGAGAAGTTTAGAGAACTAAAAGAAAAACTGGGTTACCATAAAGATTGTGAACGAGATAGCCTTCGAGCTCAGATTGACTACCTCCGCTTGTCTTTCCCAAGACTCAAAGATTTAGATGACTTTTGTGTGAACTTCCTTCACTGCCCCTTGAGTGAGTTTACAGAACAAGAAACACGTCTCATGAACTATACACATCTCTGGCAAAGAGGAAACATATGGATCTTTGATTTTTTTGATAAGGCGATTACTAATGACTACCAAGTCTGCCTTCAACTATCCGGCCAAGGATGCCGTGAGATGGAGGTTATCTTAGAACACAAGGGCATCACCTGGCAAATCTTTCTCCAACATATCCTCTACTCCTATCAGGATGTACGAGTTAAACGCCTAGATATAGCCCTTGATGAACTCTATAAGGGTTATGGACACGAAGACCAACAAATTCTAATACCTGACTTGATAAAGAAACTCCATGCCAATGAGATTGTCCTTGATACTCTCAAAAAATGGAATATCACTGGAGGTGGATCCTTCACCGATAACGAAGACATGGAAGCCAATCACGGTTTATCCATTTACTTTGGGAGTCGTCAAAGTCAGCTCTATTTCAACTTTTATGAAAAGCGCTATGAAATAGCTCGAATGGAAAATATCTCCTTGGACGAATCCTTGGAGATTTTTGGTATCTGGAATCGCTACGAACTTCGCTTTTCAGACCAGAAGGCTCAAGGAGTTGTAGAAGAATATATCAATGGTGTCGATCTGGGTGAAATTGCTAGAGGCATCATAAACAAAGAGATTCAAGTCTATGATGGCATCAATCAGTTTGGAGCTTATAAACCTGATGAAAAATGGCAACGACTCTTTGGAGGAGTCGAACCCTTGAAACTCTCAACTAACCCTCAACCCTATAGTATTGAGCGAACGATTCGCTGGCTAACCTACCAAGTCGCAAACTCCCTAGCCCTTGTTTCTGAAGCAGATAAGATTTTACAGACGGAATACATGAAGATGATCAAAAATAGCGGAGAAATTACCGATCGTGGGAAAGCTATGTTAAAGCTCCTCAAAGTTAGTAAACACTATGAACATTAGAAAGGAAAACAAGCTATGGAATACAAAGTAGAAATCAATTCATTAGAAAATTTTAAAGCCTGGTCAGGTGGATTAGAAACTCTAAACACTGTCCGTGAACGCGGTGGAGTTGATACTTTAACTGTTATCTGTGAAGATATCTTCTCTGGTGATATACCGACAGAAACTACGATTAACGATTGGCTCTGGTTTGATTCTGATTTTATCTACCAAGCTCTGGGCTATGATGATCTTCTAGAGGCCTCTTAAGATGCTGAAGAAGATTTATCAAGCAGACTTTCTGCTTCTTCCAGAACATGAATTTTGGAACATGTTTATTCTTCTTCGAAAAGAAAAAGACTTTTTCTATGAATGTGCTGGAAGATCTACTGAAAAACCACCAGATGCGAATGGTTTCTATGACTACGAACATGCCTTCTTCACTCTAGATGGCGATGTGCTCAGTCTAAACAAAAGAATGCGCCCGTCTCTTATCTCTTATATCCAACAAACAATTAAAAGCAATCAAGAAACATTTAGAAAGGAAATTGAAATGGCAACGAAAACAACATTTGAAAAGAAAGTCTCTCAAATCACCAATGAACTGGGAGAGCTACTCAAAAAGAAAGACCACAGAGAAGCTTGGACTAAGGCTGGAGAACTGAACTCTCTTTTAAAAAAGGAAGAAGTCAAAGATCTTCGTCCGGAACTAGTCGAGCAGCTCCAAACTGAGTTACGTGGCTATTATTACATTAACGGAGAAATTGAAAAAGCTAATAAGCGCCTCTATGCCAAGGGATCTAAACTCATTGAACTGGCCGGACTCTAAAAGGAGGTCTTATGGATAAAGCTAAACACTACTTACTAAAAGCGAGAGAATACCTCTCAAAATTCAAAAAGATGGAAAAGAAAGGAGGTCCACCTAAACTGAAAATCACCAACAAGAAAACAGTCAATCTGGCTGTTATTGGAGGAATTTCTTTCCTCCTTTTTGTTGGTCTAACGGGGGCTATTCGTGCTATCACACTCTCGAATCAAGTCTCTAAACTAGAAAAGAATGTGGAGATCCTCCATGCCAAAAAAGTTCAGGCACCTGTAGAAGAAAAACAGTACGACTATAAGCTCCAGTACTATCTCAATGATTTTGTCTATGCCTACTTCACTCTCCCTCAAGAAGTTGAAAAACAAGAAGGACAGATCGACTACCTCAATAGCTTTTATAACTTTGTTCCGGATGTAAAATCCCAAGGCCAAGTCAGAAATCCTAGTGAGTTACTATCCGCTCAACTAATCACTGTAGAAAACAATGTGGCAACTTACCGGATCAAGTACAAGGAATGGATACGCCATGACAAGGAAACACAAGAAACAGAAATTGTGACTGGTTTCAATATCCCTTATGCTCAAAAAGGAAACAGCTACTATATCTCCGGCCTTCCTTGGTTCACTACCCTAGAAAGCTCACAAGCTGGATCCTTCAAGGAAGAAGACAAACTCACTCTTACTACTACAGATCGTCTTTCTGATTCAGTACACAAGAAAGTAGATAAGTTTCTGACTGTCTTTTTCACCAACTACACCACCAATCAGGATAATCTCAACTTGATTTCAAAAGATGTAGATGTTGTCGCAAACACCACCTTTAAAAGTATAGACTACACCTATCTCAAAAAGAATAAAAAGGGGCTAACAGCCTATGTTCAAGCAACCTTTGAAGTGGGAGGAACTACTCACTCTGAAAACTTTACCTTTACCCTTATCGAAAAAGAAAAAACCTACTATGTCTCTAAACTAGAGCACACTATTCCCTTAAACTACGCAAATAATCAAGAATAGGAGAATTTATATGAACACAGACAACCTACGAAGTTTTCTTCAAGGAGACGGAATTTGGATCCTAACAGCTATTGCGGTACTTTTAGCCATCAAGGCTTGGCGAAACAGCTCCTGGCTCCAACTCTTTTCGGTCGTTGGCTTCTATGCCGTGATTGTCTCCATCGCAAAAGGACAGGATATCCTCAAGGCCTTTGGCTGGTTCCTGCGTCTCTTTGGAATTGAAACAGGACTTTAATCATGAAAGAAGAAAAACTCTATGATTACAGTAAGGGGCTAAATGCTCCTTATTGGATCCAAGAAATTAAGACAAAAAAGGGCACACGGATTTGGTACTTTGCGACACCGATGCAGTTGTCCTTTTTTATTGTCTTCATCCTCGTCTTTGTGGGGATGTTACTGTTTGGAGGAGTCCTTCTTGTTCCATTAGCTAAAATGACTCACTCCATTTCTCTCTTGCTCTATTGGTACCTTCCTTATAAGCTGGCCAAGTTCTACACTGAGTATGAACCTCATGGAAAGAAGATGCATCTCTTTCTATCTGACTACCTGATGTATCTGTGGGACTTCAAACTTAATCAAAAAGCTATCTACCAGGAGGACCGAATAGAACCAATTGATGAAATTGTCTTTGAAAAAACAAACCTATAGAAAAGGAGGTTCTATGAGTATTACCTTAACCTATCCAATTCGAGAGACACATGACAACCTAGCTCTGAAAAAGGATCATTCCGTTGTCGCCTTCTATCGAATCCCCAATACTCCCATCACCATTACGGATGATGAGAAAAAATGGAAACACAAAATTACTGTTGCGCAAATGATGAAAAAGCTCCAAAAGAACCAGCACTTTGAAATCTCTCTCATTCCAAAAGATTATCTCCTAGAAGAAAAAATGCGGGACTTTTCCGATGCTCTAGCAGATGACAGCCGTGAACTAGGAGAAGAATTGCTTCTTTACACGGTGGATCGTCTAACAGACGAGATGGAGATCCCTTATCAGTTTGACTGGGTGATTGGAGTCACCCTTCGCAAACAAAATCACGGGGCAACACTTAAAGACTTAGCCTATGAAAGCTTTACAGACTTTTCAGAAAAAATCGCAAAAGGGCTTGGCTATGAGTTAGAACTGAGCCCAACTTGGTATGAAGAATATCAAAGTGACGAATTAACTATCTTTCAAGCTCTTTCTGTTCTTCGAGCACAGCGCCTCACCAATGAAGAACTTTTCTACTACCAGCGGATGCAATACCTCCGCTATATCCCTCACTACAAGAAAGAAGTGGTTGCCAATCGTGCTTCATTCAATATCACAGATACCTTGATTAAAGTCCTAAAAGGAGGCTTCCTTAAGCTAGAAAGTCCTTATGGATCCTCCTTTGTGACGATTCTTCCTGTTGGAAAGTTCCCAGTTCAATTCAATGGTTTTCACTTAGGAGAATTTATCCAGCGCTTGAATTTTCCAGTTGAGTTACGAGTCAAATCTGAGTTCATTGATACCAATAAGATTAAAGGCAAGATGGGACGTTCCAACACTCGTTATCGAAACATTATGGAAGAAGCTGAGAATACCGACACCGTCCAACAAGATGAGATTATTATGGGATCTATCTCTCTAAAAGATCTGATGCGTAAAGTCGGAAACAAAGAAGATATTATTGAATATGGAGCCTACTTGATTGTCTCAGCTTCAAGTGTTCACCAGCTCCGCCAAAGACGACAAGTGGTCCTTAATTATTTTGATGATATGGGAGTTGAGATTAGTGAAGCCTCACAAGATGGACCTTATCTCTTTCAGGCTCTCCTATACGGGGAACCTCTTCAAAAGAAAACTCGTACCTGGACTCACATGGTAACACCACGAGGCTTTGCGGAACTCATGCCCTTTACCAATACCACTTCTGGAAATAGAATTGGTTGGTATATCGGCCGGGTTGATAACTGGACGGGACGCTGGGACTCTATCTCAAAAGCCATCGAATCATCAAAAAATATCGTCCTCTATAATGCGACAGTGGGAAACAAAGAAGATATTGCAGGAAAGATTACCAAGAACCCTCATATCATTATCACTGGGGCAACAGGACAAGGGAAATCTTTCCTCGCTCAGATTATCTTTTTAAGTGTCGCTCTTCAAAATGTCAAAACTCTCTACATTGACCCGAAACGTGAACTTAGAAATCACTACCAACAAGTGATTAGTTCTCCAGAATTTGCAAGACTTTACCCTGAACGCAAGAAACAAATTGAGAACTTTAATTTTGTGACACTGGATAGCTCACTACCATCAAACCACGGAGTCTTAGATCCTATTGTAGTTCTCGATAAGGAACAAGCTGTAGAGGTCGCAAAGAATATGCTCGAGTTTCTTCTTCAAGCTGTAGATGATGTATCAATGGACCAAAAGACAGCTATTACAGAAGCTATCAATACCATTGTCGAACGTCGAGTAGCTGGTGAGTTGGTCGGCTTTAAACATGTTCTAAAAGTTTTAAGGGAAGCTGCTTCATCAGACATAGCCTCAGTCGGACGTTACTTAACATCCATTGTCAATAATTCAATTTTAGAGTTAGCTTTTTCAGACGGAACTACAAAAGGTCTCAATTATGAGTCTCGTGTGACTGTTTTAGAGGTTAATAATCTCAAACTTCCAAAGGATGATTCCACTAAGATCTCAGACCATGAACGAAACTCTATCGCCCTCATGTTTGCGCTTGGTGCCTTCTGTACTCACTTTGGAGAACGCAACGAACATGAAGATACCATTGAGTTCTTTGACGAAGCCTGGATCCTCATGAAGTCTGCCGAAGGAAAAGCGGTTATCAAAAATATGCGCCGGATTGGACGCTCTAAAAACAATACCCTGGCTCTTATTACTCAGTCTGTGCATGATGCGGAAAACGATGATGATACAACAGGTTTTGGGACAATCTTTGCCTTTTATGAAAAGTCTGAACGAGAAGATATCTTGAAACACGTCAATCTTGAAGTGACTGAAAACAACCTGGAATGGATTGATAATATGATCTCTGGTCAGTGCCTTTATTCTGATGTCTACGGCAACCTCAATATGATTTCTGTTCACAACATTTTTGAAGATATTGATATGCTTCTAAAACCAATGAAAGCTACAGTATCGTCAAGTCTTGAAAATAAATATGCTAGTTAAGGAGGTGAATCCATGCAAGAAGCTTTTGAGAGATTAAGAGGAGTCGATATCTTCGCTCTCAAATCCTATATGGAAAAAACTGAATTCGGATCTTTCAATGGAGCTTGGGTCTTGATAAACGAACTCTTCGTCAACTTCTTCTTTTTCATTCTCAATGCGGTAGTTGGTTTCTTCTCTCTCTTAATCCGTGTATTAGAAAGTGTTGATTTATACTCTGCGTATAAGAACTACGTCTATAAGGGAGCTAGTAAAATCTGGAATGGCTTCACCGGTTCCACACATGGTGGAATTGCAAGTGGTTCCTTGATTTCTATCTTGTTATTAGGACTTGCCTTTTATCTCTTCTACCAGTATTTCTTCTCAAAAGGAAGTTTCACAAGAACTATGATTCATGTTTGTATGGTCATTCTTCTTGGCTTTAGTTACTTTGGGACCATCGCTGGAACATCTGGAGGTCTCTATTTACTAGATACCATCAACTCCGTTTCAAAAGATGTCTCTTCCAAGATTACAAACATCGAGATTAACTATGGAAAAGAGAAATCCCTCAAAGTTGGGGAAACAATGGCAGATAACTATATCGCAGAAACATCATATAAGGCCTATGTCTTTGTCAATACGGGTCAGGAAAATGGGAAATACAAGAATAGTCAAAACGGAAAAGAGGAGAATTTTGACGATAGTCAAGTTCTTGGAACAGGAGATAAGAATGGAAACTTCAAACCTGTAAAAGCCAAAACTCGTATAGACTATTTAGACAGACTGGGGGATGGTGCTAACGAAGATTCAGAAGAAAACCGTTGGGTATCTGCCATGCCAGACTTTATCTTCATTCGTATGTTCTATGTCATCTTTAAAATTGTAGAAGCCTTTGTCTTAGCCATCCCCGTTATCTTAATTCAACTTTTAAATGTCTTAGCTCAACTCTTAGTCCTCATGATGATTCTGCTCTTTCCAATCGTCCTTCTCGTATCTTTTATCCCTCAGATGCAGGATCTGATTTTCGGAGTTTTAAAAGTCATGTTTGGAGGTCTAGCTTTTCCAGCAATTACAAGTCTTTTAACCCTCCTTATCTTTTACATCGAAAAGCTCTTAGAAAATTTAGTTACCAGTGGCTTTGATAAAGTTTTAAAAACTCTGCCTTCTCTTATACTTTTCGGACTTGTCTTTAAACTCCTAGTATCTGTTGTTTCTAAAGGCACTATTTATATTCTCATGTGGAAGTACAAGGCAGAATTGATACAATTCATTTTAGGATCCAAAGCCCGCATGATGGCAAGTGATCTTGGAAATCGAATGGAGCACGGAATGACTCGAACAAAAGAGATTGCCTCTCAAGTTCCAACTCGTAGTCTTTCAAGCGCTCAACACCTAGGAAATTTCGCCTTAGCTGGAGCAGGGATTGGAGCAGGAATGGTCATGCATTCTAAAGATCACTTCCAACAAGTCGGTTCTTTCTTTACTCAGAAAGACACGATGCCAGAAGATGAATTCGAGCCAGATATTCCGACTGAAACACCTCTTAAACAAGAGAGCACAATAGATCCTAAAATTAAAACAGAGAATGAGAGTGAGAGCACGCCTACTTCAAAAAAATCAAATCTACAAGAAAGAAAGCCAGAAAAGCCTAGCGGAAAAGTGGAAATACCTATTCAAGCTGATCGACCTTCTACTACAGAAGATGAATTCCATACACTAAAAGAAGAATGGATTTCCCCATTTAAACAACACCGAATCAATTCACTGGAACGTGAACTAGATAAATACAAAGATCCTAAAGCGATGTATAAAGCTCAAGGATCCAATGCTTTTACTCGTGCCTATCGAAAGACTATGACACGAGATGATAAATTACGAACAAATATTGAACGAAGAAACAAACTAACAGAACGACTCAATCAATTGAGAGGAGAATACAATGAATATTAGAATTCACTCAAGAACATCTTTTCCAAGGATTCTTGAAGAGACTCTTTTTCAAGCTTATCAAGAAGGGAAACGCTCAGTCGATTTCCTTATTTTGTTTCCTGTTAAGGAAAGTGAGAAAGACTCTATACTGGATCAAGTCAAAGCTCATTCTGTCGTACTAGATGCCAAGTGGCGCTTTGGGACAGTGCTATTCACAGCTTATATCAAATACTAACTAGAAAGGAGGTCCTATGAAGAAATTAAAATGGTTTTTACTGGTTGGACTAATCCCCATAATTCTCCCCTTTCTTCTCATTATCATTCTTGCGGTTGCCACAGCAGGAAGTCCGACTGGAGGATCTGGGGTAGATGGAGCCACCTATGCGGAACACTGGTCCTCTGGAGATCCATATACACACAATCTATTAGTTCATCGATATGGCATTACAGCAGCTCAACTAGACGGCTTTTTAGACACTTTAGGGATCTCCTATGATAAGAACCGGATTAACGGGAAAAAACTCCTAGAATGGGAGGCTAAATCCAATCTAGATGTCCGAGGTATCGTGGCAATTGCCTTAAATGAAAGCTCTCTCGGAACAGCTGGAGTCGCAAGAAACCCTGGTGCCAACATGTTTGGTTATGGAGCATTTGATTCAAATCCTGAGAATGCCAACAATTTCAATGATGAGGTTGCCGTAGTCGCATTAACTCAACAGACAATTATTGGAAATAAGAATGAAACCTTCAAAATTCAAGATGATAAGGCCCAAAAATATGCGAACGGTTCTTTGAATCAGACCGTCGATGGAGGTGTCTATTTTACAGATATTACAGGCTCTGGCAAGCGTCGAGCTGAAACGATGAAAAAGCTAGATCAGTATATCGATGAACATGGAGGAACACCAAAAGCTCCTGAACAAACTACAGGAAAAACTAGAGATGGTGGAGGAGTAACTTCAAATGATATACCGGTAGGATATAGTCTCACAAAAGCTATCGATACAAATGGATATATCACTAGCACCTATCCATGGGGAGAATGTACTTGGTATGTCTTTAACCGTGGAAAACAAGTCGGAGTTAACTTCGATCCATTCATGGGAAATGGTGGCCAATGGATGAATAAGCCAGGCTTTACTACAACCCATACACCAACTGAACACTCTGCTCTATCATTTAGTCCTGGACAAGCTGGAGCTAATCCAATATACGGACATATTGCCTTTGTGGAGCAAGTCAAATCAGATGGCTCAATTCTTGTCTCAGAATGTAATGTCAAAGGGCTTGGAGTGATTAGCTACCGTACATTTGACGCTCAGACAGCAAAACAATTTACCTATGTATTAGGACATTAGAAAGGAAAAAATATGTTAGTACAATTACCAGAAGAACAGACACAAGAAATTCAAAAAATGATTGCAACTCTTATCAAAGATGAGATTCATCATTTCAAAGAAGATATGGGATTAGATACTCCATTTCTGAACAAAAAACAAACGTGCCATTATCTTGGAGTTTCACATAATACCCTTGATATCTGGATTGCAATGGGATTACCCTATATTCGAATTGGAAAATCCATTCGTTTCAGCAAAGAAAGTATCAATCAGTGGATGACTCGACTAGAGATAAGCGCATAAGGAGGCAAAAATGGGCATTTCAAAAACAAAAAATGGATCTTATAGGCTAAGGGTGTACATACCCGATGACGTCCAAGGAAAGTTAGGAATTGGTAAACGATTTGAAAAAAGATTCAAAACTCGCAGAGAGGCAAAGGAAGCAGAAATTAAGTTAGCTGTTGACATTGAAAATGCACGTTTAGGAAGATTTTCTACTTTATCTCAAAGAAAAGGAGACATCCTATTTAAAGATTTTTACAAAGACATTTGGCTAGAACCCTATAAAGCAGGACAAGCTACTGCTACTATTAAACCACCTACAGCAGTAACTGTCTTTCAAACAGAAAATCTCTTTCGTTTGCAAATTCTTCCAGTCCTAGGTAATTATTCTATTGATCATCTCAATGAAAATAAACAACTAGTTTTGTCACTTCTTACTCCACTATCGAATTCTTATGCCAACTTTAAATCCATTAGAGGGTACGTCAATTCTGTCTTGGACTGGGCAGAAGAGCTTGAATATATTCAAGTCAATAAGGTAAAAAAGACAATCAGTAGAATTAAAGCTAATAAAAAATTAGCCCTCAAAGAAAGTAAAAAGTTTGAAGACCTAGCATTAAATGAGGAAGAACTTAAACAATGGCTACAAGCATTTGATGACGATCTAAAAAATGATCGAATGGAATTAAAAGATTATGCTTTGTTCTATACGACATTCTTTTTATCAGATAGAAAATCAGAAACCTACGCTCTCCAATGGAAACATATCAATTTTGAAAAAAATGAAATTCTCATTGAACAAGCATTAGACAAATTCGGAAATGTTAAATCAACTAAAGGAAATAAAAAAACTCTATTTAAAGCACCTAAAGAACTAATGAATATCCTGACCGATTGGAAAATAGAACAAAAAAAGCAACTAAAGCTGTTTGGAATCAGACAGAATGAAAAGCAATTCGTTTTCACATACAATAATAGAACAAACGGTATTAACGTTCCACTTCATATTGATTATCTTAATCATCGAATGAATTCTATTCGAAGAAGACATCCGGAACTTCCTCCAGCATCTCCTCACAAATTAAGACACACCGGAGCAACTCTGGCAAGACAGGCTGGAACATCATTAAATGCTATTTCAGAAGCACTTACTCATAGTGACATCCAAATAACGAAGACTTATGTCAATACTACTGAAACAGTAAATCAAACAGCAGGAGAAATAGCCTTTAGAAGTCTCAAAAAGTAATAGGGTGAACTTGGGGTGAATTTTGGGGTGAACTTTAGTTTTTTGAACAAAAAAAGACATCCAAGAAATAATTCTTGAATGTCTGTAAACGTTGATATAATCGTGTTGATTAACGTTTTGAGTGCAGTGGTTGCCATCCAATCAAACATCGCTTCGCTTGTTTTCTTGGGGCAACTGTGCATAGCATATCTCTATGCGACTAAAGTCGCTAGAGCTATCCTAATTGCGCACCGCCAGTTCTCATAGAAAAAAACACCTTGCAAGATGCAAAGTGTTTTCGTTTGTATTCTGCTGTCCAGCAACGAATTAACGTTTAGAGAACTGGCTAGCTTTACGAGCCTTTTTCAAGCCTGTTTTCTAGTATTTTTATATCTATTGGCAGATTATCCGACTTATCCCCATCAACATCTGACTCTAACTCAACCTCTGAAGAAATCCTAATATTGCGTACTTTGATATATTCGATATTATTGTTACCTACTAGATCCCCTTTTTAATAAATCTGGGATAGCCGATAATTTAGAAATGATGGATGAATCCTTTAAAATCAAGATATTTCCATATTCATCTGTATTTTCATCAAATAGTTTTTTGTCTGCATAGTAATTGGATAGAAGAACTAAGACCTGAGTAGCTTCACCTTCATAATTGCCATTTTTGCTTTCAAAAGGTAATAATTGCTTGTTCATAGCTTGGCGAATCAGTTGCACCAGCCAAATTAATTGTCTTGACCGACGAATAAAGCGACTTCTTTCAAGGATTCGACCATAAGGAAACAGTTGGCAGATTCTATAAAAGTGTCGATGTGATTCGGCACGCTCATCAGACTCGCTACACAGAGCTGGTACATAATATCTGCTATAATTTTCTGGAAGATTTGGTCAAGCGGTCTTTTAGCCGTGTGACAGGCATACAGGAAAAACACTATTTATTTACTTTTTGCACGGGAGGCTTTAAGATGTTGCTGGACGCCTTTCTTGATAATCACTCAGAGTCGCCAGAGTGTCTGGGCTGGGATATGGCAAAGATATACCGCTGCCTGAAACTGTTCTTTGACGCTGATAAACGCGACATATCAATTAAAATGTCGCACTAAAATGATTGAAAAGTGATTGAAACTGTATTATAATGAACGTATATATTTAGAAAAGAGGTACTAACTATGGAAAACCTAGTAGTTTCAGTCTTTAACACTGAAAGCGAAGCTTATCAGTCCTTTGCGGATTTGAAGGCTTTCCGCCAAACTCAGACGACCAAGGTTGCTCAAATCGCCTTGGTCAAAAATGAAAACGGTCACATCGTTGAAAAAGAACGCTATGACTTTGAAGATTCAACGACGGATGCAACCCTAGAAGGTGGCTTGCTCGGTGCAGTTATCGGGCTTTTGGGTGGTCCTATCGGCGTCTTGTTTGGTTATGGTATTGGCAGCCTCTATGGTTTGGCTGCTGGTGATACCGTTGATACGGCAGAAGCTGGCTTGATTGACGTTGTGTCTCAAAAATTGATCGACGGCGAAACAGCCGTTGTCGCCTTGGTGCAAGAAAACAACGAAGCAGTCATCGATGCTTACTTCACCAAGTACGACACCCAAATCGTGCGTTGGGATGTAGCAACCGTCGTAGCCGAAATCGAAGCAGCTCTGCAAGTCCAAGAAGACCTCTACAACCAGGCACGTGCACAAATGAAGGCTGAACGTAAAGCCGAACGCAAGGCTAAACTTGAAGAATTCAAGGCAAATGTCAAAGCAAAATTTGACAAATTGAAAGCCTAACGTCTAAGCGTCTCATAAATTTAAATGTGACTGAGACGCCATTTAAAATTTATGTGCGTCGGATTCTCACAGTTAAATAATTGCGTTGACAAAGCCGTTACAGCCGTTCTTCCATTCTTTGAAAAGAATGTTTAATAGACAAGAAATCTGGACTAGTATTGGTCTGGATTTTTTTGTGAATATAGAGGTCATAGCTTTTTGACTATGCTTCGTTATAATTAGAAAAATTTTAAGTTTTATCAAGATGAAATCAGTCAGACGAAGACATCCCGAATTAGCACCAGCATCACCACACAAACTAAGACATACTGGTGCTACTCTTGCTAAACAAGCAGGTGTTTCTCTTGAAGCCTTCTCAGAAGCTCTTACTCATAGTGATAAAGAGATTACAAAAACTTACGTTAATATCAAAGATAAAGTCAATCAGACTGTAGGTGATATTGCTTTTCGTAGTTTAAAAAATTGATGGGGTGAATATGGGGTGAATTTTGGGGTGAACTTTGATTTTTTGAAACAAAAAAGACATCCAAGAAATAATTCTTGAATGTCTGTAAACGTTGATATAATCGTATTGATTAACGTTTTGAGAATTGTGATGCTTTACGAGCTTTCTTAAGACCTGGTTTCTTACGTTCTACCATACGAGCATCACGAGTAAGAAGTCCAGCGCGTTTAAGAGCATCGCGGAAGTCTGGGTCTACTTGAAGAAGGGCACGAGCGATACCGTGACGGATAGCTCCTGCTTGTCCTCCGTAACCACCACCATTAACGTTTACGAAAACGTCGTATTGACCAGCAGTTGAAGTAACTGCAAATGGTTGGTTGATAACCAAGCGAAGGTCAGCGTGTGGGATGTACTCTTCAACATCTTTTTTGTTTACAGTGATTTTACCAGTTCCTGGAACAAGGCGAACGCGTGCAACAGCGTTTTTACGACGTCCAGTACCTGCATATTGTGCTTGTGACATAGCTTATTTGTTCCTTTCCTTAGATAAGTCCTGAAATATCAAGAACTTCTGGTTGTTGTGCAGCGTGAGTGTGCTCAGCGCCTACAAATACTTTCAATTTCATACCTTGAGCACGGCCAAGAGTATTGTGTGGAAGCATACCTTTAACTGATTTTTCGATCAAACGAACAGCGTTCTTAGAGCGAAGTTCACCAGCAGTGATAGATTTCAATCCACCTGGGTACATTGAGTGAGTATAGTAAACTTTATCAGTAGCTTTTTTACCAGTCAATTTAACTTTTTCAGCGTTGATAACGATTACGAAGTCACCTGTATCAGTGTGTGGTGTGAATGTTGGTTTGTTTTTTCCACGAAGTACGCTTGCTACAACAGCAGAAAGGCGTCCAAGAGGTACATCAGTAGCGTCAACTACGTACCATTTGCGTTCAACTTCACCTGGCTTAGCCATGTATGTTGTTTTGTTCATGATTTCTCCTATTTGAATATCGTTTTTGTTTACAGGGCGGATGTTCCGGTCCGCAAGTTATTTGAAAGGTTCCGGGGCCTTACAAATGGGGTAAACAATACCGCCTACTATCATACCAAATTTTTAGGCCAAAAGTCAATATCTTTGCCGGAAATATTTCACTTTTTAGCTTGTTTTCGTTTTCAAGTTTGTTTCTTAATCTCGGTCGTTTTTTGCGAAGCCAAATAAAGCTAAAGTTCCTGGTCCAACGTGGGTTGCAATAACTGGTCCAAGTGGTTCAATCAAGACTTCTTTCACTCGACCATCTGCTAAGAGCTGTTCCTTCAGATTCTCAGCATCCTGATCAGCGTCTGCATGAGCAATCACTGCACGGTCATCTGTTATATTTTCTAAAAGCATACGAACACACTCTGCTTGGGCCTTCTTCTTTCCTCTTACCTTGGCAATTGGTTTTAAACTTCCATCCGCTTGAACTGCAATAATCGGTTTAATGCTAGCCAGACTACCTATCATGGCAGCTGTTTTTGAAATTCTTCCACCCCGCACCAAGTGATTCAGATCATCCACTAAGAAATAGGTTTGAACTTTTGGTCGTAAAGCTAGTAAAATATCTAAAGTCTCAGCTAGTGATTTACCTTCTGATCGTGCCTCAACCGCCTTCATTACCAGAAGCCCTTCCCCCATAGAAGCAGCCCGACTCTCAAGAATCTCAATCACAGCCTGAGGATAGTCTTCCAAGACTATGTCCCGAGCCATAACTGCACTCTGATAGGTTCCAGATAGTAAGGAAGCAAAAGCTACATACAACAGCGGTGTGCCAGCTTTCGCATATTCTCTAAAGACATCCTCAAACTGACCTACATTAATTTGACTAGTAGTTGGTTGACTTCCCGCCTTCATCTTTTCAAGTAAGGTTTTACTGGTCAGTTTGTTTTCCCCTACTGTTTCATAGGTCACTCCATCCAGCTGAATGGTCAAGCCTAGGATTGTAACATCGTGTTCAGCTGCCCATTTTTCAGACAGGTCTGTTGTAGAATCCGTTAAAATTTTAAAGGTCATCTTATTTCTCCATCATTTTTTAGTTCCCACAGAAGCGTTTCTCCATGGATATAAGCGGGTTATTAGTGGTGCTTTGAATGACCACCTTATTGGGGCTAACTATTAAACATTCTTGCTTTTTAGGAAAGTTATTTCGCTAGGTCAGTCTAAAACAGGACTGACACTTTGAAAGCCTTTCAAATCAAAAATATATTGGAAATATTCATCTTGTGAATCTTTTAAAATCAGGTTTGCCTTGCCATTAAGCAATTCAATACAGGTCCATTCCCCATCTAAACACTCAACATCATATTTTTTATCTTCTAAAAATAAATTTGTCAATTGTCCTTCTGGATATTGATTTTGGAAAGAAACCATCCCAGAGTTATCATTTCGGTAAGCAAGCACAGGAACTTCCACTTTTTGATTTCCCATATAAAAGGAACTCATACACCTCTTTTCAGCAAGGCACTCATATTTTCCTTTTACATAATTCACAATCTCTTTATTTAAAATTGTAGAAAAATTGAGAATACTGATAAAATCCGCCTTATCACTGGATAAGGTTTCGACCTCAATTAGGTATTTCAAAGCACCATTTACCTGACTTCCTTGACCGTATAAATCCGTGCAATTCAAGGAATATTGGGTCAATAAATCCTCTAAGGGATACTGATCTGCTTCCTCAGTGATTTCAAAGCAAAAGCAATAATTATCTTCTCCTTTATTATGATAGATATCATAAATAATCGGTTCAAACTTTTCTGTTTGATATTTTTCTAACTCATAACTTCCAAGTACTTGCATTAGCCCACCCGATTTCTAAAGACTTCATACATGAGAATAGCCGCTGCGACACTGGCATTGAGGCTTTGGACATGGCCATTCATGGGAATCGTCAGCATTTCGTCCACCTGCTTCTTGATGTTGCTGGAAATACCCTTGCCTTCATTGCCGATGATGAGGGCCAGCTTGCCAGTTGTATTCCACTTATGGGAAGGCGTCCCCTGCATATCCGTACCGAAAATCCAGAAACCAGCTTCCTTGAGCTTGTCCAGAGTCTGGCTGAGATTGGTCACACGAGCAATGGGAATATGCTCAATGGCACCCGTTGAGGTCTTAGCTACAACTGGTGTCACACCGACCGCACGATGCTTGGGAATGATGACTCCAGCCACATTGGTTGCGTCAGCCGTCCTCAAGATAGAGCCCAAATTGTGCGGGTCAGTCAGCCCGTCCAAAATCAATAATAGTGGATTGTCTTCCTGCTCTGCTTTTTTCAACAGAACCTCGAAGTCAGTATAGGCGAACTCTGCGACTCGCAGAACAAAGCCCTGGTGAACGGCTCCGTCAGTCATTTCCTGCAAGGTCTTCTTGGGCGTCCAGGAGATCGAAACCTTTTTTTCTGCAGCTAAATCTTTGATTTTATCGACCTTTTTGCCACGCAGGTCATCTTGAATGTAGAGTTTATTTCCAGTGTTGGCTGCGAGCGCTTCTGTCACCGCATGCACACCGTAGACAATATCGTTTTTTTCCATGATTTCAGTATAACATAAATGCCTCCTAAATTGCGACAGCTTTTACTGAACAAAACAAGAAATCCGAATTGAAGGAATCATCCTAACCAACTTTATACTCTAGTCATGATATAATTAAACGACTCTAGAAAAAGAAAGTTGACTCATATGTCCCTTCTCCACCGAACGATCAAACTGATGCTCGCCACCTGCCTAGCGGCTTGGCTAGCAAAAACTTTAGGATTAGCTTATTCAGTCTCTGCTGGTATTATTGCTCTTTTGAGTGTTAGCGATACACGCCGGAGTACAGCTAGACTAGCCAGAGACCGCTTTTTATCGACCATATTGGCGCTGACTATTGGAAGCTTAGCCTTTCGCTTTCTAGGCTTTAATCTCGGAGCATTGGCCCTCTATATCGCAATCTACGTTCCGCTAGCTTTTCAACTTGGATGGGAAATTGGCATTACCCCCAGCACTGTCCTGGTCTCTCATCTGCTCTTAGAAAAATCCACCTCCTGGTCACTCCTTAGCAATGAGCTTGCTCTATTTCTCATTGGAACTGGCTTTGCTCTTTTAGCCAATCTCTACATGCCCTCGCGTCAAGAGGAGATTGACAACTATCATGAGCAAGTGGAAGAACAACTAAAAAAGATTCTCCTTCGTTTTGAATACTTTTTAAAATCAGGGGACGGACGAAACGATGCGACCCTAATAAAAGAGCTTGATAAAACTCTAGAACAAGCCTTGAATCTGGTCTACTTGGACCGCTCTAACCATCTCTTTCATCAAACCAACTACCATATCCACTATTTTGAAATGCGAAGAGCTCAGAATCGTATCTTGCTGGATATGGCCGGTAATATCAATACCTGTCGCCTAGCAGCTAGCGAAAGCTTCATATTGGCTAAACTCTTTTTAAAAACAGCCAAACAGTTAAGTCAAGAAAATCCAGGTCATGATTTGCTGGATGAAATCGAGGAATATCTGGCAGTCTTTCGAAAACGGCCACTTCCTAAGACTCGCCAGGAATTTGAAACCCGCGCTACGCTCCTTCAGCTCCTGCGGGACTTGGAAACCTTTATTAAGCTAAAGGTTGATTTTTATAGGAATTATCAAGAAGAAAGGAACTAACTCTTTCTACACAAAATAAAGAAGGAACCAAAAAAATTTGGTTCCTTTTTTACATTAAGAAAGTAGTTTATTCTTTTAAGTGATAAGAATAGCTTGCGACTACAACATCTTCGTACCACTTTAGATAATATTTCAATTTTAAACTCATTTGATTATGAAGGATATTTTGCCAGCTCTTTTTCGGGATAAACTGAGGAACCAAGACTGTCACTGTCCTTCCTTCTTTTTTAGCCCGCTTTGCTACCTTGATCACATACTGAACTGTTGGAGTAATGATATTGCGGTAGCTAGTCGTAACAGTCTCAAATCGAATATCAGGGAAATAGTCAGCAAATTCCTCTGCAACTTCAGCATCCTTTTTAGCAGTTTCAGTTGTTGAGACGTGCATTGCGACGACATCGTCGCCAATACTGCGAGCATAGCTCATTGCTCCAACACTAACTCTGGTGACATTTCCGACTAGCACAATTACTGTATTGCCTGTATAATTCTGACGCTCGATATGTTCTTCTAATCTCAGCTGTCTTGCGACCCTGTTGTAGTGCTGTTTAATCGCTAAGAACAGCCAGGTCAAGACAATGATAATTGGAAAGAAGGGCCAAATATCGCCAAGACGGAATAAAAGTAAAATAAGAACAATCCCGTAACAAATAACAGCACCAAGAATATTCGCAACTGAATGCTTCAAGAAATCTTTTCCAAACTTTTTCTTCCAATGGACAACCATACCAGTTTGAGAGAGGGCAAAGGGCACAAATACACCAATGGTATATAGAGGAATTAAACGCTCTGTATTCCCCTTAAAAATCCACAAGAGAGCAATGGCACCAAAGGCTAATGTAAAAATCCCATTTGAATAGCTTAGGCGATCTCCTTTTTCCATGTACATATGTGGCATATATTTATTTTTAGCCATATTGTAAGAAAGTACAGGGAAAGCCGAGAAACCTGTGTTGGCTGCAACTGCCAAAATCAAAGCTGTTGACAATTGAAAAACATAGAATAAGACACGACCAAGTGGAGAACCTCCCAAGATAGCCTGAGCCATCTGAGCCAAGGTAGTTACACCTTTGACAGGAACAATCCCAATCCAATAGTTCAAGAAAGTGATTCCTGCAAACATGATCCCTAGGATTAAAGCCATGATTGATAGGGTTGTTGCAGCATTGTGAGCCTTTGGCTTCTTGAAAAAGGGAACTGAATTAGATATGGCTTCCACTCCAGTCAAGGAAGCTGAACCACTAGTAAATGCTCGGAGCAACAAGATCAAACTTACTCCAGTAATAGAAGTGCCAATATGAGCAGTTGCATGATATTCCAAGTTTCCTGTCATGATTTGCACAAATCCAAAAGCAATCAACAGCAAAGTACTTAAAATAAAAAGATAGACAGGGATCATTAAGGAAGTCGCTGATTCTTTTAGCCCTCGTAAATTCATTAGCATCAATAAGAGGACTAACAAGACAGAGATGTGTAAGTTGTAAGGGTGTAAGACAGGAATAGCTGAGGTAATGGCATCCGCTCCAGAAGCAACTGAAACAGCTACAGTCAACATATAGTCTACCAGTAAACTTCCACCCGCAATTAAGCCTGCTGTTGGAGAAAGATTTTCTGTCGTTACCATATAAGCTCCTCCTCCTTGAGGATAAGCATGGATAACCTGACGATAAGAAATGGTTAAACTCGCTAATAAAACCAATACAACAATTCCTATTGGAAGTGACCACCAAATCGCTCCGACAGACACAGAAGTTAAGACCAGAACTACCTGCTCTGGTCCATAAGCGATGGAAGATAAGGCGTCACTAGAGAGCATAGCCAAGGCCTGTAGTTTTGTCAATAAATGACCATCCTCTCCTTCTTTACCGGATTTTAATGGACGTCCAATAAAAAATCCTTTTAACTTGGAAAACATAAGTTCCTCCTCAATTAAAAAATAAGGGCTATTCTACTCTTTTTCGGAAAACATGTCAACAGTTTTCTGAAATTTTTTCTATTTTTAAGCAACCTCTTCTTGTTCAACAATGTGAGCTAGTAGCAATTAATAGATTGTGAGAAAGATTCAGTTATCCTTAAAGATGTGAAGTGAACTTCCTCATCTCTAATGAAATAACTTCGAAGGACAAATTCATATTTTCCAAAGTTCATTTGCTATCACTTATAAAAATAGTCTCTTCAACTATGAGGTTTTTGAGCCTATCGAGTAGGATTGATAAGTCTTAATAGAAAAAAAAAAACGAGCATGGATGTCCAAGCTCGTTTTTGATAACTAAATTTTCTTCATTGTAGAAAACATTAATAAACTGTCTTTTCAGTTTCTTTATCGAAGAAGTGCGCCTTGTTCAAGTCAAAGCCAAGGTCAATTCCCTCACCTGTTTGCAAGTAGTCACGCGCATCTACTTTTGCGATAAATTCGTTTTTACCAACTTGGCAGTACAAGTGAGACTCTGAACCAAGCAACTCTGATACAGAGATTGTTGCGTGTACTACTGAGTCAGGGAAAGTTTCAAGGAAAGCAGGTTCTGTATTGATATCTTCTGGACGGATACCAAAAATCAATTCTTTACCTTCGTAGCCTTTTTCTTTCAGAACTTTCAAGATCCCTTCTGGCACTTTCAATCTTACACCTTCAGTAACGATCTCGTTTCCTTCAAGCTTCACATTGATGAAGTTCATAGCTGGGCTTCCGATAAAGCCAGCAACAAATTTATTGACAGGGTGTTTGTAAAGTTCTTGTGGTGTACCAACTTGCTCTACGCGACCAATTGTACCAGTTCCTGATGGATTCTTAGTTGCTGACATGATAACGATACGGTCAGCCAAAGTCATCGCTTCTGTTTGGTCGTGTGTTACGTAGATCGTTGTTGCTCCAATACGACGGTGGATTTTAGCGATTTCAGCACGCATGGATACACGAAGTTTGGCATCCAAGTTTGACAAAGGCTCGTCCATCAAGAATACTTTTGCATCGCGGACAATAGCACGTCCCATGGCAACACGTTGACGTTGGCCACCAGAAAGGTCAGCTGGTTTACGGTCCAAGAATTCTTTCAATCCAAGAATTTCAGCCGCTTCTTGAACACGTTTGTCAATATCTTCTTTGCTGTATTTACGCAATTTCAAACCAAAGGCCATGTTGTCGTATACAGTCATGTGAGGGTAAAGGGCATAGTTTTGGAAAACCATGGCAATATCACGGTCTTTTGGTGCCACATCGTTAACCACTCGACCATCGATTGAACATTCACCTTCTGTGATGTCTTCAAGTCCAGCAATCATACGAAGAGTTGTAGACTTACCACATCCTGAAGGTCCTACAAATACGATAAATTCTTTGTCTTGAATTTCTAAGTTGAAATCTTCAACAGAATAGTGTTCACTATTTGGATATTTCTTGTAAATATTTTTTAGATTTAATTCTACCATGATAGGCTCCTTTTAAATTTATACTCTTATTATATTTGAAAGCGTTTTACAATACTATGGCAAACTGCCTAAAATAAAAAAAATGTTTTGTGCATCCTGCACAAAACATCAAAATAAATCTTTCAAAATGATATGGTAACAGAGTGATAAATCCGTCAACTCTTTTAACTGCAAGCCTGTCAACTCCTCCCACTTATCCAAGCGATATTGGAGAGTATTCCTGTGAATATAAAGTTGCTGAGCTGCCTTGGTCACAACTGCTCCATTCTCCCACAAGGCTAAGATAATCTCGGTTAATTGCTCTTGTCCCTCTATAAGCTGATGCAGTTTCTTCTTCAGAGGAAGAAGAGTGTCCTTAGCCTCGTCTAAGCCCCATAAGAAGAGCTGTGAGAAAGGTAAAACCAAAGACTGCTGATAGCGATTGAGCCATTGGGTAAAGAGTTTGCTTTCAGCCTGATAGAGCTGGGGGAACTCATCTTTTGCCGATTTGGGCCAGACTTGTCCAATCAAAACAGCCAAACGCAGGTTAAAGTCATATTCAACAGCTGACAAGACATCCCTTAGCAACTCTTTAACAGCCAACTGCTGCCCTTGATCAAGAACAAAAATATAGTCTTGCGGACTGGTCTGAAAATAAGCGACTTTATTGGTCAAAAGAGTTCGCATCATATCTAGCCAGGCCGAAATAGATTCTGTCTCATAATGAAATAGATGACAATGAATGAACTGTAACGTCTCAACCTCATGGGGGAGCGTCTCTTCGGACTCAGATACTAAATACCTATACCAGGGATTTTGTGAAAAAACGGACTCTTTTTCTGTCAGCAGAGCAAGCAGTTGCTGTTCTCGATCTGTTAAATCTTCTGTCGCCAAAACTAGCCAATGTTGCCGATCAAGACGAAGTGAGACTTTCTGGCTATCTTGACTGGGTTTATCTTGTAGACTAGCCTTTGGAAACAAAGCTAGCAGTTCATTTGTTTTCATGAGTAGCTTCCTCCACTCGTTTGACACACCAGTCAATTAATTCTTCCAAGCGTTCGATTTCTTCCGTCATATGCAGGTAGCCCATGACCGCTTCAAAACCAGTAGACATACGGTAAGTAACAATATCTGCATTCTTGGCCTTGGTGTGACTATTAGCATTGCGGCCACGCTTGTAGATATCCTCTTCCTTTTCCGTCAGAATCCCTTCTTCCAGCATGAGAGAAATGAGGTTGGCCTGAGCCTTGGCAGAAACGAACTTGGTCGCCTCCCTATGCAGCTGATTGGGCTTGGTCAGCCCCTGAAAAATCAGGTGACGTCTTATATACATGGAGTAGACAGCATCTCCCTCAAAGGCGAGGGCAATGCCGTTAATCAGGTTGACATCAGTCACGGGTCCACCTCACTCCGTCCTTGGTATCTAAAAGCTTGATGCCCTGAGCGGCCAAGTCATCCCGAATACGGTCTGCAGTCGCAAAATCCCGATTAGCACGCGCCACTTGGCGTTCCTCAATCAAGCGCTCAATGTCCGCGTCCAGGACTTCTTCTACAAAAACAATACCAAAAACTTCTAAGAGCTTGGCAAAGGCTTCCTTAACTTCAGCGGTGTAATTGCCAGAATTGATCCACTTGGCTAGCTCGAAGACAACTGTGATACCATTGGCTGCATTGAAATCTTCGTCCATAGCAGCAGTGAATTTATCCAGAAAGGCCTGAAGCTGAGCAGAGTCTGCCTGACCAGTAAAAGGCTGCTCATAGGTATTCTTCAAATACTTGAGATTGGTCGCTGCATCATGAACAGCTTTTTCCGTGAAATTAATCGGCTTACGATAATGCTGGGTAGCAAAGAAGAAACGCAGCACCTGACCATCAATAGTCTTGAGGGCATCGTGAACAGTGATAAAATTGCCCAGAGATTTGGACATCTTAACATCGTCAATGTTGACAAAGCCATTATGCATCCAGTAGTTGGCAAAAGTCTGACCAGTCTTGGCCTCTGACTGGGCGATTTCATTGGTATGGTGAGGAAACTCCAAGTCTGCTCCTCCACCGTGGATATCAATAGTATCACCCAAAATCTCCGTCGACATGACCGAACACTCGATGTGCCAGCCTGGGCGACCTGCTCCCCAAGGACTGTCCCAAGAAATCTCACCTGGCTTAGCTGCCTTCCAGAGAGCAAAGTCCACTGGATTTTCCTTACGAGCGGTCTCCTCATCTGTCCGACCAGAAGCACCCAACTCCAAGTCAGCCAAGGTTTTGTTGGCTAGTTTGGCATAATTGTGAGATTTTTCGACGCGGAAGTAGACATCGCCCTCTGACTCATAGGCGTAGCCTTTGTCAACCAAGTCCTCAACAAAACGGATGATGTCAGCCATAAACTCCACCACCCGCGGATGACGAGTCGCAGGTTTTACACCCAGAGCTGAGACATCCTCACGAAAAGCTGCGATATACTTATCAGCCACTTCTTTTGGTGTGATGCCTTCTTCCTTGGCGCGATGGATAATCTTATCATCTACATCTGTAAAATTGGAAATATAATTGACCTCAAATCCCCGATACTCAAAATAGCGACGAACTGTGTCAAAAGCTACTGTTGAGCGGGCATTGCCGACATGGATATAGTTATAAACCGTCGGACCGCAGACATACATTCGAACCTTGCCCTCTTCAATGGGCACAAATTCACGTAGGCTGCGGGTCATGGTGTCGTAAATTTTAATCATGCGGTCCACTCCCTTCTCTATTTCTGACTTTTTCGGCTGAAAACCAGCTCTGCAAAAGGGCCAAATTGTCTGAGGCTATCCAGTTGGTAAAAGCGCTGCCCTTCCTCTTGGGTAAAGAGGGGAACCCCCTTTCCTAGGATAAGGGGCGCTATCTGAATAATGAGGTGGTCGAAAAGATCCGCATCCAAGAGCGGTCCTACCAAGGAATTACCACCAATCACAAAGACATTTTTGCCTTTGTCAATCTGGTGAACAAAGTCCACCACATCCCCAGCTACTGGCTGGTAATTGCTGACAGGCAGGTGCCTATCATGCGTAAAGACATAGTTTTCAGTAGCTTGATAAAAACTTTCTACATCTTGCAAATCTTGGATTTCCTCAAAGGTCCGCTTGCCCATGATGGTGATATCCATTTGCCTGTAAAAGTCATCATAGCCTGTATCCTCTACAGAACCAAGCTGATGCAGCCAGTCTATCCTGTGCTGGCTGTCTGCCAAGTAGCCATCCATGGTGATACAGCCGTAAAAATATACTGCCATTCTTGTAGTTACCTTTCTAGTTCCTTTGCTATTGTCAAAGCGATAGTGAAAAAAGTCATGGCATCAGCTGTCCGCTCTTCATGGCGGGCATCCCAGGTTCGGTTATGATGATCCACATAGTCAGCTGTGTAGAAGAACTGATAGACTTTACTCTTGCGAAATTGACTCCAAGCCATGATAGCCGAAGCCTCCATGTCCACCACTTGGGCTCCAGCAGCCAAGCGACGCTTGACCTTATCAGGCGTTTCCCGATAAAAGGCATCAGTCGTCCAGGACTTGGTGCGGATATGCTCGATATCGTGCTTGTCAAAGATGGCTTCCAGCTTAACTAGCAGAGAGTCGTCATAGGCTACTTCGTCACCCGGTGGAGCATAGTGATAACTAGTTCCTTCATCTCGCAATGCGGCTGCAGGCAGAATAATCTTGTCAGCCTCAATTGAGCGGTCCAAAACGCCACAGGAACCTAGAATGATGAAATTTTTGAAGCCTCTAGCTACCAATTCCTCCAGTTGGCCAACTATCATCGGAGCCCCAATCTGAGCCAACATAACTGCTAGCTTGCTAGGTCCTTGGCGGTAAATATACCATGGATGCTGGCCGTTTATGCTTTTCAAATAGCCTCCCTGATAGACATCTTCTGACTCAATCAAACGTTTCAGAATTTCGCCATTAAAGGACAGGATGATGGTTTCACACACTTCACCCTTGTCACGGACTGGCTTTTCAGTTGGCTCAATGACTGCTGCTACATCTTCAAATTCCTCTAATAGCATAACTTCTCTTTCTTTAAGGCTCCAGCAAATCCGCCTTCATTTTATTTAGACGGCGCAGTTTGGTCTCATCTTTTTTGGCTTCACTGATATAATGAGCCCATTCTCGCTGGTGGCTAGGTGGCAGTTTAATAAAGCGCTCCTTAGCAAGACCATCCAAGTGTTCTTGCAACTCAAGAACTGCCTGGTTCAAAATTGCATCTGATAAATCTGACATAGTTCTTACCTCCTGTCATACTTCACCTCGATAACTTTGCTACCCTTTCCTAGAGACTTGACGAATGGTGGCTGGCCTCACGGGCATGCTCTAGTTTGTCTAAATAATATTCTCGTTTTTCTTCTACTTCATGGATAGTCGGCTCATCCTTCTCGCCGTGGACACGGACAATTTTAGCTGGAACTCCGACCACTGTCACATCACTAGGCACATCAGATACAACTACTGCACCCGCCCCAACTTTGGCTTTCTCACCTATTTCAATAGGGCCAATCACCTGAGCGTGGGCCGAAATCAACGCCCCTTTTCGGACAGTCGGATGACGTTTGCCCGTATCTTTTCCTGTACCACCTAAGGTAACACCGTGATAAAGCATAGCACCCTTCTCCACAACAGCTGTCTCTCCAATCACTAGACCACTGCCGTGGTCAATAAAGACACCTGATTCAATCTGGGCTCCAGGGTGAATCTCTATCTGGGTCCAAAAGCGCCAGAATTGACTGTGCATCCTTGCTAATAACTTAAAACCATGCTTCCACAAAAAATGAGAAAGACGATGAGCTGCCAAAGCTTTAATACCTGGATAAGTCAAGAGGACTTCCAGAGAATTTCGAGCTGCTGGATCATTTTCTTTTACAATATCAATGGTTTCTTTCCACCATCCCATCTTCTTCTCCTTTCATGATGTAAAAAACAAGGGAGCTGGCCCAAGAATTGCAACGCAACTGAGCCCTACTACTCCTTGTTTGTCTTTTATTCTTCTGTTTGAGTATGAGGTGCTTCTTCATGTTTCTTATGAGGATGCCCCTTACCATGATGCTTATCATGGTGCTTGTCTGATTTTTCAGGTTTAGGCGGACGTGGCAAAAGAGCCTTCATGGAAGCATCTACCCGGCCTTTGGCATCAATCTTGATAACCTTGACATCCACTTCATCACCGATTTGTACGACATCTTCGACATTATTGGTCCGAGTCCAAGCTAGCTCTGAGATGTGAACCAGGGCATCTGTCTTGTCAAAGAGATTGACAAAGGCACCGAATTTCTCAATCCGAACAACCTTGGCATGGTAGACTTCATCCACTTTTGCTTCGCGGACCAAGCCGGCAATGATTTCCTTGGCACGATTGATGGCGTCTTGATCGCTGGAGTAAATGGATACATTTCCTTCTTCATCAATGTCAATCTTAACACCGGTCTCAGCGATAATCTTATCAATGGTTTCCCCACCTTTTCCGATGACAATCTTGATCTTGTCCACATCAATCTTGATGGTGTCGATTTTCGGAGCAGTTGGAGCCAACTCAGGACGTGGAGCTGGAATTGTCGCTTCAATCAAGTCCAGAATTTCAAAGCGGGCTTTCTTTGCCTGAGCCAGAGCTTCTGTCAGGATCTCCGCTGTAATTCCTTCAATCTTGATGTCCATTTGGAGAGCTGTAATACCTTCACGAGTACCAGCCACCTTAAAGTCCATATCACCAAAATGGTCTTCCAAACCTTGGATGTCCGTCAGAACCGTGTAGTTGCTGCCATCTGAAATCAATCCCATGGCAATACCAGCAACCGGAGCCTTAATCGGCACACCACCGGCCATCAGAGCTAAAGTGCCCGCACAGATAGAGGCTTGGGAGGAAGAACCGTTTGATTCCAAGACTTCTGCTACCAGACGGATAGCGTAAGGAAACTCTTCCAAGCTAGGCAAGACTTGCTCCAAGGCACGTTCCCCAAGAGCACCGTGTCCAATTTCACGACGACCAGGAGCCCCATAACGGCCTGTCTCCCCGACAGAGTATTGCGGGAAATTATAATGGTGCATGAATCGTTTCTTGTATTCTGGATCCAAGCCGTCAACAATTTGCGTTTCGCCCATTGGCGCCAGAGTCAGGACAGACAAGGCCTGGGTTTGCCCGCGAGTAAAGAGACCAGAACCATGCACGCGCGGCAGATAATCCACTTCTGCATCCAGCGGACGGATTTCATCAACCTTACGACCGTCAGGACGGACCTTATCTTCGGTAATCAAACGACGCACTTCTGCATGCTCCATTTGCTCCAAGATTTCAGCCACATCACGCATGATACGGTCGAATTCTTCGTGATCTGCATATTTTTCTTCATAAACTGCTGTGACTTGGTCTTTGACAGCCTGAGTTGCGGCTTCACGCGCCAGCTTTTCTTCTACTTGCACAGCCTTTTGCAAGTCGCTGTTGTAGGCTGCGACAATCTCTGCCTGCAACTCTTCATCAACATGCAGCAATTCTACTTCTGCTTTTTCCTTGCCGACTGCTGCGACAATTTTTTCTTGGAAGGCAATCAATTCTTTGACTGCTTCATGCCCTTTGAGAAGAGCTTCCAACATGATATCTTCAGACAGTTCCTTAGCTCCGGATTCTACCATGTTGATAGCATCTTTGGTACCAGCCACTGTCAGTTCCAAAAGCGAAACTTCTTTTTGTTCCTTGCTAGGGTTGATGATAAATTCACCATCTATATAGCCGACCTGAACTCCTGCGATAGGGCCGTTAAAAGGAATATCTGAGATAGAAAGAGCCAGAGAGCTACCGAACATAGCAGCCATTTGAGGCGAAGCATCTTCGTCATAAGAAAGAACGGTATTGATAACCTGAACTTCATTGCGGAAACCTTCCGCAAACATAGGACGAATCGGACGGTCAATCAAGCGGGCAGTCAAAGTCGCATCTGTTGACGGACGGCCTTCGCGCTTGTTAAAGCCACCAGGATATTTCCCAGCCGCATACATTTTTTCTTCATAATTGACCTGCAATGGGAAAAAGTCACCAGTAGCCATCTTTTTGGACATGGTTGCCGCAGTTAAAACGGTACTTTCTCCATATCGAACAACGGCGCTGCCATTTGCCTGCTTTGCAACCTGACCGGTTTCAACTACCAGCTCACGACCTGCAAAAACGGTTTTAAAAACTTGTTTTGTCATAAAGACTCCTTGCCGAGCACATGCTCAAATTTTTTCATACGCCTTGGCTACAAAGATCAAGATACTAAGACCGTCAAAAGCAAAGTAAAAATAGGAAACTGGCGAGGTCTTCGATGAAGACAAGACAGTTTATCTTTTTTACACAGCTTTTAGGTCGTGTTCAGTTCATCAAGATACTAAGCCCTTAAGCAACTCAAAGGAAATTTATTTTTCTCAAGAAATGAGACCTGAGCTCAATTCAGATAAGCGCAAAGAACTTAGGACCTGTTCACTTAAGATTCTCAAAGCGACTCAGCTTAGCTTTGATTTCATGCCCTTAGCAACCTATTATATCCTCATCTTTGTATCAAGCACGTATAGACCTTATTTTACCACAATTTCAGACAAAAGAAAAAGCCTGAAAATGGCTTTTTTCTATAAAAGTACTGAAAATCTATTTTTCTTTTCTATAGCTGATTATAGTTGGCTGTCAGAGTTCGTTTTTCCCCTTTCGATTTGTCAAACAAGATGGCGATATAGCCACTATTCACTTTTCAAAGAGAACTTCTTGCTTTATAATAAATACAGCGACTCATTTCAAACATATAAAGGAGACAATCGTGCAAGATCATCAAACAGTTGAAAAGAAAGATTTTTTCTCGCTCCTTGCGACAGCCTTAGTCTGCTTTGCAGGCATCTTATCTGAAACCAGTATGAATGTAACCTTCCCGCATCTAAGCAAGGTCTTTGGCTTAGGATTAGGAACACTGCAATGGATTACAACAGGATATTTATTAGCAGTAGCCATTACGATTACTTTAGGAGCAACCTTAGCCCACAATTGGAAAGAGAGAACTATCCTCTTTACTGCTTTGGCCAACTTTTGCTTGGGAACTCTGATTGCCATGTTGGCTCCAAGCTTTCCCATCTTGATGATAGGGAGAGTCCTGCAAGGAGGAGCTACTGGATTAGCCATTCCTTTGCTCTTTAACTTGATTGTTGAGCGTGTTCCTAAGCAAAAAATTGGAACCTATATGGGCTTGTCTGGGATGGTGGTCAGCCTAGCACCAGCAATTGGGCCGACTTACGGTGGTTTTATGATTAGTCGTTTTGACTGGCATATGATTTATACCTTTATTCTTCCTGTCCCAATCATTTCCTTTATTCTTGCCTTTTTCTTTTTAAGAAATTCCGAGAAGTCTAGGAAACGCGCCTTTGATCTTCTCTCATTTCTCCTCTTAGCAAGCTCACTCGTCTTTGCCATTGTAGCCATTTCCAGCTTAGAAGAAGGACATATCGATTGGCTCTATCTTGTTCTCTGCATAGTGCCACTAGCTTGCTTCATCTATCGGAGTTTAAAGATTGAACATCCTTTCTTAGATATTCGTATCTTAAAGCAACCAACGGTCTTATTGGCTATTTTACCCTTCTTCATTTTTCAATTTATCAACCTATCGGCTAATTTTCTGATTCCCAACTTCCTAGTCATAGAAAAAGACATTTCAACCGCTCAAGCAGGCTTTGCGCTGCTTCCAGGAACCATGCTCGGAGCCTTCCTATCTCCTCTCTTTGGCAAACTCTATGATAGAAATGGTCCGAAACCAACCCTTTTTACAGGAAATTCACTTCTTTTCCTGGCTGTATTCTTGCTCCTTATCTTTACAAAAGAACTCACCTTAACAGCTGTTATTGCGATTTATATTTGCTTTACCTTGGGGCGAAACATGGCTTTTAATAACACACTAGCTCTAGCCACGACTCAAGTTGATAAAGGAAAGACTGCAGATACGACCGCGCTCTTTCAGCTAGCCCAGACCTTTGCGGGCGCTATAGGTACTGCAGTTACGGCCGTCATCGCCAATCAAGCTCCCAATATGACAAAAGGAACTCAAAACGTCTTCACCCTGCTATTAAGCCTGGTTATCTTCGTATTCTTGTCTTATCTACTGCTTTTTAAAAAGATTGCCTCAAAGAAACTTTAACTTTTATCCTTCTCCCCCAAAGACATTTTGGGGGATTTTTTGCTATACTATTTCTATATACGACAAAAGGAGTAGACTATGGAACAAAAACATCGTTCTGAATTTCCAGAAAATGAACTCTGGGACCTAACAGCCCTTTACCAAGACCAAGAGGACTTCCTGCGGGCCATCGAAAAGGCCAGAGAGGACATCAAAAAATTTGTCCGTGATTACCAAGGCAAGCTCAGCACTTTCGAAGATTTTGAGCGGGCTTTTGCTGAGTTAGAGCAGATTTATATCCAAATCAGCCATATCGGTAACTACGGTTTTATGCCACAGACCACTGACTATGGTGACGAGAGCTTTGCACAGATTGCCCAAGCAGCTATGGAGTTTGAGACCGAGGCCAATGTCGCACTCAGCTTCTTTGACGACGCCCTGGTCGGTGCAGACGAGGCTGTCTTGGAGAAACTAGGCCAAGAGCCCCATCTGACTTCAGCTATTCGCCAGGCTAAAATCAAAAAATCCCACTATCTGGGAGCGGATGTTGAAAAAGCCTTGACCAATCTAGGTGAAGTCTTTTACAGTCCACAGGATATTTACACCAAGATGCGGGCCGGCGACTTTGCCATGAATGACTTTGAAGTAGACGGCAAAGTTTACAAAAATAGCTTTGTCACCTATGAGAATTTCTATCAAAACCATGAAAACGCAGAAATCCGCGAAAAGTCTTTCCGCTCTTTCTCTGAAGGTCTTCGTAAGCACCAAAATGCTGCTGCAGCTGCCTATCTGGCTCAGGTCAAGTCTGAAAAACTACTGGCTGACATGAAGGGCTATGACTCTGTCTTTGACTACTTACTGGCAGAGCAAGAAGTTGATCGCTCTATGTTTGACCGGCAGATTGACTTGATCATGAGCGAATTTGCCCCAGTAGCTCAAAAATACCTCAAGCATGTCGCTAAGGTAAACGGACTTAAAAAAATGACCTTTGCCGACTGGAAGCTGGACTTGGACAGCGAGCTCAATCCCGAAGTCAGCATTGATGATGCCTATGACCTCGTCATGAAATCAGTCGAGCCACTCGGACAAGAGTATTGTCAAGAAGTTGCCCGCTATAAGGAAGAACGCTGGGTCGACTTTGCGGCAAATGCGGGAAAAGACTCTGGAGGCTATGCTGCTGATCCTTATCGGGTTCACCCTTATGTCCTCATGAGCTGGACTGGCCGCATGAGTGACGTCTATACACTGATTCACGAAATAGGCCACTCCGGTCAGTTTATCTTCTCTGACAATCACCAAAGCTATTTCAACGCCCACATGTCCACCTACTATGTGGAAGCACCGTCTACCTTTAATGAGCTCCTGCTCAGTGATTATCTGGAACGTCAGTTTGATAATCCTCGCCAGAAACGATTTGCCCTGGCTCACCGTCTGACAGATACCTACTTCCATAACTTCATTACTCACTTGCTGGAAGCTGCCTTCCAACGCAAGGTCTATACTTTGATTGAAGAAGGCGGAACCTTCGGCGCAAGCAAACTCAACGCTATCATGAAAGAAGTCTTGACAGAATTCTGGGGCGATGCCGTTGAGATTGACGACGACGCTGCCCTGACTTGGATGCGCCAAGCCCACTACTACATGGGGCTTTACAGCTACACTTACTCCGCAGGCTTGGTTATCTCTACTGCCGGCTACCTACACCTAAAAAATGACGAAAATGGTGCTCGTGACTGGCTTGAGCTACTCAAATCTGGCGGTAGCAAGACTCCGCTTGAGTCGGCTATGATTATCGGAGCAGATATTTCGACAGACAAACCACTCCGTGACACCATTCAATTCTTGTCAGATACAGTTGATCAGATTATTGCTTACAGCGAGGAGTTGGGGGAATAAGTACATATCTTTAGAATCAGACTCAGATGAATCATCTGGGTCTGATTTTTGAATCCCTTTAGAAAATTTTAAAAAAATCTATATTTTAAATTTTTACAAAAATATCCATTGAAAACGCTTCCTTTTTGTGATATGATGTCCTTGGATATATATCCGAAGGGAGAAAAATTATGAAAAAATGGTTATTTTTAACAGCTTTGACTGCACTACTGCTTGGAGCTTGCTCAACAGAGAATGAGGTTTCCCAAGAAAACACCGATAAACAGATAGGCTTCGTTCAAAAAGAGGATAAAAATAGTGTAGAGAAAGCGGAAAAAGAAAAATTAGAGAAAGAGAAAGAGAAAAAAGAAAAAGAACAACAAGAAAAAGAGAAAAAGACTGAAGAAGAAAGAAAACTACGAGAAGAAGAGGAAAGAAAAAAACAAGAAGAAGAGAGGAAGGCTCGCGAAGAACAAGAAAGAAGAGAGGCGGAAGCCAAACAAATTGTAGAGCAAGCAGAGGCAACTGTTCAACAACTGGAAAACAATCAAGTTCAAGACTACGTTGCTCCAGCTCAAGCTGCAGTTGAGCGTGTTGCTGATGAAAATATAAAGTCTAAATTGATATATCGTATTGGACTTGTCCAAAATGCGATTAATATTAGGGCCCAACAAGCTGCAGAAGCTGAACAAGCACGCCAAGCTGCAGAAAGACAAGCTACAGAAAATCAGATAGTAGAACAGCAAGAATCAGTAGCTGCCGGTGGATATTTTAAAGATTATAGAGGCAGATGGCATCGTCCCAACGGTCAATACGCTTCAAAAAAGGAAATAGCAAATGCAGGGTTGGCATGGTAATATTAGATCTGCTCAATATCCATCAGGCAATATGTATACGCTTAACCACTTCGCGACATCATCTAATTATTGTCGGATACAGATGATCAGATTATTTCCTACAGCGAAGAGGTTGGAAAATAAAAGCTTTTACCTATGATAGATTTAAGAGTATTCATCATCTAAAACAAGACTACACAAAAAATCACCTGTTTCAGGTGATTTTTTGTGCAATTTAGAAAAATTCCATCTACTCAATGTCCAACTAGCAGGAGGTTGGAGTATGCGGATTCGAAGAGTCCATTCAGGACTCTGGTAGCAGGTTATTCGAATTTACCTTTATTAGCTTCATTCGCTGGTTTCATATTGATTTGTAAAAGATTAGCGATATTTTCTTTATCTATCTTAGCATTTCCTTTACTATCAACCTTAATTGCCAAATAATGAGTACTAGTGTCATAATAATCCATTCCCTGTAAATTCACATAGTTATCTGCTTTAAAATCTAGAGCAGCTAACTGGTAGACAAATCGAATAATCAATCCTTTAGAATAGTTGGTTTCAACAACCTTATTGTGTTCATCTATCAAGCCTTGGAAGAATTCTTGATTATCCTGATGATAAGATGCCTTAACCTCGTACTGATAGACATCCACAGATGGAGCCTTAAATTTCAAATAGACCATATCGCCTTCTACTTTGTAATCTTCAAGAGTGTATGCTCCAGCTTTTCCCAAGGCATTAGTGTTTACCTTGAAAAACATTGGCGCGTATACCTTGAGTGGGTAACTTTCTCCCTTATACTTAAAAACTGTATCCTTTGAAAAAGTTGCATAACGTTCAGACAATACAGGAGCTATGACATCATTCCATAACTTATCAAAAAATTCTTCTTGATTGCTAGCACCTCTTGCTTTTAAAACCAAATCGAAATTCTTTTGATTAACAAAAACAGCATCTACTAATTTCAAAGCCACTTGTACCTTGGGATTGGTAATCTCCTTTTTCTTCTTTTCAAGATCGTCAGCCGCCTTTTTAACACCATCTAAGGTTGTAGTGACTTCCTTTCCACTATTTGTTTCAACATACGTTTTCTCATAGGAAACAGGGCCAACTTTTGCATTCCAATCAAATGATGCAGCAGGTCCAGTCACATCTGTCTTGTGATATAATGCATTTTTAGCAGTATCAGTCGATTTAGACGAACATCCAACAAGAGCAACTGCTAAAGTTATTAAACTTACTAAGAAATAAATTCTTATCTTCTTTCTCATACTATTCTCCTTTTCTAATAATGATTCTTACCTACCATCTAGTATACCATGACAAAACTTATCTTAATGACTTTTTATATAAATAAATTCTAAAATATTATAAAAAATATAGTTTCTATTCCCTTCTTGTTTGAAACTTAGCTTCTTTTTAATCGCTAAACATAAAGTCACTTGTTTGCTCTAAAGTCAAGCAGTGTTGTGTTTTGTCCATTTTTAAATTTCAAATCTTGTCTATTAAAATGATAGCACTAAATAAAGCAAAGGGTCCTTCTCAAAACGAGTTGAGAAAATCTATTCAATCTTTTCAATACTAAGGATAAGCTAGTCGTTTTATGATTTTCAAAAAATTTTCAAGTCACTTTTCTTGAATCCGATTACTTCTTTTGATAGACTAGTGCTTAGTTTTAGAAAAAGGAGACAGAAAATGAAAAAGTTTTTTGCTGAATTAATCGGTACATTCATGCTTGTGTTTGTAGGAACAGGCGCAGTTGTTTTTGGTAATGGTGTAGAGGGCCTTGGTCATCTTGGAATTGCCCTTGCCTTTGGTTTGTCAATCGTTGCTGCTGCTTACTCTATCGGTACGATTTCCGGAGCTCACCTCAATCCTGCAGTATCTATTGCTATGTTTGCAAACAAGCGTTTATCGTCTAAGGATCTTGTCAACTACATCCTTGCACAAGTTCTTGGGGCTTTTATTGCTTCAGCGACAGTATACTTCCTCTTGGCTAACTCAGGTATGCCAACTGCCAGCCTAGGTGAAAATGCCTTGGCAAATGGTGTAACCGTCTTTGGTGGCTTCTTATTTGAAGTCATTGCAACCTTCTTGTTTGTCTTGGTTATCATGACTGTAACTTCTTCAAGCAAAGGGAACAGCTCTATCGCTGGTCTTGTAATTGCTTTGACTTTGGTAGTGATGATCTTGGTTGGTCTCAATATCACTGGCCTCTCAGTTAATCCAGCTCGTAGCTTGGCTCCAGCTCTTCTTGTAGGTGGTGTAGCCTTGCAACAAGTTTGGATCTTCATCTTGGCACCAATTGTTGGTGGCCTTCTTGCAGCTGTAGTTGCCAAAACCCTTCTTGGAACAGAAGAATAATCGAAAATAAAAAGAGCCTTGCTCCTTATCTTGAGGAACAGGGCTTTTTCTTTAAAAATTAAAATACACTCCCATTTTACTCACAGGAGTGTATTGATTTTAACTCAATTCAGCAACGATAGCCTTGATTTGTTCTGCAGTATGAACACCTGCAACTTGTTTAACCACTTGGCCATCCTTTTTAAATAGAAGTGTTGGAATAGACATAATTCCAAAGGATCGAGCTGTCAGTGGATTTTCATCCACATCTATTTTGACAATTTTAAGTTTATCTTCTGAAAATTCTTCCGACAGTCTATCTAGCACTGGCCCTTGCATTCGACAAGGTCCACACCATGTCGCCCAAAAATCAACTAAAACTAAGCCATTCTTTGTTTCTTGCTCAAATGTTGCATCTGTAATTGCTTTTACCATTATTTTTATCTCCTTTTAATCAAACTTTGTCAAATCCTGCTTCATCAGGAAAAAGAATACATCGCCATAAGTCCCATGATAATCCAAATCATGGCCATTATAGGTCAGTTTCTGAACTGGATAATAATCCGCAACCCCAATCAAGCAGGCCTGCTGAGACTGTTCAAATGCTTGATAGGACTCAAAGGTCATCTTGCGTTCTTGCTTGACAGCATCCAAATAAGTAATTTCAATCATAACTTCTCCTTTTTCAAATTACTCTTGTAATTTTTTATTTTACGATTATATTGTAACCATCTTTATTACATCTGTCAAATGAAACGACTCAGAGAAATTCATTCACTTTTAAAGTTACTCACTGATTGCCTAGCAAATGAAAAAGCCTCCCATCGGAAGACTTTTTATGTAAATAAGAAAAAGCATGATCAATGCCCCTTGTGTTTTTCCAATCGTTTTTGCTGTTTGAGTTCGAATTTCCTTTGCTTAGCCAGTTCTTTCTGCTGCTTGCGCTTGACTTGAGCGATTTTCTTTTGCTCTTCAAATTGCAGCTTCAGCGCTTCCTGGGACTTTGAAGACCGTGAAGCCATCTGCTCCTTTTTAGCCTGTCTCTGCAAGCGTTTGGGACTGATGGACTTAGCCTTCTCCTTCACCCTGATGCTAGGACTAAACTGCAATCGATGATAATAACGGTTTAGAAAATCCAACAGCTCCTGCATACTTGGCTCTGCGCCAAAGGTGACTCGGCAAACTCTATAAGACTGAGCATGTTCCCGCTCGAAAAGACCGTGCCAAAATCCCTCTTCAAAATAGACTGTCAGCGTCATTGAAATCTTATCCATGACAGCACCTCCTTTAAAAATCCCTAAGAATGGACAACCAAGGAGGAAGGTTACTGACAAAAATAGACTTTTTGCGTCTGGACTACCAACCAGAACTGTGTTTTTATCTTAGTAGCTACAGTCTAGCAAGATTTTCTAAAAAATTCAAGATTATCGGAATCTCGCCGAGATGACTAAATTGGATTTTCTTGCATGAAATCTAGAAAAGTCAAAAACAAGAACTCTCTCTCCTTGTAAAATAACTTCATTTCCGCTATAATACTACAAATACTGAAAGGAGAGAACTATGAAGTATATTTGGGCTTTCTTAGCAACCTTGGGCTTAACCAGACTTGTACTTTTCTTCTACTTGTCCCAAACCAAACCAATTCATACTCCTCCTAAGCGCGAAAGTACACAAACAGCTTCTAGTGAGAAGAGTGACAAGCAACCGACTCCGACAGAAGATATCGTGTCTGAAGACTATAGTGTTTCATACGACGACAAGCAGCTATACGGAAAGATTACTGCTCCTCGTGACTACAAGAGTAAAAAATTACCGACTATTGTTATTGCACATGGATTAAACAACACCCTTGAGCAATATGAAATGTACAGCCAGCTGTTGGCAAAGCAAGGTTATCTGGTTTACAGTTTTGATTTCTACGGAGGCAGCCGTCGTTCTAAAAGTGGCGGGCAGGATATGCTGAATATGTCGGTCAAGACCGAACTCACAGACTTGACCCAAGTCATGGAAAAGCTGAGTTCTGAGGCCTTTGTAGATAAGAGTAAAATGAGCTTATTCGGTGCTAGTCAAGGTGGGGTTGTTGCTAGTCTCTACGCAGCTTCTTATCCAGATCGTGTGCACAAGCTCCTGCTTATCTTTCCAGCATTCGTTCTTTTTGACGATGCCAAGGAGACCTATCATGAGCTAGGGAGTCCTGACTTCGACCAACTTCCCGATAACCTGACAAACCACAATGTTACTCTAGGGAAGATTTATCTAATTGATGCTTTAGGTATTGACATCCAATCTGAGCTGTCCAAAATTACAGCTCCGACTCTGATTATCCATGGCACTGATGATGCAGTCGTTCCCTACCAGTATGCGGTTGAAGCCAGTCAGACGATTCCAAATGCAGAGCTAGTCACTGTAGAAGGTGGGGAGCATGGCATCGACGAAAGATTTGCTATCACTGCCGCTCCTGCCATCCAAAAATTCTTGAAAGAGTAAATTTGCTGATAAAAAAAGTTCTTCTAAAATTATGGAAGAACTTTTTATTTGGAAAAATTAGAAGAATTAGACTAGGAAACGACATTTGAACATCTTAAAACGAATTAAGGGGAAAGGCGAATAATCGTGCTCCGAAACCCAGAAAACTGTTTTGAGCTCGGGCTAAAATCCTAGTGAAAATAAAAAATCTCCCCGAAGGGAGATCATTCTGGTTTATTTTACCTTACAGTGCTAGGAACCGTAACCGAAGATAATACTTGAGTATATCAAGGTAAGGTGACGGAACAGAAAAAGCTCCCTGAAGTCAGAGAGCCAATTTGAGCTCGGGTTAAAATCCATGAAAAAAGCTACCCAATTTAGAGTAGCTTCATTATCAAGATGTGCTCAATTGAACACGGCCTAAGCACTTGGCAAAAAAGATATAATCTCCTCGAAACTGAAGTTTCTTCGTCAATTTTCCTATTTTTGCTTTGTGCTTTTGACGGCCTTTGTATCTTGAATTAACGACGAAGTCCTAGAGAGTTGATCAACTCACGGTAACGGTTAACGTCGTTTTTACGCAAGTATGCAAGCAAGTTACGACGGCGACCGATTTTCTTCATCAATCCACGGTAAGTAGCGTGGTCTTTTTTGTGTTGTTTGATGTGTTCGTTAAGGTGGTTGATTTCCCAAGTAAGGACAGCAACTTGAACCTCTACTGAACCTGTATCACCTTCGTGACGCGCATATTGTGCAATGATTTCATTTTTTTTCTCTTTTGAGATTGCCATGATATACTCCTTTTCTTTACGCTTCATCCGAGTGGCAGGTTTGGCATGGCCTGCAACCAAGAAGAAGTTATTTGTCTTTACGACATTCTTATTCTACCAAGAAGGACCAGCTTTGTCAAATCATCCTACTTTAAATCGTCTTGGTCATTGATTAATCAACCTTAGTCACATAGTTCCCGGAAATTAGCTAAAAAAGAAGTGCTACAATAGGCAGAGCACTTCTTTTTTTATTCATCAGTTGCAGCATCATATAGAGTCAGAACAGTCTGGTCTTCTTGACCTTCATTTGCAAAACGAATAGATGGCTGGTTTGTTAAAGGAGAGATAATTCCTATAGCAACCTTATAGCCCTTATCCTTACTCATCAGATTAGAAGTTGAAAGTGAGACTTCAAGCTCTTCCTCTTTATCTGGCAGAAGCTTGGTCAAATCAAGAGAAAGTTTCTTAGTTTCTACAATCTCCCCTGATTTATCAAGAACATAAATCTTAGTGTCCCAATTCCGATAAAAAGGAGCCACTCCTTTGTTTGCTAAAGTAAGAGTAAGCTTGGTTTCATCACCTTGTGACTTCAAGGACGCTGAAGGAACCCAGAATCTATAACCCATGTTTTTCAAGACTTCGTTATAGCCCGTATCATCCTTCTCATCAAGTACCTCAGCAATCTTAGGTCCCAAGAAGCTTGTATGCGATTGTTGAACTTCTTTAATCGTTTGTTCTAAATTATTCTTGAGAATGTTTTTCATGCTCACTGCACTAGTAAACTCACCACCAATCGGTGCAGTTTGCCAGGCGTCAGGCATCGCTACAAGGCCATCCTTCGCTTCTTCCTGGTCATAGTCGCCACCAGATTTTATCCAATCCAGCCAAACCTTAGTGCTTTCTTTCTCTCCTACCATATCATTATAAAGGCCGAAGCCATGCTTCTTCGCAGCCACAAAAGGACGACGCATTAAAATATTGGCTTTGGGAAAAGCTTGAGTCCATGGAGTGATAAATTTTTCACGGACTGCTGCTTCTGGTAATTTTCTGATGTTTACCTCATCATTGACGTGCCATTCTCCCCAATGGCCGAGAACCCCAAGCTGAATAAAGGCAATTTGCCCACTTTTAGCCCAGCGCTCTCCCATAGCAGCAACAGCTTTTTGATAATAAGAAATCAAGGTTTTATCTGAATAATTAGGAGAAAAGCCTTTTCCATAGTCAGACTCATAGTGGTCCCCTGGATCAGACATTTCTTTTATGAGCCAAGAAGGAATATCTTCATGAGAAGTACCGGAAGGATAGTCTAAGACAAAGCGTAGAACAATATACTTTCCTTCCTTTTTCCAGCGTTCCATCTGGTTGTTTTCTTCTATCTTTTCCCAATCATATACACCCTTTTGGGCTTCTAATTCTTTCCAAGTGACATCCATATATACCAGTTGAACATCGTCAGAAAGCTCCGATTCCTCTGCGGATGGTGCATAGCCCATCAAGGGATTTGGAATTGCCTCTTCAGAGTAGGTAAAAGTACGGTTTACTTGTTTTTTATTATTCAAGGAAGTTAAGAAAAAACTACCAAAAATCGTGGCTACTACTAAAATAATTAAACTGTATCGCAACTTTTTATTCATTCCATTTCCAATCATGCTATCCGTGATACTCACCGTTATATTGGATAAGAGTCACGTCTGAAACCTGTTCAATATTCCGAATGCGTTCTACAAATGTGAAATCGTCTTTTTTGCAGAGGACTTCAACTGCCATTTCAACAGCATCTCCTCTAAGGGTCTTGGATTTCACAAAGTACTTGATCTTACCAAAAGATTGGATGATGCGGTCTCCTGTTTCATCTCCTTGGTAATGAATAATGAGAATGAAGACCCTACCTTGGTGCTGCATCCGACTAAAAATGAGTAGCATTGCAAAAATAACAACAGCTGTCACAATGGCTAAGATATACATACCTGCTCCAACTGTGATTCCTGTGGTGATGGCCCAGAACAAATATAGCAGGTCCATGGGATCTTTTACAGCCGTCCGGTAGCGCACAATGGAAAGGGCACCGACCATCCCCAAAGAGATAACAACGTTGGTACTAATTGCCAAAGTAACCATGGCTGTTAAGATCGACATCCCAATCAAGGTCATGGCAAAACTTCTTGAATAGACTACTCCAGTGAAAAATCGCTGATAAACAAAGTAAATAAAAGCTCCTAATGCGATTGCTAATAAAAGAGTGGCAAGAATTTTTACAGCATTTTGGGAAGTAAAATTCTCAGATTTTAATATTGATTTTTTAATCATATCTTGAACACTCATTCTTTTCTCCTATCTCTCCTAATAATCTGTGTCAAACCAGTACTCAAAATCATGCAAATATCTTGTCTTTTCATAGCAAAGAACGTATTTTGATACCGCGATAAACTCTGAAGCCCCGGGGGGAATAATATCTTTGATAATCTGCGGTTGCATCTCTGTATATTTCACCTCAAAAACCAACTTGCCTTCCGGAAGAACTGGTATAGTCGGTAAGTTCTGGTCAAATATATCATAGCTACCAACAGCTGCTCGAACATTTGAATCAAAGGTCAAGCGTACTGTCCCTGCATCGTAAACCCACGGTTCCCGCTCGTAGTCAACAATTACACGGGGACGCATAACATTTGTCACACATTCAAAATAAAATTCCCGACAAAGAGGGTGGGGACTATGGAGTAGAAACCCATAGTCGCCTTCAATAATTTTTTCCACCTCTTCTCGTGTTAAAGGTGCTGCTTCCTTATAGATATAATTTTCAAACTTTTTCTTTCTTTCCAACTTGATGCTACGATCGCTAAAATTATAAATTCTAATTCGATATTTCTTTCGCATCAAAATCCCTGCAGCCTTTTCCTCATAACTACTATTCCAGTAATCATCAAAATAAAGACTGCGAATGGTGTACCCTCCGTTTTGAGCATGTCTATCCAAATTTAGAATAGACTCAAACCGTTGGGTCAGTAAGGCTTTTTCTTTTAAACCGATGAGATATTTCGCTTCATGGCGAAACTGCTCCTTTTTATCTGTTTTCATAAGTGTCAACCTTGATTCCCCCATCTTCCATTACATAGAAGCCTGAGACACCAAATTGTTTGGTAGTGTCTGTCCGATAGTAGTCAAAGGCCGCTTGTGAATTACCTGTTTCATTTGTAGCGAAAATTCGGATAAAGTATTGCCCCTTAGGTAAACGGTCTGTCTTAATGCTGAGCTCCTTGATCCCCTTCTTATCTAGTATTTTCTCTTTGAAGCTTGGATCCTTGGCAAGTTCTACGTGATAGGTAATCTCTTGATTATTAAAATCATAAGATGGTAGCCATCTTAAGACTAGTTTCTTTCCTTCTACTTTAGGTTGGTCAATGTAGAATGGCTGAGGCGATTGCAGACTCTTCTTATAATCATGATAATTTTCTTCTACTTCTTTTGGTAGAGCATCCAAGACCTGATTATACTGGTCCTCATTAAAATACAAATGACCCAAATCTGGCATACGAGACAGATATGGTTTTACTATTTTAGCATAATTCTTACTCAAATCGCCAATATTTTCTGGTTTCAGCTGATTTTTATATAACTCATCAACTGTTCTTTCCAAACCAGTTCTGAATCTTTCTGATTTGAGCAAGCGTTGGAACAAGTGATTTCCCCAGTAGTTGCTGACACCGTATTGCCAACTATTTTCTCCCAATGCATCTGGCTTACGAATTGCATACTCACTTTTGTGTAGGGAATCGTCCAAGTCCCAAGGTAAGATATACCAGCGTGTCCCATTCTTTGGACTGTAGAGGAACATGTTCCGGTTTTGACTGTCAATATTGCCCATCAAAATCTGAAAGGCCATCCAGTACTGGACATTTTGCGCATCAAAATATTTTTCTAGGAACTCATCACTTGAGACTGACTCATCGTTTAGTTTATCCAACATGTCAATAAGCTTGGTATGGTCCTTGTCTCCTTTAACCTCTAAACGAGACTCGAATTTTTTCTTATCAAATTTAGGATCATCTTCTTTTCGAATAGCATCAGGCTCTCTGTAGAATTCGAAATTATTAATCTTATAAAGGTGACCGCTTTGGTCAAGATCATGAGCTTCAAGAGCCGTCTTATTTAACTGTTCAACTTGCGTGTAGATGCCGTAATCTTCAAACCCCTTCGATTCTTCTCCTGTCTCATCTTTGACATAGAGATGGATAAATTGGGTACGTAGTCCTACAATTTGCGGAATTCCTTCTATTAGCTTAAAAGCTAGCTTATTACGGAAACGCAGATAGTCATAGGGATGCTTATTCAGGTTAATAGTCCGTTGGCCTTCCCATCTTCCCTTGCTCCTTTTTATCTCAACCTTATAATTCTTTTGACTGGCTCTACTAGAGCTCTGCCCACGGATCTGAACCGTAGCATTGGGAACTTCTTCTCCAAAACCGAACTGTCCTGACTCAGGTCCTTTTTCATTGCCCACTTGAAGGAGACCTTCGACTTGATAGCGTTTCACACCCATTTTTTCATAGTCATAAGCTGAATATTGGTTGACTTCACTCCAAGAATGATTGGTGTTTTCGACTGTATTCCCCCGTCTAACAGTCAAATACATGGTAATCACATCCGGATCCCCTTGGTTATACAAGGTTTCTTTGTCATAAAGATGCAAGTCATTAATATTTTGCACCTTTTCCTTCTTCACCTTTTGGGTCACTTTGTCTTTTCCAGTATTTCCTGTGTTATCAAAAACTGCTAAAAGAATAAAGGCGAGGGACATCAATCCAAAGACTAGTAGAAATTTACCCCACTTATTATTCATCATTTCTCCTCGCTTCCAACGTATTATACAGCTTAGTAAAGAATCCTACTTCTTCACGTGAAACGACATCCTGACTTCCTAAAACACGATAAGGAAGATCTTTGGTATATTCAGTCAAACGAGCACTTGTTGTTAAGTAAAGTATTAATGAAGCTAATAAAAAGCCATAACCGATAAAAGATGTATCCATAAACTGAGTCAGAATACTAAAGATAACTGAAATTCCTGCAAACCACTTGGCACAATCCTTAGCACCCTCATAGTCTACAAAATAAAGAAGTAAGAGTAAGTTAACATTTCCTACAGCATAAAGCCCGTAGCCCAAACAAAGGGTCTGAAAATAGCCTTTCATCTGACTATTAAAGCCTAGGGGTAGAACCCCCAACAAAACTATCCCCACAAACATCGCTAGCAAGGTTGCTAAGAGTTGCTTCCAAGATAAATATTTCAATTCATTTCGGAGAGTCCGAAGCATATCCACTTCCGTCTGGTTGATTTTATCAACACTTCCGACCCCATCGTACAGCTGGTAATATTTCCTAAATTTCGGATAAAATACAACTTCTACCGAAACCACAAAGCTCACTGTTGACACCAAGGTTACGAGATAGGCTAACATAGCTGACACATCATAGACAGGAGCCGTACGAAAAAGCCCTCCAATCCCTTTGCTCAATGGTCCGAACCAGTTAATCACAATATGGGCAAAGAGCCCAATAAAAAGATAGATTCCAACCTTAAAAAGATTGAAATATTCATCAAACCAGATCAGAAACTCGAAATTGGCCTCATAGCTTTTCGGAAAATACCGATACATTATGCGAATCATTTGAATTAGGATATATGCATAAGCGATACAGGTACTCAGAAGCAAACCATAAGGGATCGACAAGGATAAAGCGAGGAATCCTGCTCCAAGCGTAATCAGGATCGCCATTGCAAATGTTTTTAAGATACTGCGATAGTCTTTAACAGCTGTTAGGTAATTGACAGCATGCCAAATCAAGCATAATTCACTAAACAGTAGCAAATTTAAAACAATCTCCAGCAAGGGAATGCCTGATAAGAATAAGAACAAGCCGTAAGACACAAAGCCAAGCCCCAACATCATGGCACCAGAAGAAAAGTATGAGGGCAGAACCCTTTCAAACTTTTCTTCATAGAGCATATCGGAGACATAGCGGGTCACAACCATAGAAAAAATATTGGTAATGGCTAAGGAAGCTAAGATTGAGTAGGAAATCAACCCCAACAGATGGTCGCGTTCGCTGTTGCCAAAACGACCAAAAACACTGAGATAAACAACTGCAAGAATCAGTAAAATCCCAAGAATCATCGGTCCAACATAAATAATGCCTGCATAGCCATATGCTTTTTGCTTGGCCAGGAAGCTTCCCTTATTATATACCTTTCTTAGTTCAAATCCCAATCCTGCCATTACTTCACATACTCCTTATACATTTGTCTATATTGGTCAATCATTTGATCATATTGGTAATATAGCTCGGCTCGTTTTTTAGCAGTTTTCCCCATCACCAGCCTTTCTTCTTCCACAGAAGCCATCCGTAGCATAGCATCAGCTAGGCCACTTAGATCAGTAGGGGGGACACAATACCCTGCTGGTCCCAAATTATCGTCTTCTCTTCCCTCCAGCAATTCTCTGCAGCAACCAACGTCTGTCGTTACACACGCTTTTCCAGCTGCCATTGCTTCTAGGACAGAAAGAGGTTGTCCCTCAGAAATACTGGTTAAAATCATAAAATCCATTCTTTTGAGGTATTCTTTGATGTCAACCCGGCCGGTAAAAATCAGGTTATCTAGCTTCAATTTTCGAACTAGATCATAACATTCATTAGCATACGCTTTATCATCTACACCTCCCATAACATAGAGACGCACATTAGGCATTTGGGCAGACACTTCATAAAAGGCATAAATCATGGTTTTAATATCCTTTATTGGAGCCATTCGGACCGCTGCACCAATGTTGATAAAGCCATCCCCCTCATGAGGAATTGTTGAAAAAGCTTCGTAATCAATTCCATTTGAAATGACTCGACACTTTTCTGGATCACAACCCATTTCTATCTGAATTTCTCTAGCTTTTGAAAATAGGCTGGTAATACAGTCTGCTTTTGAATAGACAGCATCTGAAAGAGTATAGAAAAAATCAATCCATTGTTTTCGCATGGACGGCAAAATCCAATCTGCTCGGATGATCTCTTCCTCACGCTCCCGTGTATAAATCCCGTGCTCAGTCAAAAGAAGGGGTTTCTTTGTCCGAACGCTCGCTAGTGTGGCCAAGATGCCACCATATCCTGTCGAAATTGCATGATATGCATCTGCAATCGGAATATCACTAGATAAAAGGGTCAAAAGCGGAAAAAGCATGGAGCGGATGGTATGAAACACATCCGACATTGGCTGCATGGCGTATCTTTCCGTACACAATTGCTGGATCATTTGGAAAAATTCTTCGCTAGCTAAGAAGCTATCCCGCTGGATTTTTCCATCTTGAAGCAAGTTAAAAATCAAAGACCAATCTGGTTTTGCGCAAAAAACTAATTGTTTTAGGGCTTCGTATTCTGCATCTGTTAAATCTCCAGATTCCTTATTCCCTACTTCTGATCCAGCTAGACTATCTAGGAAAACCTCTCGAACTTCTACTACATTAGGAGGAAATTCGTAGACGAATTGGCCTTTCTTTTCCTCGTTCGCCCCTATCACCCACACGATAAACTCGTGTTCTTTCATCTCGGTGATATACTGATGCATCCAAGTAGATACACCTCCGTGAACATAGGGATAAGAACCTTCTAAAACCAAACAAATTCTCATTTTTCTTTTCTCTTCTATGTTTATTTGACCTCAATAGATACTTTGGTTGATGTTGCTTCCAGCAGGTAGAGATTACCTGTTAAATGTTCTAGTTTGCCACCCTTGACTTTTCCAGGCTCGCCCTCGTTTAATCGAATCATTACGTAAGCTTGATTATGGAAGTTTCCAAGTTCTAGCTCTAGGCCTGTATCTGTTCGATTCTGATTAATGGTTAAGATGGCATAGCGTTGGACTGCTCCAGCCATTTCAGAACCCGTCAGGCGTCGAATATTTGGAACAACTTTATATAGGCTCTCAATTTCATTTTGGAAATCTTTATAGAGTTTGGACCAGCCTAGTTTCGCACCTCGATCTTCATCCATGACATCGTCAGGATGAAGGAAATGAGTAGTGACATAGTGCATGTTTAACTCAGAAAATACGGTCAATTTTGAATAGGCATCCCATGAAGCACCCGAAACAATCCGGGGTTGTTCAATCATGCCATCATCTGCCACTTCAAATTCCTGTGAATAGGTGAATTTGCCTGGGAAATAATTACTAGCAATACTCTTGATTTCTGGGAATTTTTCTCGTAGAACTTCCCTTCCTTCTTTAGATAGAACGTTTGAAGGCGGGATATAAATCGACTTTTCCCCCTTTGGAAAGAGTTCTTTCGTAAAGCGGAGCAGTTCACTGATTGCAGAAGCCATAGCTTTCTTATCTTTCCAAGTTTTATAGGTTGGGAATTCATCACCATAATCAACTCCTTTAGGCGTTAAAGGCTGGTGATTATAACCATGGTAACTGATCTCTCCTCCATTAGCCAAAAGTGACTTACCAAAATATTTAAATCGGTCTACGTCTTTTTGGCTATGAACATTTCCTGATGTGTCATCCTCATAATTTTCGATAACCCCACCTGTATACTTAATTCCGTAAGTTTCAGCCAGCTTCAGCAAATCAGGCCACCAGATATTGGTATAAAAGTCCGAGATGCTCATATTATAGTCACGTTTAATATAAGTCGCATCTCCTGCAGGGACTGGAGATGGGAAGTCATCTAGGTAAAAAGTTGTCCCATTAATAACTGGATAAGCTGTCGCGGACGTCATCAAGCTATAGGAAGCTGCATAGAGGCCACGTACTGCCCTTTCATAAATACCAAAATTATCAACTACAAACTTCCCTTGACCATGTTTTTTTTCCCAGACCAAAGGAGTTTTTGCCTCATCATCTGTCCAGGCATGAACTTTGGCATCAGATGATAGTGTAACTGACCAAGCAGAATGGAAAGCGCCGTCGATGGCATAGCTTTTCCCACCACCAATCATAAAGTCTTTATCAATATAAATTTTCTTAACATAAGCATTTTCAAAACTAGAACTTGAAACGCCTAATTTTTGTTCGATTTCTGTTAGTTTGCTGTCCTTGGAGAGGGTTACAGCAAAGAGAACATTTCCTCCTTGCTCAACCCAATCCACCATCTCAAGCGCCTTGTCTCCCAAGCCTTCCAAATCGCTCAGAAGCACAACGACTTTTTTATAATCAGAAAAACTAGGAATCGTCTCTTTTGAAATATCAACCAAGCGGTACCCCATTCTCATATCTTTGAGAATCTGAGTAAATTGCTCTTTTGCCCTTCGACTTGTATCATTGTTTTCATCATAAAGAACCAGATTATCCTGAGCTAAGCTGTCAAATACAGCATTAGACGAAGGGGCATTTTTAAGATAAATGTTTTTTTCAGGATTAACTGTATATTGTTCGCCACTCTTTTGAATCCACAAAACTGCAGATAACAAAAGAAAGATTACAATTACAATAATGGATTCTTTTGAATATAAGATTTTTCTTTTTTTCTTTGTCATCTTAAAAACCTACGATTGCCAGAAAGCTAGGCGCTCTCGATTCGCTTTAGAAATATAAATAGAACCATTTTTGATAGCTTCTACCAATTCTTCTAACCTTTCTCCCTGTCTCGTTTCAAAATAATATCTGAGATAGAGCATATAAATCTCTTCTTGTTGAGGCCATTTTTGAGAAATAGTATTCAAGTATTTTTCAACACTTTCATATCGCTTCAACAAGAGTTCATTCTCTATCAATTTCACATAATCAGAAAGTTGCTCTTTTTGTTGAAGTTTCTTTTCTAAGAGATGGGAATAATCTTTCCGCAAGACCTCTTCCATCCGCTTAGTCACCAGATTCTTTTGCAGGTATGCTGCTAAAACTGCACAGTATTCTGCTAGAGTCCGGTAATCCGATGGATTTTCCTGGTGCTTTTTATCCAGTGTCTGTAGACGGATATCATATTGTCGAGATATTTCCGCAATCAAGGTCGTTGCATAATGCACAACCTCCGTATCCTCATCTTGACGAGCCAGGAACAATAAGTCAATAAACTTAGCTGGAGCCCGACTGACTATTTCCATCAACATCCACCGAGAAACTTCTTTGTCTTGCAAGACAAGAGCTTCTTCTAGAGGAATAATCTCTTCAACGTGATCATAGGCACTTTCAACCCTACTCATTTTCTGTGTGTCATCTACGTCAAACCATTCTTCGAAATCGCCTTGAACCAGCGAAAGGTCAGATTCATCCTTTTGAATAGAACGATTCAAGCCCCAAAGCAAGATATAACCTAAAAAGGGTAGAGCAATAGGGAAGACTATGTAAAAGAGAGGCAACTGCATCCGTTTTGTTTTTAATAAGATAAACGAATGCAGGCATAAAGCTAGGTCTAAAAAGACACAAAAACTAGTAATCATCCATTCCATTTTAGTTTCCTTGCCTCATTTCGCCGGGACTGCTATGCGTGGTCAGGCCAGAATCTTTATTCATGCTAGAGAAGACTTGATAATAACCGGCCTTGTCTACCATAGACGCTGTCAGTTCACTTACCATCTGTAGGAAATGAAGTTTTGAGAAAGTCAATTGATCATAAGAAACTTCGTCGACCCATATCAGATAATGAAGCCCAGAAGCACTTTTCATTTCTACTGCAAAAACAGGATAGTCTGGAAGCATTTTTTTGTTAATCCAAACCGCTTCTTTTTCCAAACCTTCTTTCAACTGAGGATAGAGCTCTATCTTAAAGCTAGAAAAAGGAGATAAAGGATAAAAATGAACTTCATCAGTTGAAAATTCTTCTCCAATGATTTTTTCAGCTTCAGCAATCACTTCTTCAACTGTTTTCTTATTTAAACGTTTGTGAACAGCATATAGTTGACTATTGCCATTGCTACTGCTCACTACTTTTTGAACTAGTGCATCTCGATCATGAGCGGCATCTTCATATGAAAGAGTCAAAAAGTCATTTTGCTCGTTCAATAACTGATTTTCTTTTTCCAGCAATTCCTTCTCATCTTGGTATTTCATCTGGATAATACCACAAATAAGAGCCACGAAGATATAAGCGGCAAACGGGAGCCATCTATCAGTGTTATATACAATTGATTGCCACTTATTACCTGCTGCTATGCTTGTTACAAATAAGCCTAAAACAGATAAAACACCAGCAAAGACGCCATATACTGTTCCAAAAATAGTACTAATTAAGGTTACAAATAAGAGGCGCACATCAATCATTCCTAGCTGATTAAATCTTGCAACGATAAAGCTGAGGACTTCTGACAAGAGAAAGGCCAGTAAAATCTCTGCTGTTTTTTGAAAATCATTATGACCCCGCAGTCTATAGATATTTTTCTTCAAACCGCGAAATTCAAGCCGTCTTAAAGGCTTACTTTCAGAAGCAAATTGGCAATAAAGATCTGATAAATCATCCAAAATAGAATAATGGATAAACCAACCATACCGACCACGCAGATTATTCTTGTCCATTGTTTGGTAGAGAGGCGATAGCTTATTGGATGATTGGAAACCAATCGTACTGTGCGAGAGCTCTAAATTTTGTAACTTGGTCGCCAACTGCTGGAAAGTATCCTGAAACGGACTAGGAATTGTTAGAACTTCAATCTCATCTGTCCAACTATTAAATACTTTATAAACAAGTTCTGCTAAGTCTTCTGAATTAATAAAGTTTGCCACTTCATCGGGCTGCTCATCGAAACGAATTGGCTGATTGCGTCGGATATTAGACATTAAACCGTAGAAATAGTCCTCTGGCTGAGTTGCAGAATAAACATAAGGACTTCTAATAATCTTGAGAGAACCACTGTAGGTATGAGCCCAATGCAAGCAAAGATTTTCTGCTGCTTTTTCTAAATCCTGAGGCAGATTGATAATTTCTGGTCCGGTCAGATAGATAATCTTAGACCAGGTCAATTTAGAAGTGTTCTTTAAGAAATCCTGTAGTCTTTCCAATTCCCCAATCTGTTGATTTTTATAGGTCAAGAAATTTGAAAGATACAAAATCTGATCGAAGCGATAATTTTCTAAGATTTCAGCGATTCCGATTGCTTCTGTCTTCTTAAAAACTGTTACTCGCTTTAAGCCAGTTAAGTTGGTCTTTCCAAAAATATAGACATCGCTATTGGGGAAAGCCTCCTCAATGAACTCTTTAGTTATGTAACCTGTGTTTCCGAATAGTAAAGTCTTCACATTTCTCTCCTTTTTTTATATCCTTTGTTCGCCTTAAGAACAAAATTAGGTCGAAAATACTTTCATATATCGTATTATTTCACACTCAGTTTAAAATCATATAATTTTTTGGCAAAAATATCAAGTATATCACCCCGTAATTTACATAAAATACAGAAAGAACAATGACTTTATAAATTTAAGAATCAGATCAAACATTCGCTATATACAAAAAAACATCTCCGAGGATCATAATGCAACATAAAAAAACATTAGAAGGGCTCAAAGATTCACTCTTATTATACCACAAAAGGTTATCAATGAATACTATTCACCCGTTTCAAATCCAGACTTAATCTTACAGAAAATTCTTATCTTCAAATAATTGGAAACTTCCCACTATTTTGCAAAAATTTTGCAAAAATCAAAAGCACCCTCGAAGTCAGATTTTCATTCCAACCTCGAAGGTGCGACAATATTATAAAATTAAACTCATTATAACTCTAGCTGAAATCTCTCCAAAGATTTTAGCTCTTCCTCCGTTAAACGACGTCATTCTCCGAGGGCAAGCTCAGGATCCAATTGCAGGGGTCCCATCGAGAGGCGCTGAAGATCCGTAACTTCTTTTCCACAGGCAGCCACCATGCGCTTGACTTGGTGAAACTTACCTTCAGCTAGGGTAATTTCTACGAGAGAGGTCTCTTTTTCTTCATCTAGCTCTACAATCTTGAGTTGAGCTGGTTGACAGGTAAAGTCTTTCAACTCTATCCCTCTAGCAAACTGCTCCACATCTGATTGATTCATCAAGCCAACTACTTGAGCTCGATAGATTTTCTCTACGTGTTTTTTGGGTGATAGCATGGCATGAGCTAGCTTACCGTTATTGGTCAGAAGGAGTAGACCATGAGTGTCAATATCCAAGCGACCAACAGGAAAGACTTCTTTTTGGAGAGCAGTCTCATCCAATAAATCCAGAACTGTTTTATGTCGTTCGTCCTCTGTTGCTGAGATATATCCCTTGGGTTTGTTAAGAAGATAGTAAACAAACTTTTCATAGGTCAACTTTTGGCCAGAAACAACAACCTCATCTGCCGTCTCGTTAATCTGAGTCTTGGGAGATTTTTCCGCTCTGCCATTGACCAAAACTAAACCTTTTTTCAAGAGTTCCTTCACTTGGCTTCGTGAACCAAGACCATTTTCTACCAAAAATTTATCTAGGCGCATATTATTCCTTTGTGATATTGTAACTTAGCATTGCTATGATCATCATGACACCCCCTAGGACGGAGAAAATGAAAAGCGGAGCTTGAGATAGATGACCAATCAAGGAAAGGATAAATGTCGTCACAGAGGCACCACCACTGCAACCTAAAACAGTAATTGAAACAGCCTGATTGATTAGATGAGGGGGGATCTTTTCTGACACTGTATGAAAAACGGTCGTCAGAGTTATACTGTAGGTAAAGCCTGCAAAAAGGGCACTAAAAGCTAACAGCCATATATTGCTGGAAAGACCAATCAAAATCAAGCTTAAGCCAAAACAAATTCCAATAATCGTCAGTAAACGGTCCTTAAAAATCCCGACCATCGGAGCAAAGCTAACACCAGCCACAATTCCAATTAACTGCATACCACTCAAAATCAAGCTGGCCGTTTGTGCTGTCCCAATTTGATGGTACAACACTAGACTAGGTACGCGCAAGTTGATGGCTGTATTACTGAGTACAATTACCCCAGCCACCAAAGCTGATAATAAGGTAAAGCGGAACTGACCAGCTGTCATTTTTTCTTTCTTGGCCTGCTTATGTTGATGAACTTCCCCTTTTTCATAAGGAACAAAGATGAGAAAAAGTCCCAAAACCAAAAAGCAGAAGGTATAAACAAGGAAGGTTGCTGTCCAGCCAAAGCGCAAAAGTTGGCCGACTGCTAGAGTCAGAAGGGCTGTCCCCACTACTTCTGCTGATCCTCTGTAGCCTAAGAGCTGTATGCGCTCATGACCTTGGTAACGCTCGCTAATAATTGAAATAGCCTTGGCATTGATCAAGCCTGTCCCCAAGCCAAAAATTAAACGGGAAAGAAAGACTAGATTATAGGATGGATTCAAAATGGGAACAAAGGCGCAAGCAGACATAATCAGCAAGCCAGTCACAATCATGATCCTCTCAGATAAGAAACGCTCAATCAGTCCATTCAACAAGAGCATGACCATAATCCCTATAGAGGGCAGGGACACCAAAAGCTCAACCTTATCAGCTGGGTAGTCCTTATAAAAATCAAACATGGCCGGCAAGGCACTGGAGATTGAAAAAGAGGTTGTCAGTACCAAAGATAGACTCAGGATACTGATTTTTTCCATTGTTCTTTTCATTTTCTTTCCCTTCAATAACACACTATTAGTATCATACAGTTTTTTGCACAAAGACGCAATCCGTTTATTTAGAAAAATTCATCATCAAGTCGTCTTCTTTATTTCTAGTCTGTTTTGTGATATAGTATCTTATAGAAAGAACGAGGAAAGTGAAGATGTCTGTTATTGAAAAACTTATTAAACCAGCTCATTTGATTGATATGAAGGATATTATTCGCGAGGGAAATCCAACCCTACGCGCTGTTGCTGAGGAAGTTTCCTTTCCCTTAGCGGACGAAGATATTCTTTTGGGTGAAAAAATGATGCAGTTCTTACATAACTCACAAGATCCAGTCATGGCTGAAAAACTTGGATTGCGTGGCGGTGTGGGACTAGCTGCTCCGCAGCTTGATATTTCCCGACGGATCATCGCGGTTCTCTTACCTAACCCTGAGGATGAAAACGGCAATCCACCCCAAGAAGCTTATGCTTTAAAAGAAGTCATGTACAACCCTAAAATCGTGGCCCATTCTGTACAAGATGCGGCTTTGGCTGATGGAGAGGGTTGCCTATCAGTCGACCGCGACGTCCCTGGCTATGTAGTACGACATGCGCGGGTCACTGTAGATTACTTCGATAAAGATGGTGAGAAGCATCGGGTAAAACTCAAGGGCTACAAGGCTATCGTTGTCCAACATGAAATTGACCATATCAACGGTATCATGTTCTACGATCGGATCAACGAGACAGACCCATTTGCCATTAAAGAAGGCATGTTAATCTTAGAATAATTGATCAGAAGTGCAAAATTTTCTTCTGTCTCTTAACGAGGTGAGACCAGACTAACTGTTTAAACAAGCAGTCTGGCCTCCCTCTTTTTTCTTATCTGTCGACCATTTTTCCTTAAACAAATATTAAGCCAAGCTTAAAGAAAACTGATATCAGTTAGCTTTAAGGAGCCGTCTTTATACTGTTCTGTATCTTATCTATTAAACATCTAAGAAAGAGGTACAGCTTATGGATTATCTCGTTATTCCAGCTTATGAGCCAGATTACAATCTCATTCGCTTAATTAAAAAGGTTCGTGAAAAGAGTGACTTTGAAGTGATCGTAATCAATGATGGCAGTTCTGCCTCATGCAAACGTGTCTTTGAGCAAGCAGCAACGTACGCTACGGTCCTGCATCATTCTCTCAACCAAGGCAAGGGACAAGCTCTGAAAACAGCTTTTCGCTATATTCATTCTCAAGGTCACTACGGTGTCATTGTCACAGCAGATGCAGATGGACAGCATAAGCTCTGGGACATCCTGCGTGTTGCCAACGCTGCCCATGAGCAACCTCAAAAATTAATCTTAGGGGCACGATCATTTACCGGAAAGGTCCCTCTACGAAGTAGATTCGGAAATAGTCTGACCCGTCTACTCTTTAAACAACAAACCGGCGTTGCTGTTTCGGATACCCAGACTGGCCTTCGTGCCTTTACCAGCAATATGCTTCCATTTATGCTCTCCATTGAAGGTCAACGCTATGAATACGAAATGAATATGCTCCTGCAAGCCTGCAAAACTTATCCAATCGTGGAAGTTCCGATCGAGACCGTCTACATCAATGATAATAAAACTTCCCATTTCAGACCCATTCAAGATGGCTTAATGATTTACAAGGATATGTTTAAGTTTGCTCTATCCTCACTAAGTAGCTTCATTGTGGACTATCTAGTCTACGCTGTTGCCCTACTCTTTCTGGTAGCTGTTCCGACAACTCTGCGTATTCTCCTAGCCAATGGGATCGCTCGCGTCACCAGCTCCATTTTAATTACTCAACCAATAAAAAACTCGTCTTTAAAAATGAAGATAGCATTGCAAAAACAGGAAGTGGCTACTTTGGCCTGGCTCTAGCTTTGTTTATATTAGACACCCTTCTAATCAGACTCTTCTACGCTGTCTTTGGGATCAACCTTCTACTCGTTAAGATCTTGGTCGGCATTCTGCTATTTTCTCTCTCTTGGCTTATCCAAAAGAAGTTTATTTTTAAAGAAAGGACCCACACCGTATCATGAAATTATTTAAAAAATCTTACGTCTATGCTAGTGTTTTTGGCTTATTGTTGACTGCATCCTTCAGCTACTCCATGCTCAAAACCTTTGTCTTATCAGAGTCCATCACAACTGTTAAAGCCAATACTACAAGTAGTAGCGCCAGTACAACGGCAACCAATGTCAGCACGTCTGATACTAGCTATAGTGACGACAATATCTCCATTACACTGACAGAAAAAACAGTGAGCAATACCCAGGTTTATATTGCTGACATAACTGTCAGCTCTGCTGAATATCTAAAAACTGCTTTGGCTCAAAATACTTATGGAACCAATGTCACAGCCAAAACATCAGTCACTGCTGCCAACAACAATGCTATTTTAGCTGTCAATGGTGACTACTACGGGGCTAATTCCACTGGCTATGTTATCCGCAACGGGGTTGTCTACCGTGATACCGTCCGAGAAGACTCCAACAATGGTGATTTGGCGATTTACAAGGACGGCTCCTTTAAGATCATTTATGAGGATGAAATATCTGCCGATCAACTGGTGAAAGACGGAGTTGTTAACCTCCTAGCCTTTGGTCCATCCTTGGTAGAAAACGGTGAGATTGTCGTTGATACCAATTCTGAGGTTGGTCAATCCATGGCTTCCAACCCACGTACAGCCATCGGTATTATCGACGAAAACCACTATATCATTGTTGTATCAGATGGCCGAACCTCAGAAAGTCAGGGACTATCCCTCTATGAGTTAGCTGAAGTTATGAAATCTTATGGCGTCAAGACTGCTTATAACCTTGACGGTGGAGGATCTTCTACACTCTACTTCAATGGTCAGGTGATCAACAAACCAACGACCAATGGAAATATTTCAGAAAGGACGGTGAGCGACATTGTCTACATCGGTTACTAATCCAAGCAAAAAACGTTTCAAGAAGACAGCTCTTGTCTATACTCTCTTAAGTATCTTCTTCTTTGCCTTTAGCCATATATATGAGTCTTTTAGCTTTGGTGAAACCTCTACCTATATGCACTATCTCTATGCAGTTCCTTTAGTTGGAGGCATCCTCTTATTAATCCTACTCAAGATCATTCCCAACCTCTCAAGACTCAGCCTCAATCTCTGGAACTCTGCAGTCGCTACCCTCACTGCCGGCATCCTTTTCCGAGGTATTGTTAATCTATCTGGACGTTCCACGACGCTGGATCAGCCCTATATCTATACTAGCATCGCCTTTCTTGTATTAGCTGTACTCTCAATATTATTTACTAGAAGCGTCTGGACAGAAGAAAATAATCTTATTGATTAAATATATAACAAAAACAACCGGAGTCTAAAATGACTCCGGTTGTTTCTTATGTAGGTAAGCTAACTTAAAATATTTTTAATTCTCCTATAGATTATTCGCTTTCTTCTCGCTTTTTGTGAATGAGCATTCCTGCTAATGAGAGTGAAGTTATTCCAAAAAGACTGAGTGCTAGAGAGGTTTGGTCCTCTTGTCCTGTCTTAGGAAGGACACCAGATTCTTCTTGCTTACTAGAAGCTGTTTTATAGTTAATCGTTAGTGGCATAGCTGTTGCAACTTTTTCACTCGCTTTATTTGTTTCAAAAGTAGGACGACTATCCGGATTTGTAGGAGCTGGGACTCCTGGTTTCCTATCTGGTTTTACAATTATTCCACTATCTTGATCTGGATCAGGCGTCGGAATCACCATCTCCTTCAGATAGGATAAAACATAACGATTAATCTTATTTGTGACTTCATAGATAAAGTCATTTTCAGTTGCACGATATCCTGCTGGAAGCTCAACATGAATACGATAGTTTCCATTCATCAGCATGCTTTCAAAGCTAAGAAGATCATAAATACTATGAGCAAGAGTACGGATAACCCCTTTCTCATCAATGGTCTTCACAATAGTTCCTTCTGGCACTGGCTTGTCAAACCCTATTGTCAACTTATTCTCAGATAAGTAGCGCGAAGCAAAGGTGACTTTTGGATGAGGATCTTTAGGAGAAACTGTCACTTTTTTCACTAGCTCAGCTCCCCAATCATAATGGTAATCAGAAAGGGTAATCTTGACTGTATAAGTGCCAAATGGAAGCTCTGGGAAGCTGCCACCATTATAGGACGAATTAAACTCACCAGTTACAACACGCCCCTGATCATCAAAGACTTGGTAACGCACGATTGACGGATAATAATTGATTACCTCTCCGCTACTGTCCGTAAAGACAAGCTCCAAGGTCCCCTTGTCAGGAGTCTCTTTGTTTTCTGGACTTGACGTTGGCTCTTCAGCGACCGACGACGCCTGAGCTGTTAGGTCTTCGCTAGTCTCTACTTTATTTCCTTGCAAGTCTAGTTCAGCTGTATTGTATACCTTATCCCAAACTGAATAACGAATCGTTGAAAGATCCACTCCCTCAGGAATGACATAACTTCCATCTTCTTCTGGAGTCAAGGCATGCGTTTCTCCATCTTTAGTATATGACAGATAAGTACCTGCGACTCCACTTCCTGTTTCGATAATCTTTCCAGGACGGAAAACTCTGGTCTTAGGATCATAGTGGGCGCTACCCGTCTCTATACTTGGAGCCGTATTATCAATTTTAACTTTGAAATTCAACTCCTGCTTCTTAGCACCAGAGGCTGATGGACGGTAGGAAATGACAAATTGATACTCTCCATCTGGAAGCCGATTCCCATCATTATCCAAACCTTCCCAAGAAATTTCATAGAATTCTTCACTTCTGTTTCCGCTTCGGTAGCTCCAGTGCGTTTTTCTATGAACTTCATTTCCGATCTCATAAATGGGTTGTTTTCTCTCTGTGTCTTCTTTCTTGTAGACTGTCAGATGCACATTTTCGACATTGCGGAGCATAACAGCTTTTACCTTTACACTATCAAAACTAGAATCGTTATTTGGTGAAAAGTAAAGTTGATCCCCATCAAACTTTTCGCCATCCTGTCCCAGTGTTTTAGCTACAGATTCGCCGTTTTCGTACACATAGCTGATCAAGGATGTAAAATGATTATCTGGATGTCGCTCTTCCACATCCGGAATCTTGCCATCTGGATAGTCTGTTTTGTCCTTATAGTAATAGAAAGGTTTGTCAGAGCCAGTATATTCATAAATCGGCTTTTCAATCCCCCGGAGATTTTGGTATTCTCCTCGGAAACCTACATAAGGGAGGCTGACTAAATGCTGGTTACTCTTAGCATCTTTAACAAGGAAAAATCCTTCTAGAAAATAACCATTTGGCATTTGTTTGCTCAGCTCGGGTTGATATTTGCTGGCATCAACTGAGACACGAATGGTCCGTTGACCATGAGCTGGAACAGTGACAGTTTCTTTACCTGTCAGGGTCTCTAAAAGACGTGGGTGGAGCGTAAATTTCCCATCTTCAACTTGATCTGTTTGAAGAGTTGTTTCGTAGGTGACCGTCTTTTCCTGATCAGATAAATTATGAACTGTCACATCAAACTCGAAAGTATCCTTCACATTTCCCAAGGTCAAGCTACTCTTTTCACCTTTTGCAGTGACATATAAATCACCTAGGGCAGCGGCTGTCACATCCATGACTCCAGCCCCCTGCTGACGGACAGAAGAATAAGCCTTTGTTTCTTCATCCACATGGGGAACTGCTGTACTCATTGTCATCTGCTTGACGAGGATTTGAAGTTGTTCAGGTGTCAGATGAGGGAAGCGCTCTTTCAAAGACTGTTTGACTAAAGCTGTTGCTCCAGCAGCATGGGGAGATGCCATACTTGTCCCTCTGTCCATATAGTATTCACCGTTATTAACAGATGAGTAAATCATTCCACCTGGCAATGTCACATCTGGCTTCAAGTCACCATCAACTGATAAGCCCCAAGATGAAAAGTCTGACATCTGTTTAGCTGCTTCATACGGTACACGCTTAAATTTGTTGGCAATGTTCAGTTGGTAATCACTAGCGTGCTGGGACAAAAGTTCTCCGGCACGGTGGCCGATTACCCCAACAGGAAAACGCTCCCCTAAACCTTCTAGATCAAATGGAGTAGGCCTTTCTCCTTGCTCTTTCGTCTGATAGAAGACCACTCCAGTCGCTCCAGCTGCTTTCAGCTGTTTGACTTTTTCAACATCTGAGATCTGACCCCCTCTTTCAGTCAAAACCAATCGGCCATTAATCTGATCTCCTTGATAGTTTTCCAGCCCACCATTTTCAACATGGATATAATTTTGTGGAATGGTCGTCCGGAAACCATCTCGTTCAACAAAAGAATGCATTGGAATTTTACCATCAGGAAATTCCGTAGAACCGACTAGCTCCTTAACGGTTAAGCTTGCTTCCGTTGAAACATGTTTAGTCAAGCTATTGATTGAGGCAACAGAAATAACATTTGGATTGACTGACGGTGTCCCTGTCATCCCGTAATCAGGTGTTGTAGCAAGTGGCTTACTATGCCAAAAACCATTGGTCGCCATATTGGTAGAAGCAACAGTAATGGTCACGCCTGCCTTGCGAGCTTCATCGAAAGCTTGGCGGGTAATTTCTCCAACATCATAGATGGAGCCTGAGGCAGTTCCTAAACTCATATTAATGGTATCAGCCCCAAGCTTCACAGCGTCTTCCACAGCCTTAGTATAAATAAAGTTTTGGACTTGTCCACCTTTCGTATCTGAAAAGACGCGCAAAAACATAAGCTGAGCTTCTGGAGCTACCCCTCGGAAAATTTCTCCGTTTGGAGATGGTTTAGAAGCATTTCCTACAGCAGTTCCAGCTACATGGGCACCATGTGAAATCGGATCTTCTTCTTTTACATTGTCATCCATATCACTATAGTTATGAACATAGACGACTTTGTTGTTGTACCACTTACCATAGGTAATACCAGCCTTTTTCTTGGCTGCTTCGATATCAGCTTCACTTTTGAATTTTGCCCTGCTGATGTCCGTCAGCCGAAAAGCGTCGTGGGCAGGATCAACTCCTGAATCAATCACTGCTACAACCTGACCCTGACCTTTAATCCCTTTATCCCAGAGAGGTTGTAAATTGATTAAACTGTTTTCTTCGCTAACTTTGACAGGACTTGAAGTTGGGGAAGCGACAGCTGGTTGCGACTCTTCCACTCTGGTCCGCCGAAGAGGAGCATAGTCCACAGCATCGACACGCGCCAAACCTCGAATTTTCTTCGCATCTCCGTAAGTCGTTTCTAAAGCAAGTCCACTAAACAAAAGATTAATATCATATAGTTTCTTAAAGCGAATGGACTGTCTTTCTAATTCTTTTAAAAATTCCTCGTGTTCCCGATTTGTCTTCTCAATCCGTCTAGCCTTTTCTGCAGCAGATGTAAGAGGACTTTCACCAGGTGTTTTTTCTTCCTTTAGGCGAACAAGAGCTTCTACAGGAGTCGCTTCATCCAGTTCATTTTTTGGAGCTTCAGCTACTTCTTTATGAGACTTTTCTTCTATATTTTCCTGAGTGACTTTCTTTGTGGTCTCAAGGATAGGTTGCTTATGATCATTTTCACTTTTCTTCTCAGGTTCAGGAGTGATATTACTTCCTGTCTCTTTTTCAGTGCTTACCTTATCGGGCTCATTGCCACTTTCTTTTACAGGCTCATTACCCTTATCAGATGGCTGAATACCTTCTGTTTGACCCGAGTCATGAGTAGAAGGAAGAGACGGTTCTTCCGGTTTTCTTACTTCTTCCTCTTTGACAGGATGATTTTCTTCCGTCGTCTGTGCAGTATCCACTGCAGACGCTGTAATAGCTTGCTCTTCAGAGGTTACTGTATCTGCCGCAACCATTGGTCCAACAAGAGCCAGTCCAATCAATACAGATGCTACCCCTATAGCATACTTTCGAATTGAAAAACGTTGTTTTCGGTGAAACTCCATACAAAACTCCTTTATTTTTAAGCTGGAAGTAACAAACCTGATTACTTCCAGCTGTTATTTAATTATTAACGAAACTTCAAGTGATCAATCCTGACCTTCTTTTCCCTTTTTACGAATGAGTACGAAGGTGCAAAGTGACAAGAATATTCCCAATAGACTGATATTGTCCCCAGCTTGTCCGGTCTTTGGCAAGTTTTCTTTTGAATCCAAGTCAGAGACTTCTCGTATGTCCTCTTCCTTCTTTTCACTTGGCTTGACATACATAGGACGCAAGTCTGCTTTTTTCACAATTAGCTGATCTTCTTTATCCACTTCTTTTCCTTTACCAGGATCGGATGTCTTATCCGGAATGAGTGGATCTGGTTTTGGATCTGGTACTGGATTTGGGATTGGATTCGGTGTTGGATTCGGATTAACCGGATTGTCTTCTGCAACTTCTACAAATGTTGTTAAGAAGCGATTGATTTTTTCTCCTACTGAATAGAAAACATCATTTTCTACCGCACGATAACCTTTTGGCAGTTCAATATGAATCTGATAATCTCCATTTAATAAAATCTTTTCAAAAGTCTTTGGTTCATAGAGAGTTTGTTCTAATTCATGCTGTTCTCCGTTATCCTTACGAATAGCAAATACTCTAGTTCCAGATGGTAAATCCTTATCAAAGACTACGTTAAATCGATTCTTAGATTTGTAATGGTAAACAAAGTTGACTAGGCCTTCAGGATGTTCTTTCGTCAACTCAACTGTTACAGTTGTAGGAGATACCCATGAATAGTTTTCATCTTGTGCAACTACTTTGACAGTATAGCTACCAAATGGCAACCTTGGCAACTCACTTTCATAATAAGTATTAAACTCTTTATCAATTCGATTGCCCTTACTGTCGAATACTTGGTAGCGCATCATCTCAGGATATTGAGAGGTTGGATTTCCCTCTTCATCAACAACACGAACTTCCAGCCTTCCATCTGTTGCTTCTGCTTGACCGTCCTCAGAACTTCTTTTTCCTCTTGATTTTCCTGATTCCTTCTCAGCCGACTTATAAGCGTTCTGACCATCAAGGGTTAAAGTATTGGTATTATAAGCCTTATCCCAAATATAAAAACGAACAGTTGCTGGATCAACCCCTTCTGGGATCAAATATGAACCATCTTGATTCGGGCTGATTTCAATGGTTTGCCCATCTTTTTCGTAGGATAGGTATTTACCTGCCAGACCACTTCCTTCCTCGATAATGGTTCCCGGTCTAAAGATACGCGTTTTTGGATCATAGAGATCTTTGGTTGATGCTAATTGAGGAACTTGATTATCGACCTTGACCTTCAAAACGATTTCTTGAGGTTTTGCTCCAGGAGTACTTGGACGGTAGGTAAGAACGTATTGGTATTCCCCATCCGGAACGACCTGATTATTTTGGTCTTTCCCCGTCCAACGACTAGCATAAAGAATTCTACTTCTGTCGTTAATTCTCCAGCCGTAATCGGTTTTTTTCTCACTTTCGTTTCCTTGTTCAAAAATCGGATGTTCACGTTTCGTATCATCTGCCTTGTAGACTGCTAAATGGATATTATCAACATTTCTCAAAACGACCGCATTTAGTTTAACCGTATCAAAATGCCCATCTCCATTTGGAGAAAATACCAAGGCGTTACCATCGTATTTACCGTCTGTTTCACCAAGAACAACCTGCTCTTTCTTGCCATCTCTACGAATAGAGCTGACTAAAGCAGTAAAATGATTTCCTGGATCCTTGATTGGATTTTCCGCTTTCTCATCTTGATAGTAATAGAAAGGTTTTTCCTTACCAGTAAATTCATAAACTGGCTTTTCGATACCAGGTAGGTCTTGGTAATGTCCTTTAAAACCGATATATGGAAGACTGACTAAATCTTTTTGCGTCTTAGCATCCTTGAAGAAGACGAAACCTTCTAGGAAATAACCATTCTTCATTTGTTGGGATAATTCTTTGGTATAGGCGCTCGTATTAACCTTAATCGGAATGGTCACACTACCCATTGGAGGTACAAGGACAGTCTTATCACCTTTTTGGTCCAGTAGCTGACGCATTTGAAGCGTAATCCGACCATTTTCAACCTGATCTGTATTAACAACAGTATGGTAGCTGAGTTCTTGGGCTTGATTAGACAAGTTATGAACAGTCACCTCGAAGGTAAAGCTATCTTTAACATTTCCAAGTGTCAGACTACTATCCGTCCCTTTTCCAGTTACATATAGATTGCCAAAAGCAGCTCCCGCAGCATCCATCAGTCCAGAACCTTGTTGGCGGACTGAAGAATAGGTATTGCTTTCCTTGTCCTTGTGAGGTTTAGCTGTACTCATAACCAGTTGACGAAGCAAGGTATGAATTTGCTCTGGACTATATTGCGGGAATCTTTCTTCTAATGCTTGCTTAATCAAGGCTGTTGCCCCAGCAGCATGAGGAGTTGCCATACTAGTCCCGCCATCCATGTCATAAGAACCGTTCGGAATAGCAGAATAAATCATACCACCTGGCAAGGTTACATCCGGCTTCAGTTTTCCTTCTGTTGACAGTCCCCAACCTGTAAAGTAGAGCATCTTATCGGCTTCACTATAAGGAACCTTTTTGACCTCTTGATGGAAAGTCAGCTTATACTCACCAGCATGCGCAGCTAATTCTTTACCTAAACTATGTCCTAGCACGCTGACAGGATAGAAGGAACCCCAATAGCCCATTGGAAGATTTTGTAGCTGGTCTCCTTGTTCCTCATTTTGATAAACCAAAACCCCTTTGGCACCAGCTTGACGAAGGGAGTTTACCTTATCTTCATCCGTAACATCGCCACCACTCTCAACTAAAGCAATTTTTCCTTTGACAGAAGCTGTCCGGTAAGCTTCTTCACCACCTTTTTCAACATGGACATAAGACTGCGGACCTTCAACAGGGAAAATGAGTCGATAGACCGGTAAATCAACAAGACCATTCTGGAATTCTTTCTTATCTTTTAAGGCAGGGATTTCTAAGCGAATCTTTGTCACATGGTCAATCTTATTATTAAAGGCTCCGATTGCTAAAACACCATTCTCAATGGCTGGTTCGTCAATTGTTCCAGTATCAGGAGCATCTGCTTTTGGTTTGGCTTGCCAATATCCATTCACAGCATAATTTCCTGCTGCAGCATTTATGACAACACCTGACTTTCTAGCAAATTCAAAGGCTTGTCGAGTAAGAGGATTGGTATCCGCTTCTGAGCCACTAATACCGCCGAAACTCATATTGATTGTATCTGCTCCAAGCTTAACAGCATCTTCCACAGCTTTTGCAACGATAAAGCCCTGCTCAGTCATTCCTTTCTTATCTGAAAAGACCCGCATAAACATCAGTTGCGCTTCAGGAGCCACCCCTTTAAGCAGTTCTCCAGTCGGAGCTGGTTTAGTCGCATTTCCAACTGCTGAACCGGCTACGTGAGTTCCGTGTGAGCGAGGATCGTCCTCTTTGATCTCATCATTCATATCAGAATAGTTATAAGCATAAACCACCTTATCGTTATACCATTTACCATAGGTAATTCCTGCTTTTTTCATAGCAGCTTCCATTTGCTCTTTATTCTGGTATTTGGCCTTGCTTTTGTCTGTCAAACTAAAGAAGTTATGCTCGTAATCAAGACCAGTGTCAAGAACTGCGACGATACGTCCTTGTCCTTTTATCCCCTTATCCCATAATGGTTGGAGATTGATTAGTTCATTTTCATCACTAACCTTGGTTGGCAACAAGGTATTTTGTTTCTTAGGAAGATCTTGAGGAGTGTTGGCAGTTGAAAGAGGTGTGATGTCAACTTTTTCAACTCTGGCTACCTGACGAATCTTCAAAGCTTCCTTATAGCTTGTTTCTAAAACAAAACCGTTAAAAATCAGATCAAAATCTGCTAATTTCTTATATTGGATTCCTTTTTCGTCCAATTCCTTTAAGACCGCAGCTTTGATTGGTTGATTTTCATGCATACGAGCTTCAATTTGTGTAGCTCCTACTGGTGTCTCCTTTTTTTCTCCTGCCAGACGAACTACAGCTTGAACACGGGCCTCCTCATCTACTTTATTCGTAATATCTGATTCAACATTTGCATTATTTTTTCTTACTTCTGAATCATTCTTTTTAGGGTCCAGTGGCACTTCCTTCTTTGGAGTCTCTGAATCTACCTTATTTTGATTAGGTGATAATTCCTTACCTGACTTTTCCTCCGATGCTTTATTTTCTTGTCCATTTTCATTTGCGACAGAATCAACAACCTGAGTCTTTTCTCCTTCATCATCTGTCTTTGTTGTTTCACTCTGCGTTTCAGAGCGAGGCAACTCCTGACTCCTTGTATCTGCCTCTGAAGGTGCTAACTCTGGCTGTTCCGACTTCGAATCTTCTCGCTGCACAAGTTCGGAACTCTGTTCGACAATTGCTGGTGGCTCCAGCTGCGGATTTACTCCTGATTCTTGGGCCAAGACAGTTGGGCTATAAAAAAGGCATCCGACTACCACGGATACTAAGCCAACTGAATATTTGCGAAAAGAGAAGCGTTGCTGTCTGTCGTTTCTCATAATTGGACCTCCTATATATATTGTAAGCGCTTGCCCGGCTTCATTGTAGTCTTTCTATGTTTTAAAGTCAATGAAAATTAGTAGAAATATATAAGCGTAATATAATATTAATATTTCTGACAATTACTCTTAGAAAAATTATAGAAATTAGTTCAGAAATCCTCCTAACACCCTCATAAATAAGGAATTTCTCGCTATTTTCCTCTCATTTCACTTTACAAATCCATTAGATAAAATCTAGATCAACTACAAGCCAATTTCAAAAATGGGACTAAAGAGACTGTTTACAATATGAAAATAATCTAACTCTCATTTTCATTTAACACTTTTCGATGAGAGATAAATAAAAAGTCCTTAGAATATTATTTCTAAGAACTGTATTTCATATCTAGAAAAGGAACTTGAGTCTGATCTTTTTCCGTACTTATTCTCTCTTTTTATAGTCAAAGAGAAGTTTCACACTCATACACACTACCTGTCAGTGGGTCAATAACTTCTGCCAGCTTAAAGTGTCCCTGCTCATAATGGTAATGGCAGATGGCGCAGTTGCCAAAGCGCACCTTGGGATCCAGAGCTTGGGCTGCAATCTTGAGATAAAAGGCCCACATGGCACCGCCGTGGCTAACAGCTAAGACTGGCTCTGCTCCTGCCTGCTCCATAACCTCAGTCAGAGTGACCAGCATGCGCTCACCAACTTGGTCCACGCCTTCTCCGCCATAAGGGACGAAGAGGTCTTCAAAAGAGGTAGCTCCTGGTCGAAATTTCGGCTGCAGGCGTTCGGGCTGAGCCTCAAAAAGACCAAAGTTCCATTCTATAATGCCCTTGAGGCGAGTATAGTCGGTCCTGTCGGAGACAAGTTCTAAGGTATCAGAAGTTCGCTCCTGGGTGGAGGAATAGAGATGGCCAAAACGAATGCCCCGCCCTTGCAAATAAGCTCCTACCTGCCGAGCTTGATCTTGCCCTAGTTCTGTCAAAGGAGAATCGCAAACTCCTTGCACCAAGCCTTCTTGGTTGAAAAAAGTCTGGCCGTGCCGCATCAAATATAAATCTTTCATTTTCCCTCCCAATCGCTAAAATCGTGGCCAATGGCCTCTTCTAGGTAAAATTGGTCATCTTCAAAAGTAAACTTCAAGATACCGCAGTTGGTCATGTGACCCAAATCATTCAGACGCCAGTTTTTCTGCCAAGCTCTGGCAAAATTAGCCATAGATCCGCCATGGGAGACCATGAGCACAGACTGACCATCCGTCTCTTGCATGAGCTGAAGAATGGTCGCTACCATACGCTCCTGCACCTGATCCTGTGATTCACCGCCATAGGTTACAAAGAAATCTCCATAAGGCAGGGGCGGATTGAGGTCTTCACTTTCCCCTTCAAAGGTGCCAAAGTTCCACTCCTTGAGTCCCTTGACACGCTTATAAGGGATCTTACCATCCGTTACCAATTCCAAGGTATCACAGGCTCGCTCTTGAGTAGAGCTATAAGCATCGTCAAAAGTAATACCCGCATCCTTAAAATATTTCCCTGCCACCTTGGCCTGATAAATACCAAAATCGGTCAGAGGAGCATCACACCAGCCCTGCACCTTGTGGCGCAGATTAAAAAGCGTCTGGCCGTGCCGCATCAGATAAAGAGTTTTTGCTATCATCCATATCTCCTTTAGATGAGTTCTAACTTTTCAAAGGCCTTGTAGAGACCGTCTTGACTGACAGAGTCTGTCACCAGATCGGCCATGGCCTTGATTTCTGCTCCGCCATTTCCCATAGCAACGCCGACCTGACAATAGTCCAGCATAGGAATATCAACCTTGGCATCGCCAAAAGCCAGAGTATCCGCCCTGTCAGCATGAAGATGTTGTAATAGAACCTCAATGGCATGCGCCTTGGTAATATCTTTGACTCCTAAGTCACCAAAGAGTGCATGCTCCCCCTTGCCTCCCCAAGTACCCGCCTTGAGCTCAGGAAAAGCTGACTTAGAGTCCATATGGTCTTGGTAGCTCTTGAGGATAAAGCTGACTTTATTCAGGTCGTCTCGGTAGAGCTCTCCTCCATAGACCAGGCCGTGAAGGGCTTCTTCAGCCTCCATATTTACGACTTCTTCTGGCTTAGCACCTTTTCCAAGGACGTAGGTCTGAAGCACTGGTCGTGCTGCTTCGCGGAAGTCCCTGCTGGCAAAGAGGCCATTATTACTCTCCAGGTAAAACTCTAGCCCCCGCTCCTGAAGCCAGTCCACTAGCCTCTTAGCAACCTCTTGAGGAATCAGCTGGTGCAGAATAACCTGACCCTTATGCTCTACATAAGAACCGTTGCCCCCAATCATGCCATCAAAGCCAATATCCCAAATTTCCGGCGGCATCTCAGCCTTGCTGCGACCTGTACACACATAAACCAAATGTCCCTTTTCCCGTGCCTTGCGAATGGCAAGTACAGCAGACTCCGGTATATGATTATCATAGTCGATGAGGGTCCCATCCACATCCAAAAAGATGATTTTTCTCGTCATAAAGCCCCTTCCTTCTCATTTTTGACATAAAATTTGTATATTTCTCACTCTAAATTAACTTGTTTTAGTGAAGTTATTTAGTTTTCTTCTATTATATACTTATTTGAAAGCCTTTTCCTATGAAATAATCAGAGATTCTGATACTATTCTATGATTTATTTAAATAATTAGCTTCTCAAATACACAAAAAAGGCCGGAAAAAATTCCTAGCCTTTTAAAGATTATTTATTAATGTTTTCCCATTTCCAGTTTTGAACCTCTGGGATATCATCACCGTTTTCACGGATGTAAGCATTGTGGTAAGCCACAGTCTCGTCCATTTTAGCAGAGAAGACAGCTGCATCTTCACCAAGTGCTGCTTTTGCTGCATCTTGAGCCAAGTGGAAGCGATCCAATTCTGACATAACACGCATATCAAACGGAGTAGTGATATCTCCATTTTCACGGTAACCGTGAACACGAAGGTTGTGGTTGTGACGGTTAAAGAAGATGTCACGAATCATTCCTTCATAGCCATGGAATGCAAAGATAACTGGCTTATCTGTTGTGAAGACTTGGTCGAATTCTTCGTCTGAAAGTCCACGCGCATCTACAGATGGATGGCGTAATTTCAAGATATCAACCACGTTAACAAAGCGAATCTTAAGCTCTGGGAAGGCCTTGTGGAGAATAGATACCGCAGCAAGAGCTTCTAAGTTTGGCTCAGTTCCTGCTGCTGCAAAGACAACATCAGGCTCTTCATTGTTAGACACAGTTGAAGCCCAGTCAATAACCTTGTAACCTTCACGTACCAATTCTTCTGCTTCTTCAGCTGAGTAGAATTGCGGACGTGGGTGTTTTGAAGTAACAATCAAGTTAACCTTGTCTTCTGCCTTGAAGGCTTTATCCATAACAGCCAATAAGCTGTTTGTATCTGCAGGCAAGTATTCGCGGATATACTCTGGAGTTTTCTCTGCCAAGTGAGTCAAGATACCTGGATCTTGGTGAGTATAACCATTATGGTCTTGTTGGAATACTGTTGAAGTTGCAATCAAGTTCAAGGCTGGGTAGTTCTTACGCCATGTAGTATGAGTCTTACATTTACGCAACCATTTGAAGTGTTGTGTCACCATTGAATCTACTACACGAAGGAATGATTCGTAAGAAGCGAAGAAGCCATGACGACCTGTCAAGACGTAACCTTCTAACATACCTTCAGCCTGATGCTCTGACAATTGTGAGTCAATAACACGACCCGCTGGGCTCAAAGCTTCATCGTATTCAGGTCTCATACGGCCCAACCATTGACGGCTAGTACGAGTAAAGACTTCTTGCAGACGGTTTGATTTTGTTTCGTCTGGACCAAAGATACGGAAGTTATCTGGGTTAGCATCTACCAAGTCAGCAGCGTACTTACCAAACTCAATCATGTCTTGTGCTACAATCTCGCCTGGAGTTTCAAACTTAAGGACGTGTTTCTTCCAATCAGCAGTGTCCATTGGCTTGATTACACCGGCATTAGTGATTGGGTTCATAGCCATACGACGGTCACCTTTCGGTGCAATCGCAGCGATTTCTGGCAAGACTTTTCCAGACTCATCAAACAATTCTTCTGGACGGTAAGATTTCAACCAATCAAGAAGGGCATCAACATGCTCCATATGGTGAGCATCTACTGGAATTGGCACTTGGTGAGCACGGAAACCACCTTCGATTGGAGTACCTTCCCATGACTTAGGACCAGTCCATCCTTTTGGAATGCGGGCAACCAATACTGGGAAAATAGCTTGAGTTGCTTCTTCAGCTGATCCTTTACGAGCTTCAGCTTGGACTTTCTTAATTTCTTCGATTGCTTCGTCCAATTTAGCCGCAAAAAGAGCATGAGCAGCTTCATGATTTTCTGAAATAGCTGTTACGTCAGCAAAAATAGGTTTCCAACCTAAACCTTCAAAGAACAAGGTCAATTCTTCGTCTGTTTTACGTTCAAAGATAGTTGGGTTGTGAATTTTACCACCGTTAAGATAGAAAATTGGAAGAATAGCACCGTCATTAACAGGGTTGATAAAAGTATTTGACAACCAACCTGCCATCAATGGACCAGTTTCCCCTTCACCATCACCGATAACAGTTGCTGCAATCACATCTGGATTATCCAAGATAGCTCCTGCTGCATGAGATAGGGCATAACCGAGTTCTCCACCTTCATGGATAGAACCTGGTGTTTCAGGTGCCGCGTGAGAAGCGATACCCCCTGGGAATGAGAAGATCTTGCACAAATGTTTGAAGCCTTCTTCGTTTTGAGGAATATTTGGATTTAACTCTGTATATGAGCCGTCGAGGTATGAGTTTGAAACCATTACCTGACCACCGTGACCAGGTCCTTCAATGTAGAACATATCTAGGTCATATTTATTAATCGTCCGGTTCAAATGAGCGTAGATGAAGTTTTGCCCTGGAACAGTTCCCCAGTGTCCGATTGGGTGAGCTTTTAGATCATTAGCTACCACATCGCGTTTCAAAAGCGGATTGTCTTTTAGGTACATTTGAGCTGCCGAAATATAGTTAGCAGCACGCCACCAAGCATCAACTTTTTCTAAATAAGCCTTAGAATTATAATCTGTTGTCATGTTTCCTCGCCTTTCTATTTGGGTTGATTAGCCATAGCTAAGTCCCTAAACATGAATCTACACCTGGTCTCTCCCAAGATAACCCCTGAAAAGTGCAAAAAATAAAACATTTAGCTGTTTAATTTTCCCTCTTTCACTTCCATACTTTATTGGGTCAGGAGGTTGTATCTAGTAGAAGTATAGGTGTGATATAAAAGAAGTTAATCAATAAGATTTAAAACTCCTATGTTACCATTCTACCATACTTTTTGGAATATGAAACAATTAAATTAACTTTAACTAAAATAATCTGTTTCAGCTGATTTGTAAGAAATGTAAACAATTTCATACCCCAATACAAAATACAATCAAGAACAGATTCAAATAAAGACTTACAGAGACCAAAAAATCCCCTCTCTTCCAGACCATGCTAAATATCAATCAGTCTGAGAAGAATAAGGGATAGGGGGGTAATATTAAGAGAAAAAAGTATGTGTAGCCTGGTAAATATGATGGGCAGTTGTTGCATTGTTCATTGTATATAGATGAACACCAGCAACATCCTGAGTTACCAAGTCCACAATCTGATCCACTGCATAGGCAAGTCCTGCTGCTCTGAGTGACTCAGGGTCATGCTCATACTTGTCTAAGATGGCCTTAAATTTACGTGGAAGATGGATATTCTCACACGTTTTCAAGAGACGAAGCGCTTGATTACGGTTAAGAATTGGCATAATCCCTGCATGAATGGGAATATCAATCCCTGCCAAGGTACACTTGTCTTGGAAATCATAGAAACGCTCATTATCAAAGAAAAGCTGAGTTACAAGGCTAGAACAGCCTGCATCCACTTTCTTCTTGAGATTTTGAATATCCGAGATTTGGTTTGGCGAGTCAGGGTGTCCCTCCGGGTAGCAGGCACCAACAATATCAAAGTGCGGTGCTTCTTCTTTGATGTATTCAATCAAGTCAGTCGCGTACTTAAAATCATCCTTGGGTGCTACATCAGGGAAAATATCCCCTCTTAGAGCTAAAATCTTATGCACCCCAACCTTGTCCAAAGCCTGGAGTGTATCTGAGACCATTTCCTTGGTTAGATAGACTGCTGGAAGGTGAGCGATGGTAGGAATCTTCAAATCATTATAGATGAAGTCAGCCAAACGTACCGTTGTCTCCTCTATATTAAATTTATTATTGCTAGCAGTCACACTAATATAGTGAGGTGCAATATCCTGCATTTCCCGAAGAGCTTGGATTATTTTTTCATTGCCTACTGCTGGATTGGGAGGAAATACTTCAAATGAGAGACTAGGTGTGTGGTGACGAACCATAAAATAAAAAGTTCCTTTCAGTGATATACCGCTAAGCTGAGAACAATCCTACAGGAACAATTTCTGCAGGATTGTCAGCTCCGGTTTAAATTTTCGGTTTGCCCTCCATAAAAATAAACGATTTTGTCAGAGGAGGATTATTTCAAGTGTTGTCTAGCTGCTTTGGCTGCTTCTACTAAACGAACCAAGCTAGCTTTGGTTTCTGGAATACCACGTGTTTTCAAACCACAGTCAGGGTTGATCCAAACTTTCTTGCTTGGTACTTTAGCAAGGATCGCTTCGATGGTGTGGTCAATTTCCCCTTCGTTCGGCACACGTGGTGAGTGGATATCGTAAACACCAGGTCCTACTTCTGTTTGGAAGTTCTTCGCTTTGAGTTCATCCAAGATTTCAAGGTTTGAACGGCTTGCTTCAAAGGAAATAACGTCCGCATCCATGTTGTCGATAGCTGGGATGATATCTGTAAATTCTGAGTAACACATGTGAGTGTGGATTTGAGTGTCTGGCGCTACTGTAGAGTGTACCAAGCGGAAGGCAGGGATTGCCCAGTCAAGGTAGTCTTCATACCAGTCGCTACGACGGAGTGGCAATTTCTCACGAAGAGCAGCCTCGTCGATTTGGATAATCTTCACGCCTGCAGCTTCAAGGTCAAGAACTTCATCCTTGATAGCAAGAGCGATTTGAAGAGTAGAATCCTTGATAGAGATGTCTTCACGTGGGAATGACCAGTTAAGGATGGTAACAGGTCCAGTCAACATACCTTTAACAGGTTTATCAGTACGGCTTTGTGCGTAGCTAGACCATTTAACAGTGATTGGGTTGAGACGAGTGACGTCACCCCAGATGATTGGTGGTTTCACCCCACGCATACCGTAAGATTGTACCCAACCATTCTTAGAGAAGAGGTAACCTGACAAGTTTTGACCGAAGTACTCAACCATGTCGTTACGCTCGAACTCACCGTGTACAAGCACGTCAAATCCAACTTCTTCTTGCCATTTGATCCATTCGTCGATAGTTTCAGCAAGGAAAGCATCGTACTCTTCTTGAGACAATTCACCTTTACGGTAAGCCAAACGTTTGGCACGGACTTCCTTAGTTTGAGGGAATGAACCGATGGTTGTTGTTGGAAGGGCTGGAAGTTTAAAGGCTTCTTCTTGGATAGCTTCACGTTCTGCAAAGGCTGGCAAACGAGTGTAGTCTGCATCTGTCAAACCAGCGATGCGCGCACGAAGCTCTGTATTTTCACCCACACGCTCCGTCGCAAAGAGTTCTTTGTTAGCAGCAAGAGCCTCTGCACCTTGACCATTGCGGATAGCATCCAAGTCACGAAGTTCTTCCAATTTTTCAACTGCAAAGGCAAAGTGATTCAAGATAGCTGGCTCAAAGTCTTCGTTAGCTGTTGTAAATGGCACATGAAGAAGTGAGCATGAGCTAGTCAAGACAATGTTTTCAGCTGGGATTTGCTCAAGAACAGCCAAGCTCTTTTCGTAGTTGTTGCGCCAGATGTTCTTACCATTAACAATACCTGCATAAAGAGTCTTGTCAGCTGGGAAGCCACCTTTAACAAGTTCAAGAGTTTTCTTACCTTCGACAAAGTCCAAACCAATCGCATCTACTGGCAAGTTGACAAGGTCAGCGTAGACGTCACGAACGTCACCAAAGTAGGTTTGTATCAAGACTTCCAAGCCTTTCTTGTCTGCCAAAAGCTTCTTATAAAGATCCAAGAAGAGAGCTTTTTCTTCTGCAGACAAATCTTTGACCAAACTTGGCTCATCCAGCTGGATACGCTTTGCGCCCTGCTCTGCTAATTTTGTAAAGACTTCTTGATAGGCTGCCACCAAGGCATCTACAAAGTCAGCCGGTGCCACACCATCTTCAAAGTCAGATACTTGCAGGAGGGTGAATGGCCCCACCACTACTGGACGGGTTACTAAGCCCAACTCTTTAGCTTCTGCAAATTCATCAAAAATCTTGTGGCCTGCAAGTTTTACTTGAGTTTCTTTTTCAAATTTAGGAACGATATAGTGGTAGTTGGTGTTGAACCATTTCTTCATCGGAAGAGCACGGACATCCCCTTTTTCGCCCTGATAGCCACGAGCCAAGGCAAAATAACGCTCCAAGTCAGTCAATTCCAAGCCTTGCACAGATGACGGCACCACGTTAAAGAGAAAAGCTGCATCCAACACATTATCATAATGAGAAAAATCATTTGATGGAATCTCAGAAATCCCTTTTTCCTTAACAATATTCCAATGCTTAGCACGGAGCTCTTTAGCTGCAGCCAAGAGTTCGTCTGCTGAGATTTCTTTTCTAAAGTATTTTTCAGTTGTAAATTTCAATTCGCGGAATTCACCCAAACGTGGGAAACCAATGATAGTTGTTGACATATGTGTCCTCCAAAATTTTTCTTGATTTTATCTTATCAGAAAATCCACCCCCTGTATAATTGGAATTTCCCTAATTTTGATATAGTCTAAAACTATACCTTGATTTTTTATGTCACTATAAAACCTTATTTTCCAACTGACATTGATTGAAATTATTGTTTGATATAAGTAAAAACTATAATTCAAAATAGAAAAACCAGCGATTTTCTCGCTGGTTTTTCTTATTTTACCTTTTACCATCATTTTCTAAGCTATTTGAATGAGAAAAAGTGGACGCGACACAGCTTACTCAGCCTTGTCATCACTCTTAAACCTCGGCAAATCTAAAAGGTATAGAGCTCCTCCTCCTATAGATAAAAGGTCAGCGAAGTTACCCAAAAAAGGGATAAATCCAACAATAGAGGCACAAAAGAGAAGCTTATGGCTGGTCTTATTGACTCTTGAGTCTTCGCTATAATGAGCCATTCCGACAATAGAAAGCGCCAAAAACAGCAGGCTGATTAATACTACCAAGCCACCCCAGCCATAGTTTTCGACCAATTTGGGAACTAAATCAACTATTTTCCAGTCCCATCTCTCAGAAGAAGCGTAAAGGATTAAGAGACCTCCTAAGATACTGGTAATTCCATTTACCAATAACAATTTATTCGATTTCATAATAATCTCATTTTTTCTTTTTTTAAAATAGTATACCTAACCACTTTCTAATCTGTCAACTTTCTTGAAAGAATTGATGCTCTACCAGATAAAACCGTTTTCATTCAAATTATCTTGTGATAAAATAACTTTATGCACAAGAAAACGATTATTGATTTTAAGCAGTTGGGACAACGCCTGATTTTCACAAATCCTATCAGGGAGCTAAAGACTCGTCGCCTTGACCAAGTGGAGGAAATTTTGACAGAGATTCAGGGCTGGCAGGAGAAAGGATACTATGCTGTAGGTTATGTCAGCTATGAAGCAGCTCCAGCCTTCGAGGAAAAGTTCCAAGTTCATTCCGCTCCACTCCAGAAGGAATACCTCCTCTACTTTACTATCCACGATAAGGGCGAGCAGGCTTCCATTCCCTTGACCTATGAGGAAGTGGAAATGCCAGAGGCTTGGCAGGGGCTGACTTCTGAGCAAGAATACCGGAAAGCTATCGAGACTATCCATCATCATATCCGCCAGGGCGATACCTATCAGGTCAACTACACGGTGCAGCTGTGTGCAGAGCTCAATCATGAGGACAGCTTGGCTATTTATAACAGACTGGTCGTTGAGCAAAATGCGGCCTACAATGCCTATGTAGAGCATGATGAGACCGCCATCTTGTCCATCAGTCCCGAGCTCTTTTTCGAGGAGTACCGAGGTCAACTGACCACTCGCCCTATGAAAGGGACCACCAATCGGGGACTGACCTTAGAGCAGGATAGAGAGCAGGCTGCATGGTTAGCTCAAGATGCCAAAAACCGAGCAGAAAATATGATGATTGTCGATTTGCTGCGCAATGACATGAACCGCATTTCTCAGACAGGTAGCGAGCGGGTTGAGCATCTCTGCAGCGTCGAGCAATACTCTACGGTCTGGCAGATGACCTCTACCATCAAAAGTCAGCTGCAGGAGAGAGTCGGGCTGGCAGAGCTTTTCAAGGCGCTCTTTCCTTGCGGATCCATTACAGGCGCTCCTAAGATTTCGACCATGGCTATCATCAAGGCGACAGAAAAAGCTGCTCGCGGGGTTTACTGCGGTACAGTCGGCATCTGCCTACCAGACCAGAGACGGATTTTTAACGTTGCCATCCGCACCATTCAGCTAGAGGGAAGAAAAGCTATCTACGGCGTTGGCGGTGGCATCACTTGGGACAGCACCTGGAAATCTGAATACATCGAAACCCAGCAAAAATCCGCCGTTCTCTATCGAAAGAATCCGCGATTCTACCTGATTTCTACTGGAAAAGTGACAGATGGAAAGCTGACCCTGCAAGACCAGCACCTGCAAAGACTGGCAGAAGCAGCTAGCTACTTCGCCTATCCTTTTGACCAAAGTAAGCTAGGGCAAGAGCTAGAAGAAAGCTGCGCTCAGCTGGATAAAGGGCAGGATTATAGGCTGCGTATAGCTCTAAAAAAAGACGGTAGCATTGGGCTAGAAACGGCCCCTCTACTGCCACTAACAGAGACTTTCAGAAAGGCAAAACTGGTCGAGCAGACAGCCAATCTAGCTCAGCCTTTCACCTATTTTAAAACCAGCCATCGGCCACATCTGACCTTGGAACAGCAAGAACAGATTTACTACAATGCACAAGGCCAGTTGCTGGAAACCTCTATTGGCAATCTACTACTGGAGCTAGACGGCAAACTCTACACGCCTCCTGCAGAACTGGGTCTTCTCAAGGGCATCTACCGCCAGCAACTACTGGACGAGGGGCAAGCTATTGAAAAGATTCTGACTCTGTCTGATCTAGCTAAAGCCGATAAAATCTATGCTTGCAACGCAGTTAGAGGACTGTATGAGCTGGAATTGGACCGCAAGCCACCAATGTGAAAGTAAGCATTAAAGCCTTGTATCAAAAAGTCTTCTATGATCAATCAAGGACTTACATAAGCTAGATATACCTGAAAAATTTCTGCTATTTGCAGGAATTTTTTTGCTAAAAAACTTTAGAAATATTTTAGAAATGCTTGAGAATTATTTGAAAGATTGGTACTATACTGGATAGTGAAAAGAGAGCTTCCTCTCCCTATCTATACAAGGAGAACTTATCATGGAAAATATTTTGGTTTTACAGCAAATAAGCAAGAAATTCGGCCAACAATATGCCCTGACCGACGTGAGTCTGACCATCAAAAAAGGTGACATTTACGGTCTTATCGGGAAAAATGGAGCCGGAAAAACGACCCTCATTAAGATTATCGCTCAGTTACTAGAGGCAGATAGTGGCAGTGTTTCTCTTTTTAGTTCTCAAAATCAAAAAGAATGGACGCAAGGCCTCAAGCGGGTCGGATCTGTCATCGAAACGCCAGTTGCTCACAACCACTTGACAGCCTACGAAAATCTCAACTACTACTGCAAACTCCGCCATATCCCCCATGCTGACAAGGTTATCCAAGAAACCTTGGAATACGTGAACTTAACAGATACTGGCAAGAAGAAATTCAGAGATTTTTCACTCGGTATGAAGCAACGTTTGGGTATTGCTATCGCCTTGCTATCTAAGCCAGATTTGATGATTCTAGACGAACCGATCAACGGTTTAGACCCAGTCGGTATTAAAGAATTCCGTCAGATGGTCCAACGGCTCAACGAAGAATTGAGGATGACCTTTATCATCTCCAGCCACATCTTATCTGAACTCTATTTAGTGGGAACAAAGTTCGGCATCATCGAACAAGGTCGATTGATTCGCGAAATTTCTAAGTCTGAGTTTGAAGAGCAAAGCGAAGACTATATTGTTCTTAAAACTTCCAAATTAGAAGAAGCCAGCCGGCTTATTCATGACCAGCTCAATTATCGTATTAAGGTGGTCAATGCTTCTGACGAGATTCATATTTTCACTCATTCGCACCAAATCAGCAAGATTGTAGAAGAACTTGTAGCTGCAGGTCTACCTGTGCAAGAAATCTACTATGCTCGCCAAAATCTGGAAAACTTCTTTACGGATTTAGTTGAATAACAAAGGGAGGCTCATTATGATCGACTTCATTCGTGCCGATTTTTACCGGCTCATGCGCTCAAAAGGCTTTTGGATTACTGAGTTTTTATTATTCTGTGTGATTTTCTCAGCAACCTTCCTTCAAGCAAATATTCATTTTGGAGCAAATATCTCCAGAAATGCGGCTGCTAGTCAATCTCTAGGAAAACTAACCGGCCTTCAGGCTTTGGACTATTTTGCAGGCAATACAGACAGTCTGCTCTTTTTCACCATTATTATCATCAGTATGGTCCTTGGAGTGGATCTATCACGAAAGCTCTACAAAAACTGCCTCAGCTACGGCATTTCAAAACTCAGCTATTATCTTTCTAAATTCTTTGTCTGCGTTAGCATCGCACTTCTACACCTTCTCTTTATTCAAGCTATCTCCTTTGTGACTGCTAGTCTGTCCAACGGAATCGGAACTGCCCCTAGCTCTTTTTTGCCTCATCTGGGCGCTGCTCTTTTCGTTCAATTTCTCAGCACTATCTCTTGGATTAGCATCATCTCTTTGGTCCTCTATGCCAGTCACTCTATCGTATCTAGCTTTTTAACCTATTTTATTGGTGGAGCCCTGCTATCTATCCCTCTTATCTTTTATCCTGATAATGAATGGCTCCCCTATCTCACTCTACGTTTCAACACTGCTATGGCAGCTGATGGAGGAACTATCATCAAGGCTATCCTTACAACATCAGCTGTCTCCCTCCTCTTTCTCATTGGGGGACTGAAGATTTTTAAAACAAAAAATTTATAAGATGCTAGTAGTATTTTAAACAATAGGAGGAAATTCCATGTTACACACCATTCAGGCGGAACTCTTCCAGCTCATCCGTTCCAAACTTTTTTGGATAACAGAGGGTCTGCTCTTCCTCCTCATCTTCGTTAGCTCTTTTGGAGAAGCTAGCTTTAGCTTATATGTCTCTACACCTTCTGAACAAGATGAAATAGTCCGTCAAGGATGGACAGGATTTCAAGCTCTCAATCAAGTCGCTCACGATTTCCTCCCTTTTGTCATGATTGCAGTTCTTGTCCTCACTACTTCTTTATTGGGGCGAGACCTAACCAAAAAACTCTACAAGAATACATTGGCTAGTGGCCTTTCGCGAAAAGATTTTTATCTATTTAAAACTGCTACCCTTACAACTACTAGTCTTATTCAATTAGCTACCGTATTTGTCACAGCTTTTATCTTGGGAAGTATCTTTCATGGGCCTGGGATCATGCCAAAGGATTTCTTTGAGAATTTTTCACTATCCTTCTTTCGTGCCTTTGTCTTTATCATGGCCTGTAGTTCTGCCTTTGCCTGCTTACTCTACCTGACCTACTCCACTCTAGCCAGCTATCTAATTTTTTTCGTCCTGATAATGCTTCAGGCTAGCCTCCACGCTCTTTTCCCTCAACTAAATTCTGATTTCTTCACATTCTTGATCCTTGCCGGATCCCTTTGGGGTGGCTATCAGGCCTTCCAACATCGAGACTTATAAATATACAGAGTTAGTCCCTGACTAGCTCTTTTTGTTTGTTTTTGCATTTCGTATTTCTTTAGAAATACTTTAAAAAGACTTGAGAAATATTTGAAATTTGGTTTGTATACTATAGTTAAACCTAAGAAAGCGAGAATATGCTATGCAAACTGTTTTAGAAGTAAAGCAAGTTACCAAACAATATGGCCAACAATATGCGCTTGATCATGTCAGTCTTTCGATCCAGAAAGGTGACATCTATGGACTGATTGGCAAGAACGGAGCTGGCAAAACCACTCTTCTCAAGACCATTAGCCGGCTCATTCATGCCAACAGCGGAACCGTGTCTGTCTTTGGTTCGCAGAACTCTAAGGAATGGAATGAAGCCCTACGCAAGATAGGAACCGTCATCGAAACACCGGTCGCTTACAATCAAATGACTGCTTATCAAAATCTCAACTACTACTGCAAGGTCCACCAGATTGCCCAGCCCGACCAACTCATCAAGGAAACCTTGGCCTATGTCGGATTGAGCAATACTGGTAAAAAGAAATTCCGCAACTTTTCGCTAGGAATGAAGCAGCGCTTGGGGATCGCAATCGCCCTTATAAACAAGCCTGAACTCATGATTTTAGATGAGCCCATCAACGGCTTAGATCCGCTTGGCATCAAGGAATTTCGCCTGATGATTCAGCGACTCAACCAAGAGTTGGGAATCACTTTTATCATTTCCAGCCACATCTTGTCTGAGCTTTATCTGGTAGCCACCAAGTTTGGCGTGATTGACCAAGGACGACTCGTCGCAGAATTCACCAAAGATGACTTTGACCGAGCCAGCGAAGATTATATCGTCCTCAAGACTAGCGATAAAGACCAGGCTGCCAATTTCATCCAAGGCAAGCTCCACTATCAGCTCAAAGAAGCTGATAAATCTGACGAGTTGCACATTGTCGCCCAAGAGCAGGAACTAAATGACATCAACAGGGAGTTGGTCTTATCCAACATTCATGTCAATGCTATCTATGCAGCTCACAAAGATTTAGAAAAATACTTTACAGATTTAGTCCAGTAAGGAGAAAAAAACATGTTACATACTTTTCAAGCAGATTTTTACCGTTTCTTTCGTTCCAAGGCTGTTTGGATTACCGAATTCATCTTTTTACTGACGACCTTGAGCGCAGTCTTTAGCAAATTCAATGCCGTCCAGCTGATACAAGCTGGCTCCAGCGCAATCGGCAATAATACATTTATCATCATTATCCTCTCTATGATCGTCATCGGGACAGATCTGAACAAGCAGCTTTACAAGAATACTTTAACCAGTGGCGTTTCCCGTACCAGTTTCTTCGTCTCTAAAGCCCTAGTCATGGTCTGCGTAACCTTCTTGCAGCTAGCTCTCTTTTATAGCATCAACTTTATCCTAGCGGCCATTCTAAACGGTATTGGCGATTTATCCACTATCTTCCTGCTTCAGTTTATTCTTCTATTCTTTGTGCAGTGCCTGACTGTCATGGCTTGGACAGCCATTATTTCCTTTATTCTTTATCTGAGTAAATCTATGATTGCTGCTCTGGGAGGTTACCTTTTCTGCGCATCTTTAACTGGAGCTCTTGCGCAATTATACCCCAAATCTTTATGGCTGCAGTATTTCACCATGAGCTTTGACTTTGATACGCTTCAAAGCAACGGTGTAACCTTGAGAATTATTCTCATCGCCTTGGTCTTTGGAACCGTCTTCACCGTAGCAAGTCTCTATACTTTCCACAAAAAAGATTTATAGTAAAAAAAGGAGCTGGTTCTTAACTGGTTCCTTTTAATTTTTTCATTTCGTATTTCTTTAGAAATACTTTAAAAAGACTTGAGAAATATTTGATAATTAGTTTGTATACTAAAACTATAAACAAAGGAATTAAAGGAGAAACAGCATGCAAAATGTTTTAGAAGTGAAAGGACTTACTAAAAAATACGGGGATCAATATGCTCTGAAAGATGTCAGTCTTTCCATCAAGAAAGGAGAGATCTACGGTCTCATTGGTAAAAACGGCGCTGGTAAGACCACGCTGATCAAAATTATCACTCAAGTCATCTATCCTAGCGGAGGAACCGTGTCTGTCCTGGGCTCTCAGAGCCAACAAGAATGGACCAAAGCCCTCAGCCATACTGGATCTGTCATCGAAACCCCTGTAGCACATGCCCACATGTCGGCCTATGAAAATCTGCGCTACTACTGTACCGACCGGGGCATTCCAAATGCTGACAAAGTCATCAAAAAAACCCTACAATATGTCGGCCTGACCTATACTGGAAAGAAGAAATTCCGCAATTTCTCTCTGGGGATGAGACAGCGGTTAGGCATTGCCATTGCTATTTTGGGGCGCCCCGATTTGCTCATTCTGGACGAGCCCATCAATGGCTTAGACCCAGTTGGGATTCAGGAATTTAGAGAAATGGTCAAACGCCTCAATCAAGAACTGGGCATCACCATCATCATTTCCAGCCATATCCTGTCCGAGCTTTATCTAGTCGCAACTCGTTTTGGCTTTATCAATCAAGGGCATTTCATCAAGGAGCTGTCTAAGGAAGAATTTGACCGAGAAAGCGGCGACTATATCATCCTCAAAACGGATAATATCCAGCAAGCTGCTCATTTAGTGCAAGACAAGCTCGGCTACCAAATCAAGCCGACCAAGAAGGAAGATGAGCTGCATATTTCCGGCCAAGTACAAGAAATTCGCAAGATTGCCAAGGAATTAGTCCTAGCCGACATCCCAATCGGGGAAATCTACTACGCCCACAAAGACTTAGAAAAATACTTTACAGACTTAATCAACCAAGAAGGAGGAAACACTCATGTTTAATAGTATCAAGGCGGATTACTACCGTATCTTCCGCTCCGTAGGATTCTGGGGAGTGCAGGCTTTCTGCATCTTTGGAATTCTCCTCGCCATTTTCACTTCCACAGCCGTCAGTTCCGACAACGGTATCTTTTTTGCCATATATGCCGTCACCTACAACATCGGCATGCTCTTTATTGCCTGCAATGTCATGACTAGCTTGCTTCTCGGTGTTGATCTCAATGACAAACTTTATCACAATAACCTGACTACAGGCAAGACTCGGACCCAATATTACTTCTCTAAAGCACTGGTTATCGGCAGCTTACTTCCTCTACAGTTCATACTGCTCTACACTTTTGGTATTGTCATCGAATTTGTCCGAACCGGCGGTAATATGGGAACCCTACCAGCTAATTTCTGGGGACAATTCGCAATACTCTTTGTCATGCAGATCATCTGTACCTACGCTTGGTACTGCATTACCAGCTTTGTCCTCTACTTGACTCGAAACTATAGTGTCGTCTTTATCACCTATATCATGACCTACATCTTACTCGGTCTCCCTAGTCAAATGTTCGATGCCAATAATGAATGGTTCAAGGCTATCAAGATGGAGTTCTTCTACGAGGACGCTTCAATACCAGGTGTCATCACCAAAACAGCTATCTTTGCTTTCAGTCTGATCACGGTCTTTACCATAGCAGGACTGGCTACTCTGAAGAAGAGAGATTTATAAAATAAAAACTCAGCTAATCACTAAATTAGCTGAGTTTTTTTGAACGGATTTCACCCCTTCTGGTCTAGCCGCCTTTATCGGCTTTCTTTCACTGCTTCCAAACTTGCTTATTCAAGAACAGACTGATGCAGACTCCTAGGATAAGGTAGAAAGTGACAAAGGCAAGGCTGGCTGCCAAACTAGTCGGATATGGAAAGATCTTGCCCATAGGAAAAAGAACATTAGATAGAAATCCTAGGGGAACAAAGAGTAAGAATAAAATCAAGGCTAGCTTAACCTGAAAAGAAGGTCTTACCTCGGATAGATTGCGGCCCATTCCCCACACCAGCAAACCTACTCCCTGAACGATTAGCACCGGTGTTAGCAAGACACTAACCTTGATAAAATCAGCTAGGATAATGGAGAGGATGATGCCCAGACCTACCAAGCCAAGAGAGAGTTGATAGCAAATATTGCTGGCTATTCTCCTGTGCTCAATTGACTGCTCTTCCTCTTTCTGGACTACAGGCTCAATTCCCTTGAGCAGATAGTCTGTGGTCACCTCAAAATAGTCACTCATGGAAATGATCTTATCCAAATCAGGCATACTCTGCTCACTCTCCCACTTGGAAACGGCCTGTCTGGACACACCGATTTGGTCGGCTAGACCCTCCTGCGAAATGCCCCGCGCTTTTCGCAGGTACTGGATTCTGTCTGATAGATTCATGGATTGTTTTACCTACTCTTTCTTATTTTTTATACTTTCTTTCATTGACACTTATTATAGCACAAGGCGAAGACACCGCAAAGTCTGCCTGTCACCTCATCATACAATGCTAGGTTTATTCTTTTTCTTTGTTCATATAGCCAAAGTAATCTTGGTAAATGGTACCGTCCTTGTCGAAGACTGCTGTCGCTATGCCGGCCGATGTCTTTTCATATTCCTTGACATAGTCTTGGATTTTCTGTCCGATTTGACTATAGGATGTCCCAGAGGGAAGTTGAGCCTCATCAGCAGCAGCTGATAAAGAAGCAGTTAAAAACAAAAATAAGATTAGCATAATGAATAAAGGAATTTTCTTCATGCTTTTTCCTCCTTTAAATTAAACTCAAGTTTTTAATCAAAATCCTCAAAGACAGCGATTTGTTAATCTGAAATCAAAAACTTGGCTTCTGCTTTCAGATTAACAAAAAAGCCAGTTGCCTTTCTAGCGACTGGACTTGGAATAAAGAAAAAAACTAGTTGCTTTTTGGGTAATTGAACTTGGAATCATTGTCAACTGTTAGTTGCAAGTCAGTTATATCAAGGGTTTAGAGCATGTGGCTGATTTTTCACTTTGACAGGCAAAATGGCCTCTCTAAGATAATTGACTTCTCAAACCACAAAACAAAAAGACATTTTTATCATGCCTTTCTTTGATTTAATCTAAAAATAAACCTCAGCCAATTCAAAAATTAGCTGAGGTTTATGAGCGGATTTTAAGGCTAGCTGATAGAGCTGAGCCTTCCTTATTTTGCTTTTTCAAGTCTTTTTTACAAGGTCACAACCAGTTCAAACCAGTCGTCTTCGGCTCTCATGGTCAAGTCCCCACCTAGGATTTCGACTAACTGCTGGGTGATATAAAGACCTAGACCAGAGGACTCCTCACTGCTGGAGAGATTTTCTGAATAGAAACGGTTGGTTAATTTATCCAGGTGCAAGATTGGTTGTTGAACGATATTTTTGACGATAAAGATACAGTGCTCTCCGTCTTGTTTCAGAGAAATACTGGCAGCCTTTTGACCATGCTTAAGGACATTACTTATCATATTTTGAACAATACGCTCCAAAATATCAGGATCCGTTGTCAAGGTCAAACCTTCAGTCAAATCAAGATCCAAGTCAATCTGAGCTTTTTGAAAGGCATCGTAATAATCAAAAAGTTGCTGAGTCACCAGCTGAGAAAGATCCGTCTTAACAAAGGTCGGGCGAATAGCTCCCTCCATCAGTCGGCGATACTCCATCAGGGCTTCTAGCCGTTTGGACACCATTCCCAGACTATCCGCAATCTTGACTAGTTGCTGACTCTCTTGGTTATCTTCTTTTAATAGTTGCTGGGTATAGCCACTAGCAATGGTCAAAGGCGTCCGGATATCGTGAGCAATATTACTGATAGCCATGTCCAGAGTCTTCTTTTCTTGCTGTACCACAAAGGTCGTCTTATCCAGCTCCTGAAAGATCTCCTCAACCTCTTCAGTTAGCTCTAAAATACTTGCTACATGGACCGATGGAGCTAGCCTACTAGAACTAGCCTGTTGACGCTTTTGCCGGATTTGCTGGGCTACATCCTTAACTGCCATATGATAACGAACCAAAACGAGGACTAGAAGCAGACAGATAATGACCAATAAAAATGCAAGAACTCCCATTTCAGTCCTCCTTGAGCCTTACACCCAAGCCCCAAACTGTTTCAATGTATTCTTCGGATGGATCTAGCTGAGCCAGCTTTTTACGTAAGTTGCTAAGATGAGTATTGAGGGTATTGTCTCCAGGAAGATAGGCTTCTTCCCATACAGATTCAAACAAAGCTTCTTTAGTAAATATTTTTTTAGGATAGCGGAGCAAGAGTTGAAAAATTTGAAATTCTTTCTTACTCAAACGAACTTCTCGCTCTCCACAAACAGCCTGAAAAGTTGCTGGCAATAATTGAATATTCTTAAAACAAAGGCTTTCTTCCTCGGCTGATGCGGCATACAGACTACGCAATTGGACTGTCACACGGGCAAAGACCTCATCCAGATTAAAGGGTTTGACAATATAGTCATTGGCTCCATTTAAAAGATACTCGCTGACCAGAGACTTCTCTCCCAAAGCCGTCAGCATCAGAATAGGTACTTGGCTGTTAGTCCTACGAATTTCCTTCAATACTTGGTCACCGTTCTTACCAGGCAACATGATATCCAGCAAGACCAGATCAGGCTTTTCACGCTCAAAAACAGCCAGCCCTTCTGTTCCCGAATAAGCCGAGTAGACTTCATGTTCTTTCTCAAACAGACTTGTCAGAATCGCATGAATATCATTATTGTCTTCAATCACCAGAATTCTAGCCACAGTCCTTCTCCTTCGCTCCATTTTTACTATTAGTGTAGCAAGGAAAAAGACGTAAGTCAATGAAATGTCATCTTCTAACAAAACTTTAGAAATATTTTAGAATTTCTTGAAGAATATTTGAAACCTGTTCCTTACAATGAAAGAAAGCAATATTTCTGGATCACATGTAGAAAGGAAGAAAAGAATGATTATAGTATTTTGTAGAGTTATCTTTAGAAGTATAATATTCGCTATCGAGGATTTATAAAAGAAAAATTATTTACACTATTTCTTGTTGGGATCGTAACGCTACAACTTTCCCATTCCTCATCCAAATCAGTCTAAGAACGGGATAGGGACAAAACATAAATAAGGCTGAGACATTCATATCTCAGCCTTTTTCCTATTTTACAGATGCTCCGTTAGTCGCGATGACTTCCTTGTACCAGTCAAAGGATTTCTTCTTAGAACGTTTGAGCGTTCCCTTGCCTTCATTGTCCCGGTCCACGTAGATAAAGCCATAGCGCTTCTTCATCTCGCCAGTTCCGGCTGATACCAGGTCGATACAGCCCCAGGTCGTGTAGCCCCACAGAACTACCCCATCTTCATTGATGGCTTCTCGCATGGCCTTGACATGAGCTGCCAGATAGTCAATCCGATAATCATCAGCCACATAGCCATTTTCATCTGGAATATCCACTGCGCCCAGACCATTTTCCACGATAAACATAGGCTTTTGATAACGATCCCAGATGGTATTCAGCGTAATGCGCAAGCCCAACGGATCGATCTGCCAGCCCCACTCAGAGCTTTCCAAATAAGGGTTCTTGAGAGAAGCAAAGATATTGCCCTCCGTCAGCTCATTAACCTTAGGATCTCCCGAAGCTACCCGACTCGCATAGTAAGAGAAGGAAATGAAGTCCACCGTATGCTCCTTGAGTAGCTGCAGGTCTTCTTCTGTCATTTCGACAGTGATTCCCTCGCGCTCCCAAGCTTTCTTGGCGTAATTAGGATATTCACCACGCGCCTGCACATCAATGAAGAAATAGTTTTTCCTGTCTTCCTCCATACCAGCCCATACATCGCGTGGATGGCAGGTGTTAGGATAATTTTGTCCCGCCGCCAGCATACAGCCGACCTTATTTTCTGGATCAATCTCATGAGCCAGCTTGGTGGCAATGGCTGACGCGACTAGCTCATGATGGGCCGCTTGATACTTGACCTGTTCTTCGTTTTCGCCTTCTTCAAAGCAGAGCCCTGCCCCCATAAATGGTGCATGGAGGATCATGTTAATTTCATTGAAGGTCAACCAGTACTTGACCAAGCCCTTGTAGCGGGTAAAGAGAGTGCGGCAGAGACGCTCGTAAAATTCCAGCATGAGACGATTCCGCCAACCACCATATTGCTCAATCAAGTGCATGGGACAGTCAAAGTGAGTAATGGTCACCAAGGGCTCAATGCCGTACTTACGACATTCCTTAAAGAGGTCTTCGTAAAATTTCAGACCCGCTTCATTGGGCTCCAGCTCATCCCCCTTAGGGAAAATCCGGCTCCAAGCAATGGACAGACGATAGGTCTTAAACCCCATCTCGCCAAAGAGAGCAATGTCCTCCTTGAAGCGATGGTACATGTCAATAGCTTCCTTGGCTGGGTAGAAATAGCCATCCTCAAAGTCAAACATCTTTTTCTTACCCGTGATGATGGCCAGACGGTCCTTACCAATCGGCACCACATCTACATTAGCCAGCCCGCGACCATCCGCATCATAAGCGCCCTCGCATTGGTTGGCAGCTGTCGCTCCACCCCACAAAAAACCATCAGGAAAAGTCAGTTTTTCAGTCATATTTCTACTCGCTTTCTAATTGCTTGTTTATTTACTTATATTATAGCTCATTCTGTAAACCTTTTCTTATAAAATACTGTGACATACTGATACTATTCTACTATTTAAGTTGATCAGATCGTTTTTTAAAAAATTATCCTCTCGAAAAAGCAAATAGCCTCCCCTGGAACAAAAAAAGAAGACTGAAAACCAGTCTTCTCTGTTCCTTTTAAATCAAAGCCGTGATAGCCGTTACGAGGCCAAAAACAATCCCAGGTGCATTGGCTGCAGCAAGAGGGATATCTCTTTCCTTTTTGAAAAGTCCATAGTAGACCCAGAGACTGCAGTTAATCGCTGCAACCAAGGGCTGGATGAAGTTTCCTTTTTGACCAGCCAAGTTGTTCATGATTTGTGGGAAGTAAGACACATACATCATAACAGACATAAAGGTCGCTACCCAACCTAAAATTTTCATTTGTTTTTCAGACATTTTCAAAGCCTCTTTCATTTTTGCTGAATCTTATTTTATAATCTTATTTCAAAACAATCAAGTCTTTAAAACTTTTGTTATAAAGATGTAAACTATCACAATCTTGTGATAAGAAATAAGAGTGAAGTTAGGAAAAGTATTTATAAGCAGGAAAAAGCATATTTTTATGTGCTGAAAAATCTTGATACTGGGTCTTTTATTGCTGAAATATTTACTTCATTTTATGATAAAACTGACTTTTGGGCCAGAATCAATATTTTCCTAAATCTACAACTTGTTGATATCTACTTTCATCATCAATATGATGGGCAATTTCTAACATCATAACAGGAAGAGAAAATAGTAGTTCATGTACCATGAGGGCATTTTCTTTATCTAGGGTTGCTGTCACTTCATCAGCCAATAATAAATTTTTTCTACGAAGAAGAAAGCGTGCCAATTCAATCCGCACCCTTTGTCCCCCAGAAATATTCTCCCCGTTATTCTTGATAATAAAATCCAGCCCACCCGTCAATTCAAAATCTAGTTTGACTTGTTTCAAAACAGCAAACAACTCTTCCTCAGAAAATTCTTGTCCTAAGGTCAAATTGTAACGCACTGTATCGTTAAAGAGAAATGGGTGTTGGTTAATAATTCCTATACTGGATACAAAACTTGATGTAGATTCATTAACAGTTGTCACGCCGATAATTTCTCCCTCATCTGCTATTTCTTCTCCAGTAATGAGTCGGAACAAGGTTGACTTACCACAACCACTCGGTCCTTTGATTAAAACTTTCTGACCTGCTTGAACATCCAAGTTTAGATGAGTAAAAAGCTGTCTGTCACCATAGGATTTACTTAAATTTTTAATGTGCAGGGCATGCAATTCTTGCGCATCTTTTTTATCTATCTGTTTTACATCTCCAATTTCTAATATTCCAAAAATCTTATCTGCTGTCGTTTTTGCCCCTTGTATATCTACAGCATCATACATAATAGTCTGAATGGGGCTCACTAACTGACCTGCTGCGATGTACATGGCAACAAGACTTGCCACTGACACTTTCTGCCCAGCCATAGCAAAGTAAAAACCTAAAACAAGTGGTAAAACTTGGCTCAAAAAGACCATGAATCCGTTGCAAAAGAAAATAATATTATGGGTAAAGCAAAACTTTTGAATTGCTCGTTGATATTTTAGATTAATCTTCCAAAATCTGTTCTGATTTTCAGAAATTGCTTGGTTCATGAGTAGAGTATGTGATCCTCGGATACTATCAGATACTTGATTATGAACTTCTACTCTGCCTTGCGCCATGTCATCACCAGTATGTTTGAGTCTTTTATTCATCAAGAACTGAGGAATAGGACGTAAAATTGTGAAAAAGACAAAAATGCTACCTAGCAACAAATTTTGCGAAATAATATAAATCGCTGTTAGTAATGCAACAAAGCTCCAGCAAATGATATTGACGTATTTTTCTAAGTAATTATCCCCCAAATACTCCATATCTTGTGTGAGCATGGTGATTTTTTCATCTTCGCTAAAATCTTTATTTGTCATCAGCTTGCTAAATAAATCTGCCCTCATATTCATTTGAATTTCACGACGAAAAACATTATGTGTATGATTACAAAAGAGCATTAAGCTATACAGGACAAAGTATACTGTAAAGCCGAAAACAGCAAACTGTATGATTTTAGAATAAGTCAGTTCTCCTTGATTTAAGGACAAGGCTTGTGATACGACTAAGGGTTGAGCAAGAGCCAAACCTCCATTTGCTAGTGCACCAATGATAGTATAAAACTTCGTTTTCTTATCCAGATAGTGAAATATTTTATTCATAATGCCCTCCTAGAAAAAGAGAGAGGCTAGCACTCCTCTCCATTTTTATTATATAAATTTAACAAATATTACAATCTCATTATTCCTATCTTCTATCTGTTTTAAATATTTGTTTACCTCATTTACTTCAGGAAAATATTTATTCTCTTCTAAATAGGCAATATATTCACTTTCAGTTGTTTTATTTTTCTGTATAGTCTGCTTTAATTCATCCGTGATTAAAAATGAATGATTATTTTTAGTGTTGAAATACACGCTACCATCTTCTGTATCGTACCTCAATACATATCGTGATAACTTTCATATTACCACCTCTTTATCTTTGCTTTATTTCAAATACATTATACAACTATTAAAATAACAATTCAAGAAAAATCAGAATATTAGAAAAGTTCTACATTTTAATAATATTCAATCGAGTACAAACTAATTTCAAATTCCCTTATCTACTACTATACATGCCGTACTATCACATTTCTGTTCGTCGAGACACAATCTCGCTATTCCTTCCTCTAAGGTTAACTTCAAATGACTACGCGTCCTATTTCATTCGATAAAAATCAATCACTAAACCAGCAGGGCCTTTAACTAGTAGCGATTCTGTTCCCCAATCAGTTACAGCCGGACCGTGTAAAATCTCGACACCAAGCTCTTTTAACCGTTGGTAGTTCTGCTCTACATCCTCAACCTCAATGTGAAGAATGATTCCTGACTGAAAGTTTTCCAAAGGAACCAAATGATTTTGTGATAACATGAGGCAGTGACTGCCAATCGTGAACTGTGCAAAACTATCGTCAACATAATCGGCTTTTTTATCCAAAATACGCTCCAAGTCAGCACAGACTTGAGGAACATCTGAAACGATGATATCTAATTGATTTAAATTCATTTACTATCCTCCAGAAAAAGACCGGATTGCTCCGATCTTTTCAAGTTAGACTCTTGAAAATCAAAGAATAAAATCTACAAAGTTTACATTTGATTTTCGACGAGAGGAATTATTTGATTGCGCGTGATTGCAATCCTTCTTCTTCCAAGAAGAGGCGGAATGGTACGAGTTCTTCTGCTTCGTATTTTTCCTTGAAGGCTTTGATTGCTTCTTCTGAGTGTTGTTTTGGATCCAATTCAAGTACTTCTACTGGAAGTGGACGATGTTGAGAGATGCGAGCATCGATCACAACAGTTTTACCTTCTTTATTGAGTTTCACAGCTTCTGCAACAACTGCATCGATATCTTCGATACGGTCAACTGTAAATCCTACAGCACCTTGCGCTTCAGCGATTTTCGCATAGTCAGCATTAGGGAAGTCACAACCAAACAAGTGTTTGTTTGTGTCTTCGTATTTGTCCTTGATGAAGGCATATTTACCATTTGAGAAGACAACGTTGATAACTGGAAGGTCGTATTGAACGTTTGTGATAACGTCTGGGTAGCACATGTTGAATGCACCGTCACCCATGATGTTCCATACTTGGCGATCAGGATTGTCTTTCTTAGCAGCGATACCACCAGGAAGGGCAATACCCATTGTCGCAAAGAGTGGAGATGTACGCCACATGTTCTTAGGTGTCATGTGAAGGTGACGAGTAGATGTTTGAGTAGTGTCACCTACGTCGATTGAGTAGATAGCGTCTTGGTCAGCATGTTTGTTGATTGCATTGTAAACTTGATACAATTGCAATTCACCCTCAGTTTTACCTTCGAGTTTGTTCATGTAATCACGCCAGTTTTGGTTGTTCTTAACGTTTGCACGCCACCATGGAGTAGATTCTACTGGGTTTACTTTGTCAAGGATTGCTTTCGCTGCTTGACCTGCATCACCAAGGATAGAAGCGTCAAGGGCATGACGTTTACCAAGTTTGTAAGGGTCGATATCGACTTGGATGAATTTTTCAGTGTTCTTGAAGGCTTCGTAAACTTCAGCAAATGGGAAGTTTGAACCAAGGAAAAGAACTGTGTCTGCTTCAAAGACCACTTCGTTGGCTGGTTTCCAACCAACACGGTAAGCAGAACCTGTCAAACCTTCGTAGTTCCATTCAAAAGCTTCAAAGTTTTTACCAGTTGTGATGATTGGTGCTTTGATTTTACGTGACAATTCAGTAATGACTTCACCAGCTTTAACACCACCGTAACCAGCGTAGATAACTGGGCGTTCAGCATTGTTCAAGATTTCAACTGCTTTGTCAATTTCAACTTCGTTCAAAGCAGGAGCGATGAATGAACGTTCGTATGAACCTGAACCATAGTATGAGTTTTCATCGATTTCTTGGAAACCGAAGTTTACTGGAATTTCAACAACAGCTGGACCTTTTTTAGAAACTGCAGCACGGCAAGCTTCGTCAATTACTTTTGGCAATTGCTCAGCGTAAGCGACACGTTTGTTGTAAACAGCGATACCGTTGTACATTGGGTTTTGGTTCAATTCTTGGAAGGCATCCATGTTGAGTTCGTTAACTGGACGTGATCCAAGGATAGCAAGAAATGGAGTGTTATCCATAGCTGCATCGTAAACACCGTTAATCAAGTGAGTCGCACCTGGACCACCTGAACCAACTGCAACCCCGATTGAGCCGCCAAATTTAGCTTGCATGACTGCTGCAAGAGCACCTGTTTCTTCGTGGCGAACTTGCAAGAATCGGATATCTTTGTCTTCAGCCAAAGCGTCCATGAGTGAGCTGAGTGTTCCTGATGGGATACCGTAGATGGTGTCTACGCCCCATGTTTTCAATACGTTGAGCATTGCTGCAGATGCAGTAATTTTCCCTTGAGTCATAAGAATAACTCTCCTTCAATAAATTAAATTTTCAGTTATTGAAAACATTTTCACTTGTGAATGAAAACGCTTCAAGAAACTTTACTATATCAATTTACCATGTTTTTTCTCACTTGTATAAGAATATGCTCATAGATGCTCAATCCCTATTACATAACAGATGCTCTTTTTTGATAAAATTTTACAAACTATAGTAGAATAGGATATTTTATTATAATTTGCATGCACCTCTAAGACTTGTAGCTGTAGGAAATCGAACAAAAAGAGGCTGGGACAAAAGTCCTAGCCTCTTAATTGTTTTTGGATTGTCGAGCAAGACGCAGTGGTTGAGTGGGCTCTACTACATTGATTTCATTAGCTTTTACAGCCCTACTCAACTGTGCGGAGGTGAGACGACGAAATCGAATTCTAACGAATTACCGATTTCTGTCCCACTCTCTTTTTGTTTCATTTAATCAATTTTCGTAAAATTGAGAAGTAGCGAGCTAGTCAAAACAGACACAGAACTAAGGGCCATGGCAAGACCTGCTAGTTCTGGATTGAGGGTCAATCCCAGTCCTGCAAAGACTCCAGCAGCAATTGGAATCCCAATGATATTGTAGATAGAGGCCCAGAAGAGATTGAGTAAGATCCTGCGGAAGGTCTTTTGACTCATGTCAAAGGCACGCACAACGCCAAGCAAATCATTTTGCGTGAGCACGATGCCACCGGACTCGATCGCAATATCCGTTCCAGATCCCATAGCGATCCCCACATCTGCGATCGAGAGAGCTGGAGCATCATTGATGCCATCTCCAACAAAGGCGACCTTGCTAGCTTCTTGCAGTTTTTGGATGGCGCTAGCTTTTTCTTGAGGAAGGACATCAGCAATGACGGTATCAATTCCCACTTGCGTAGCAATAGCTTGGGCCACCCGTTCATTATCCCCCGTTAACATGACCGTTTTCAAGCCCCGTTCTTTGAGCTTTTTGATCGCTTCTTTTGAGCTGGCCTTCGGAGCATCTTGAATGGCAATCAACCCAATCACTTGCCCATCCACAGCCAAATTGATCACTGTTTTGGCCTGCTCTTGCAACTCTACCATCCGTTTTTCAAGCTCTGGATCCATCGCTGTCCCGTCATGAAGTTTGCCATTTCCCAAGGTCACCAACTGCTGGTCGATCTGACCTTGGACCCCTTTTCCTTCAATCGCTTGGAAATTTTCCACAGGGGATAACACCAAACCTTTTTCTTCTGCTTGGGATAACACCGCTTGGGCTAGTGGATGTTCTGAAAAAGTTTCAAGACTAGCAGCCAGTGTCAAGACACGCGCTTCATCTCCTACAACATCGGTTACAAGTGGTTGACCAATAGTAATAGTCCCTGTCTTATCAAACACAACGGTTTGAATCTTTTGCACTTCTTGAAGAACTGTTCCATTTTTAATCAGAACCCCCATCTTGGCACTACGGCCGGTTCCGACCATCAGGGCTGTTGGGGTTGCTAAACCAAGGGCACAAGGACAGGCAATAATGAGGACAGAGACTGCATAGAGCATGGCCTCTTGAAGCGACGCGCCCAGAAGCACGGACCAAACCCAGAAAGTCGCAATGGCCAAAATCGTCACCACTGGAACAAAGATACCTGAAATCTTATCCGTCAAATCTTGAATGGGAGCACGACTGGATTGGGCCATTTTGACAAAGGCCACAATTTGAGATAAGAGGGTCTCACTACCGACTTTTTCAGCCTTAAAGAGAATGGTCCCATTGCTGTTGATAGTGGAGCCGATAACTGCATCACCAACTGATTTTTCCACAGGCAAGCTTTCACCTGTCACCATCGACTCATCAATGGTCGTACTTCCTTCTACAATCGTCCCATCAACCGCGATCTTTTCCCCAGGACGGACCCGAATCAAGTCATCAATTTGGATATCTTCCGCCGCCACCTCGACATAGTTCCCATCACGGAGAACTTGAGCCGTTTTTGCCTGCAAATCCAACAACTTTTCCACAGCCTTGGAGGCATCTTTACGCATCCGTTCCTCAAAGACTTGTCCTAAGAGGACAAAGAAGAGAATAAAGCCCGCACTTTCAAAGTATACCGGTTGACCAGTAAAGAGTGCAAATACACTATAGACATAGGCTACCAGGGTTCCAAGAGCTACCAAGGTATCCATATTGGAATGGTGCTTCTTAAATGAGGCCCAGGCACTCTTGATAAAAGGAACTCCTGCTACCAACATGATCGGCGTTGTCGCTAGAAAAGTCCCCCAGCGACTGACTGTATGGGATACAAATCCTGCCATCATCCCGATCATCAAGATCAATAAGGGAAGGGTAAAGATACTAGTAATCCAAAAGCGACCCAGTAAACCTAAGACACGACGGCGTTTTTCCACAACCGTGTAGGAACCCTTTTGCATCTTCATTCCACATGAAAACTCGAAGTCCCCTGTTTCTGTCGGGGTAAAGGATATCACCTTATCCACACCGACTTCCAAAGGCTCTAAAATCCCCTGATCTTCAAACAAAATTTCCTTGTAACAGCCGGAAGGATTGACCCGATGGAAGGTGATTTCAGCAGGGATCCCTTTTTGAAGTTGAAATTCTTTGGGACTATAGCCCTTTTCTGCTGTAATACGGATCTTTTGCACTCCGTTTTCCACAACTGCTTTTTGTTTTTCTACCATACCTACTCCTTTATTCCACAATCATGTGACCATGCATCATGTTCATTCCACATGAATACCCATATTCGCCCGCTTTTTCTGGCGTAATTTCAATGACATGTTTTTCACCTAAAGGCAAATCTTCATGAACGCCAAAATCTGGAAAGATCACTTGAGCCAGACATGAAGATGGATCCTTGCGATTAAAGATGATCCGGGCTGGAACATTCTTTTTCAGGACAATGGTTTCAGGCGAATAGCCCCCCATGACTTCGACTTCAATTTCTTGATAACCTGATTTCTGACGAGCGTGGCCGCTTACCTTTTCATGCTCTGCAAAGAACCACCAAGCAATAAAAGCAACCACAAGTAAACAAACAATACTAATCAACAATCCAAACATGGAATTTCCTTCTTTCTATTACATACAATTGCAAGGGACTGTTTCGACAGCCTCTGCTTTCTTTTCTTCCAGGACCTGCTGCAGCTGATTAAGATCTGCAAGCGTAAAGTCACTCGCCTGAATCAAGTTTTCAAGCACCTGGACAATTCTTTTTGAGCAAACCTTGTCTTTCACCTCCTCAACCACCAAGTCTAAACTCTGGTCCTGCGTCAACAAAGCCGAGTAAACAAAGGCTTTGCCTGATTTTTCTCTAGTCAAACATCCTTTCTCCACCAAGCGGGTCAAGAGAGTCTTGACCGTCGACTTCGACCAGTCAAAGCGCTCGGACAAGACGGCGATCAAATCCATGCTGGTCTGCTTGCCTTCCATCCAGATAATCTTCATGATGCGCCATTCCGCATTGGAAATTTGCATGGCTTCTCCTTTCAAAATCTACATTTGTAAATCCTATGATGCTATTTTACCTCTAAAATTTACATTTGTCAACCAAAAGTTTTGAAAAAAACAAATCTTCCTTTGAAGATTTGTCTGGTTGGGCTTTTTTCGCTCCCTATTTTTATCTCTATAACGTCTCTTTCAAAGCCTTGGACAGGGCTGCATAGCCAGCAATGGTCAGATGGAGACCATCTGTTGTGTAGTCTGGGCGCAGCTGGCCTCCCTCGTCCAGAAAAGCATCGTAGAGATCGATAAATTGGACATTCATGTAGGCGCTAGCCAGCTGGCGATAGGCCTGATTGAGGGCCTGAATCTTTTCATTGCTGCGGACATAGACCGTGCTCTTGTAGGCGGGAGCTTCATTGACCGGCAGGACCGACAGAAGTTGGATCTGGGCCAACGGGTACTCTCTGGAAATCTTCTGAATCACTCCTTCTAGGTTGCCCAGTGTCTCAGACCGAGGCATTTCTTTGCCAATATCATTGGTACCTATCAGGATAAAGACCTTATCCAAAGCCTGCCCAAAGAGATGGGCATCTAGGTTTTCTAATAGCAAATCAGTCTTATAACCCCGGATCCCACGGTTAATCAGGACTTTATTCGTCTGCAATAGTTCCTGCAAAGGATAGTATTCTACGATGGAATCTCCAATAAAAATAATATCTGGTTCCTTAACGGATACTTGATTCAATTCTCGGTATTTATCCTGCATTTTTGCCTGCTCTTTCAAGAGCCATTCTTCTAATAATTGTACTGCCATATCCCTATCTTTCTTTTAAATACTGCTCTAAAACTTGGAGAACCCCTGCCTCACTATTACTTGGTGCAATATATTTAGCCATTCTTTTGACTTTTTCTTCTCCGTTTTCCATTGCAAAAGAATAACCCACCAATTCAAGCATTTCTAGATCATTTTCGCTGTCGCCAAAGGCCATAATTTGATCAGTGTCAATCTTCCAACGCTCCATCAAGCTACGTAATCCCCAACCCTTATGAATTCCGACCGGCAATAAGTCAATAGCCCCGTAACCACTTGTAACTGCATTGAGTCGCCCCGCAAAATCTTGATTGATTCTCTGTGTCACAGAACTAGTCTGCTCTTCATCTACTACGATACTCATTTTTATAACAGCTTCTTTATCCAGCTCCTGAAAGTCACTGAGAAAATGAATCTGCTGGTAGAATTCCCTGGCTCTTTCTTCCGTCATAATTCTATCTATAATAGGAAAATCCGTGCCTTCTAAGGTGTGAGGACCATTTTGGAGATTAGCAACCAAATGGTAATCCCGCTCTCTGCCAGCAAAATATTCTAAAACTCCCTGGACCAGATGACTATCCCAATGCTTCTCCACAATCTTGTCTTCCCCTTCGAAAATACGAGCGCCATTAGCTACGACAAAGGTAATACGATTCGTCAGTTCTGGACCAAAAAGTTTTCGCATCCGACCAATTTCATTACCAGTAGCTACTACAAAGCGAATATCTCTCTTCTCTAGCTCATCGAAAATAGTAGTCAGACGAGGCAAATCTAGCTGTCCCTGTCCGTCCAGCAAGGTTCCATCCATATCTGTCGCAATCATTCTGATGCTCATACGATTTCCCCCTCTTCTGGCAAATGCCACTGACCGCTCGTTTCATAGTCTTCTATAATTCTTCTAGCCCCATCCGTTATTTCCTTGGGATAATGGAGACTTTCAAGTGTATTCACTGCATTTTTGGTCAGGGCACTCCCCTCTTTAATCTGATAATCAAACACAATCTCTCCATCACGGTATTGGCTGTCGAAGTGAAATTGGTCATTTAAATCTCCAGAAGTAGCCACCAACTCCACATCATGACTGGAAATCATGTATAGACAGTGACGCTCAGCCAGCCATTTTATAATACCTAGACCTGCACCAATCCGCTCAAGAGTGTTGGTCCCCTTAAAAAGCTCATCGATGAAGAAATAATGGATCCCTTCTTGTTCCAAACTCTCTAGCATCCGCTTAATGGTGCGACTCTCAGCAATAAAATAGCTGTCGCCTGTCTCAATACTGTCGCTCACATCCATGGCTGTCAAGACTGAACCATAGGCTAGGTTGAGACTTTCTGCACAGGCAAAGTTCAGACTTTGAGCTAGGATAGCATTGATAGCAACTGTCCGTAGATAGGTGGACTTCCCAGAAGCATTGTCTCCGCTGATCATGATGTTTTTGGTAAAGCTGACATCATTGCTGACTGGCTGACTAAGTAGAGGATGATAGAGTTTTTTGCCCTCTATTCCCGCCTCTTCACAAAAACTTGGCTGGCAGTAAAAGGGAAGAGATTCTTTGTAGTTCAAAAGGCTTATAGCTGCTTCCAAGCGACCGAGAATATCTAAAACAGACTTTGCCTCTTGCTGATGGTAAAAAATTTGTCTGGAAATATAGGATTGAGCCATCTGAGGGATTAGGAAAATCATATTAAGGTAGAGCAAGATGATTTCCAACTCTGACCCACCTGTTTGATTTTGAAAAACCGAACCAAATACCCTAGCAGCACGGAAAGGTTTGATAGATGGATTTAAATGTTCGTGGCCCGGGAAATTCAATCCCTTCATTTTATCAGCTATATAGAAAATCCTGACTAAGTAACTCATATTTTCCAGCTTCATGGACAAAGACCAGCGTGTCATGGCTGAAAAGATTATATTGACCACTAGACTAGTCAAAAATAGAACTAGGCCTAGTGAATCAGCTACAAATATCAGACACAAGGAGATAATTGGCAGTGAACCTAAGAGGATATAAAGAGGCCACCAGTAATTGGGCTTGATTGGCTGTAAAACTAGTTTTTTAGCATGATTGTAATTCTTCTTACCTAACTGAGCAAATAGAACTTGCAAATCCAAGCGCTCCTTAGGATGGTTTTTCAAGTAGCTCTGCAATTGTTCAAAAATTGGATCTGCTTCAAAGCGTTGCAACCTCAGTTTACTATACAAGTACTCAGAACCAAGACTAGACTGGGCCCCAGCATCTATCTTAGAGAAAATATCATACAAATCCAAATCCGACCAGGTTTGATCGTCTACTAAGCTATCGTATGACTGAAGTTCCATTTCCAGCAGAAGAGACTCGCATAGGCTCGCTTCGCTATCGGCTTTAGCCAAACGATTAGAACTTCCCCAGTAGCCTGCCAATTTTTGTTTAAAACGGTGGCGACTCACTATTCCAATAATATAAATCACGACGCAAATCCCTAGAATGAAGAACAGGATTTTAAAAGAAGAATCAAACATAAAAACTCCTTAATAGCAATTGAAATAATCCCCCTCATTATACTACTTGATATAGTAAAAATCAAAGAGGCATTCAACCGCCAACAATTAAAAAGCGAGTTCGAAAACCCACTTTTTACTCTTTAATGATAGAGACTGTCTCCATTCGTCGCAATGACTTCTTTGTACCAATCAAAAGATTTTTTCTTGTAACGGGCTAGAGTTCCGCTACCGTCATCGTTGCTGTCAACATAGATAAAGCCGTAGCGCTTACTGAGTTCTGCCGTGCTGGCTGAGACCAGGTCAATACAGCCCCAAGTTGTGTAACCTAGCAATTCTACGCCATCTTCAAGCGCTTCTCCTACCTGCTGCAAATGCTGTTTGAGATAATCAATACGGTAGTCATCTTCAACCGTTGGGCCATTTGGACCATCCACCAAGACATCCTTGGCACCGAGACCATTTTCCACGATAAAGAGAGGCAACTGATAGCGATCATAAAAGCTATTTAGCACCAAGCGCAGGCCGACTGGGTCAATCTGCCAGCCCCATTCTGAGCTAGCCAGATGAGGATTCATAATACCACCTAAAAGGTTGCCTCGGCCGGAAGAATAATTTTCCGGATCATGAGCCGCAACCACACTCATATAGTAAGAGAAGGAAATAAAGTCTACAGTATTTTCAGCCAAAAGCTCTTTCTCACCTGGCGCAAACTGAATCTCAATCCCGTTCTCCTTGAAGAAACGATTGATATAGGCTGGATATTTTCCACGCGCATGGATATCAGAGAAGAGGTAGTTTTGATTTTCAAATTCCCGAGCCGCTAGCACATCTTCAGGCTTAGGTGTCATAGGATAGGCCGGCATAGCCAGAACCATACAGCCAATCTTAAAATCAGGATTGATCTCATGACCGATCTTCGTTGCCAAGGCAGACGCCACTAGCTCATGATGGACTGCTTGATAGAGGTCCTGTTTGGACAGATCTTCAGCTGGCGTGGCAATGCCTCCGCTCATAAAAGGCGCATGGAGAACAGAGTTGATTTCATTAAAGGTCAGCCAATACTTGACCTTATCCTTGTAGCGAGTAAAAACCGTGCGGACATAGCGCTCGTAGAAGCCAATCAAATCGCGGTTGGCCCAACCATTGTACTGACGAGCCAAATGCAGGGGCGTTTCATAGTGAGACAAGGTAATCAGCGGCTCAATGCCATATTTGGCCAGTTCGTCAAAAAGATTGTCATAGAATTGCAGACCAGCTTCATTGGGCTCCAGCTCGTCTCCGTTTGGAAAAATCCGAGACCAGGCAATGGAAGTCCGGTAGACCTTGAAGCCCATCTCTGCAAAGAGAGCAATGTCCTCCTTATAGCGATGATAGAAATCAATTCCTTCCAGCTTAAGATTATCTGCTGTCGGCCCCTCGGTAATCAAAGGATTGCGATCACCTGGCTTGGCTGGCACTCCGCCTTTTGGAGTCACGTCTTGAACAGACAGGCCTTTCCCATCTAGATTATAGGCACCCTCATATTGATTTGCCGCCGTTGCACCGCCCCAGAGGAAATTTTTAGGAAATTTAGCCATTGCATTTCTCGCTTTCGTTTTTTCTTTGATTATATTATAATCTTAGATGAAAATGTTTTCTTACACAATTCTCTTATATATTGATACTATTCTACTACAAGGAGCAGGGAATGCTAGATCTTGGACAGCTTCATAAAAATACCGTATATAAAAATCAAGGGACCCCCTATTCACTGACCCGCACTATTACTGAAAATGGGCAACCGGACATCCTCTTTCATTGGCATACTGACGTTGAAATGATCTATGTTCATGAGGGAACTGCCAAGTTTCATATTGACCAGGAATATTTCAACAGCAAGGCGGGGGACATCATCCTGATCCGCCCCAATGCTCTTCACTCCATTCATCCCATCGAAAATCAAAAACATTACATGGATGCCTTGAATTTCCAGCTAGACTTAATGGGCTACTCTGCCATGGACCAGGCTAGTATCGATTACCTGCAACCCCTCTACAAGGGGGAGCTGGACTTTGTTCACGTGATCGAACCCCATCACAAGGGATATGAAGCCATCCGTTCCTGTCTGATTGAAACCATGGAGACTGGCTATCATCGCAAGGGCTACTTTGAATTTCAGATAAAGGCCCAGCTTAACCAGCTCTTTTATCTGCTTTTTGAAAATGGTTATGTTGTCTCCAAAACGCAATCCTTGGAAGGCTACCGCAAAGAAGAGAAAATTAGGACCATCATTGATTACATCAACCTTCATTATCAGGAGGAGTTAACGATTGATCATCTGGCTAATATTTGTAGCTACAGCGCTACTCACTTTATGAACTTTTTCAAAAAACATATTGGCATCTCCTGCATGGAGTTCCTCATTCAGTTTCGATTGAGAAAGGCGACCGAGCTTCTGCAACATTCAAATCTTTCAGTCCTTGAAATTGCGAGTCAATCTGGCTTCAACAACTTGTCTAACTTCAATCGTCAGTTCAAAAAATACTATCAAATGACTCCCAGACAGTATCGGAAGAAATGACATTTATTGAAACACATAAAAAACAGCTTCAACGATATCCGAGGCTGTTTTATTTGTCAAAAATATTGAAAATTATTTTTTTATCTTACTTGTCTTTTTATCCAAGTCATTTAAACCAGCATGGCCAGAATGATATTCACAAGTCCCAACACTAGCAAACTCCGCAAGAGCAAATGTCCTAACTTCTCTTTAAAAAAATTGCGTCGAAGAAACGGGCCAAAAATCAGCAAAACCATGGTTGCTAAAGCCAGAATCAACCAAATCACCAAAAGCAACCAAAAGAAAATGAATTGATATAAGAACATGACTCCTCCTAATTCTCTAGTAAGCATGACCAGTAATGAGAGCATAGATAATTCCAAAAACAAAGTATAAAGCAAGCCCCATGCCAAACAAGAGCCATAGACGTCCCAACAACTTCAAATAGAGAGACTTACCCGCTTGACCAAAGAAAATTACCAAAAGAGCCGGCAGACTAAGGATTGATAGTATAGAGAATATCGGAACAAAGAAACCCACCATCAACAAACCACTCCCTATACCTTCCATCTCTAAGCTCCTTTCTTGTTCATTATAGCAAATGTCCTTTTTCACTCCAAGTAAAAACCAGAAAAGCCTAGCTCCTCTGGTAATGTTGATTGACAAGAAAATATTTAGTCCCAATTCAAGCCAACATGGTCTTTCATTTCTTGGTAGGCTTTATCAATCCGCTCCTTGGTAGCTTCATCCAGCCTATCCCGATATTTTCCACCTTCTATAAAGTCTTCCAGAATCAGAGTTTGGTAGCTATAAAGCGGATAGCCTTCAGCAGAAAATCCACCTTTTTCTACACGGCTGACCCAGGTAGGATGAGCCTGAGCACTCTTGATTCGGGTACCTTTGAGCGTCTTTTCAAGAGTCAGATCCATGAGAACCCCCCGCTCGGTCCACTGAGCATTTTCAACTCCTTCCATGGTCTCAATCCGTTGATTAGAAATGAAATTTCCCATAGAGTAGATGATTAGTTTTTTCTGGCCGTCCTTTTCCAGAGTTTCAGATGGTTGTGTCACATGTGGGTGTCCACCAAAGATGATGTCGGCACCCCAATCCACCATTTTGTGGTAGAGGGTTACCTGCTCTTCTGTCGGTTGTAGCTGATACTCTACTCCCATTTGAGGCATGACAACCGTAATGTCGGCTTCTTTCTCAGCACGTTCGATTTCCGATTTCATTTTCTCCTCATCAAGATTAGACAAATGCTGGTCATATTCATCTTGACTGAGATTTCCTTCCATTCCATTAAATCCGTAGGAATAGGCTAAGATAGCTATTTTAATCCCATTTACTTCTTTAATAGTCAGAGGCGCTTGAGCACGTGGTTCATGGGTATAAACACCAACCGGTGTAATTCCTTGGTCTTCAAAAGCCTTAGCAGTTGAAAATAGACCAGATAATTGGGAATCTAAAATATGATTATGAGCCAAGTCAAGCACATGATAACCCGCATCTTTAATAGCTCCTACTACTGACTCAGGTGCATTAAACAGCGGATAGCCTGCTAAAGGTAGGTCTGGACTAATGGTCCCTTCAAAATCTCCAATCGTAAGATCCGCTTGATGGAGCCATTCTTTAGCATACTGAAAATTCTCTGAGAAATCATAACTACCATCTTCTCGTAGAGCGCTCATATAGAGGGCATCATGGTAAAGCAAATCACCATTTGCCATGATACGAGCTGTTTGAACCTGCTTGTTTGCTACAGTCTTCGGTCTAGCTGAATTTTTATTTTCTATACTTGCCTGCCTCGTCTGCTTTCTTGCATCTATTTCCTTTTGGAAAAATAAAATGAGACTAGCCGAAAGAATAATCAGACTAAACAAAGCAAAAACAAACCATTTCTTTTGGGCTTCAGCTTTTCTTCTATCCGAACGTTTCATCCTTTTCGCCTCCTACCATATCTATTTTACCATAAAATAGATGTTCCAGTCACCCTCTAGAAAAACATTGTCATCATTAAAACCTCTGAACATTAAGGCCTTTTGAAACTTAAAAAGAGCAGGTGGGATCTACATCCTGCTCTTTTCATACGGTTTTTAGTTTAATTCAAATAGAGTATCCCCTAGGTCAACTTCCCCTTCTGCCAAAACCTTCAGATCTCTGAAGCGACTCATATTAGTGACAATAATCGGAGTTGTCACTGGATAACCAGCTTCTTTAATCGCATCGATGTCAAAGCTGAGTAAAAGTTGGCCTTTTTTGACCTTAGAGCCTTGCACAACATGGGCCGTAAAGCCTTTTCCGTCAAGAGCGACCGTATCCATCCCCACATGGATAAGAAGTTCAGCTCCATCATCTGTAGCTAAACCAATAGCATGGTTGGTAGGGAAGAGCAGGCGAATGACACCATCAGCAGGTGCTACTACTTCGCCAACACTTGGCTCAATGGCAACTCCTTTGCCCATAGCTCCGCTGGCAAAAACTGCGTCTGGAGTGTCCTCAAGAGCGATTACCTCACCAGCTAATGGACTTGTTACAACTTGCTCAACAGCTCCTTCAGAGACTCTTTCTTTTTCAGAATCTAAAGACTCGTTAGCATTTTTTTCTGACTGACCACCGAAAAGATTTGGAATCTTGACCAGCTGAGTCAGACCAAAACCTAATACAAAGTTTGCCACAATAGCGATGAGGAAGTGAATCAATGTCATGCTGTTGCCAGCTTCAATAAAGGATGGAATTGCAAAAAGTCCCATACCTCCCATAACCTGCATTTTGACATCAAAGAAAGCCAGATAAGCTCCAGTCAACGCTCCGGAAATACAGGTCATGATGAATGGCAAGCGCATTGGAAGCGTGATCCCGTAAATAGCTGGTTCCGTCACACCAAAGAGAGATGAGATGAAGGCTGGAATCGAAAGCTGACGAACCTTATCTTCTTTGGTACGCATCATGATATTGAGTAGGGCACCTGCCTGAGCAAAACAGATAGCAATAGTGGCAACAAGGATGACACCTGGACCCTTTTGAACCTCCAAAATTGCCAACGGTACCAAGCCCCAGTGAAGACCGAACATAACTAGAACCTGCCAAGCAGCCCCTAGAACGATACCGTACAGCACTGGACTAAGGTCATAGATACCTGTAAAGAGAGCACCGACCAAATCAGACGCCCAGCTCATTACCGGACCGATGACCAGAAAGGCCAATGGCACTGTAATCAAAAGGGTAAAGAATGGTACGATAAAGACTTTGACAACATCTGGAATGATTTTTTTAAAGCCTTTTTCAATCTTGGCTCCAGCCCAAACAGCTGCAATCACTGGAAGGACCGTTGACAGGTAGCTAGATGTAGGGAAGATAATAGGAAGACCGAAGAAAGTCGAGAAAATTGGAGACTCAATCGGTGTACCAGCAAAAAGTGTATAAAGCGGTTTTTCCGCTGTAAAACTAGCTGCGATATTTGGATAAACCAAAGCAAAACCGATAGCCAAAGCGGTGAACTGATTCATCTTGAACCGTTTAGCAGCTGTAATAGCCAAAATCAAAGGAAGAAACTGGAAGAGACCATCACCGGCTGCATTGAGCACAACATAAGCACCATCTGTATCAGGCACTCCAATAGCTGCCATAATGGCTACCACACCTTTGATCATACCTGCTGCTGACAAGGTACCGAGCATCGGCTGGAAGAGGCCTGATACAAGCGCAATGAAGCGGTCAAACAGATTTCCTTCTACAGCATCGTCATCTGCATCGACACTGCCCTCTCCAGAAATACCAGCAACTCTGAGCACCGTTTCGTAGACATCAGGCACATGATTTCCAATAACGACTTGATATTGACCTCCGGCCTTGACAACCGTTACAACCCCATCTCGCTTCATCAGATAGTCCGTGTCCGCCTTTGATTCATCCTTTAAGGAAAAACGTAAGCGTGTCACGCAGTGTACTAGTTTGGTAATATTGTCCTTGCCACCTACATGGGCAACAATGTCCTTAGCTAATTCGGTATAATCTTTAGCCATTTGGGATCCTCCTGTTCTATTTTGATTACGCTAGACCTGTTCAAGCTCCTGAAAAAAAGAAGAAACCTAGACGAATACCAAATGAGAAGATAGAACAGAGTTCTAACTCATTATTTGTATTCATCTAGGTTTTGCCTGCGTGATCAGTAACAATCCTTGTATCTAGTATAGCATATGATTTTAAAATTGCAAGCGTTTTCTAAAAAATTTTTAATGTTTTTAGAAAGTATCTTAAAAGAAAAGAGACTGAAAGCAAATGCAGCCTCTATTTTCTTCTCAAAATCAATCTTCTATATTGACATTCACTGTCAAAACCTGTCCATCTCGGACAACCTGCCGGCCAGCAATGTAGGCATCCTGAACGTCGCTCCCCTTAACAGCATACACAAGATGTGACAGCATATTTTCCAAAGGATAAAGGTGAATCCGCCCCTTTGGTTGAATAGCAATGAAATCAGCTTGCTTGCCCACTTCCAGACTACCAATTTTGTCCTCCAAGCCCAGCGCTTTAGCACCCTCAATCGTCAGTGCTTTCAAGGCTTGATCAATCGTAAACTGACTTGCATCACCTACCCGCATCTTTTGAAGTAGAGCAGCAGTCCGACCTTCTTCAAACATATCCAGATTATTGTTAGAAGCGACAGAATCTGTTGCGAGGCCAACAGTCACACCAGCAGCTAGTAAGTTGGTCACCGGAGCCACACCAGAAGCCAGCTTGAGGTTGCTGATAGGATTGTGGGCGATGCTGACTGGTGAAGTCGCTAAATCCGCAATCTCTGACGGATTCAGCTCAACCCCGTGAGCAAAAATGGCTGGTTGCTCCAAGTAACCCAGATCTTTCAAGAAAGCCAGAGGACGTTTACCGTAGCGTTCTAGGATAATTTTATTTTCATTTTGGGTCTCTGCTACATGGATATGAAGCCTCAAATCCAACTCACGCGCTAAATCTACACTGCCCTTTAGCAAATCTTCATCACAGGCATAGGGGGAATGAGGGGCCACCATGACCTGAAAATTTTTGTCATCATAGGAGAGAATCTCCTCGATAATAGCCCGCGTACGAATCAGGGTCTCTTCTGCTGTTTCCGCTGGCGAAGTAAAGAGGGTTGGAGAGAAGTAACAGCGCATCCCCGACTGACGGACGGCTTGATAAACTTGCTTAATATCTACCCCATGAGGATTATACATATCATTAAATGTCGTTGTTCCTGATAGCAACATCTCAGCCAGAGCAAATTGAACTGCTTTAGTGGTTACTTCTGCTGTAAACTGGCTCTCTGCTGGCCAGATATAATCCTCCAACCATTCATGCAGATTGCTATCATCACGAATCCCACGTAGCAAAGTCATGGCCGAATGAGTATGGCAGTTGACCAAACCTGGCATAATCCAAGCTCCTTCATAGTCCACTGTTTCACTACATTTCTCTAACCATGCTTGGTCATAGGGGCCGCAGTAGGCAATGCGGTCGTCCTCCACCACAAGCAGGCCTTCCTGATAAACATGAAATTCGCTATCACAGGTCACCAGATTGACATTTATATAGGCTTTCATCTGATATATCCTCACTTTCTAAATACTTGCACTCAGGAGATTTTAGCTATTATAACAAGCCTTATAAAATAGTTCAAGGGATTCTTGTAGTTTAGTCAAAACTAAGATAAGCAGGGTCCGGTGTAATATATAATAATTGGCCTTTATAAAATACGAGGAAGACCTCATTCTTCTTGTAACTATATAAGACGTAGCTGTTAGCAGATTCATCTCCCCCAGCCAGTCCAACTCCGACTGCAACATCCGCTACTGCAGCACCAAAGGCGCTCAGTTGCTCTTTTGTAAGATGCTGGTCTAAATATAATGATTTTAAGTTTTTAATTTCTTGGTTTCTAAAGTTTCCAGTGAGGTATTTTGGATCCCTTATCACTGCCTCAGGTTCACCTAGTGCTTCTTTGACTTTTTCCTCAGTATAGCCTTCATAACTAGGCACTTGAGCTTTAATTTGCCCGTCAGAAGAGTTGTAAGATACACTTCCATGTCCTTTTGCATAGATTTTATCTTTTGGAGCTAACTGGTCTCCTTCGTCCGAAGCTTCCCTTTTTTCTGAGAATCCAGAATTATCCTTCTCTCCACTTTCCTTACTTGACGACTGAGTCTCTTTACTAGTTTTCTCTTCTTTACTAGTTGACTTAGTCTTTTCTTCTGATTTTGAGCTTGAACTTTCTTCAGTTGGTTTATTCGAATTAGCCTGCCCTTTACCATTAGATTTACAAGCAGTTAGAGTGATAATCGTTAAAATAGTAAGTAAAATCGTCAAAAATCTTTTTAATTTCATCTTTCACTCCTCATTTTTATTATGATCATTATCCCTTATCTAAAAACTTTTGTCAACGCTCAGAAAAAAAGGCCTAACGGCCTTTTATTTCATGTGTTGAAGCAGATCAGCATATCCTTCTGCTTCCATTTTTTCTTTTGGAATAAATCGCAGAGCTGCTGAGTTGATACAGTAGCGCAAGCCACCTGCTGTTTCTGGACCGTCAGTAAAGACATGCCCCAGATGGGCATTGCCAGAACGGCTGCGCACTTCGATCCGCTCCATGCCGTGGCTCTTGTCTTCATAGTATCTCAGAACTTCTCTGGCAATAGGCCGACTAAAGCTAGGCCAGCCGCAGCCAGACTCAAACTTGTCACCGGCAAAAAAGAGGGGCTCCCCAGTCGTCACATCAACATAAATTCCTTCTTCAAAAGTGGCATTGTAGGCATTGTGGAAAGGACGCTCTGTCGCACTGAGCTGGGTCACCTGGTATTGCTCTTGCGTCAACTGTTCTTTCAGTTCCGCATCTGTAGGTTTTTCATACTGACTAGGATCGACCAAGGGCTGATAGGCGTCATTGACATTGATATGACAGTAGCCACCGGGATTTTTCTTGAGATAATCCTGATGGTAGTCCTCGGCTAGGACATAGTGGCGCAAAGGTTCCAACTCAACAGCAATCTTTTGTCCCAACTGCTTTTCCTGCTCAACAAAGACCTGTTCAATGACCGCCTTATCGGCTTGATTGGTATAGTAAACACCTGTCCGATACTGGCGTCCTACATCATTTCCCTGCTTATTGACCGACAGAGGATCAATAACTCGGAAATAATAGAGCAGGATTTCCCGCAGACTAATCCTCTTTTCATCATAGATTAGATGAACTGTCTCTGCATGGTCTGTCTGATGAATCAGCTGATAGTTGGTTGATTCCACCTGCCCATTGGCGTAGCCCACTGTCGTTTCCTCCACACCCTCAATGCGGGAAAAGTACTCTTCCAATCCCCAGAAGCATCCGCCTGCTAAATAAATTTCTGCCATAAAAGCACCTCATTTCTTTGCGTCTATTTTCTCATAAAAGGAGTCGAAATTATAGCAATTTGATTAGAACTTTCTTCAAAATAATATGAATAAGCTGGGTCTTATTGACAATCAACCCAGCCATGTTCTTCATTTCAAATCACAATAACGCTTGTATAGAAGATTATTCCTCTATATACTTCAATTTCCCACGGAAATCTTCTAGGTTTTCATAGCCTTTTTCTTCCATAATAGTCTTGAGTTCTGAGGTGATGCGCTCAAAGGCTGCTACACCTTCTTTATGAAGGGTTGTTCCTACCTGCACCATACTGGCTCCACAGAGGATATGCTCAAAGGCATCTCGTCCCGTCAGGACACCACCAGTACCTATGATTTGGATTTCTGGTTTAAGGCGTTGATAAAAAGCGTGGACATTGGCTAGAGCGGTCGGCTTGATGTACTGACCTCCGATACCTCCAAAACCATTTTTCGGACGAATGACCACTGACTCATCTTCTATATAAAGACCGTTTCCGATCGAGTTTACACAATTGACAAACTTGAGCGGATAGTTGTTAAAAATCGCAGCGGCTTGGTCAAAATGCACAATATCAAAATAAGGAGGCAGCTTAATGCCTAGGGGCTTTTTGAAATAAACAAAAACCTCTGACAAAATTTTTTCCGTCGTTTCAAAGTCATAAGCAATCTGTGGCTTGCCAGGGACATTGGGGCAGGAGAGATTGAGCTCAGTAATGCCTTTAAAGTCACTTGCCTGCACTTTCTTAAGAATGGTGTGGGTTTCTTCTGGCGACATACCGACCAAAGAGAGGAAGAAGGTACGATTCGGTTCACTTTCCTGGAGTTCCAGCAGGTAGTCCAGATAGTAGTCTAAACCATTATTAGGCAGACCCATGGAGTTGATAGACCCCAGCGGAACATCCTGATAGCGCGGTTCTGGATTTCCCTGACGAAATTCCAGCGTCGCTGTCTTGGTCACAAAGGTCCCCGCAGCAGAATCTTTGACTTCCGCCAGTTCCTCTTTTGTCATGCAGGCAACACCAGCTGCATTCATCAGGCAGTTGTCAAATGCAAAACTAGCAATCTTTGTCGATGTCGAAACCATAGTAAAACGCTCCTTTTTCTTCTGAAGACTAATGCTTCTTTCTCTTTTTCCTCATTATATCACCAAACTCCGCTTTTTCGCTTTTTAAACTGGAATTTTCTAACAAACGTTCGGGAATCTATCCGAAAGATAGTTTTGCAAATTTTCAGAAAATTCAACTTTTTTCTTTACACCCCAAAAAAATTCTGCTATAATGGCTCATGTAATAAAATATAACAACAAAAAGGAGAACGATATGACATCTGCTAAAGAATATATCCAAAGCGTGTTTGCAACTGTGAAAGCTCGTAACGGGCATGAGGCTGAATTTCTCCAGGCGGTTGAGGAATTCTTCAGCACTCTGGAGCCCGTTTTCGAAAAACACCCAGAATACATCGAAGAAAATATCTTGGCACGTATCACTGAGCCTGAGCGCGTTATCAGCTTCCGTGTTCCTTGGGTAGACCGCGAAGGCAAAGTACAAGTCAACCGTGGTTACCGTGTTCAATTCAACTCAGCTGTTGGACCATATAAAGGCGGACTTCGTTTCCACCCAACTGTAAACCAAGGGATCTTGAAATTCCTCGGTTTCGAACAAATCTTTAAAAATGTCTTGACTGGACTTCCAATCGGTGGAGGTAAAGGTGGATCAGACTTCGATCCTAAAGGGAAGACTGATGCTGAAGTGATGCGCTTCTGCCAAAGCTTCATGACTGAATTGCAAAAATACATCGGACCATCTCTTGACGTACCTGCTGGTGATATCGGTGTTGGAGGACGTGAAATTGGTTACCTTTACGGACAATACAAACGTCTTAACCAATTTGATGCTGGTGTCTTGACTGGTAAACCTCTTGGATTTGGTGGTAGCTTGATTCGTCCAGAAGCAACTGGTTATGGTTTGGTTTACTATACTGAAGAAATGCTCAAAGCTAACGGTAACAGCTTTGCTGGTAAGAAAGTGGTTATTTCAGGTTCTGGTAACGTAGCTCAATACGCTCTTCAAAAAGCAACTGAACTCGGTGCTACTGTCATCTCTGTATCTGACTCAAATGGCTATGTCATCGATGAAAATGGTATCGACTTCGACCTTCTTACAGATGTTAAAGAAAAACGCCGTGCTCGTTTGACTGAGTATGCAGCTGAAAAAGCAACTGCTACATACCATGAAGGTTCTGTATGGACTTACGCTGGTAACTACGACATCGCTCTTCCATGTGCGACTCAAAACGAAATCAACGGTGAAGCAGCTAAACGCTTAGTTGCTCAAGGTATTATCTGTGTATCTGAAGGTGCCAACATGCCTAGTGACCTTGATGCGATTAAAGTCTACAAAGAAAACGGAATCCTTTACGGACCTGCCAAAGCTGCCAATGCTGGTGGTGTAGCTGTATCTGCGCTTGAAATGAGCCAAAATAGCCTTCGCCTCTCATGGACTCGTGAAGAAGTTGATGGCCGTCTCAAAGACATCATGACAAACATCTTCAACACTGCTAAAACAACTGCTGAAACATACGGTCTTGGTACTGACTACCTTGCAGGAGCAAATATCGCTGCCTTCGAAAACGTAGCAAATGCTATGATTGCACAAGGATTAGTTTAATTAATCGATAGATCCTATCGGAGGTCAATCATGAACTTACGGCCAATGGAAGTGAGAGACAATCCAGCTGTAGCACAACTCATTCGAGCTAGCCTAGAAGAATTCGGGCTTGACAAACCTGGAACTGTCTACTTTGATTCTCATCTAGATCATTTGGCCGACTATTATCATCATCAAGAGAGGTCAGCTTACTTTGTTTTGGAAGATGAAGGGCAGCTCGTTGGATGTGGTGGCTTTGCACCTGTGTCTGATAAGATTGCTGAGTTACAAAAACTGTATGTCACTAAAAATAGTCGTGGCAAAGGTTATTCCAGCCAGTTGATAAAGCGGATATTCCAGGAAGCCCGCCTAGCAGGTTATGAACAGCTTTATCTAGAAACCTCTACTGAACTGGCTACGGCTGTGGCAATCTATCAGCACTATGGTTTTACAGCATTGAAACAAGCACTTTCTAACGCCGCCGGCCACCCAGCTATGAATATCTGGATGATAAAATCCCTCTCATCAGATGAATAGATGGCAGTATACTAATGTAGCCAATGCTATGATAGTAAAGGTATTGTTTAAAATTCATTTGTTCAATCCTCAATCGCTCTGATTGGGGATTTTTATATTGGTTTCAAAAAAGCTCACTATTTTTAATAGTAAGCTTAAAAATCAAGATTTATTTTACTTCTACTAAGACAGAAGATAGGCATTCAACAATTTCGTTTACTGCTTCATCTATGTTCACATCTTCCTTATCATTTAACATCATTGGAATAACATAAGAAAGACTCAAGGCTAGAATATAACGAACAATTCTTTCATTTGACCAATCTCGGATAACACCATTTTCTTTAAACTGATTCAGAACTGGACTAATTGGCTTAATGATAGAGTGAATAATAACATTCCCTAACTGGTCAGAAATATTTTTATCAATAAAAGAACGACTCAAGAGAATTTTAACTTGCATTTGATTCTCCTGAATGAAAACTAGTCTATCTCGAACAATGCTTCTCAAAAACACTGGAAAACTCTCTTGGTTTGCTGTAAATTTCTTCTCAGAAAAATCAGCAATCACATCTGGAATAACTTGTTCGAGAAAAGTTGACAGAATAGCTTCTAATATTCCTTCCTTGGTTTTAAAGTAACTAAAAACTGTCCCCTCTGAAACCCCAGCCTCCTTGGCAATAAGGCTTGCTGTTGTGTTTTCAAAGCCAATTTCTGAAAATAGCTTTAGACTTGATAATAATACTTGACGTTGTTTTAAACTCAAGTTGCTATTTTCTAACGTCTGAGCATACTTTTGTTCTAAACTTTCCATTGCTGGTACCTCTCTGCTACTCTCTTACTTTTACAACTTTCTTACCTCGAGTGTGTCCCGACTTCAGACTACGATATGCCTCTCTAACAGACTTTAGAGAAAAATCATAAACCTGATCAATATTCAGCCGAACCTTCCCATCTGAGATCATTTCCGCTAGAATATTCAAATCATCATAAGTGGAATGTCTCGGACCCGTGAACTGGGCACCTTTTACCATAACATATGGTGAAGGTACTAGCGTTCCAATAGCCGTGGCCTTCAATCCCAAACTGAAAGCCAATTTAACATAATCACTTCCATAGCAATCCAAGAATTTTGTAATCGGCTTTGGACTTGCTGATAGAAGAGCATCCTGGATGTTCTCTTCGTAAGCTACTGGTATAGCACCTAAAGACTTCAGATATTCTGAATTTTTCTTACTTGCAATTCCAATAACTGTCGCACCTTTAGCAACCGCATACTGTACTGCGATACTTCCAATACCACCTGATGCTGCTGAAATAACTACAACATCTTTAGAGTTTAGCTCAATCTTTCTAAAAGCACCTCCCACTGTTAAAGAGGCTACCCCCATAGTAGCAGCATGATTCATATCAATCATATCTGGTTTCAATACAATTTCCGATTCATTGACACAAACTTCTGTTGCCAAAGCTCCCCTCTTGGTTCCCAATCCAGGGTCACTGATCATTGTTCCAAAAACCTTGTCCCCTACTGCAAACCGACTTACTCCTTCACCGATTTCTGTGATAACTCCAGCAAAATCCCGACCAACACCTCTTGGAAAAAGAGATGATTTTGACTCAAACCAACGACTTGGATGCCTTAGTTTCGTCATAAAAGATAAAAATCTAAGTGGCTTTGCCCCCTCAAAAGTCTTATAATCAATAGGATTTAAACCAACAGCATGAACTTCTACCCTAACTTGATTCACTTCCAAAACATCAGATTTAATGTTCACCAAATCTAGCACTTCTTCATCACCGAAACGACTATATTGTATTGCTTGAACAACCATTTTATGAACTCCTTTACTTATCCATAAATTGAGTGAGCACTCAATCATTTTCTTGATTGTACGCTTATTCTTCAAAGATGTCAACTATAGTGTTCCCACAACTTCTAACTAAGTTAGCTGTTCATGATAAAAATGGATCCAATTTCAGTATCTTGGTAAGTAAAAAAAAACTGCCGGTTCAATAGCTCTATATTTCCTCACGAAAGATTATTAAACTATAACTCAAAGAAATCCGACTGCTTATAAAAGCAGTCGGATTTTTATATATCTAATTTTTCAAAAAATGTGCCTGCTGACTGCTTTTCTTTTAGCTTCTCCAGCAGCTCATTCTCCAGAAAAGGACTCAGGTCGTCAAAATCTTGACAAACCTTAAAAACAGTCTCTCTGTCCAACTGGCCATAAGTTAGTTCGTAGTAGTCCTTATTATGATGCCAGTTCTGGTCATAGTTGATATCTGCCCGTTGATAGTAAACAATGTTTTGCTTGGGTGTCAGATAAACCTTCTGCGTCAGAATGCTTTTCTGATCTTTGGACAGCTTGCTGCGGCTGAAAATCTTAACCCCTTGAAAAATTTTGCGCTCATGGATACCTTGATTTGTGACTTTCAATTCTACTCTTTTATAATGCATACTGATACCTCCAGAAATCACCTACATTATATCAGGTTCTGGCAGATTTTCAAGCAAAAGCGTCATTTCCAAAATTCTTTAGTCGCCTCTAAAATCTCTGCCGTCGGTGTTACTGTGGCCTCAATAATGCTCTTTCCAGTCTTTTTCAGATAAGCTTGTATCAGATGATAGCCATAAGCATAGCCTGCAGCATAAGGCATTCCAACTGGTATTTGACCCTGTATCTCTGCAATTTCATCACCGTAGAGATAAGGAGCCATTTCCGCCATTCCCGTTAGCTGAAGCTGACTTGAGATGATGGGCTTAATCTCTTCTAACTGCTCGGAACTGGTTGAAGTAACCCAAGGCCCAATGAGATCTTTGCCATAGAGCTCAGCAGCAAAAGACTCTGCCAATCCTTCACTGACTACCCAGTCTGCTAGTGTCGTCTGCTGGTTCCATTTGATAAATTGGAAGCGGACATTATGGTTGCACTCGTGGGCCAGAGCTGCCTGCACACGTGGCAAAGTATAGTCATTCGGTAGCAGACTAAGCATGAGGTAGCCCGGAATTCCTCCATCTCCGCTATAACCCTTATTGAGCTGTAGCATGGGCTTTTCTGGATTGCCTAACAAAATAGTAAAATAGTAATCCTCAACCTCTAAATCATAGCCAGCTTGCTCAAAAAGACCGATACTCCTCTTGATGGTATCTTGACAATTTTGCCAGAGTTGATCAGAGCTCAGAGCATCAATAGCCGGTCTATCCTTTTCTGACAGAGAGCTGGGTAGCTGGTTCATAAAGCCAAGTAGGAAAAGAGCATCAAATCCTCCAGGATACTTTGCTTTCAGAGGAATATGTTGAGTTTGGTATTTGGTTGCAAAAGGTGCTAATATTTTCGCTCGAAAGCAACCTTCTCTCTTTTCTAAAGGAAGCTCGAGCATCTCTTGATAAACTTTATCTGAACGAATCATATTGATTTGCATAATAATCTCCTTTCTTATCTTGTATTACTATACACCCTCCTCTAAGGTCAGAGTCAAGAAAAAGATTTAAAACTTTTCTAAAATTGTCTTATCGTTTATGAAATCAGCTACTTCCAATTGTAGATTTTAGGGAATATAGGGAATGACCAGCTAGGACCAGCATTGCTTTCACTAGCTTTCTATTGTATAATGGAGAAATACTCTGTGGCGCGTTCAGATAATACGAATCTAATGAGTATGATTTTTACTGCTTTCTGGGCAATTAAAAAGCCATTGAACTAATTTATCTATCAATGAGAGAGCTCTGCTTTCTTACAGCCAAGCTTCAGCAATTTCTTTAACTGTTGGAGCAGACTTTCTATCGTAACGAAAGGAATAGCCATGCTTCATCGAATAATTCTTACTTGGAAAAAAACAAATCTTATTAAACGTATTTCGCTAGGCATCCTCTGTGGTGCTCTATTAGCCGTCCTCTTTCCCCAAGCCTCAGCAATTGGCCTATTGGGGGAAATTTTCGTTGGCGGTCTAAAAGCAATTGCCCCTCTTTTGGTTTTTGCCCTTGTTGCCAATGCCCTATCACAGCAGAAGAAGGGGGAAAAGAGCAATATGAAAAAAGTGATTTTGCTCTATCTGTTGGGGACATTTGCTGCTGCCCTTGTTTCAGTCCTTGTGAGCTTCGTCTTTCCGCTTGAAATTGATTTGGCAGACGCTAAACAGTCCCTCTCACCTCCTGACGGCATCGGACAAGTTCTAAGTAACCTCTTGCTAAAGCTGGTTGACAATCCCCTCAATGCTCTTATTTCAGCTAATTATATTGGCGTTCTCTCTTGGGCTGTAGTTTTTGGGATTGCCATGCGCGAAGCGAGTCATCACAGCAAGGATCTGCTTCGAACCTCAGCTGAAGTTACTTCTAAAATCGTCGAATGGATCATCAACCTCGCTCCCTTCGGGATTTTAGGTCTGGTTTACACTACCATTTCTGGCAAGGGATTTCAGGCTCTACAAAGTTATGGTTTATTGCTCTTAGTCCTAATTGCCACTATGCTGATTGTCGCCCTGATCATCAATCCCCTGATTGTCTTTGCCATGCTTCGAAAAAACCCCTATCCTCTTGTTTGGCGTTGCCTCAGAGTCAGCGGTGTTACAGCATTCTTTACACGTAGTTCTGCAGCTAATATTCCTGTTAACATGAAACTTTGTCGAGACTTAAATCTAAACCCTGAAACTTATTCTGTCTCGATTCCTCTGGGAGCCACCATCAATATGGCTGGTGCTGCGATCACTATTAATACTTTGACCCTTGCTGCTGTTCATACTTTGGGAATCCAAGTAGACTTTGCTACTGCCTTCGTCTTGAGCATCGTTGCGGCTGTCTCTGCCTGCGGTGCATCTGGAGTTGCAGGTGGCTCTCTTCTACTGATTCCTGTTGCTTGTAGCCTCTTTGGTATTTCTAATGATTTAGCTATGCAAGTCGTTAGTGTTGGCTTCGTGATTGGGGTCATTCAAGATTCTTGCGAAACTGCCTTGAACTCCTCTACAGATGTCCTCTTTACTGCTGTTGCAGAAATGAGAAACTGGCCTAAAGAAAATCGCTAATAAAAAATCCCCAAGCTCATCCTATCGACAGGAAAGTTTGGGGTTTTTATTTATTTTTAGTTGATTCATTGAAATGATCGCTATTTTTTTGATTTGGGCTTCATCCACTTATCTTCACCATAAGTTACGGTATAGGAATGCTCATCCCCCTGCTCACCATCAAACACTAAGTCGAAGCTAATCGTCTTCCCAGGAATTAAATCCATCCCTACCTGAGCATGGTCAAAGGTAGAACCATCTAAAATATAAAGATTTCCTTTTTCATCATATAAGTCGAAATTATAGGGATTTAATAATATCCTCCGATTGGAAGTATTCTTAACCCTTACAGACACAACAACAGCAACCCCAGTAGCATCGTCACTCATCTTTTTACTAGTATCCATCTTTGCTGACTGAACAGTGATTTTAGTTCCATTTTGAAAAAAGACAGCATCGCCAAAATAATGATTAGGATGCTCATTTTTATAATCGTAAGCTCGATTTGAACTATCCATCTTACCATTTATCTTCAAACTATCCTCTGAAAGGCTGAAATTAATGAGCAATAAAACAACTGTTACCAAAGATAGAATGATGACCAAGCCAGAACTGATGACACTGGTCCAAAATAATGGCTGTTTATGTAAAGGCTTCTTAATTTGATAGAGATTCCCATCGGCATCAATCATTTCGTGTGGGGGATCATGTTTCATATTTTCTCCTCTGTCTAAAGGACTAGCTTTAGAATATTAATTTGGCAAATCAATGCCTTCCTTTAGTAAAGCTTCATGATAAAGTCTGTAAAAGGAATGGTAAATTTTAGTTTGAGTCCCACTTTGAACCATCATGCTAACACGAAAAACAAACTGGCTATTTTCTTCTAACTGAGGTCCCAAAATATCTGGCTCTTGTAAAATTTCAGGATAATCTTTAAGGGATGCTTGGTTGACTTTCTCAATCACACGAGCAATATTATCTAAATCTGTTTGTGCATTAATCGGAATATCAATCAAAACCCGCATATCTCCGCGCGAAAGATTGCTGACGACCATAATATTGCGATTAGGAATATAGTGAAGCGAGCCATCTGCATCCCGAATCTGAGTTGTTCGAATCCCAACACTAACGACTGTTCCCGCTATATTGATAGGACCATTGGTCAAGCGAACGCTATCGCCCACATCTAGCTGGCGTTCCAAAAGAATAAAGAAGCCATTGACCAGATCCGATAAAAAGCCTTGCGCACCCATCCCAATAGCTACTCCGGCAATCCCTGCACCAGCTAAAAGACTAGAAACTGGCAAACCTAAAATGGATAAAATCCAATAGATCAAAAGAAAATAAAGGGCATAATTAAGAACATTCTCTATCAAGCGACTAATGGTTTTCTGTCTGGCGATATCAGTACTGGAAAACTTTAAGGATGGGGAGATAATTCTTCTAACGAAGACATGAAGAAGCTTCTTGGCAATGTAAAATAAAATAAATAAAAAGAGCAGAGAAATCAACTTGGAAATAGCATCATCTAAAATAGCCGTCCAATCAAACTGCTTAAAATAACGAGAAAAAATATTGCTTGAAAAAAACATTGCTTACCTCATACAATCACATTTATTCCAGTACCAGAAGAAATATAATCTATTATAACACAAAGCCCATACTTGAAAAAGGCTAGATCCCTAAGACATCTTAAAAAAAGCTGGGACAGTCCTTTGACTTGTCCCAACTTTCTTTATTTCTTCTCTCGACGTGCAGCCATAGGCAGAAGCAAGCCTAGACCCAAGAGGGCTATCGGAGTGATAATATTCGTGATGAGAGTGAACCACCACTCAGTTGGATTTGTTGCCATCTTGACTTGTGGAGCCATACCCAGAATACAAGCAAAGGCCGTAAAGGCAAATCCCCAAGCCCCCATTAGAAAACCTAGTCTACGATTTTTCATAAATTTGTATTCAACGTTTTTAAATTTGTCCCATTTACGATACAAGAACATATAAGCTACAAATACCCAAAGGAAACACATGGGAGAAACGATAGCATTGAGATTGGTCATCCATACGACCAGACCATCGATTTCCTTCAAACCAAAAAGTGGCAGTATAATGATAATTGCTACTAGTACCCCTGTTAAAAGATAGCCATTAATCAGCATTCCTGACTTGGTACGCTTACGCAACCAGCTTGGAATAAAATCTTTATCTGCGCTACCCAAAAAGATTTGTAGAGGCGCATCGATACAAATGGCTAGTGTAGACGCTTGTCCTATTGCTTGGGTAAGAGCATAGATAGTAACTAAGAAATTGCCTATTCCCCAATGCTTTCCTAAAACTGCAAAAGCTTGGTAGGCGCCATTCCTCATCAAATCGTCTGGGATATGGTTGCTATCAAAAATCATGGCCATGGCAAGAGAGCCTAAAATAGCACAGGCTCCTATCATGACAACCATGGCTATCATGCCTTTTGGAAAGCCCTTTGCAGGATTTTTCACTTTATTAACATAAGGAGAGATAGCTTCCGCTCCTCCTACTGAGAAGACTAAGAGTGCAATCGTTGTAAAATAGGAGAAGTCAAATTTTGGAATATAAGTCGATAACTGGTCCATATGTTGAGTGGCCAATTGTAGATCTGGCTTAATCAATGGCACACCAACAGCCATTAGAATAAAGAGAACCGACATGACCAGCATGGCTCCACCGGCTAATGTTCCCAAAAATTTCAAGGCTTTCAAACCCTTGGTCGAAATATACAAAAGGAGAAGGAAAGTTAGTAAAGAAAGGCAGACAATCATGGGCATGGACAGACTATCCAAAATCCTTCCATTTCCTTGAAAGGCCCATCCTAAAGCAATTAAGATTGTTTGAGGTTTTTGAGCCAAATATGGTATCTGCACAACCCAGTAGGTCCAGGCCGCAAAAAAAGCTAGCTGTTTGGTAGAGGTAAACTTAATCCAGTCACTAACCCCACCTTCACTATCCTTAAATGTTGAACCTAACTGCCCAACCATTAATGTGTAAGGAATAAAATAGATAATCAGCAACAGAATCCATGAAGTGATCACGACAATTCCCTGCTGAGCAAAATTATTCACGACATTGCCTAAGCCCCAAACAATATTAAAGGCTATCAAGGCTATCATGAGCCAACTTAACTGCTTAGAATCTTTTTCTTCCATACGATTTCCTCCTTCCAATCGTTAAAAGCTCTTTTGTCTCTCAAATAGAGGCAGCAGTTGGATAACTTGTTAATATATTTCACTGTTATTATAACACTTTAAAAAATAAAATAAAGCGCTTTCATATTTCGTTTCTGTTTCATTTTTTCCATTAAAGAAGAGCATAAAAAGAACAATAAATCATCTGTACCTCTTGCTGATCCCTTCTCAACATTTAGAAAAAATAAAAGAATTCCCTAGCTAAGCAGAGAATTCTTTTATTTTTCCAAACAATTTTTTAAAATAAAAATCGATTGAGGAACATCTGAGAAAACTTGGCTTAAAAATCCTAAATGTTGCTGATCTTTGCTATCTAAAGCTACGGTGTGCTTAACATTTACAGTGCCATCATTATTCTCGATGATCTGATGTCCAAAAAGGATATCTCCAAACGGAGTCGCTGTTTTATCCCAAAATTCCTCAAAGGGTTTGACAAGTGTCAGCTGATATTCCATTGGGGGCATACCTTCGAGTTCCATCATCCCACAAGAACCTGTCTTAAATCCACCATTTAATGTAATATTTTTTAAATCTTCTTCCCAGTCATACCACTTTTCAATATTTTCATAGTAGAACCATACATCTTCTTTTGCTGCTTTTATGGTTAAACTAAAACTAAATTCCATTACAAAATCTCCTTTATAATATGTACACTTATTATAAGTGTATTTACAAAAATTGTCAAATGGTTTTCCACTCTAGCATTAGCATTTCTTCTAAATGAGCTACCTGCTTTGGTTCTTCTTTTCATACTGATAAAATGGGATAAGAATGATGTCTTGGTCGTATGGCCTGATATTCGCTCTCTTATTTAACCATTTAGGCAATAGTGCGATTCCTTTCCCGTCCTCAACTAAGCTGATAATGTTTTCAAAAGAATCAATTTCTACAACTGATTTTAAATGAGCAAACTTCATTAAGCTTTGCTTTCTAAAAGGACAATTTTCATCTTTATTAACAAATATAGGCATTTCCTCAGTAGCCTTTATGCTACTCGAACAAGCATAAACTGACTCAATATGTCCGATAGTCTCATCATAATGCTTTAAATTTTCAATTTTTTGAAAGCAAAAAATTTTATCAAATTCTTCCTGATGAGCAATGATTGGTATATCCGAAGTTTTTTGGATATTAATCTCACTTTTATCCAAATCAATTGTTTGTGAATTATTAATATCGTGATTGAATAACAATTCTGAAATTAAGATGGATATTTTTGAGGTTTCACATTTCTTTTTTAATTTCTCTAAATTGTTAGAAGTTTCCTTACAAAATTGATAAAATAAGTCTCCACTTTCTGTCGGAATTAAACCATTATATTTTCTGTAAAATAATTTCGTATCTAATTCAGTTTCAAGCACCTTCAATCTAGCGCTGAGATTAGATTGCGCATATTGTAAGATCTTTGAACTTTTGTTTATTGACCTTGTCTCATAGATTGTCACAAAAATGCTCATATCATTAAAATTCATTTAAAACACCCTATCACTTTTTATGATAATTATATCATTTTTAAGTATTATTCAACATGATATAAATCATTTATACTGTCAATAGTTCATTAGAAAAGGGGTACTGCTATGCAAGCAATGCAATATACTATAAAATTACCATCAGATTATGATATGGATATCATTAGACAACGTGTCCGAAATACAGGTCATTTAATGGATGGATTCGACGATTTGTTTTTCAAAGTTTATTTAATCTCTGAAAAGTCTGAAGGCCAATTATTTAATAGTTACTGTCCGCTATATATTTGGAAAAATACCAACGGAATGACAAAATTCATATTTGATGGTTACTTTGATCATATTTTAAATTCGTTTGGCTGGCAAAATATTGAAATCGGAGTGACTTCATCAGTCGAAATATCTGATCATTTTGACTCAAGTAAATATGCTACATTAGAAGTCATTGATATAGAAGTATCTGAAAGTTTAAAATCCTTTACCATTTACGAGCAAATGCAAACCAACGAAAGCGGCAAAGTTGTTATTTTTAATCCTGATAAATGGAAAAAATGTATCTTTACTTTTTATACCAATAAACCCGACACACAACTACCAACATTTGAAATTTTACACATTTCACAATAAGCACCTATGATAAGTAATAGGGAAACGCCTGAGCAAACACTTCTTCGCTATTTTTCAAACTATGAGAGTATACTTGCTCTTCCCAAAATTGTATGACCTTTACTGTCATCAGCTAAATGAAAAAATCGTTACGCTATGTAACGATTTTTTTAGCTATGATATTAACTCAATTCCGCGATAATAGCCTTGAGTTGGTCTTTGGTGTGAACACCTGCGACTTGTTTAACGACTTGACCATCTTTCTTAAACAGAAGGGTCGGAATGGACATAATGCCAAATTCACGGGCAGTATTTGGATTTTCATCCACATCCATTTTGAGGATTTTCAGTTCGTCCTCATGGACTTCTCCTGCCAACTGCTCTAGAATAGGCGCCTGCATACGGCATGGACCACACCAAGTTGCCCAAAAGTCAATCAGAACCAATCCGTCTTTTGTTTCTTCTGCGAATGTTGCATCTGTAACTGCTGCTACCATAAATTTTCTCCTTTAATAGCTTACTTTTGTTAACATTTTACACCAAAAACAAGAGAAAGAAAAATATTTGCTACGGATAAGAACTCAGTCACTCAATGAGAAGTGGTTGACCATGAGATTGCTGGCATCCAAGAGGACTTTCTCCAAGAGCTGGTCTGTAGCTTCTTGCACCTTGTCGCTCATAGCTTGATTTTCAGATTCAAAGTCAACGACCTCACCCTTGGCCAGAGCTTGGTCTACCCGACCAATCATTTCATGTCCCCAAGCCATGGTCGTTTCCTGATAATCATCCAAGTCTCCGACATGACTACTAAAATGAGCATCAGCCAGTCCTGCAATCAAGCGATTAGCCCAGTAGAAAGAATCCGTTGAAACCTTGTCTGTCGTATTGGCAAAGTAGTCTGGTGTAGTTGAGACCTGAGTAAAGAAAGGAACGGCTGTATTGTAAGGCATGGAGCCGTAGGACAGCCACTGGATCCCTGTCGTTTCCTGCGGTTGATTAGGGCGTAGCTGCAAGATGGCTGTCTGACTGGTCCGATTGATCCCGATAGTCCGAAAGGCCCGTCTGCTGTGGTGGTCCCCTTCTGCTCCATAAGGATCATAAGGCGAATCCTGATAGTGACTGCTCAGGACATACTTGACATCTTCGATCGTGATCTTGCGGTATGGCTTGCGGCACCATGGAATGAAGAAACTCCTTGGTTCTTGCTCCACCTCTGGATTGAGAAAACGCTGGATATCCCAAGCTCGCGGTGTATTGTAATGGCGGTCCTTATCCTTCTGGCTGCCAAAAGCATAGCGCGGATTGAAGCCTTCATCTGAGTAATTCAGATTGAGGTGGTTTTCCTCGATAAAGTTTTTAAGATTTGGATGACAGAGGAAGTGTTCTGGATTGTCAAATTCAAAATAATCGCTGCCCAGCTGATTTGGACTGGTCACATAGGCATCATCTGGCACGCGCCGCGCCATCCAATGGTGACCGCCAATGGTTTCCAGCCACCAGATTTCGTTGACATCTGAGATTGCAATTCCATTGGACTCATAAGTGCCGTATTCCTCTAGGATTTTCCCTAAGCGTAGAACCCCTTCACGAGCCGTTTTGATATAAGGAAGAACCAGCGTAAGGATATCTTCCTCGCTGATACCTGACTCTACCAAAGGATCAGCCCCCAGCACGCGGCTGTTGGTCGTAATTGTTTCCGTCGCGCTGACAGCAACATTGTAGCTGTTAATTCCAGCTGCTCCCCAAATCCCATCTTTGGGAACTGCATCTGGCACTGCCGTATAGCGGACTGGATTGTCCGGCAAATCCATCTCAAAGGATGTCAAAACTGACTGATAATGGCGGGGCTGGTCTTGTGGCTCCACTACGACAAATTTCTTAGCTGTAAAGACCCCATTTTGTGAATCCTCTGTACGAGCCACAATGGTTGAACCGTCGTAACTGGCCTTCTTTCCCACCAAAATAGTCGTGCAGGAATCTGATGCATGCTTTATTCTCATTATTTTCCCTCCGGTACTCTTTATGCTACTTACATTATAGCAAAAAGCAGGCCCTCATAAAAGAACCTGCTGTTATCTCTACGCTGAAACTTCCAATGCCCTATTCGATTTTCAAGACATAGGTATGCTCTTTGTAAAGCTCATCAATCTCAAAATGCTCTAAATCTTCTTTCCTTGAGACAATATAATGCCCTTCTCTTTGATAATAGCCTAAAGAATTTCCTGACTTGTCTGTCAGGCAGATTGTCTGTTGCTTAGCATCAACGCTAAAAGAAAATGCTATTTGATCTTTGGGGCGCCCTACCACTAAATAATCTTGACAAATCAGCTTGCCGCCCCACTTCTGATAGAGGTGATTTGCTTGTCCTCCGTCTCTGGTAAAGATGATCAAGGCCTCAACTTTCTTTTCATGCAGCTGCTCCCAAGCACTATGAAAGAGTTGGCTAGCTATCCCTTGATTCTGAAAATCAGGATGGACAGCCAGATTAGCAAAGTAAGCTATCTTTTTCCCTGGATAATATGGATAAGAATGACTTGCTTCCTCAGTGTAAATCCCAATATCCAGAAGCCCAACAACCTGATCATCTTCTACTGCTATGAGCTCAACCGAATCTTGGTAAGGTTCTTCAGTAAACTCGTCCTTGCTGCGGCTCATATCATCAAAGAAAGGCGAAAAGAGATAACTCAAAGCTTTTGTATAAACCCAACTTTTCTCATAAATCGAGTCATAGATTTGTATTTTCATTTCTGGCCTCTTACTTAAAGATCACAATCGTTGCACCGCTACCGCCAGCATTTTGCGGAGCATAGCCGAAGGACTTGACATGCTTGTTGCGGCGGAGGTATTTAGTCACTCCTTCACGGATGACCCCGGTCCCGATACCATGGATAATATCTACCTGAGCCATATTATTAAGAAGGGCCTGATCGATAAATTCATCTAGCTCTTTCATAGCTTCTTCGTAACGCTTACCTCGTAAATCCAGTCTAGCTCTTGGTCCAGCAGTATTAGCTCGCTTGACCACATTGACCTGCTTGCGCTTAGGTTGTTGCTCTTTTTCAGCCTTGAGAAGATTAAATTCCTGTTCCTCTAGAGTCATCTTGATGAGACCTACCTGAGCTTCCCAGCGGCCGTCCTTGAGCTGCTTGACCAAGGTTCCCCGCTGACCATAGCTAGTGACTAGGATATCGTCTCCCACCTTGGGCGCCCGATGTTTCTTAGCCTGCTTGAGCACCTTATTCTTTGATAAATCAACCGTTTCTGGTGCCAACTTTTTGAGTTGAGACTTGGCTTCGATAATCTCATGAGGTTTGAGACTGGACTTAGCATGGAGATTTTGGAGAATGCTCTCACTCTCTGATAGAGCCAAATCAACGATTTCCTGAGCTTCCAAGCGTGCCTTATTGAGTTCGGTTTCTTTTTCTCGGTTAAACTCATTGTAAAGTTTTTTGAGGGCTCGGTTAAATTTGAGATTTTCCTGCTCCACCTCGCGGATATTATCCAAGCGCTTGCGACTTTCCAGCGTCTGCTCTTCCAGGCGCTCAATAATCCGATTGACATCGCTGTCTGTGTTGGTCTGCTCTTGGGCATGGCTAACGATAAGTTCAGACAAGCCTAAGCGGCGAGCGATTTCAAAGGCATTGGAACGACCAGGCACTCCCTGCATAAAGCGATAGGTCGGTCGCAAACTATCAGTATCAAATTCCATGCTGGCATTTTCCACCCAGTCCGTCTCAATCCCATAGGCTTTGAGCTCAGGATAGTGGGTCGTCGCCATGGTTTTAATCTGTCTTAGCCGCAAATCTTCCAAGATAGCAATAGCCAGAGCCGCTCCCTCCTGAGGATCAGTCCCAGCTCCCAGCTCATCCAGCAGAACCAGACTCTCGCTATCAACCTGCTCTAAAATAGAGACGATATTGGTCATGTGGCTGGAGAAAGTCGACAGGCTCTGCTCAATGGACTGCTCATCCCCAATGTCTGCAAAAATCTGACTGAAAATCCCAACGCGACTCCCCTTGTCCGCCAAAATCGGCAGACCTGACTGAGCCATGATCTGAGCTAGCCCCAAGGTCTTCAACATGATGGTCTTACCACCGGTATTTGGCCCAGTAATGACAATCTCTGTCAAGTCTTGTCCGAAATGCAGGTCATTAGCTACTGCATTTTCAATCAGGGGATGACGAACCTGTAGCAACTGAATGGCTTGTGTCTCGGATAAGGCTGGCACTACTGCTCCTCGTTCTCTCATAAAGGCCAATTTGGCCATCACCAAGTCAAGATGACCGATAATCCAAGCATTGTTGGCAATTTCAGTTGCATGAGGGCGAATCATAGCAGATAGTTCTTGCAAAATTCGCAAGAGTTCGTAGCGCTCGTCCGCCTTGTAGTTGGAAATTTCCTCATTGAGGTTAACCACTGCCCTAGGCTCGATATAAATGGTCGTTCCACTGGCAGAAATGTCATGCACCACTCCTGGAATCCGATTTCGATAGGTGTTTTTAACCGGCAGCACATTGCGGCCATTCCGGCTGGCTATCACTTGATCTGCCAGCATGTCTCCCTTGTTTTTGAGAATTTCTTGCAAAAGATCTCGTACCTTGCTTTCATTCTCTTGGATCTTACGACGGATTCGCCCCAGATCCTCACTGGCAAAACTTTCAATAAAGCCCCCGTCGTTGACAGCTAACAGACTCCCTTGAATAGCAGGGAAATCGACTAGATTTTCAAAAACACGGTTCAATTCTTGAAGTCGAACATTTTCTAAATCATTATAAAAAGTAACCAAGTCATGCGAAACGCGCAAAACCTTTTTTAAAACAAGCAATTCCTCGATATTCAGATCACCATCAAGCTCCAAACGCTTGCTAATAGCAGTGATATCCTTGGTTGCTGCCAAATGAAAATGCGGATCTTCTACTAAAATCTGCTCCATATCTGCAACTTCTAAAAAGGCTCTCTCAATTGCCTCTTTTTTTGTGGTCGGCTGTAAAACTTGTAATTCCAACTTTCCCTGCTCCGTTTGCAAAAAGCCTTGGAACAAGTCTTTTATTTTATTAAATTCTAAGGTTTCTAATATTTTTGTATTCATGATAATATCTTTTTCTAGTGAAAAAGAACCCAGCTAGTAGGCCAACTGAGTCCTTTTATCCAATCATCTTGGTAACCCAAAAATACTTCAGGAGACTAGATGTGATTGGGGTATGGTTAATAATAAAGCTTGCTAAACCACTGTGATTTAAGCGATCTTGAATAAAAGCTAGTGGTACAGTAGCGAAAATCGTTAGGAACATTTCAATGGCAAATAAGGAAATGAGAACAGCAATTACACCGCTTGCAACATTATACCAACGAGAATCCGTATTCCCTTTAGGTACTAAATGGATAAAAATCCCGATGAAGCGACCAATCGCATAAACAAAGGTGTAAATGATGAAAAAAGCTAGGCCAGCGTAGAAGACTTTATCTAAATGAAAGAGCTGATTGTTAGGAAAATAATACGTTGTTGCTCCTTCTGTCGCACTCGAATAGGGGACCCACAAACTTAAAAAGCGTGCTAAACCTTGGTAAGATTGACTAGCGATAAAAAAGGCTACAATAGCTGATAGCAAATAATAAGCCTGAAGAACAATCCCTCTAGAGTAGCCAATATAGAAGCTCCACGCTAGAATTAGTAAAATTAGTAGTGAAATAATCATAAAGGCCCCTCTGTTTGCAAAGATTTTTCTTTTATTTCAGTTAGGGCTTTTCGACGCAAACTTTCTAATTCTCTTTCCTTGTCATCAAATTCAATTTCACGATTTAACTGAGTCGACAGACTGTTAATGGCAAGCAAAATAGCCAAGGTTTCATCATCCGCTTGGGGCATTCTTTCCTTGATTGCTTGGTATTTTTCTGTCGCGACCTTTTCGACTTCCTCCATAAACAGATTATCAAACCCTGTTGTCAAAGTCATGGTCTTCTTTCCAAATGTAAACTTATATCGATTCAAATTTGCCATAAAATCACCTCGTTATATTATACCAAATATCAAGCCTTTTGTCAGGTCAGGGCCACCCCTCTATCCTGCTTTTCTAAAATATACTTGAAGATAAAAAGTCCGTCAATCTTTTTTTCAACTTTACTCTTTTTTATGTTAAAATAGAAGGCATGGGACAATTCACCTTAACACCGAGTGAGCAGGAGATTCAAGCATTTCTTAAGCAATATAAAAAATATCTCAGCTCTAGTAAAAATCCTTATATCCGTTATTTTTTCCGTTTGGAGCAAGCAACAGCCAGCGTCTATACTTCTGGTAAATTACTTCTTCAGGGAGAAGAGGCAGGTAAATATGCTCTTTTTTTCAAAGAGACAGCAAATCTCACTCAACCTCCTCAGAAAATCACCTACCAAGCTATGATAGGAACGGATGAGGTCGGTAATGGTTCCTATTTTGGTGGTTTAGCTGTTGTGGCTTCATTTGTCACTAAAGAACAGGAAGATTTTCTCAGAAAATTAGGAGTTGGAGATTCTAAAACCCTGACGGATCAAAAAATTCGCCAGTTAGCCCCTATCCTAAAAGAAAAAATTAACCACCAAGCCCTGCTCTTGTCACCCAAGAAGTACAACCAAGTCATTGCTTCAGGTTACAATGCTGTCTCAGTCAAGGTTGCCCTTCACAACCAAGCCATCTATCTCTTGTTAGAAAAAGGAATAAAACCTGATCAAATCGTAATTGATGCCTTCACTAGCAGCACCAATTACCAGCGTCATGTCAAGCAAGAGCGAAATCAGGTTAGTCAGGCGATTCATTTAGAAGAAAAAGCTGAAGGAAAATACTTAGCTGTGGCTGTCAGTTCCATTATAGCCCGCGACCTTTTCTTGGAGAATCTAGAGATTCTGAGCCAGGAATTAGGCTACCAATTACCAAGCGGAGCAGGAGCTAAAAGTGATCAAGTGGCCAGTCAGATTTTGAAGGCTTATGGTATGGCCGGTCTTGAAACAAGCGCCAAGCTACATTTTAAAAATACTCAAAAAGCAAAACAATTACTAGAAAGGTAAGTTATGTCTGGTTTTAGAAAATTTATGAAAGAATGGGGATTTTTCATCCTCTTCATGGCTATTTTGCTCCTCACCCGCCTCTTCCTCTGGTCCCCATTTTTGGTAAGTGGCCACTCAATGGACCCGACCCTTGCCGATGGAGAGTATCTACTCGAAGTCCGCTATCTACCCATCGACCGTTTTGATATCGTTGTTGCTAAGGAAACAGATGAAAATGGGAACGAGAAACGAATTGTCAAACGAGTGATTGGTATGCCTGGTGATACCATCAAATATGAAAACGACCAACTCTATATCAATGGTAAGAAAACTGATGAGCCTTACTTAAAAGAATATATTTCTAAATTTAAAAAGGACAAATTGCAGTCGACTTATTCTTACCGGAAGATGTTCCAGCAAATCGCTGAACAAGCCAACTCTTTCACTCAGGACTCTCTAGGTAACTCAACATTCACTGTCGAAGTTCCTAAGGGACACTATTTCCTTCTAGGAGACGACCGACTCGTATCACGAGATAGCCGGGAAGTTGGAAACTTCAAGGCCAGTCAAATTGAAGGAGAAGCGAAATTACGCTTCTGGCCACTCAATAAGATTGGTATCTTCTAAGTACCATTTGTTAAGCAAATAAGAATCAAGAAATAAAAAGGGCAGGACAGCAGGTTTCATTGGCTTGTCTGCCTTTTTTTCTAGGATGAGAGATATGGAATTCTATTTTTCAGGAACCGTCGAACGCATAATTTTTGAAAATCCCAACAATTTCTTTCGAATTTTGTTGCTGGATATCGAAGACACAGATGCAGAATTTGATGATTTTGAGATTATCGTGACCGGAACCATGGCCGATATCATGGAAGGACAAGACTATACTTTTTGGGGAACTCTTGTTCAACATCCCAAATACGGGGAACAGCTAAAAGTAACTCGCTACGAAAGAGCAAAGCCAACTAGTAAGGGCCTGGTCAAGTATTTTGCTAGCGATCATTTTAAAGGAATCGGTGTTAAGACCGCCCAAAAGATAATAGACCTCTATGGCGATAATACGATTGACCAGATCTTGGCTGATCCTAGCCGACTCGTAACTATTAACGGCCTTTCTGCAGTCAATCGGGAAGCCTTCGTCAGCAAACTTAGACAAAATTACGGCACAGAGATGTTGCTCTCTAAACTCGCTGAATATGGCATTCCTAATAAATTAGCCTTGCAGATTCAAGATACCTATAAAGAAGAAACGCTGGAAATTGTCCAAAAATATCCTTATCAACTGGTTGAAGACATTCAAGGTATTGGTTTCAAAATAGCTGACCAGTTGGCCCAGCAACTTGGTATTGAAAGCGATGCTCCAGAGCGTTTCCGGGCTGGGCTTGTTCATACCCTTTTCAGCCAATCTATGGAGACAGGTGATACTTATATAGAAGCACGTGACTTGCTATCCCACACCATTGATTTGCTGGAGAATGCCCGTCAGGTTGAACTTGATCCTTCCTTGGTAGCGGATGAATTGGCCCACCTTATCGAAGAAGATAAGATCCAAAACGTTGAGACAAAAATATTTGAAAACAGTCTTTATTTCGCCGAGGAAGGTATCCGTAGCAATCTGATTCGGATTTTAGAAAAAGGCAAACAAGAAACTTTTGATACTCCAAAACTCGAAAGTATCATCGAACAAGTCGAGCAAGATTTAGGAATCTGCTATGACCATATTCAAAAGAAGGCCATCTGCGATGCCATTAATCATAAGGTGTTTATTTTGACGGGTGGGCCAGGAACTGGTAAAACAACTGTTATCAACGGCATTATTGCTACTTATGCCACTCTTCACAAGCTAGATTTAGCTAAGAAACAGGAATTACCTATTCTGCTTGCTGCTCCGACTGGACGAGCTGCCAGACGAATGAATGAATTGACTGGACTGCCCAGTGCTACTATTCACCGGCATCTGGGGATGACTGGAGATGATGATACCAGTCATTTAGATGACTATTTGGATGCTGATTTCATCATTGTAGACGAGTTCTCTATGGTCGATACTTGGCTGGCCAATCAACTGCTCAGCAATATTTCTTCCAACAGTAAGATCCTCATTGTGGGGGATGCTGACCAGCTTCCGTCTGTCAGTCCCGGTCAGGTTCTGGCCGATCTTTTAAAAATACCTCTCCTACCCCAAACCAAACTAACAAAAATCTACCGGCAAGGAGAAGATTCAACAATCGTTACCCTGGCCAGTCAAATCCAGCAAGGACTTCTGCCGGCTGATTTTACTGAAAAAAAGGCGGATCGATCCTATTTCGAAGCGTCTGGCGAGTATATCCCTGATATGATTAAGAAAATCGTAGCCGCCGCCATTCGCAGTGGTATCCCTGCCCAGGACGTCCAAGTCCTGGCTCCTATGTACCGAGGACCCGCAGGAATCGACCAGATCAACCAACTCATGCAAGATTTAATAAATCCATCAGAAAAAGACCAACTGGTCTTTGAAGCGCCAGACTGCCAATACCGGCAAGGGGACAAGGTCATTCATCTGGTCAACGATGCTGAAAGCAATGTCTTTAACGGCGATCTGGGCTATATCACCGACCTCTTGCCTGGCAAATACACCGACTCTAAGCAAGATGAACTTACCATCAACTTCGATGGAAATGAAATCGTCTATCAACGTAGCGAGTGGTACAAGATCCGCCTGGCCTATGCCATGAGTATTCACAAGTCTCAGGGCAGCGAGTTTCCCGTGGTCATCCTGCCTATCACCCGCAGCAGCCACCGCATGCTCCAGCGCAATCTGGTCTACACAGCCATTACCCGGGCCAAGAGCAAGTTGATCTTACTTGGGGAAAAAGTAGCCTTTGACTATGCCGTCAAAAACACCGGTACTGCCCGCAAAACTTATCTTATTCCTCGTTTTTCTGATCTTTTAGAAAGAGAAGAGCCTGCTGAAGTTGTCACCACTAATTCTGACACAGACGATCCAATTCTTGAAGATGGTTTTATCCTTACTCTTGATAACTACCTCAGTATTGATCCCATGATTGGAATTAGAGAAGAGGATATTAAAGATATTTTTAAAAAATAGTTTGCACCGCTAGTTACTATTTATAGTTAGGAAATCTTACTTTTAAAGGAGTTATAATGAAATACAACCCATATCCCAGACTGCTTACCAGACTATTCTTTGGTTCTGTCTTCCTTATCCTTGGACTGATATCCCTTCTATCTTATAGGAATGTCACTACAAAATCTTTAAGAGATAAAGGAGAAACCCTACCCTCAAAAGTCACTAATACAGGAGACTATGCCATACAAATTACGGATGTTTCTGGACCTGAAGCAGAATTAAAAGGAAAAGATTACTCAACCTTCTTTTATACCGTAACCTATAAGGATGAAAGTGGCAAGGAAAGCAAGATTGGACTACACGCTGATGATTCAGATTTTTATGATTTAATCGATGACCTCAGGAATACTCAAGACTTAAAAGAGAATCCCAAATGGCTGATAGCAAACGTCAACAATTCTTCTAATATCAAGAATTACTCGGAAATGATGGCTTCCAAACTTTCTGATGATGAAAAATCTGCTCAACTTGATTACTACATTACCTTAGAAGATACTGATTCCATACGGTATAGAGGTCAAATTGTCTTCTTTCTATTCTTCTTCCTTGGGATGCCCTTCTTTCTGAAAGGGGTGAAGAGCTATCTATTCAGTCAAAAAGAATTAAAAGAGTTTTACAATCTTTACCCTGAACTCCATGGTTCACTGGAACAAATCCAAATCTTGGGTGGCCAAAATGAAGCAGATATCCGAATCTTTTTGTATAAGAATCATCTGGTAAGCTATCACTCGACATTTAAAATCAGCAATTTAGAGGATGCAAAGAAAATCTATCATTCCAAGTTCACAACCAGCTTTTTATTTATTCCAATCATTAGAAAAAATCAACTTTGTATTGTACACACCAATGGCAAGGAAGATAAACTACCTATGAAACGAGCTAGCGCTTCTAAGACAGAGCTAGCCTTAACTCAGGTGGACCATTATATAAGTGAAAAATTTCCAAATATTGAATTATAAAGAGGACCGTTTGCTGTCATCTTTATATTAACTTTCTACAATTGTATTTGGAAAATTCGGTGTACCAATCATCGCTTAGCTTCGTTTTAAGTATGTCAAAGTCTGCTCCATCAGCTCATCACTAAGAATATCAATGCCAATGGATTCCAGCATAAAGCGGAGACGCTCAGCCTGCTTTTCAAAACTTTTCTCTGAAAATCGACCCCCTAATCGGCCTGACCGAGGAAGATATCCACAGTATATTCAGCACATAAATAAAAAGGCTAGGACAGAATTAAATTTTTTAGTTCTGTCCTATCGCCTTTTTTAATGCTTATTTTTCTGGCTAAAGAGCTGCATGAGCTCATCATTAAAGATATCCATGCCGACCGAGGTCATCATAAACTGCAGAAAGTGGAAGCGTTCTGGCATTTTTTCAGGATCGCTTTCCAAAACGGTCTCATTCATCCAGAAGTTCACCAACAGCAGAAAGACTTCCGCAGCCTGGTCCGGATACTGAGTCTGGATAGACCCATCTGCCATGCCTTTTTTGATAATATCGCTGACCAGAGGGGCGCCTATCCGCAGATTGTCCCGCATCATGGTCAAAATAAAACCTGCATCCTGCTCGTACTCATCCACAATGCCGTCTATGGCCCGGGCTGTCTGACTTTCCAGATTGGACTTGAGGATGGTTTGCAGCTGCTCCCTGCCGGTCAGATTTTCCGTAGCCTTGAGCCACTGCTTCATCTCTTCTTCCATCAGCTCCTGCCGGCTCCTCATCACCGCCAGGACAATCTCATCTTTTGACTTGAAATGATGATAGATAGCCCCCTTGGAGATGCCTGCCGTCTGAGCAATATCCTGCATACTGGTCTTTTCGGACCCCTTTTGGATAAAGAGCTGGGTTGCTGTATTTAAAATTTTTTCTCTCATGGCCTGGGATTTGTCTTTTCGCTGCGCCATTCTGTTCCCCTTTGTTTCTAATATAGCTTTATTCTATCAAAAAAGCCAGGGAAATACAAAATCATAAAAATATCTTTAAGCCTTGTCTTGCTGATCCCTTTGATACCAAAGATAGATACTGTAAGCCGCCATCAAGATATAACCTAGGAAAAAGAGCGGATTTTCCGTTCCCTTGCCTACAAAGATGCCTTCACCAATGGTATTGATGGCCCCGTGGAAAAGAACACAGTAAAGGATGGACTGACTGACCTTGTAAAGAGCCGCCAGCCAGAAACGGGCGAGCAGGCAGGCGGCAGTAAAGACTAGAAAAGAAGTCCCTACCTGACTGCTACCGGGGGTAAAGAAGAGGGGCAGATGCCAGACAGCCCAGATTAACCCAGTTGTTACAGTTGCCAAAGGGAAGGGCAGGATCTTCTCCAGACTTGGCTGCAGGAAGCCCTGCCAGCCAATCTCTTCATTGCCTCCTGTCAGAAGAGTCGTCATGAGAAAAAGCAGAGCAATCCTGAGGGGGCTAAAACCAGGCAGGAGCGGGCTCCAAAAGACTATGGAAAGGGTATAAAGAATTGTCAAAATCAAGAGAAGGACCCAAGTCCTTTTTCGGGCCGATCCGATAGAAGCCAAGAGCTCCTTGAACGATTTTCCTAAGACCAGTTTGGCTCCAATGGCCGGGCCAAAAACACCAGCGATGGTTAGGACCTGGGAAATAATAGGAATCCTCAGGAAAGCCGAAGCCAGCCAGGATCCCCAGCTAATACAAAAGGTCCAAGCTAAGTAAGGCCAAATATGCTTGGGTTCTGGCCCAACATGTGTTTGTGTGTTCATACGATAACTCCTTTTTCTTTGGCAGAAGAGCGATTGCCAAGATTTTTAGCTTGCATCTTTCTCAGCCCCTTTCCGGTTGCCCTTCCAATACCACCAGCCGACCAGCAGTGCGGTCATGACCAGATTAGCAGCCTGGAAGCTGAGATACCTTCCGCCATTTGTAGCACTGCCGACAATCGTCGCCTGAGCAAAGTTAATGCAGCCGTGAAAGACCATGCAGGCAAAGACAGAGGCCGTCTGCTTGTAGAGAACCGCCAGACAGAAACTGAGCAAGATACCAAAGGAGAGATAGAAGGGCAAAGAAACCTGACTTTGACTCGTTCCCGGAATCAGCCAGAGGGGCAGATGCCAGGCCACCCAGACCAGAGCCGTGATGACAGTTGCCAGAGGGAAGGAGAATTTTTTCTCCAGAGCCGGCTGCAGGAGGCCCCGCCAGCCCAGTTCTTCATTCCCTCCCCCAGCAAAGGTGACAAAGGTCCAGCCCAGAGGAAACATCAGAACGGCATTCAGAGGTGGCAGGGCTGGATTGGCGATAAAAAGGGTCAAAACCCGAACCAGACAGAAGGCCAGCATATAAATCCACCAACCCTTAGCATGAGAAAAGATAAAGTCCAGCATCTTCTTAGGATGAGAAATTTTGAGGCTGATAAAAGTTCCCAAGGACGGTCCGAAGCCACCGATGAGAAGGAAAGCAAAGCCCAAAGGCTCAGCCCCGCTGGTCAGCTTCAGGGCGGCTAAAATATACAGAATCAGCCAGGATCCCCAGCTAATACCAAAGGTCCAAGCTAAGAAAGGCCAAATATGCTTGGGTTCTGGCTCTACATGTGTTTGTTTGTTCATACGATAACTCCTTATCAAATGTAGAATAGTGAAAAGTCATCCGAAAACTGGACAAAGGCATCCTTTACTTTCAGTTTTTCAGATGATTGCCTGTTTTGAAACGCAGATTTTTAAAATCCGACCATTCGGTTTGTTTTATTATAAAAAATAAAGACCTGCGCCAAATAGAAAACGTAGTCTTTTAGTCCTTGCCTAAAATAAAAAGCAAAGATAGACTAAATAATGCTAAAAGCTATGTCAGCACCGTCTAGCTACTGCCTGCTGCTTTTAGTTTCTAAGTTGTCCTGACTCTGATGCTTAAGACAAACCATTGCTCTGCTACTTGCTCCTTTCTTTATTTTGCAATCGCCGAATTTGCCAGAGATTGGAGGCAAGGCTCAGACTGCCTACTGCCATAATACCCAGTCCTCGCCAAGGGCTAAAGACAGAAGTCAGCAAGCCACCAGCAAGGACAGCATATCCAGCTTTGACTCCCCACTTAGAATAGCGTATGAGATTCTCATCCTGTGTTATCTTTTCTAGCCACACCTTACGTTTTTCTGCCTGCTGCTGCAAAAACTCTTTCTGACCTTCCCGCTGCCGATCCAGCTCCTGATTCAACTTGAGAATGTGCTCGCTTGTTTTTTCTACTACAGATTTCTTCATTTCTGCTCCTTTCTTTTTAAAAACCGACCGGACGGTTTTTATTTTATAAACTCAGTATAACAGATACAGAAAACTTTGTCCAGTATTTTTTCAAAAAAGATTATTTTTGCTCAATGAAAATCATCAGCCAACTTAGAAACTCGACACAAGCAACTCTCTCATACTAAAAACAATATATAAAAAAGCCTGGTAATGAACCAAGCCTTTATCTTTATTCAAACCCCGTTACTGTCAAACCTAGCAGACGAATACCTCGTGGTTGCTCTTCCAAGCTATCGTAAATCTCATGAGCCGTTCGCTCGATTTGCTCCTTGTCTTGAGTGGCTAGATTCAAACTTTTCCTTTTAGTCAAGGTGGAGAAATCGGCATAGCGGATTTTCAGAACGATGGTTCGTCCTTTCTTATCATGCTTAGTCAGGCTATTTTCTACCTTCTGAGCCAGCAAGGTCAGCTCCTTCTTGATGTCCTCCTCACTATAGAGTAGTTTGGCATAGGTCCGCTCCTTCCCGATTGACTTACGAATGCGATTGGACTTGACCGGGCTATTGCTGATGCCACGCGCTTTCCGGTAGAGGTCAAAACCAAAGCGACCAAACTTATCAATCAGGGTCATTTCTGGTATCTTAAGCAGATCTGCACCAGTATAAACGCCCATTTCATGCAGTTTTTCAACGCTCTTCTTACCAACTCCATGAAACTTGGCAATGTCCATAGGCGCCAGAAAGGCCTCAGCCTCTTCGGGTAGAATGACAGTCAGGCCATGAGGCTTCTCATAGTCACTGGCAATCTTGGCCAGAAACTTATTATAAGAAACACCTGCCGAAGCCGTCAGTTGCAGCTCATTCCAGATATCGTGCTGAATCAGCTTGGCTATTTTGACTGCAGATTTAATCCCAAGCTTGTTTTCCGTTACATCCAGATAAGCCTCGTCGATGCTCATTGGCTCAATCAAGTCCGTATAACGTTTGAAAATCTCTCGGATCTGCAAACCGACCGTCTGATATTTTTCGTAATTTCCCGAAATAAAAATCCCTTGTGGACATCGTTCGTATGCTTCCTTGGAGCTCATAGCAGAATGGACGCCAAACTTTCGTGCTTCATAGTTACAAGTAGAGACGACGCCACGACCACCTGTCAAACGAGGATCGCTACCGATGATGACCGGATGTCCCTTTAGCTTAGGATTATCCCTGACTTCGACAGCAGCAAAAAAGGCATCCATGTCAATATGAATGATTTTTCTTGATGTGTCATTAATTAATGGAAAAATCAACATTCTAGTCGCCTCTTATTCTTGTTTTCCAATTCTAGTATAACCTTTTTCTCATTTTTGCCCAACTATTTGCTGAGAAATTTCTCTCATCCATCTATATAGTACACTTTTTAGAATTTTAGATAACTGTATTATAAAAGAAAAGGCTTACATATCCCGAAAACACTTTGTGTAAACGATTACTCTGTGTTATACTTTAACTATACAAATGTAACAGATGCTTGTTACTAGAAAGAAAAAGAGGAATTTAACATGGTTGTTAAAACTGTTGTCGAAGCACAAGATATTTTTGACAAGGCTTGGGAAGGCTTCAAAGGTGAAGATTGGAAAGAAAAAGCAAGTATTTCACGCTTTGTTCAGGCTAACTACACTCCTTACGATGGTGATGAAAGCTTCTTAGCAGGTCCAACTGAACGTTCTCTTCATATTAAAAAGATTGTTGAAGAGACAAAGGCTCACTATGAAGCAACTCGTTTCCCAATGGACACTCGTCCAGCTTCTATTGCAGGTATCCCAGCTGGCTACATCGACAAAGATAACGAACTAATCTATGGTATCCAAAACGACGAACTCTTCAAATTAAACTTCATGCCAAAAGGTGGTATCCGTATGGCTGAAACAACTTTGAAGGAAAATGGTTATGAACCAGATCCAGCTGTTCACGAAATCTTTACTAAGTACGTGACAACAGTTAACGATGGTATCTTCCGTGCTTACACTTCAAACATTCGTCGTGCTCGCCACGCTCACACAGTTACTGGTCTTCCAGATGCATACTCTCGTGGACGTATCATCGGAGTTTATGCTCGTCTTGCTCTTTATGGAGCTGACTACTTGATGGCTGAAAAAGTAAACGACTGGAATGCTTTGACAGAAATCGACGAAGAAACAATTCGTCTTCGCGAAGAAATCAACTTGCAATACCAAGCACTTGGTGAAGTTGTTAAATTAGGTGATCTTTACGGAGTTGATGTTCGCCGTCCTGCTTTCGATACTAAAGAAGCTATCCAATGGACAAACATCGCCTTCATGGCAGTTTGCCGTGTTATCAACGGTGCCGCAACTTCTCTTGGACGTGTACCAATCGTTCTTGACGTCTTTGCAGAACGTGACCTTGCTCGTGGCACTTACACTGAAAGCGAAATCCAAGAATTTATCGATGACTTCGTTTTAAAACTTCGTACTGTTAAATTTGCTCGTACAAAAGCTTACGACCAACTCTATTCTGGTGACCCAACCTTCATCACTACTTCTATGGCAGGTATGGGTAACGATGGTCGTCACCGTGTTACTAAGATGGACTACCGTTTCTTGAATACACTTGACAACATCGGTAACTCACCTGAACCAAACTTGACAGTTCTTTGGACTGACAAATTACCTTACAACTTCCGTCGCTACTGTATGCACATGAGCCACAAACACTCTTCTATCCAATACGAAGGTGTGACAACAATGGCTAAAGACGGATATGGTGAAATGAGCTGTATCTCATGTTGTGTATCTCCACTTGACCCAGAAAATGAAGAACAACGCCACAACATCCAGTACTTCGGTGCTCGTGTAAACGTTCTGAAAGCTCTTCTTACAGGTCTCAACGGTGGTTACGACGATGTGCATAAAGACTACAAAGTATTTGACATCGAGCCTATCCGCGACGAAGTTCTTGAATTTGAATCAGTTAAAGCGAACTTTGAAAAATCACTTGACTGGTTGACTGACACTTACGTAGATGCTTTGAACATCATCCACTACATGACTGACAAGTATAACTACGAAGCTGTTCAAATGGCCTTCTTGCCTACTCACCAACGTGCGAACATGGGATTTGGTATCTGTGGATTTGCTAACACTGTTGATACATTGTCAGCTATCAAGTACGCTACAGTTAAACCAATCCGTGACGAAAATGGATACATCTACGATTACGAAACAATCGGTGAATACCCACGTTGGGGTGAAGATGATCCTCGTTCAAATGAATTGGCTGAATGGTTGGTTGAAGCTTACACAACTCGTTTGCGTAGCCATAAACTTTACAAGAACGCTGAAGCTACAGTATCACTCTTGACAATCACATCTAACGTTGCTTACTCTAAACAAACTGGTAACTCACCAGTCCACAAAGGAGTATACCTCAACGAAGACGGTACTGTGAACTTGTCTAAACTTGAGTTCTTCTCACCAGGTGCTAATCCATCTAACAAAGCAAAAGGTGGCTGGTTGCAAAACTTGAACTCACTTGCTAGCTTGGACTTCAGTTACGCAGCTGACGGTATCTCATTGACAACTCAAGTATCACCTCGTGCGCTTGGTAAAACTCATGACGAACAAGTAGACAACTTGGTAACAATCCTTGATGGTTACTTTGAAAATGGTGGACAACACGTTAACTTGAACGTTATGGACTTGAAGGACGTTTACGACAAGATTATGTCTGGTGAAGACGTTATCGTTCGTATTTCTGGTTACTGTGTAAATACTAAGTACCTCACTCCAGAGCAAAAAACTGAATTGACTCAACGTGTATTCCACGAAGTTCTTTCAATGGATGATGCTTTGAGCTAATAAGTCATTAAATTAAACTATAAAGGAAGATTGGTTTATTTCCAGTCTTCTTTTTTGATTTTACATGGAATTTTTATGAAGAAGCTTCTGAATTTTGCTATAATAGAAGAAAGTTTAGAAACACTTGGAAAGAGATTATGGAAGAGTCAAAAGAATTTAATCTAACCGTAGATGTCATCATGCTAGCTGGCACCCTCTTATTGCAAAGTGGATCCGAAATCTACCGAGTTGAAGATACCATGATTCGGATCGCTCATTCGCAGGGGATTATCGATTGCAATGCTCTAGCAATGCCAGTAGCGATTTTCTTCTCAGTCGAGAATACGAATTTCTCTCGTATGAAACGTATTGTGCATTCAAATTATAATATTGAGAAGGTCTGTGATGTCAACCAAGTCTCCCGTCAGTTGACCAGTGGTCAATTAAACTTGCAAGAGGCTTACGATGAACTCTTGCGTCTCAAAAACAAACGTCTGCCTTACAACAAGAAACAATTGACCATTGCAGCTACGCTCAGTGCCCCATTTTTTTCCATCATGTTCGGAGGAAATTTTTACGATGCACTTGGCGCTGCTGTGGCAACCTTCTTTGGCTTTACCTTTTCACTTTACGCTGAGAAGTATGTACGAATTCCTTTTGTTACAGCCTTTGCAGGTGCCTTTGTTTTTGGTTTGTTAGCACAGGCTTGGGCCCGTTACTCTGGTTTTAACTCAACTGCAGACTTGATTATAGCAGGCTCTGTCATGCCTTTTGTCCCTGGGATTGCCCTGACTAATGCGGTCCGTGACATCATGACCAACCACATTAACTCGGGAATGAGTAAACTTTTTGAATCTCTTCTCATTACCCTAGCTCTTGGTGCGGGTACTTCCGTTGCCCTTGTATTAATGAAATAGAACTATGACAATACTAACATTTTTCCTCCAAGCTCTTGCAAGTTTGTTGGCTATTATCACTTTTCTTATCGTCTTAAATGTCCAACGCAGAATGCTAATTCCAGCTGGCCTACTGGGGATGTCTATCTGGCTTCTTTATTTACTTTTAAAAGGCCCGACCAATGTTATCGTAGCCACCTTTGTAGCTGCTATCGTCGGATCTTGCTGTAGCCAAATTATGAGTGTTATTTATAAAACTCCTGCAGTTGTATTCATCCTGTCAATTCTGGCCCCCTTAGTCCCTGGCTACCTCTCCTATCGAACAACCGCATTCTTTGTAACTGGTGATTATAGTAAGGCCATGGTTAATGCCACCTTAGTCGTCATATTGGCCCTAGTTATTTCGATTGGAATGGCCAGTGGTACAGTTGCGTTAAAACTTTTTAAGTATATTCAAAAAAGAAAGCACGTTCATTATTAAAGTAATTATAAACGCTAAACAAATTTGATGTTTCTGATTAAATCTTAGTAAAAATAGGTTTTTCACTAAGATGTTTTAAGTCCCCTGTCTTTGTTCGACAGGGCTTTTTTATCAGTTTTATTTTGAATTATGGTAAAATAGATGTTGAAATACTCTTGATAATCATATCAAGATATGAGGTTTTAATATGAAAATAGGAATTGATAAAATTGGATTTGCAACCTCCAATTATGTCTTGAAATTAAACGATTTAGCAGCTGCCCGTGCTACCGATCCAGAAAAACTAAGCAAGGGACTCCTGCTTAAAGAACTCAGCATTGCTCCTCTGACAGAAGATATTATCACCTTAGGAGCTGCAGCTGCAGATCCCATTTTGACAAGTGAAGACAAAGAGAAGATTGACATGGTCATTGTAGCTACGGAGTCAAGCATTGATCAGAGTAAGGCAGCGGCCGTTTTTATTCATGGCCTTTTGGCGATCCAGCCTTTTGCCCGGAGTTTTGAGATTAAAGAAGCCTGTTATGGTGCTACTGCTGCACTTGACTACGCCAAACTCCATATCGAAAAATATCCAGATAGCAAGGTCCTCGTTATTGCCAGTGATATTGCCAAATATGGTATTAATACTCCTGGTGAACCAACTCAGGGAGCGGGAGCTATTGCAATGTTGATAAGCAAGGATCCTCGCATCTTAATTTTCAATGAAGACAATGTCGCACAAACTCGCGACGTTATGGATTTTTGGCGTCCAAATTACTCGACAACTCCTTATGTAAATGGACTCTACTCTACCCAACAATACTTGGATTGTTTAAAAACGACTTGGGACGAGTACCAAAAGCGTCACAAGCTTTCTCTCAAAGATTTTGCAGCCTACTGCTTCCATCTTCCTTATCCAAAACTTGCCCTTAAAGGTCTCAATAAAATCATGGATAAAAGCCTGCCTCAAGAGCAACAAGATCAGCTTAAGGAAAACTTTGAAAAATCAATCCTCTATAGCCAAAAAGTCGGAAATATTTACACAGGTTCGCTTTTTCTAGGCCTTTTGTCCCTCTTAGAAAACTCAGACAATCTTAAGGCCGGTGACAAAATTGCTCTCTTTAGTTATGGCAGTGGTGCTGTAGCAGAAATTTTCAGCGCTTCCTTAGTTCCAGGCTATGAAAAACAGCTGTCACGGACACGTCTGGAGGAACTAGACCAGCGTCAAGCTCTTTCTGTTGAAGAATACGAGCATATCTTTTTTGCAGAAGCCGAGCTGGATGCGGAGGGCAATGCCAGCTTCTCTGGCTATGAGGAACAAAGCTTTGCTCTGGCGGAAATTGCAGAGCATCAGCGTAAGTACATTAAAGTTGAGAAATCATCATGAAAATAAACTGGACTGGATTTTCCAAAAAAACTCCTGCTGAACGGCTACAGATGCTGAAAGAAAAGGAACTTTTACAAGATGAACATTGGCAGCTGCTAAACAGTCAGCAGACTTTGCCTTTGGAAACAGCCAACCAGATGAGTGAAAATGTGCTGGCAACTCTAGCCCTACCCTACTCTCTGGTGCCAGACTTTCTGGTGGATGGTAAGACCTATCAAGTTCCATTTGTGACAGAAGAGCCATCTGTGGTAGCAGCGGCTAGCTTTGCCGCTAAGATTATCAAACGTTCAGGCGGATTTGAAACTGAAGTTCACAAACGCCAGATGATTGGGCAAATCGCCCTCTATCAGGTTGATAATGCAGACCAAGCCATCAAAGGTGTTCTCAGGAAAAAGAAAGAGTTGCTGGAGCAGGCCAACCAAGCCTATCCATCGATTGTGGCTCGTGGTGGTGGTGCTAGAGATCTTTGGCTGGAACAAAAGGAAGACTTCCTCATTTTTTATCTATCTGTGGATACGCAGGAAGCTATGGGAGCCAATATGCTCAACACCATGCTAGAGGCTCTCACTCTCCCTCTGGAAGAGCTGACTGGTGGTAAAAGTCTGATGGCTATCCTGTCAAACTATGCAACAGATAGCCTCGTAACAGTCCGCTGTGTCATCGACTATCGCTTTCTCAGCCGGGATAAGGCTGAGGCGGAACTTCTTGCGGATAAGATGCAGCTGGCTAGCAAGCTAGCCCAGGTCGACCCTTACCGAGCAGCTACCCACAATAAAGGCATCTTTAATGGTATTGATGCTTTGGTGATAGCTACTGGAAATGACTGGAGGGCTATAGAAGCTGGCGTTCATGCCTATGCCAGCCGAGAAGGAAGCTACCGCGGTCTCTCTACTTGGACTGCGGACCCAGACAAACGCCAGCTTCATGGCCAGATGACCCTGCCCATGCCCATTGCAACTAAGGGAGGCTCCATCGGCCTCAATCCCGCAGTGGCAGCTAGCTTTGACTTGCTGGGGCAGCCTCAGGCTAAGGAATTGGCATCCCTCATCGTATCGGTTGGATTGGCGCAAAATTTCGCTGCCCTCAAAGCCCTGGTCAGCACTGGCATCCAAGCCGGACACATGAAATTGCAAGCCAAATCTTTAGCATTGCAAGCTGGAGCCCAGGACGAAGAAATTGCTGCTGTAGTCCGTCGCTTAACAGCCAAGAAGACTTTCAACCTCGCTGCTGCTCAGGAAATACTAGCTGACTTACGAAAACAGGACAAGTAAAAAGGCCTTGACGGCCTTTTTTGTATGTCTTTATGCTATTTAATCTGTTCCTGAGCTTCTTTCAGTCGCCCATAGAGTAGATAGGGTACATTCTTTAGTTCTTGCAAGTTTCGGCAGGACAGGGCACACATGATGAGGCGCAAATCCGATTTCCAGCCTTCTACAATATCAATTACCTCTTCCACTGAGTGATTTTCCACCAAATCCAGCATGGTACGAGAGAGGCCAACTGCCTTAGCTCCTAAGACAAGGGCTTTGATCATATCCAAAGGATGGCGGACACCTCCACTAGCCAAGAGTTCGACCTCATCGCGCAATGGCTGCAGAGCCAACAGGCTCTGCAGAGTAGATTGTCCCCAATCATTGAGGTAGTCACGATTGCCACCCCGCTGATTTTCAATATAGGCAAAGCTAGTACCACCACGGCCAGAAATATCAAAAGTCTGAATCCCCAAGGAGCGCGCTTCTTCGACAGTAGAGCGATCCATGCCAAAGCCAACTTCTTTAAGAATTAGGGGAAGATCCAGTCGCTGACTATAATCCGTCAAGTGCTGGCGCCAAGAACGAAACTCCCGCTCACCCTCTGGCATCAGTAATTCCTGCATGAGATTGACATGGACCTGCAAAAAGAGGGGTTGCAAATCAGCTATCGCCTGCTGGGCGGCTTGATAAGGCTTGTCCAAGCCGATATTGGTAGCCAGCAATAAATTAGGCCGACCAGCCGCCACCCGATAGGAAGAATCAGAAGGATTTTTCAAGGCTGCGCTGTAAGAGCCAGTCACAAAAAGAAGGCCACAACTTTCAGCTACTTGAGCCAGTTTCTCATTGATTTGACCGCCTTTTTGGCTGCCGCCAGTCATGGCATTGATATAAAAAGGAAAGTCCCAGTCACGACCAGCAAAGTGAGTAGATAGGTCAATCTCCGCCAAATCATACTTGGGCAGAGAACGGTGAACCAGTTCCATTTCATCAAAACTGTTGTAACCCGGACGCTGCTCTAAGGCGTATTTGATATGGTCGTCCTTACGATTCTGGCTCATCATGGCCCATCCTTTCTCTGTATAATAGCTCAATGCCAGCTGCTTGCCAGGCTTGAATCAATTTCTTACTAGATGCAGCATCAAAGCTGAGAGCAATCCCGCAGTCGCCACCACCGGCACCGCTGCTCTTAGCCACACAATTTAGTCCCTCTGCCACTTCTTTTAAGACTTTCAGCCTGTCTGTATAAATAGCTGGGCTGAGCCTTTCTAATAGCTGGCTAGCCTTTTTCAAACTAGACTGAATAGCAAGTTTCTCTCCTGCTAATAAAGCCTTCTCCAAAGTATCAACCTGCGTCCTACTGCCTGTCAAAAAAGACTCTGAAATAGCTGACTTGACCTGATTGACCAAGTCCTTAGAAATCGCCGGCTGCTTGGTCCAGCCAACTAGAAAATCCATGGCTAAGCGAGGCTTAATACTACGAATTTCAAAACCCCAATCCTCTGCTAGTAATTGCTGTAAATCAACTTTGCCCATACGCTTACGGATCAGTTCTCTATCAAAAGACCGGTAGTAAATCAGGTCTTCATAAGCAATGCAGGCTAGATCTCCCATGGAGCCATTGTCTCCGTGCTTGAGGAGAACGTAAGAAGCCAGCTTAAAGAGTAGCTCTGACTCTAAGTCCAGCTCATAAAGGGCTGCTATGGCCTTGAGAGTCAGCATAACCACACTACCACTGGAGCCAATCCCAAACTTCTTACCGTCTCTTTCCATCTTGCCACTAATCTTCAGTGAAAAAGGCTGAAGTTGGTAGCCTAAGGTAAGCAAATAAGTGTTCATAACTGCTATCGTATCCTGAATCAAGGCATAATCAGGGTCTGGCTCTAGATTAGCGCTGTGTTCAAACATATCTGATGTCAAGCGATAGTCAGGCGCTGCCTGGATTTCTCCCGTCATATAGATTGGGATGGCCTTGATAATGGCTGGCTGACCGGCCGTTAGCACTGCATATTCACCCGCCAGATAGAGCTTACCGCAGGTTTGGACTCTTGCACTAGCTTTCATTTGACAAGTCCTTTGTTTTGGAGACGATAAGTCGGTAGTCCTTCTCAAATATAGCAGCCAGATGGTCTAGGTCTTCCTCCAAGCAGAGGACCTTGACATTGGGCCCCGCGTCCATGGTAAAGTAGCAACGCTCGCCCTGCTCCCGCAGCTTTCTGACAGCATCCATAGCTTGATAAGACCCCTCTGTCAGATAAGAAAACGGCGGATAAGCCTTTTCTGTTGTAGCATGCATCCGAAGAGCATTTTCTTCTGTCAGCTGACCAACCTTGGCAAAATCATTGTCCTGCAAATAGCCTAGCATGGCCTGATAATCCAAAGCAGACTGGGCAATCCAATCTGGGAAAATGGTGGAAGTTTTAGCACAGAGCTCCATACCGTCACGGCTGGAAATGGGCTTTTTCTCATCGTGCAGAACCAACATAATCATGGCTAGTTTCAAATCCGTCTTGACTGGATAAATGGCCCCACTGTCCTTATCCCAGGCCGCTAGCGGACCAAAGAAAGACCGAGCAGACGACCCTGAAGCAAACTTGGCCAGCTGAGCCAGCTCTTGCGTCTGATAGCCCGTCTGAAAATAAGCATTGCAGGCCTTGACTAGGGCAGACAGACCGCTGGAGCTGGAAGATAGACCTGCTGCTGTCGGCATATTATTGCTGGTATCAACGCGGACAAAACCATCTTCTGGAGAGCGGAAACGGTCAATAATCTTACTGATTTTGGCATGTTCTGCCGGGCTTTGCAGCTGACCGTCAATATAAAACTCATCTCCAGTCGCTGAGTCCGGTAAAGGACTCAGCTGCGTCTCGGTATACATATTTTCCAGTGTCAGAGAAATACTACTGGTAGACGGAATCATCTTTTCTGCATCTTTCTTTCCCCAATATTTAACAATTGCAATATTGGCATAGGATTTGACACTTACAGGCTTTCGATCCATGTGTTAATGGCCCCTTTCTCTCTCAATAAGGCGGCTAAAGCCTCGGCCTGGCTTCTTTCTCCTACAAGAGCGATGACACAGCCGCCCAGACCACCGCCGCTCATTTTAGCTCCCAAAGCTCCGTTTTCAAGAGCTGCCGCTACTAGCTCATCCGCTTTCTGGCAAGACACTCCTAACTTGGCTAGCTTCTCATGAGCCTTGGTCATAGCTTGTCCCATCGTCATCAGGTCCTTGATAGAAATAGCCTTCTCAAGGATTTTCGTTAAATTGCCTAATTCCTGCAACAAGGGCAGAGCCTTTTGACCCTGACTTTCTACAGCACGGATGGCTTCGCGAGTATGACCATGAATACCTGTATCTGCAATCAATAAAAAGGTATCCAGATCCAATTCAATTTCACTGAAACCAAAGTTGCGGATGAATTTGATAGCTACGTCACTAAGGCAGGTCTTGGCATCAAGGCCGCTGGGATTCATATGGGCAATCATCTCTGCCCGATTGGCTAGAATCTCCAGGGTTTGGTCATCCAGCTCTTCTTCAAAGTAGTCAAAAACAGCCCGAATAGCTGCAATACTAACCGCAGCCGATGAGCCCATCCCTCTCTTTTCAGGAACCATAGACTCCACCTGACAGCGAATCTTAGCCCCTTGCCGACCGAGATGTTCTAGACAGGCAAAAACAGCCATAGACAGTGTATCCTCAGCGTAGAGGGTCCAGGCCCGCTCAGACGGAAAGACCCGGCAGGTTACTTCGATATGGTTGAGTGGCAAGGAAATAGCTGGATAGCCATAGACTACCGAATGCTCCCCCATCAAAATAATTTTACTGTGTGCTTTTCCAACACCAATTTCTTTTGTCATGATCTTTCCCTATATTTATTTCTTTAACTATTATTTTAATATACTTTGAAAAAAAAAGCGATTTTTACGAGAAAAATCTTTAGGATTCAAGGAACATGATAAAACTCCGAACTTAGAAGTCGGAGTATCTTATAATTCCGTTTTTATCAGGTCCATCAGCTGGTTGCGATCTACGATCCACTGAGCCCGCTCGTCTTTTTCATAGGTCCGGTTGGACAAGAAAATGACTGCCTTTTGCTCCTTGCGATTATACATGATAAAGGTTCCCGTGTAGCCAGTGTGATCCAGCCAGTCGTCCTCCAGATTCCAGGCTAGGCTACGTCTTTTGCCAGGCTCCTTGGAAAAATTCTGGGTCAGATTGGCCGCAAAGTCATCCTGCAGATAATGCTCTAGAAATATTTCCAAATCCCTGAGAGTTGAAAATAAGCCAGCACTACCAGCATGGATGCCTAGAACACGCGCCTTGGGATCATGAACCTGACCATCCTTGACACCGCGAACGGTCGGCACAGCTCCTGGAACTGGCCCAAAACCTGTCTCAGTTAAACCCCAAGGCTGGAAAATCTGACTTTGAAAAATCTGATCCAAGGACTGACCGTAGATCTCTTCCAACATAAAGCCCAAGAGCAGAAAATTCACATCCGTATAGCGGAAGTTCTTATCTTCAAGCACCGTCAAATGATTGAGCGCTGCTTTCAACTCAGGAGCTGCCAGCTGATCACGATTGGGAATGAAAGGATCAAGCCCTGACGTGTGAGTCAAGAGCTGGCGCACAGTCACATCTTCTCGATGAAAGTCCGGATAATAGTGTTGCAAGGGCAAATCCAGATCCAGCTTTCCCTGCTCATATAAAAAGGCTGCTAGAGTCCCCACTCCGACCACCTTGCTGACGCTAGCCAGATCATAGACCAAGCCCGCTTGAGTGACTTTTCTTTCTTGTGGATCAGCCAGACCAAAGTAGAATTCCCGCCACTGACCAGCTTGATATAGGGCTAGGCTAGCCCCAGGATAGATTTCCTGACGAATCTGCTCTTGAATTTTTTCAAAAATTTTTTGCTTTGTCATGCTTGTTCAAACCACAAGTCAATCTGACTATCATCTGTCGCTAAAAGAAACTTTTTAGACTTAGGAACGAACAAATCACGTCCTTCAAGAAGCTCAGCCAATTGATCTACATCAAAACGTTCCAGAGAAAACTTAATCATAGACAAGTCCCAAGTTGCTGCATTTGCAGCCAATAAATCTTGGCCTTCTTCCTCTTTAAACTCAATTGGTAGCGTATCGCCAAAAGGTTGATAATAAGTTTGAGCTACTGATTTATTTGGAACATTGAGAATCACTTTTTCAATATAAAATTGTGTTAAGCCAGTGAACTCAGCCTGTGTCTCAAATACTGGAGTCTTTTCTAGAGCACGGAGTGTTTGAGAATCATCCTCAGCATGAACTAAGAAAATATCTCCCTCTGGGGAAACAGCCTTGAAAGCATAGCCCTTCTCACCTTGGTAGACCTGTAAAACAGGACGTGCTTGTCCTAGCAAGGCTTCAATTTCTTTTGGCTCTTCAACCTTTATAGTGATTTGAGCTAGTTTTTTAGGTCCGACAACCTTACGAGAACGTGCACCTGGTGACTCTTCAATCACGAGTCTTTCACTCTTTGTCTGATCTCCCAAACTGACACCTGGGCCTTCTTCCAACAGGTTTTTCATCCCTAATGTCTGACAATAAAATTCTAAGTTTAAACGACGATTGTTCGTTTTTAGTACTGGTACAGCCTTAATCGTTTGATGATTTCGTGTCATAAATTCCTCCAAGTCTCTTCTATTTTAGAGGATTTTCTCTTATTTGACAAATAATTATATAAAAATTTTCAAAAAACAAACACAAGCTGAAACAAAAAGCAGCAGGTCATTCCCTGCTACTTGTAAATCAACAATAAACATTGTGGGCGACAACCAAACCATTGGCAGATTCAAATTCATACTGCAGGTAATTTTGGTAAGTTCCAGGCGCTATAATCCCTCTTATATTCAAAATAGCAGTCCCGGCCTGACCAACAATCGAGTCCGCCAGCAAACAACAATTGGTCGAAAGAATAAAATAGCTTTTAAAACGGCTACTCTTGAATTTATAAAGCTCCGCCCCTAGCTCATGCCTTAATTTATAAGCATAAGTAGGGCTACCATTGAGTTCCTGATCACTTGGTTCCCATGGCTCTAGCAATTCATCGATTTCTCTCAGACGCTTTTCAACGGCCTCTCTTTCCTGATCAGTTAAGGCCAGAGAATAGCCAAATAAGGTCTTTTTACTCTCTTTTTTACACAAATCGATATAAGCATCCTTATCCACTTTAAATAGCACCCCGTCACCAATGGTACCAAATAGTTTCTGAGAAAAAGAATCATAACTACCATAAGAAATTACTTTGCCCTTATAGCAAATATCGACATGACCAATCGCTCCAAACAGGTTTTCCTTAGAAGTATGAACAAGAACTTCTAAATCAGCTTGCTGTTCTCCTTTTAGGATCCGATAAACACTTGATAATTCCTGCTCCTTCGTCCCACGAAAAAAATGGTTGAAGCGTTCTAGTTGTTCAAAGGGAATAAAGGCCGCTATGATGACGGGCAGATTAACCCGAAAATGCCTGCGTAAATCCTTTCTTTCTTTATCAAGGTCAAAGAAAATCCCATCTCTCATATTGGAAATTCCCAGCAAAATCAAATAAATACCTAAAAATAAAAATTGCTGACGACCATCTGTAGCTGGCGAAAAAATGGTTGTTAGAGCTACCAGTCCCTGAAGAACCGCATCAAATAAATAACGAAAACCTCCCTTAGTCCGATCACAACGGTAGAGGTAATAAGTAATGGCATAAACCACAGCTGTCGCCAACTGATAAAGTCCTAAAATAATAATGACAACATTAACCGAAAAGTTACCAAGTTCATTCAAGCCTGCTAAAAGCAAGCCAAAGATGATTCGTAAAATCTCAGATGTCAGCGGAATATCTTTCTTACCAGCAAAAAAGTAGAGGATACTATTAAATAAGCCTACTAGAAAAAAATAGAGGCTGAGCAAGTCCAGAGCCAGCTTTGTAAACCCTGCTCCATTTATGATAACAATCATTCCCAGCAGAATGGCTAAGAGACCGAAAAGCAAGGTCCGCCGTCCACTTAATCGATCCATTTTAAATGGAACAATCTTCATTTTCTTCCCTCCAGACTGTACCCTTATTCTTGCCTACTATGAAAAGATAAGAAGGCAGAAATATATACCAAAATCACTTCTTTCCCTCTGCCTTCAAGTCAGCTGAGTCTGCTAAAAAAGGGCTTGCGCCCTTTCAATTATCCATAGATAAATTTGTACAGCATAACAGCGGTGATACCTGCAAGGATTGGTGCCACGACTGGTACCCAAGAATACCACCATTTTGAATCACCCTTGTGCTCTCCAAGAACAGACTTAGGCAAGATTTCATGAAGAATACGAGGTCCCAAGTCACGAGCTGGGTTCAATCCAGGACCAGTAGGTCCACCAAGTGAAGTAACCAAAGCCATCACAAGGAAGCCAAGTGCCAAGTGTGATACAGCCAAACCACTAAAAATGTAGTGACCAACTTGTGCTTTACCTTGGATAGAAGAAGCATCTATACCCTGAGTAGCTGCATATTTAACAATCTCAGCTCCAAAATAATTCTTTGTCATTGCAATTGCTGCAAAGAAAAGAACGAAGGAACCAACAAACTCATTTACAAAACCATTGATAGTTGCTGCTTTGCGAGATTCAGGTGTTCCATGGTCGATGCTTGAAATCGTTGAGAAACTTCCCAAAATTGCATTTGGATTTGTTGTTTGCAAGTAGTAAGGACGGTGAGTCGCAACCACAAGAGCTTGACCGAAGATAGCTCCCAAAATCTGAGCTGCAATGTAAGGAGCAACATGTCCCCATTCAAAGTAGCCACTGACAGCCAATCCCAAAGTAAAGGCAGGATTAATATGGTTTCCTGAAACATTTCCAAACATCAAAGCAGGAATCATAACACCCATTCCGTAACCAACTGCGATTACCAACCAACCGCTTTGATGACCTTTAGTGCCTTTCAATTCAACGTTAGCTACAGCACCGTTTCCTAAAATAATCAAAATGGCCGTACCCAGAAATTCTGTGACGTATTTCGCCATCCATGTAACATCCATGTGTTCAATCTCCTTATAAAATTTTTAGACAAACTTTATTGTATCAGTTATAATGGAGAATGTAAAGGTCAATTTTATATAAATACAAAAAAGGAGTCGTCTCATGCGTTACAACCAGTATAGTTACACAAAAGCAAGTGAAGAAGTTATGCTGGACGAATTGGCTCGTTTAGGATTCACTATCCAAGCAACTAATTCTCCTAAGGAAAACCTTCAACACTTTCTGCAAAAAATTCTCTTTCGCTATCAGGACGTCAACTATGTTCTCTCTAGCTGGGTAGCCGACCGACAAACAGATCTGTTAACCTTCTTTCAATCAGACCAGCAACTGACTGAAGAGGTCTTCTATACCGTAGCCCTACAGGTCTTAGGTTTTGTTCCCTTCGTAGACTTTGACGATGTAACAGCCTTCTGCAAGGAAATTCATTTCCCAATCACTTATGGAAATATCCTCGAAAATCTTTATCAACTGCTCAATACTAGAACCAAGTTAGGGAATATTCTAATTGACCAGCTTGTCAGTGAGGGATTCATTCCAGAGAGCAATGACTACCACTTCTTCAACGGAAAAAGCCTAGCAACCTTCAGTAGCCATGAGGCCATTCGCGAGGTCGTTTATGTTGAATCCCGTGTGGACACAGATGGAGATGGCAAGCCGGATTTAGTCAAGGTTAGTATCATCCGCCCTTCTTATGAAGGGAAAATTCCAGCAGTCATGACTGCCAGTCCCTACCATCAAGGTACCAACGATAAAGCTAGCGATAAGGCTCTGCACAACATGAACGTAGACTTAGCCTGCAAGAACCCTAGAACAATTACTGTCCAAGAATCTAGCATTCAAACAGTAGAACCCCAAGGACAGACAACTTTAGTTGAGACAGCTGAAGAAAAACTGGGCCATATCGGCAGTTACACCCTCAATGATTACCTACTTCCTCGTGGCTTTGCCAATCTCTACGTATCTGGTGTTGGAACCAAGGATTCAGAAGGGATGATGACCAGTGGAGATTATCAGCAGATTGAAGCCTACAAAAATGTCATCGACTGGCTCAACGGTCGCTGTCGCGCCTTCACAGATCACAGTCGCCAAAGAGAAATCAAGGCAACTTGGTCTAATGGAAAAGTTGCCACAACTGGAATTTCTTACCTAGGAACCATGTCAAATGGTTTAGCAACAACGGGGGTAGACGGGTTAGAAGTCATCATTGCCGAAGCTGGTATTTCATCCTGGTACAACTACTACCGTGAAAACGGACTTGTCACTAGCCCTGGTGGCTATCCAGGGGAAGACTTTGAATCACTAACTGAACTGACCTATTCACGTAATCTCCTAGCTGGCGAATATCTTCGTCACAATCAAGCTTACCAAGCCTACCTTGACCAACAAAGAAAGGACTTGGAAAGGGAAACTGGTGATTACAATCAATTTTGGCACGACCGCAACTACTTGATTCATGCAGATAAGGTCAAGGCTGAAGTTGTCTTCACTCATGGTTCTCAAGACTGGAATGTCAAACCTCTCCACGTCTATAATATGTTCCATGCTCTGCCAGCTCACATCAAAAAGCACCTCTTCTTCCATAACGGTGCTCATGTTTATATCAACAACTGGCAGTCTATTGACTTTCGTGAAAGCATGAACGCTCTTTTATCCAAAAAATTACTAGAACATTCATCCGACTTTGACTTGCCACCAGTCATCTGGCAGGACAACAGCCAGGCGCAAAACTGGATGAGCCTAGATGATTTTGGAAATCAAGAAGACTACTCTCATTTCGATCTTGGTAAAGGCTCTCAAGAAATCCAAAATCGTTATTCAGACGAAGACTACAATCGCTTTGCCAAGAGTTATCAAGTTTTCAAAAATGAGCTATTTGAAGGCAAAACCCAGCAGATCACCCTTGATTGGACTCTGGAACAAGATCTCTTTATCAACGGGCCTACAAAGCTCAATCTCCGCCTCAAATCTAGCACCAACAAAGGGCTCATCTCCGCCCAGCTTTTGGACTATGGCCCTGCCAAACGCCTGACCCCAATCCCAAGCCCCTTGGAACCACGAGTGATGGATAACGGTCGCTACTATATGCTGGACAATCTGATGGAACTTCCTTTTACGGACACTCCACACCGCGTCATCACAAAGGGCTTCCTCAACCTGCAAAATAGGACTGACCTCTTAACTGTTGAAGAAGTAATCCCTAATCAATGGATGGAACTATCCTTTGAACTTCAGCCAACAATCTACAAACTGAAAAAAGGTGACCAACTGCGTCTCGTCCTCTACACTACTGATTTTGAGCACACTGTCCGCGACAAGACAGACTATCAACTAAGTGTTGATATGGAGCATTCTAGCTTAAGTCTGCCTCACAAGAAATCTTGACAAATAAAAAAATAAAAGCACAAGATGTGCTTTTATTTTTCTCGGATATAATTTTTTGCGTACTTATCGTAGTTCGGTTTTTCCTTACGATTCATTGCCAAAATCATGGTTCCTTCGAGATAGTTATCCTCTGAAGTTGGCTGTAAGAGAACAGCAATGTTTTTGTCTGCATCAGGGAAAATAATTGAATATTTCTTCCCTTCCATTTCAATCACGATATATTGAACATTATTTTTAAATCCAACCTCTACCTGCTTATACTCTGCTTCTTGTCCATTCACACTGACCTTCTTGTCAGTAAAGGTTACAGTAGTATACTCATGGTTAGAATCCTGAACATTCCACTTTCCTTTAAGATTTTGTTTGCTGTTGCATCCAGCTAAAAGAAAGAGAGGAATCAAAAGACTAAGCAACAAAAGGCTCCATTTGTGTTTTTTCATTAAGAGATTTCTCCTATATCCAAATTTTTAAATATTCTATCATAATCTCAACTTTTTCGTCAACATTGCTTTGAAGTGATTCTCTAAATGTTGAAGCAGATTCTTGCCACTTTTTTAAAAAATGATATAATTTGAAGAGTGTAGATTACCAAATGTTAATCCTCAAATAGGAAAGGAATTATAAAAATCTTATGATGAACATGCAATCAATGATGAAGCAAGCGCAAAAGCTTCAAAAGCAAATGGAACAAAGCCAAGCAGAATTGGCAGCTACTGAGTTTGTAGGCAAATCTGCTCAAGACTTAGTGACAGCAACTTTGACTGGCGATAAGAAAGTTGTAAAAATCGACTTCCAAACTGCTGTTGTTGATCCAGAGGATCTTGAAACCTTGTCTGATATGACTGTCCAAGCGCTTAACCATGCACTGGAGCAAATCGACGAAGCAACCAAAAAGAAAATGGGTGCCTTTGCAGGTAAACTACCATTTTAATCACAAAACCCTCGCTCTGATTAGAGAGTGAGGGTTTTCTATTAGCTTCCTGGAAAGTTCAAAAGGTCAGCTGCTTTATTTTCTAATAAGGTTGAATATTTAGGATTATCCCTCAGCTCTTTAATCGAGCTTTGAATGTATTCAACATCGTCTGTGATAATCCCATCCACCCCTAGTCTAAAGGACTTAGCTACGGCATCTTCTGTATTAATGGTCCAAGTATAGAGTAGTTTGTCTGAACTCCATAGCTTATTGACAAAGTTCTCATCTAGGGTCGAATATTCCATGGTATAGCCAGATGCCTTGGTTCGAGGGAAAATGGTATTATAAGGTAAAATGAAGAAGGCTGGTATATCCTTATCATAATCCAGTATCTTATCGATTACTTGATAATCTAGCGACTGCATTTGATGCCCATATATTTTGATATTAGCTGCATATTTCTTCAAGAAACGCTCCATCATATCTGAAGAGTCAAATTTACTAGTTTTAATTTCAATCAAAAGGCGCTGTCCCAATTGATTGGCTCTTTTCAAATAAGCATCAAAACTTGAAATCTTAGTTCGATGGCCATTTTCCGAAATATCTAGAGCTGTTAACTCTACTAGCGTCAATTCCTGAGGATGTTTATCTACCCCTGCTAGGTCTTTTAAGGTGGCATCATGCATCATGACGAACTGGCCATCCTTCGTCTCCTGGACATCCATTTCGATATAGTCTGGCTTGAGTAAAGCTGTTTTTTCTAGAGACTCAATTGTATTTTGTACCCCATTTCCATTTGAAACTCCCCGGTGAGAGATGGTCAGAGGAATGGTTTCTAGGGGAAATTGCAGATAAACATAGCCTTCTAATCCAAAAATCAAGCACGACGATAGAAGTATCAAAGCCCGTAACCAAGGATTCCCCTTTTTTCGAGGATAGTCTGCCAGTGACTTATCAGTCAAGAAAGATAGAAACTTGATTAAAAAGTAGCTCAGCATGAAATAATAAGCCAGCTTCATGACTACAAAATTGAAGACTCCGACACCAAGACTAATTGCATTAGACTGATTATCCGCATATTTTTGAAGAAAGACAATACCAATGACAAAGAAGGCGTAGATAAACAAACTTTTGAAAACAATCCAAGATAAGTGCCATGAATAGAAAATGAGCCGTTTTCTGGTCTTATCTAGGCTAAATCGGATGGCTTCTCTAACAGAGATTCTTTCTAAAAAGATTTTGGGGATGGCAAACATAAAGCGCACCGCCAACAAAAACAGGATTATTGCTAGAATCCCTATCGCCCAGCCCAAGTAGTATTGATTGCTCAGATATTCCTGTATAAACTCTGGAATTAAAATCTTATTGAGGTAGTATATTTTTAAAATCTGTCGGAAAAATGGAAAAAGAATCCCCATATAACACACAATAAAGAGGACCTTTCCTGGTCTAGCTCTCAGTAGCATGATCCAACTGTCTCTCAACGTCGCTTTAATAAAGCCCCAATGGGATCGCTCTTCCTTATCTAACAAGTTGCGTACGCCCATGAAGATAATGCCTGTTTGGAAATAAGCGACTAATAAATTGACCAAAAATAGGCCTAGAAACTGGGCAGTCACAAGCCAATTTGCTGTGAAAATACTTACGGCGTTGTTATAAGATAAGAATTCGTAGCCTGTCTGCTTGAGCAATGATTCAGCCGCCCAAGATGTAAAAGGAATCCAGGCAAATTCCATGGCCATAAAAACCATGAAAAAGAGTAGCAAAATCTTATCTAAATTTCGGTAGAGCCGTTTGAAGCCTAACTTTTGCGGTTTCATCTTCATTCCTTCTTTTTTAAAACAATAAATCTCAGTTTTTCAACTGAGATTTTTCTTACTTTCCAAATAAACGCGCCCAGAATCCTTTGTTTTCCTGCTGTTGGACCTGCTCTTTTGCTTCGTCCAACTCTAACAGTAACGTTTCGCGCTCACTCATAGCCTTGGCTGTCAGCTGTTGCTGCTGATCTAGTTGCTTGTCCTTCTCCGCAATCTGAACGTCCTTAATCCGAAGTTGTTCGTCTTTGCGTTTTAATTGCTCATCTTTTGACTTGAGTTGATCGTATAGACGGAGAATCTCTGCATTTTTCTCGTCTACCAAAATTTCCATCAGTTCGCGCTGTTTGACGTCTTCGCTAACTGGTTCATCCTCAAAAATGGTCTTCTTGTATATCTCTTCCAGTTTAATTAATCCACTGCGAGTAACAACCGTTACTCCTTTTTCATTTTTTGTTGTATCTTCTTCTGGGAGAGCTTTGACACGATTGTTAATCGCTTGGCGACTAACTCCGAGAATCTCAGCTAACTCGCTGACTGTCTTTTCAATTGCCATAATTTCCTCAAATACTTTTTCTAGATATAGATACCTAAATCTTATCATATCAAGGCTTCCCTGTCAAATTTCCCAATATTTTCTAAGCTTAACTCCTATCTATTTTTCGCCATTTTATGATACAATGAGACAGATTAGATTACTTTGAAAATGAATGACTACAACAAGCTTAAAACGATCATTTAACTGCTCATTAGTGGACAATATTTCCTAAGAAACATTCACAATTAAATCTTGGCCAAACTTATCTCTGAAAGGATGACATAAATGAACCATTTTGACACAATCATCATCGGCGGAGGACCGGCTGGCATGATGGCTGCCATTTCCAGTTCTTTCTACGGACAGAAGGCCCTGCTCCTCGAGAAAAACAAACGCCTGGGTAAGAAACTAGCTGGTACAGGTGGTGGTCGCTGCAATGTGACCAATAATGGAGATTTGGATGACCTCCTGGCTGGTATTCCAGGCAACGGACGCTTTCTTTACAGTGTCTTTTCCCAGTTTGACAACCATGATATCATCAACTTTTTCACAGAAAATGGTGTCAAACTCAAGGTTGAAGACCACGGACGTGTTTTCCCAGCAACAGACAAGTCCCGCACCATTATCGAAGCTTTGGAAAAGAAAATTGCAGAGCTGGGTGGCACTGTCATCACCAATACCGAAATCGTCTCTGTCAAAAAAACTGATGATCTTTTCACTGTCAGATCCAGCGACCAGACTTGGACCTGCCAGAAATTAATTGTGACCACTGGTGGCAAATCCTACCCTTCAACAGGCTCGACAGGCTTCGGCCACGATATTGCCCGACACTTCAAGCACACAGTAACTGACCTAGAGGCTGCTGAAAGTCCCCTTCTGACTGACTTTCCTCACAAAGCGCTTCAGGGGATTTCGCTGGACGATGTGACCCTAAGCTATGGTAAGCATGTCATTACTCACGACCTGCTCTTTACCCACTTTGGCCTATCAGGTCCGGCAGCCCTGCGCTTGTCTAGCTTTGTCAAGGGTGGCGAAACTATCTATCTGGATGTCCTTCCTCAGATGAGTCAGCAGGATTTGACAGACTTTTTAGAAGAACATCGGGAAAAATCACTGAAGAACTGCCTGAAAATCCTCCTACCCGAACGAATGGCAGAATTTTTTGCCCAGCCCTTTCCCGATAAAGTCAAACAACTCAATCTCAGTGAAAAAGAAACTCTCATCAAGCAAATCAAGGAACTAGCAATCCCTGTCACTGGCAAAATGTCCCTGGCCAAGTCCTTTGTAACCAAGGGCGGTGTCAGCCTCAAAGAAATCAATCCTAAAACCCTAGAAAGCAAACTGGTTCCCGGCCTCCACTTCGCTGGAGAGGTCTTAGACATCAATGCCCACACGGGCGGCTTCAACATTACCTCTGCCCTCTGCACCGGCTGGGTGGCAGGGAGCTTGCATTATGAGTGATAGGTAAAATATTTAACAGATTAAAAAACTGGTCGAGGAAAATCCTCGCCAGTTTTTATTCTTCACTTGTCCGCACATAAGCGGCAATCACATCTGACGTATACTGAGCTGTGCCAACTCCAAATTTGTCTATGTTTTCCTTAAACTCTGGGTTATAGACATAGCCTTTACCGATATGACCAAAGACTTGTAGCGAGCAGTCAAAGCCATAAGTACGAATGGCTTGTAAAAGACGCCCTGCCTGCTCTTGATTTTCTGACGCTTCAACTGGCAAGCCTTGTCGCATATTCTCTGCCAGACTTTGAAAAACTTGATTGAAGGCTTCAGTAGATTCTTCTTCCCTTCCATTTTGACGAGTCAGAGCTTCCGCCATAACTTCTTGACCGTATTCTTCGACAGCTTCTTGATGATATTTGTGATTGTCTTCGTAGGTAAAGCCTGCGAATTTTTCTTTCATTGTCATTTTTCTTTCTCCTTTTTGAGCTTGAATTGTTTTTTGCAAGGTCGAAATCAAAGTATCCAAGCGGTCTCTTTCTTGCTCAAGACAATCCAACTGCCTTACCAGATGTGGCAATAGGGCCTGATCGTCCTGACTCAAGAGCTCTGCTATTTTCTCCAAAGAAAAACCCAGATACTTGTAGTAAAGAATAACTTGCAACCTCTCTAAATCGGCTTGACTGTATGTTCGGTAGCCATTTTCTGACTTAGCAGGTACTAAAAGCCCGATTTTGTCGTAGTGATGTAGAGTTTTGACTGAAACACCTGAAAGCTGTGCAGCTTCTTTAACATGATACATGAAAGACCTCCTTGCTACTATAGTATAATCCCTAACCTTAGGGTAGAGTCAAGTGTTGTTAAAAAAACTCCCCACTTAGATTACAAGGGAGTTTCATAGCTTAGTTTTTAGTTAAAGAAAATTCAAAAGCATAGTAATTTGAATAATCAAGAGGTTGATCAGCAGGACCAGTAAACATGACAGGTGTGAATTTACCATTTTCTAAAGTAAAGCCTGGCTCAGCTTTCCCTGTACCACCAAGACCCGTTATACCAGGAGTCAAGGCACTATATTCTCCTGAAACCAACTCCCATCGATAGAGGTTTTGATTGATTTTAATTGCTCTTGCAACAGCCTTCACATCGCTCTTTTGCCCATAACTGCTAAAGTTAGCCTGAGTCAAAATAGATCCATCAGCGCCAACAGTCATTGTAATCTCCTCAGCTTGAGGGCTTCTTCCTTTCCAGACACCAACCAATTCTGATGGAACAAGGGAGTCCGCTGTTGGAGTTTCCTTAGTGCTAGAACCGGATGAACTAGTTTGGCTAGATTTTGAAGCTTCCTCGCTAGAAGAGACTGAAGTTTGGCTGGATGAAGTTGATGACTCCTTGGAACTGCTCTTACTAGACTCACTAGACTTACTCGATTTGCTGACCTTATCACTGGATGAACTCTTTGTTGCGCTATCTTTTGGCGAACTGCATGCTACTAAAATAAATGACAAAGCTAGAAATAAAGATGCATAAAGGAGTTTCGACAATGATTTCACCATCATGATTACCTCTTTTCTACGTTCTGAATTTATTATAGTTCTTTTTATTCAAAAAAATCAAGTTATTTTTGGAATTGGTTTAAAATCTTTACTTATATAAAACCTTTTGTAAAAATGGCCAAACTAGGTAAAATCTATAAACACTTTATCAACAGCGAATGAGTTCAAGTATCCTATTCCATAGGCTATGTAAAAGCAAGGGAAGATAAAGTGATTGAACCTACTTAAAAAGGAGAAAACAAAATCATCACTAAAGTATTTTGTCAAATCTTCCCTAAATCAATAAAACAAGAGGATTGATTTCCTATTTGTGAGAAACCATAGCAATAAAGCCCAGTTTTTCTTGATTCTTTTGGAACATCTTAAACATCTTCATAAATTGGCCGTAGTTTTCTTTCTTGAGGGCATTGAAGCAAATTTTCAGAGTGCCGCCTAGTCCTTCGTCATATATCATCCCTCGAAGGCTCATCAAGGTCAATTCGCCGACAAAGGTGTCTACACGGTCAAAAGCATGAGAACGTGCCAGCTGAATCCAAGAGCCTTCTGTCAATGGGCCAACATTGACGTTAATCGCACGTGACAGCTCTTCCCGGACATTCTCATCTCTTTGCTTAAGCATGACATCGTGTGTGAGGAGCACTCCGCCTGGCTTCAGCACCCGGTAGTACTCATCCATACATTTGGCCTTCCCCTTATCCGTCTGCATGGTCAGCATGGCTTCATTGATAACGATATCAAACGAATTGTCATCATAAGGCAGCTTCATAGCATTAGCCTGCTCAAATGTGACGAGCTCTCCAACGCCAGCCTTTTCTCCATTAAGTTGCGCCTGAGCCAGCGCAGCCTTATCCAAATCAACTGCAGTAATCTGGCAGCCATATTTTTTTGCTAATTCAATCGTTGTAGTTCCCATATTACAGGCGACTTCTAAAACCTTTTTATCGCTAGAAAATTGCCCTTGCTCTATCAACCAGTCGGTTGCAAGCTTACCTCCAGGACGAAGACGTTTCTTTCCTAATTTTGCTAAAAATTTATGACCTGCTTCTGCCATAATCCACCTCCTTAGTCTAACAACACCATTATACCACTATTATGAAATTTTCTGACATTTCTAATAATGAAAAATCTCTCTACCTGAGATAGAAAGATTTAGAAGTTATTAGATCATTTGAACTACTAAGCGTATTAGAGCAACTAAAATCACGCCACAAACCACTGTCAAAATTAAGTTTTTATACTTAAATGCTATGTAAGTTGTTGGAAAAATCGCCAGCAAATCCAGCCATTTAAAACTTGGCAGCTGACCTGTTTTAGCATTGGTGACACTGGACAGGATAAGAGCAAAGATAATGGAAACAGGCAGATATTTGAGGAAACGCTCTGCCATAGGCGGAAGCCCCTTGTACTTGACTAGGATAAAGGGTAAAACCCGCGGAATCCAAGTGACCAGGGCTGACAAAAGAATGGCCAGTAAAATATACTTACTTATCATCCAAAATCACCCCCACCGTACAGCCTAGCAAGGTTGCAAAAAGCACCGCCAGCGAATTTTGAAGCAGCATGGTCAGGAGCAAGTAGGCAAGTCCCACCACGCTCAAAACCAAAAAGAGCTTCTTTATCTTGACCCGTCGCAGCATGATTGTAAACTGAGAAGAGAAAATACCGATAAACATGGAGACTAGGGCAAAGTCCAGGCCAAAGCTCTCAGGATTGGGCAGAAGGGCGCCGAGGGCTGTCCCAAAAACAGTTCCCACAATCCAAGAAGCATAACTCATGAAATTGTTCCCCATCATCCAGCTAGCAGCAATCTCTTTTGTATGCACCTGCTCCCCCATCAAAACTCCATAAGATTCATCTGTCAAAAAAGACCCAATGACAATATTCTGCATCAAGCTAGACTTCCGAAAAAAAGTTGACGCATGCAGACAGAGTAAAAGATGTCGAATATTAATAAGAAAAACAGTCAGTGCGATAGCCAAGACCGGCGCCTGCTGGGCAAATAAACCAATCATAGCAAACTGGGCACTGCCGGCATAAACCAGAATACTCATCAGCCCCATCTCCAAGGGATTCATATGAGGTGCCGCCATGATGCCACAAGCTAGACCAATTCCAATATAGCCCAGAGCCGTTGGCACTGCCGCTTGTGCCCCTTGTTTAAATGTCTGTCCGCGCATTCTTCTCCTTTACTCCATCGTTTCAAAAGCCAGACTCGGCTTAGCATTCAGATCCAAACCGGCAAAATTCTTCTTATTCCACTCGCTGACACTAGCATAAGCAATCATACCAGCATTGTCACCGCAAAGGCGAAGAGGCGGAATAATCACCTTAACATCCTGAATCTCAGCTGCCAAGCGTTCTCTCAAGCCTTGATTAGCCGCAACACCGCCCGCCACAACTAGAGTCTTGACTGGATATTTTTCCAGGGCTTTCTTAGTCTTGGCCATGAGAATATCCATAACCGCTGCCTGAAAGCTAGCAGACAAGTCTTGATTAGACAAAACCTCTCCTTTTTGCTGGGCATTGTGGTGCAGGTTGATAAAGGCCGACTTGAGACCAGAAAAAGAAAATTCCAGATTGTCTTCCTTGATCATGGCCCGCGGAAAATCATACATATCCCGTCCTTGATGAGCCAGCTGATCAATCTCCCGGCCTGCTGGATAGGTCAGGCCCATGACCCGACCGACCTTATCATAGGCTTCACCGACCGCATCATCGCGAGTTTCCCCCACAATCTTATAGTCACCAGCCTGACTGACATAGACCAGCTCAGTATGACCGCCGCTGACCAAGAGAGCCAGCAAGGGAAACTCTAAGGGTTCCACGCTCTGGGCTGCCATCAGATGCCCAGCCATATGATTGACTGGAATCAAGGGAATATCATGAGCCCAGGCAAAGGACTTGGCCGCTGCCAAGCCGACCAGAAGCGCCCCGACCAGACCAGGACCGTAGGTGACGGCCACAGCTGTGACTTGCTCCTCACTAATACCTGCTTCTGCCAATGCCTCCTCTATACAAACCGTAATGACCTCCACATGGTGGCGGCTGGCTACTTCAGGTACCACTCCGCCAAAACGCTTGTGGCTCTCAATCTGACTGGCAATAACATTGCTCAAAAGCTCAGTCTCATTCTTCAGAACCGCCACACTGGTCTCGTCACAAGACGTCTCAAAAGCTAAAATATATCTATCTTTCATGGATCTCTCTTTTCATGACAATCGCATCTTCCACCGGCGCATGGTAGTAGGCCTTCCGCCGTGCGATTTCTTCAAATTTTTCTTTTTTGTAAAATAGCATAGCTGGCTTGTTGGACTCCCTCACTTCAAGGAAAATCTCTTTGTCAGCTGGCAAAAAGTCAAACAAGGCTGTCGCGATTTTCTGCCCCTGATAGCTAGGCAATACAGCAATCTGCAGGACTTCTGCTTCAAAATCTGTCTCCTGCCAGACTAAAAAACCAACAAGCTGACTCCTATCTTCTGCTAGCGCACAGCTGTTCACATCCGAACGCAGAACCTCTGCCACTTGGTTCGCCGTCCAAGGACTGACCTCATAGACTGCAAGTAAGAGCTGTTCCAGCTTTTCTGCAAGAGCAGCCACGTCATCATCTGAGCTGTAGCCCCATTTTCTTATCTCAATCATAGGCGCTGAATGTAAGAATCGCTGGATTCCTGATGGGTCTTAAGCCAATTTTCCTCGGCTTCTACCCGCTTAAGATAATTAGGGACAAAATCATGAATGGACTGGGCTTGCAGGTCTAAACCGAGACGACCAATAGTTGCGGCATCTGGCAAAGTTGACTGAATGGCAGCCTGAGGAAGGGCATCTTTGATCTGCTCCGCAAAGGTTGCTGTCTCTCCGACAAAGGTGACTGGCTGGTCAGCAGTGCCAGCCATTTCCAATACCTCTGCCAAAGGTAGATGAGCTTCCGGCCTTACAGCCTGACCAGACTGGTAAAAGCCAGCATAGACATTATTGCGACGGGCATCCATGATGGGAATGACCAAGCCTTCCACCTGCTCTGGGACTAAAGCCAGCAGACTAGACACACCGACCAGCTCAATTTTGAGGGTATGCGCCAAAGTCTTGGCTGTCGCCACCGCAATTCTCAGACCTGTGTAGCTGCCCGGTCCCTGAGCTACTACGATACGATCCAAATCCTTCGGTTTCATGTCCAAACTATTCATGAGAAAATCAATAGCCGGCATAAGGGTGATGCTATGATTTTTCTTGATATTGAGCGTTGTCTGAGCCAACAGATGCTCATCTTCTAAAATAGCTAGAGACAGTGCTTGATTAGAAGTATCAAAAGCTAATAATTTCATTCTTATCTTTTCCTTACTCGATTGTCTGCCTTATATTATACTAGAAAGAGAGGGATTTTCCAACTTCTTTCCCCTTTAGGTATAAGGGAAAAATGAAAACGGCTTCCTCTTCTTTTTGGATTTCTAACTTTTACTAATAACGCATTTTATGATATAATTGTTATAATTGTAACGAACCAAGATTAATCTATTACCCAGAAAACTAAATATAAAAAGACAGCTGATAACTTGGCTGCATGTTTGTTGTAGATTAATCGTGAAATGAAAGGAAATAGAATGATTTACAAAGTTTTTTATCAAGAAACAAAAGACCGTAGCCCACGTCGTGAAAACACTCGCTCTCTTTACTTGGAAGTTGAAGCAAATAACGAACTCGAGGGACGCATTAAAGCCCGTAAACTGGTTGAAGAAAATACTGATTACAACATTGAATTTATCGAACTCTTGTCTGACAAACACTTAGAATACGAAAAAGAGTCAGGCACTTTTCAAGTAACGGAGTTTTAAACCATGTCCTATACTTTAAAACCAAAAGAAGTTGGCGTTTTTGCCATTGGTGGTCTAGGAGAAATTGGTAAAAACACCTACGGAATCGAATATCAAGACGAGATTATTATCGTTGATGCAGGTATCAAATTTCCAGAAGACGATCTTCTCGGGATTGACTATGTCATCCCCGATTACTCCTATATTGTAGAGAATATCGACCGTGTCAAAGGTGTTCTTATTACTCACGGTCACGAAGACCACATCGGTGGTATCCCATTCTTGCTTAAACAGGCTAATGTACCTATTTATGCTGGACCTCTGGCACTAGCCCTTATTCGTGGCAAATTGGAAGAGCACGGACTTTTACGCGATGCCAAACTCTACGAAATCAACCAAAACACTGAACTGAAATTTAAAAACCTTAAAGCAACTTTCTTCCGTACGACCCACTCTATCCCTGAGCCTTTAGGAATTGTGATCCATACTCCTCAAGGTAAGATTGTCTGTACTGGTGACTTTAAGTTTGACTTTACTCCAGTTGGTGAACCAGCTGACCTGCACCGTATGGCAGCTCTAGGCGAGGAAGGCGTTCTCTGCCTACTATCTGACTCGACCAATGCTGAAGTTCCTACTTTTACTAATTCTGAAAAAGTGGTTGGCCAATCAATCATGAAGATTATCGAAGGTATTCATGGACGTATCATCTTTGCCTCCTTTGCCTCAAATATCTTCCGTCTTCAACAAGCTGCAGAAGCTGCGGTAAAGGCTGGACGCAAGATTGCGGTCTTCGGTCGATCTATGGAAAAAGCGATTGTTAACGGGATTGAATTAGGCTATATCAAGGTTCCTAAAGATACCTTCATTGAGCCAAATGCTATCAAAGACTACCCTGCTAGCGAAGTCCTGATTATGTGTACCGGAAGTCAGGGTGAGCCTATGGCAGCCTTGTCACGTATTGCTAACGGCACTCACCGCCAGGTTCAGCTACAGCCTGGAGATACAGTCATCTTCTCATCTAGCCCTATCCCTGGTAATACGACCAGTGTTAACAAGCTGATCAATATTATTTCTGAGGCTGGTGTAGAAGTGATTCATGGTAAGATTAACAATATCCATACCTCTGGACACGGTGGCCAGCAAGAGCAGAAACTCATGCTCCGCTTAATCAAGCCTAAATATTTCATGCCAGTCCACGGTGAATACCGTATGCAGAAAGTTCATGCAGGTCTAGCCGTTGATACTGGAGTTCCAAAGGATAATATCTTCATCATGAGCAATGGCGATGTGCTGGCTCTGACAGCTGATTCTGCCCGCATAGCTGGTAGCTTCAATGCCCAAGATATCTATGTTGATGGAAACCGCATTGGTGAAATCGGTGCTGCAGTCCTGCGCGACCGTAAAGACCTATCTGAAGACGGTGTGGTACTTGCTGTCGCAACAGTCGACTTTGAATCACAAATGATTCTAGCAGGCCCAGATATTCTCAGCCGTGGCTTCATCTACATGCGTGAGTCTGGTGATTTGATTCGCCAAAGTCAGCGTCTTCTTTTCAATGCTATCCGCATTGCCCTCAAAAATAAAGATGCCAATATCCAGTCTGTCAATGGTGCTATCGTCAACGCCCTTCGTCCTTTCCTTTATGAAAATACTGAGCGCGAACCAATTATTATTCCGATGGTGCTTACACCAGACGAAGACAACTAAAAAATAGCTTTGCCACTTGGGCAAAGCTCAGATTGAAGACAAACATCGTTTGAGTGTTTGTCTTTTTATATCTTCAGCGCTACTATTCTCAAAATAGGCTGGAATCTTTATCAAAATAGTTTTCAGCGAAAAATAAAAAGGCTTCCCCGCCATCATTTTTACCAATTTTTTGATATTCAGGCATGCCAAAGTAAGTCCAACTTTTGCCTTCATTTTGGACTTACCTACTTCTCTCGTATAACGTAGATTGTGGTATTCTTTGGCCGTGCCAAAAAGCCGCTCCACCGTTTCTTTACGTTTCTGGTAAAGTTCCTTGCTTCCCTTTTGATGCCGAATCTCCTCACAAATCTCTAAATACTCCCTCCAAATATGGCGAGTAACGACTTTCTGTTTCTTTTTACTTTCTGTGCAACTGGATAACAGAGGACAAATTGCGCAAATCTTAGGATCACTTTTATACTCACGATAGCCATCGCGATTTGTTGTAGAGTAAGCTAACACTTGATTTTCAGGGCAAAGATAACAGTCATAGTAGTCATCATAGATAAAGTCCTTAGGGCGAAGTTTCCCTTTCTTTCCACGAGGGCGAGTATAAGGGAATACAGGTGTAATATTTTGGTCAAGGAGGAATTTTGCAATACTTGGAGTCTTGTAGCCAGAGTCGGCGATAAGGTAGTCAGATTGGAGCCTTTCCAACTGTTCAAAAAGTGCAAGAAAAGCCTGACTGTCATGCACATTGCCAGCATCGATACTATAAGCTAGTGCCCATCCATGCTTATCGCATCCTACTTGGGCATTGTAGGCGAACACTTCCTTATGCTCCCCTTGTGAAACCAACCACTTTCAGGGTCTGTAGTAGAATTCTTCTTCTTCGGTTCAGCCTCGCTTTCTTTTGCGGGCCCGAGAGACTTTTTTCAGTACTTTTTCCGATCTAAGCCAATCTCAACTTCCAGTTGCTCACTCATAAACCTAGCTTGCTTGTCTAGAACTTGATGAGTATATTTATGGTTATTGGCTGTGGCCTTGATATGAGTCCCATCAATAAAAATCTCAGTCGGGTCAATCAAACCTTGCCCCCATACAATGGATAGGACATAATGAAAAAATTCCTCGATTACTTCCTTATCTTGAAAACGACGATTGTAATTTTTGCCATAAGTGGTAAAATGAGAAACCTTATCGTTTAAACTCAAACCCAAAAACCAGCGATAGGAGGGATTGACCTCAATGTCCCTGATAGTTTGGCGCATGGAACGTATACCGTAGAAACATTGGATGAGAGGGATTTTAACTAGCATAACAGGGTCTAAACTAGGACGACCTTTATCTTCAGAATAAGTATCTGCGACTAAGTCATAGATGAAGGAAAAATTGATCACTTGCTCAACCTGACGAAGAAAATGGGCTTGCGGAACGAGTTCATCTAGCGTGTAAAAACCAACTTGATTGCGGTTGTAGTCTAGATTTTCTTTGTGAAACATAGGGAACACCTCACAACTTTTCTTACCTCTATTATACGACTTTACACAAAGAAAAGCCCTTAGAAATTTGTAGTTCTAAGGATTTTGTCTTCAATCTGAAAGAACAATTTCAACTGTTCTTTTTTTGTACTTATTTTTATGAACCAACCACTACTACTTTCTCTTTGTCAAGCTTCACGCTGACACTATGATTGATTTCAAACGAGGTTAAAAAATATCGAAAAGAAGCTTGATATTGAGAATGGTCAAGATGATTGAAACTGCGTAACCTAGGATTGTGTTCCACTTGGCATTGGTGAATTCTCCCATCAGTGACTTTTTAGAGGTTAGATAAATCAAGGGGAAAATTGAAAACGGAAGAGCAATTGACAAAAAGACCTGTGAATAGACCAATAACTGATCCAAGGTTTTTTCTTGATGCCCAAACAAAACGGCGACTATAATCACAGGTAGCAAGGCAAAAATACGTGTACCGATACGGATAAGCCACTGAGGCAATCTTAGATGTAAGAAACCTTCCATGACAATCTGTCCTGTCAAGGTACCTGTAATGGTCGAATTCTGGCCACTTGCTAAGAGGGCTAAAGCAAACAAAGTTGACAGAATTGAGCTAGCTATCGCTCCTGCTATCGTCGAATCCTGTAAAGCATTGTACATTTGGGAGAAAGCTGAAATTTCAGATGCATGACCAAAAAAGAGGGAGGCACCTAAAATGAGAAGCAAGGAATTTACAATAAAGGCTAGAGACAACTGAAGATTTGAATCCCAGGTCATAAAGCGCACTGCTTTTCGAACATCCTTCTTATCTTTGTGATTTATTTTCCTTGTCTGGGATAGAGAGGAATGAAGATAGAGATTATGGGGCATGACTGTCGCACCTACAATCCCTAGAGCCAAGGTCAATTGACTTTCATGACCTGGTAACGGTGTTTCAAATAAAGTTGAAGTTGGTAAATAACCACCAATAATCCCTTGGATACTTGGATTGGATAAGGCCACAAGATAGGTAAAGATGGCTAATATGGTTAAAATAAGGGTCGTAACAATAGCTTCAATTTTTTTGAAACCAAATTTCATCAATAAAAGTAATAAAAATACATCTAAAACGGTTAGAAGGATAGCAATCATAATCGGTATTTTAAACAAAAGATTTAAGGCAATCGCTGAACCTAGAACCTCAGCCAAGTCTGTCGCCATTAAAGCCAATTCTAAAATCACCCACAAACTATAGCGAAGCCACTTGGGAGCATGATGAGCTGTTGCCTGCGCTAGGTCCATCCTAGTCACGATACCGAGCTTTCCAGCCATCTGTTGTAACTGCATAGCAATGATGGATGAAATCAAAATAACAAATAAAAGACTGTACTTGTAGGAGGCACCACCAACCACGCTGGTGATCCAGTTTCCTGGATCCATGTAGCCAACTGCCACAAGTGCACCAGGTCCTAAGAATGCTTTTAGATTTTGCCAAAAATGATTGTTATTTGGAGTCTCAATAGATTGATTGATCTCAGAAAGAGAGACTTTTTCATAAGAGGACATAGGGATTTCCCACTTTCTAATCTGTCTTTACATATTTCTTAATATAATATTTTTTGAAAGAATGATGAAAATAGTTTACCTATTTCCAATTCACCCTTATTATATCACATTTTGTAATGATTCCTAAGAAAAGAAATGATAGTTGAAATAGGCAATATCAGTATTGTAAAAGCCAGCGTTTTTTGTAAACTTTAATGGTGTTTGGCAATTGACTTCCATCTATTTGAAACAAGCTCAGCCTAATCTCTTAATAAAATGATATTTGGTAATGCCCTTTTGTGGGACATCTGCTAGACTAGCGTAGATTTCATAACCTTGTTTGAGGTAAAAATCCTTGGCCTGATAGGATTTGGTGGATAAAGTAATACTAGTTGCTCCTGCTTCTGCAGCCTTTTCTTCTAATTCTGACAATAGAGATGCTCCCAAGCCTTTTTTCTGGTACGCTTTATCCACCACCAAAGCCTTGATATGAATATTTTCTAATACCTGCTGGCCATGGAGCAAGGCAATTAATCGACCATCCTCCTCCCGCGTCAGATAATAATCTCTGGGCTCTAGTTTTTCAAGCATGTCTGGACCAAAGCAGACTTCATATTGCTCATCAAAAACCCGCTTAATAAAATCATCAAATTTTTCCATCTTTCTCCTCCTCCACGAAAAAGCAGGGGACTTTCAGGCCACCTGCTCTATCATTAGTATAGATCTAAATAGTTATCAATTTCCCATTGCGAAACAAAAGTTGCGTAGCTAGCCCACTCGATACGCTTAGCCTCTACAAAGCTAGTATAGATGTGGTTGCCGAGGGCATCCTTAACGACTTCATCCTCAGTTAGAGCCTTGATAGCATTGTGTAGAGTTGAAGGAAGGTCTGTAATGCCAGCTTCCTTTCGTTCTTCTGCTGACATAACATAAATATTCTCTTCAACAGGAGCTGGTGCCTGAATCTTATTTTCAATTCCGTGAAGACCAACTTCAAGAAGAACAGCCATAGCAATATAAGGGTTCGCCATAGGGTCTACAGAACGCAATTCCAAGCGAGTTCCCATGCCGCGAGATGCTGGCACACGAACCAAAGGAGATCGATTTTGCCCTGCCCAAGCAATATAAACTGGTGCTTCGTAGCCAGGAACCAAACGCTTATAAGAGTTGACGGTTGGATTCATAATAGCTGTATAGTTGTAGGCGTGTTTGATCAAGCCACCCAAGAAATAGTAGGCTGTATCCGACAATTGCATACCTCTTGGATCCTCAGGATCAAAAAAGGCATTTGTCCCATCCTGATTAAAGAGAGACATATTACAGTGCATACCTGAACCAGCAATACCAAACTTAGGCTTAGCCATAAAAGTAGCATACAAGCCATGCTTACGAGCTATAGTCTTGACGACTAGTTTAAAGAGCTGGATTTTATCACATGCACGTAGGACTTCATCATATTTAAAATCAATTTCGTGCTGACCAACAGCTACTTCATGGTGACTAGCCTCAACTTCAAATCCCATACTTGTCAAAATATTGACAATCTCTCGGCGAGTATTATCAGCTAAGTCTGTCGGAGCTAAATCAAAATAACCTCCTTTATCATTCACCTCTAAAGTAGGATCTCCATTTTCATCCAACTTAAAGAGGAAGAATTCTGGCTCTGGTCCAAGATTAAAGGATTTAAAGCCCAGCTCCTCCATGTGCTTGAGGGCGCGTTTTAAGTTGCTACGCGGATCTCCCTGGAAAGGAAGACCTTCTGTCGTATAGACATCACAAATTAATCCTGCAACGCTACCATTTTCATCTCCCCAAGGGAAAACAGTCCAAGTGTCCAAATCTGGATATAGATACATATCCGATTCGTTAATCCGAACAAAACCTTCAATAGAAGAACCGTCAAACATAGCTTTGTTAGATAATACTTTGTCTAACTGTTCATCTGTTGCAGGGATTTCCACATTTTTCATTGTTCCCAAAATATCTGAAAACATAAGACGGATAAAGGTAACATTTTTTTCTTTAACTTCGCGCTTGATATCAGCAACTGTAATAGGCATGGTGATCTCCTTATGGAATAAAACAATAGTTATGGTCGTTTTAATTGACCAAATGTCGGCACAGAGGATGCAAATCTACTCTGTTGCACAATGTCGTTGTGTAGTGCACGTCGAACGTCTTTTGCGCTCACTGGTTTTTTGGCCATTGCTTCACGTTCAGCATACTTACGCTTGATTGCAGCAATATTATAACCTTCAGAAATATAGTCTTTTATTTCCAGCAAGCGATCCATGTCATTTAGGGAATACATGCGACGATTCCCTTCTGTTCGCTCAGGTGTAATCAGCTGCTGATCCTCATAATAGCGAATCTGCCGAGCCGTTAAGTCTGTCAATTTCATAACGCTGCCGATTGGGAAAACTGCCAAATTGCGTCGCAGTTCTTTTTCTTTCATTACATCCTCCTTTCGTAAGAGATGAGAACTCCAAAAACTAATAGGAAAACAAGCTATCAAACCGGCTTTAGTACGACCATATGATAGCAGAAACAATTACTTTTCTTTTCAGATAAAAAGGATTGCTAATCATTCTTTCTAAGTTTTTAGTACGGATCCAATTCCTTACTTGTATGGCAAGTATCAGCAAATGAAACAAAAACTTCACTCTCCACTAGCCAAGATTACCACTATTATATTCCTAAAGATTTATCCTGTCAAGAAGGAATGTTACTTTTTCTGACATATTCATTTGCTTTTCTCTTTTCTAAAAAAAGAACGCAGGCGATTAATGTCATAATTTACTAACATGGCAACGAATACACCAAGAAATGTCTCAAAAATCCGGGCAAATACGTAAACAATCGTATCCCCTTCAGAAACCGACAGTGTAATAATCAAGAGAGCTGATACACCACCAATTACCCCTGCTTTATTGTTCATGGCAACATTGGTCATAATTGTTAGCATAGTACAAATCGGAACAAAAAGCAAGGTGACCCAGAGCTGGTCTTGAAAGATCTTATTGATGAGGAAAAAAATCAAGGCATAGAAGCCACCGATGCTATTTCCTAAGATACGAGAAGTACCAAAATGCACGCTCTTGTCAAAATCTTCTCGCAGGCTAAAAACTGCTGTCAAAGCGCCAATCTGCAGACCACCCCAGCCAAATAGACTAAACATCAAGAGAATGATAAAAACCGCCAACCCTGTCTTAAAAGTCCGCATTCCTAATTTGAATTTCGATTTATCAAACTTGTACTTGCTAAAATAGTTCATTCCTGATCCTCTTTCAAATCAAATTACTTTCATTCTAACATATTTTCCAACAAAAAGCCTTCTTGTTTGCAACGACCTCTCATTCTCATCTTCTACATCCTATCTTGAAAAATAAAAAGATCTAGAGCACGCTCTAAATCTTCAATCAAATTAGTTTGGATAGATATACGTTACATTTCCCAAAAATTCATTGGGGTTAAAATAACCGCGATAATTATCAATTTGCTTTTGACGATTGTAATTAGCTTCTAGCACTTGGATTGTACCGTCGCTCTGAACGTCTGTAACATAAGCAACGTGACCATACTCTCCTCCGTCCCAAACAGCGATTGCGCCTACTGTCGGAACTGTACCAGTAACATAACCTTGATTGCTGGCATTGATAGCCCAAGTATTGGCATTCCCCCACCAGTTGCTTGCCCAAGGAGCTAATTCCTTAACGCCCCAAGTACATTGTCCGATTGGATAAGAGTTACCATAGTCAGTCGGGGTATTTAAAACAACATCATCTACATCAGATACCAAATCCGCATTACTGCTCACACCATAACCTGAATTTGCATAAGTAGAAGTAGCGCCGTCCACTTCCAAAACATCACCTGGGTTGATTGTATCAAAAATAGATTTGCCATTTTTCGCAGCTAGATCATAAGGGCTCATTCCGTGAGCACTAGCAATTCCAAAGAAAGAATCACCTTGTTGTACAACATAAGAATCTGCATGTGCAACTTGAAGACCAGCTATAGCTGAAAGAGCTGTAGAAGCAACCACAAGAGCTGTTTTAATAAATATTTTTTTCATAAAATGATTTTCTCCGCAAAATTTGATGTTAGCATAATCATACCTTATTTAGATGTCAGTTATCTTATCCCAATATTTTGAAATGATTACAAATTCTATATATTTCTGATACATAAATTATATAGAAAAGTAAAAAAGAAATAAGGCCGGAACACTGGGTTCCAGCCTTAAAATCTATAGAGTCCTAAATTACCAACTCAGAATAGCTGACAGAAACAGCAAAGATGAAATAAGTTCAAGCTATTTGATTAATCTTCTTTGCGCTTTGCTAGACCTAATCCTAAGAAACCAACAAGGGCAGCCAAGCCTAAGTAAGGCATATAAGTCGCATCATTTGTTCCTGTTTTTGGAAGTGTAGTTAATTCTTTACCAACAGAAACAGGAATTGGTGCTGAAGGATCTTCAACTTTTGGACTAGGAACTTTTGGTTCTTTTGGTGTCTCAGGTTTGTCAGGATCCTTTGGTTTTGGCGTTGGAATTGGTGTCGGTTTGTCTGGTGTTCTTGGTATTGGAGTTGTTGTACGTACTGTGTTAGATGCATAAGCAACCTTATTAACAGTATTTACATAAGTATTTTCAAATGTTCCAATAGCAATTCTGCGCATTTGAAGGTAGGTTTCAGCTTGGAATGGCGAATCCAAACTAATCTTTTGTAAGAAATCTTCCTTGAAACGAACAGTTACAATACCATTTGTAGCATCTGTTTCAGCAGTTGTTTGAGATGTTAGATCTGTACCTGCTTTAATCACTGAACCATCTTTCATTGTCAAGTTCAGAGAGCTGAATGTCTTGTAATTACCAGTATACTGATCACCAGCTTGGTCATAATCATCCACAAAGCTGTAGTCTTCCAATTCCTCAGAGTGATTTTGTGGAATGAGGCCACCAATCAGACGATAGTTAAATGTTTGATACAATTGAATTGTTTGGCCATCCAGATTTTCACTAGTTGGATCTAGGCTCACTGTTACGTCTTTTTTCGGTGTGATTTTCGGTACATTGTTAACCACTACTTCTGTAGCATAGCCATTTCCGAAATCAATTTGATAAGCCTTGTTTTCATACTTACCACCTGTCTTACCAAATTCAGACTTAACAGTCATCGGATCTGTAATGACTAATGATGTTCCAGTTGCTACATATTGCTTGTAAAATTCTTCTGGATTATCAGCAGAGAAGAGTTGGAAAGCACCCTTAACAGTAATGTTAGCTTTCTTCAACAAGTCTTGAACTTTCTTAGGAGCAGCTTCTAGACTGTCATATTTTTGAACGCTGACACCTGATACTTGATTTCCTTTTTCATCTGCAACCTTAACCAAATCAGGGCGAACATCTAAAGCTTCCTCTGGATAATCATCTACGTAGTAGAAGCCGTTTTGGATTGCTTCCTTAGAAGATTTATCGCCTTTATATTGATCCAAATCCCATGTTAATTCGTAGTAGTTGGTTGAACCAGCTAAAACTTCTTTTCCATCGATATTAAGACCTTCTTTATTCTTATTTACTTTCGTTGGCTTAATATAGTTGTTATTTGGATTATCAGGATCATTTGGTTTACCAGGAGTCGTTACACGAACAACATTTGACTTAATACCATAAGCATCATTGACTGTCAAAGTGAAGTTATTCGTATAAGTTGCCCCATCGTTCAAGACTCGACCAACAACCGTTGGATGAAGAGTCTCAACAGGTTTAGTTAAATCAGCATTGTAGCTTGCCAATGTCTCATCAGTCGCCTTAAAGGTTACAGTATGACTGGCTTCATCATAAGTTGTATCAAAGCCTGTACTTGCAGCCTTAGTTGCATCCAAGTCAAACTTATAGCCAGTTGGAAGCGGATCTACCAATACAAATGAAGTAGTTTTTGGACGTCCAGCTGTCAACGCTTCAGTTTTCAATTCAAACTTAACAATTGACTGTTTAGCAACCAATGTCCGGTCAATATCTACACCATCCTCATTCTTGATTTCTTTATTAATCTGAGGCTGAGCTAATAAACTGCTATAGTGGAAATGTACTGTCGGTACAACTGGTGGAGTCGGTAACTGCTTAGGAGTTGGTGCTAGCGGTGGAGTTGGCAATGGATCATATGTTGGCTCTTCTGGTTTTGATGGCTCTGGTTGATCTGGAGTCTTAACTGGCGGAGTTGGCTCATTTTCATATGTTGGTGCTACTGGCGCTGGCTCCAATGGCTTCTCTGTCTCATATGTTGGCTCTTCCGGTTTTGACGGTTCCGGTTGATCTGGAGTCTTAACCGGTGGAGTTGGCTCATTTTCATATGTTGGTGCTACTGGTGCTGGCTCCAATGGCTTCTCTGTCTCATATGTTGGCTCTTCCGGTTTTGACGGCTCCGGTTGGTCTGGAGTCTTAACTGGTGGAGTTGGCTCATTTTCATATGTCGGTGCTACCGGTGCTGGCTCCAATGGTTTTTCCACTTCATAAGTAGGAGCTTGTGGTTCAGTTGGCGCTACTGGTGGAGTTGGTTTTTCCTTGGTAACCCTAGGCACATTGACCGCACGAATCTTACCGTTTAGTGAATACCAAATATTTGGTCTTTTAGCTTCCGTATTATCTTTTCCAGAAACAACTGGCATTTGAGATTCAGGCATTACTAGAGTAGCAGAGATAGCCCCTACTGTTACGCTATTGTTTGGACCAGACATACGGATGGCACCAGCTCCATACCAAGAGTTAGGTGCATCAGAACTGTCCCAACCTGATCCTTCTTCGCCGCCCCGTTTATACATAGTCCAGCGGGCACCACCCTGATCTTTCCTAAAATTGAGAGTATCAGTTGCGTAAATCTTGCCATCTTTTTCTCCAATAGAAGAACCTGAAATCTTAACGAAAGTTCCAGTATAGTCTTTAGCCATCTCAATGGAGTTATGTTCTCGGTTGAGGGAAGCAACAGATAGAAGAGCATTGTCAAAATCAATCGGTTTCCCATCTTCATCATAGAAGGTAAATTCATTTTTAATAAAAATGGACGTGTTCTTTTCAGGTACACCATTATAAGCAGAGGCAAAGACACCTAGAGTTGGATCGGTAAAGATACCTAACCAAGCCTTGTCAACATTTTTGAATTTTGAATCGGAATCAAGTGTATACTTGAAGACGACCTTAGAAATCTTTTTACCATTATAGTAAGATTTTTCAAGATTTGTATAGGTAGCTGTCACGCTTTGACCGCGTTCCAAGAGGACAGATGCAAATTTTACCACTGTGTCATTGCCGACAGTGGTTGTCCAACCAGCCTTATCCCCGAAATTGCCGTAAAGTTCCATGGAAGAAGTCACATCATCGGCTTGTTGAAGGTAACTAACATTAAGGTTATCAGGCTGAAGAATCTTTTTAGAATATTGAGCTGTATCATGACTAAAGGCCTCATCAACTGCAGAAGCTTTCAGCATTTTTCCATTAGTTGTCAATGATAACTGTGCATTTGGCTCTGAATCATACACTAAGCTTTGAGCAGACGGCTCTGACAAGTTACCATCTTCGTTTTTATGATTTTCAAGTTCTGCAAGGGCAGCTTTAATTTTGGCCTGTTCATCTTCATAAGCCTTCAACTTAGCCGGATACTCAGCCAACTCTTTCTTATATTTGGCAAGATCAGCTTCATATTTAGCTAATTTGGCTTCATAGTCAGTTTTAGCTGCGGCATTCCGTTGCTTGATTTCTTCGTTTTCAGCTTGGAGCGCTGCATTTTTTGCCTTATTGTCTTCAACGGCCTTCTCATATGCTGCTTTAGCATCAGCATTTGCCTTTTGAACACGAGCCAATTCCGTCTGATATTCGGCTAGCTTAGCTTGATAGTCTGCTTCATTGGTAGCATTCGCTTGCTTAACTGCCGCCAAATCTGCTTCATATTGCTTCAATGCTGCTTCATAAGTCGCTTTAGCCGTCTCATTACGTCGCTTAATGGCTTCATTTTCAGCTTGAATGGCTGTATTTTTAGCTGTGTTTTCTTCAACTGCCTTTTCATAGGCTGCTTTAGCATCAGCATTTGCCTTTTGAACACGAGCCAGCTCTGCTTGGTAAGCTGCTAATTTGGCTTGGTAATCAGCATCATTATCTTCCTTAGCTTTTTGAACAGCTGCAAGATCTGCTTCATACTGCTTCATCGCTGCGTTATAGTTTGCTTTGGCAGTTTCATTACGTTGCTTAATAGCTTCATTTTCAGCTTGGAGTGCAGCATTTTTAGCAGTATTTTCCTTTACTGCTTTTTCATAAGCTTCTTTAGCTTCAGCATTCGCTTTTTGAACACGAGCCAATTCTGCTTGGTAAGCTGAAAGCTTATTTTGATAATCAAGCTGACTGTCTTCATTAGCTTTTTGAACAGCGGCTAAATCTTTTTGATATTGAGCTAGCTTCGCTTCATATTCTGCCTTTGCTGTCGCATTAGCAGTGTTGATTTTTTCAACTTCAGCTTGATGAGCTTTCAAATCTTCTTGATACTTATCTTCAGCAGCTTTGTTTTCAGCATTGATTTTATCTGTTTCAGCCTGATGAGCCTCTACTTCTTTTTTATAAGCTTCCGTTGTTTTCTTTATTTCTTCAGCTTGTTTAGCGTAGTCACTCTTGATTTCAGCTTGCTTTTGCGCATTTTCTGCGGCAGTTGTGGCTGTCCCTTTATCGCTTGTTTGATCTTGTACAACATTGACACCTGCTGCTTTGGCATCCGTCACTGCTTTATTTAAATCATCAGCAGATACTTCTACCGGAAGAGCACCATCTTTAGAACCGGCCTGTGCTTGACTTTGGCTTGCCGCTTCAGTCGCTTCTCCCTGTGCTTCAGGCAGATTAGTAGCTGGATTCCCAGTTGTAGTGACTGCTACATTCGCTGTACTATTTGTTTCTGTAACTTCATCAGCCAAAACCTGCTGATCTGCAATAGTAATCAAAGCCGCCCCTAAGACAGCTCCACATAAAGTCTTAGCGACTTTACTTTTACGAAAACCAAAAACTTCTTTTCTTTTGTTCATTTAAACCCTTTCCTTTAGCATAATTAGTTTTATACATCAGTTTATAATAGCAGTTTTACAGACTGTATGCAACTATTTTATCTACTTTTTTTCTAAAGAACAGATGAAAGCCTCTTATCCACAAAATCAGGTCAGAATATTAGATAAAAAGATGGCTAAAAGCCATCTTAATATGATATCTTATTTCTCTGTAAGTGCTGCAAGACCTGGTAAAACCTTACCTTCAAGGAGTTCCATTGAAGCACCACCACCAGTAGAGATCCAAGAGAATTTGTCTGCACGGCCAAGGTTGATAGCTGCAGCAGCTGAGTCACCACCACCGATGATTGATTTAACACCTGGCTGTTTCACGATAGCATCCATGACACCGATTGTACCAGCTTGGAAGTCAGGGTTTTCAAATACACCCATTGGTCCGTTCCAAACAACTGTTTTAGCACCAGTCAAGGCTTCGTCAAATTTAGCAATAGATTTTGGACCGATGTCAAGACCAAGGAAGCCTGGGTCTACTGCTTCACCTTCAGTATCTTTCACTTCAGTGTAGTCCGCAAATGCATTTGCTTCTTTTGAGTCAACTGGCAAGATCAATTTGCCGTTTGCTTTTTCAAGAAGAGCTTTAGCAACATCCAATTTGTCTTCTTCTACAAGTGAGTTACCGATTTCGATACCTTGCGCTTTGTAGAATGTGTAAGTCATCCCACCACCGATAAGGACTTTATCAGCTTTTTCAAGCAAGTTTTCGATAACACCGATCTTGTCTGAAACTTTTGAACCACCAAGGATAGCCACGAATGGACGTTCTGGAGCTTCAACTGCTTCTTGGATGTAGGCAATTTCATTTTCAAGAAGGAAACCAGCAACAGCTTTTTCAACGTTTGCTGAGATACCTACGTTAGATGCGTGTGCACGGTGTGCTGTACCAAATGCATCGTTTACGAAGATACCATCTCCAAGTGATGCCCAGTATTTACCAAGTTCAGGATCGTTTTTAGATTCTTTCTTGCCGTCAACATCTTCAAAACGAGTGTTTTCAACCAAGAGAACTTGTCCATCTTCAAGAGCATTGATTGCTGCTTCCAATTCAGCACCACGAGTTACACCTGGGATAAACTTAACGTCTTGACCCAATTTAGCAGCCAAGTCAGCAGCTACAGGAGCAAGTGATTTACCTTCTTTGTCTGCTTCTTCTTTTACACGTCCAAGGTGAGAGAAGAGGATTGCACGTCCACCTTGTTCAAGGATGTACTTGATAGTTGGAAGAGCTGCAGTGATACGGTTGTCATTTGTGATCACGCCATCTTTTACAGGAACGTTAAAGTCAACACGAACGAGAACTTTTTTCCCTTTCAAGTCAACATCTTTTACAGTCAATTTTGCCATTGGATATGACTCCTTCTATTTTTAATACATGATAATTATATCACAAAAGATGTAAAAGAGGTAGAAAAATCCAATCATTTCCCCTGCTTAATTATATCCCTTTCATCGGCAATATAGTCAATTCATTCACACATAAACCATAACAAGTTGTTTTTATACTTCAAACTCCCCTTCTACAACAATCAAACCTCCCATATGCAGTTTACGGGAGGTTTGATAATCTAGTCAGGTTAGCAGTCTTCTTGTAGGCGTCTTCTCCTTTCGCGTCTAATTGCTAAAAGGGATATCTAGAAAGACACTTATCTTGGCTGATTTGTTAATCTTCTTTTTTCTTACCTGCTAAGAGAAGGCCACCGAGAGCCGCCAATAGGACTGCCTCTGCTACGAATGCTGTTTCTTGACTAGCGGTATTTGGTAAGTTGCTTGCAGACGTTACAGTATTTTCTTTTTTAACATCCAGAGAATTAACTTCTTCCTTGGCTGATTGAGAAGATGAATTTGCTAAGTTCTGACTTTGATAATTTGCAGATCCTCTATCCATTTCCTGATAGTTTAGATGCTCAACAGTTGAATTTGCATTCGGTTGAACTGGACTCAAACGACCATCACCTGGTAACTGAGGATGAAGCGGTTTAGAATTATCATTACTTGGAACAGTAGGCTTATCAGGTTCAGATGGTTGATTAGGATTGAGTGGCTGGTCAGGCTCACTTGCTTTTGGTGTCTTGTAGACAAGAGCATAGTGAGTAAAGTGGGGCGCCGTGAAGATAACCTCATTGCCTACTTGCTCAAAGGCTAAAGATTGGACTGGTTGATTATCTGGGAAGAAGAGAACTTGTTCAACTTCCTTGCCAGCTTCTACTGGTATTTTAACGAGAGAAGCATGCTGGGTATCAATATCTCGTCCCTCTTTATCTACTCCCTCTATGTCATATACCTTACCAAGTCTACCTGCAAAGGCTTCTTTTTCCGCAGCATTAGCCTCAACAACTCCGACTTTCAAGCCTTTAACTGGAGTGGTTTCCTTATTTGAAAATTGAACTTCAACTCCTGTAGCTGAATCCACAAAGACAGCCGGTTTGTCTTCTTTAAGTAGAGCAATCAACGCTTGAAGAGAAGTTTTGGCTGTTTCAAGCGCTTCTGGGGTTACTTCTGAAGAGGCCAATAGATCTTTATTTTTATTCAATAAATTGAGTAAAGCATCTCCGGAAGGATGATTTGGCTTTTGTGCAAGCAATTCTTGAGCTTCTGTTGCCAAAGTATCCAATTCAGAAGTTTTGGTTGCAAAATTCTTTCGGCCATCCAAAGCCTTAAATGCTTGAGTCAGTTTAGACAGACTTTCGTCAACCTGTCCTTGTGTACTTGTATCATGGTCTTTCAGGATTTGCTCTGCACTTGCGATTTCCTTGAGCAAGGCATCTTTATTTTCCTGACTTGCAAAGCTGAAATCAACCTTATTTTGCACAGCAGTGGCTTCTGCCAATTTTTGCTTCAAATATTCATCATTTAGAGCTGGTTTTGGTGATACAAACACATCATAAGTCGTCGTCACACCACGATAGCTAATCGAAATTGTTTGGCGTCCTTCTTTGTGAGCATCATATCCTGTAACTTGGACACCTGCTTCATCTAAAGCATGTTCTTCAGTTGTTTCATCATCAAAAACTAGACGGAAACGTCCCCCCTGAGTCTCAAGATTTTCACCAACAATGTAGTCTGTTTTAGGTTTTTCAATCAATTCAAGTCCCACAGGTGTCTTCTCTCCTGCTTCGCTATGACTGACAACATAAACTGTCAGTGATTGATCCAGTTTTTGGCCCAGATAAGATACTTGTAAATGCTGCTCTCCTAATTTAGAAGGATCATAGCCAGTTACTTCAACCCCACTATTTGATAGCTGAATCAACTGGTCCACTTCTCCACCCTTAAAGCTGACACGAATAGTACCGCCCTTCAGAGATAGAGCATCTCCTTGACGATAAACTTTTCTTTCAAGTGCTGTTTCAAGTTCGACCTTAGAAATTTCTTTGTCTTCTTTAGGCACTTCAATAGCTAGCACATTACTAATATCCTTACCTTCAACTTGTGAACGATAATATAGCAAGCTAGGTAGTTTAGCAAAAGCAAGAGGTTTAAAGATAAGATTGCCATCCTTATCGGCTGTCATAGTTGCAATCGCTTGTTTTGCATCGCTACTTTCATATAGTGATACTATTGTTTTAGCTGCAACATCTTTAAAACCTACTTGAACGTGTCCATTTCCAAGAACACGCGCAGCAGCATTTTTCATCGGAATATTAACTGTCTCAGTATCTAAGCTTTCATACATCTTCCAGTTATAAATCCGAATTGCCCGCCATGGAGTCCCGTTATCAGCTGTAATGACATCTAAGCGCCAGTCTTGTGCTCGAATCGGCTTATCTAATACAATATCTGACACATGGTCCTTATTGCCCCGAACAGCCTTGGCTAATTTCCATTCGCCGTCTTCATCCTTGTAATATAGATCAAAGTCTCGCGTATTCATCTTACCATCATCAACAGACTCTCCGCCGGCTCCAGCATGTTCCATAACCCAGCGGGTTACCGTGCGTGGCTGAGTCAAACGAATGTCTACCGTTCCGCTTAGTTGGGCAGAAGACCATTTATCTGACAGACTAGTAATAGTACCATTCAGCATGCCTTCAATACCTTCGCTTCCATCTGCATCAGGGAAGCTTGAAGCAATCACTTTGGCTCCTAAAACTACATTCGGCGCTAAAGGTTTTGGTAAAGAAGTATCGGAAACTTGCATGCCCCAATCAAAGTCAACTGTCCCAGCATCTGAACGAAGACCGTTCTTTCCTACCGCAACGACTTTTAGCTCTTGCTTACTACCCTTGGCACTAGCTGAACGAGTCACTTTAGCCAAATAAGCTGATGTGCCAGAAGTTCCAGTTACTAGACGCCATTGATCACCATCCTTTTCATAGATTTCATAATAATCTGCATCTGCACTTCCCTTAAACTGTAGCAAGGCTTCGGCTTCCTGAGCATTTTGAAGACGTTTAGCTTTTACAACGACATCCTTTGGCGCAGCTGGTTTCTCTTGGTTAGCATAGATGGATAATTGTCCTAGATTAAACTTATAATCTTTGACATCACTGTCGTGGTCAAAGAACATTTTAACCCCATAAATCGTTTTACCAGCTAGAGAAGATAAGTCAAAGGTCTCTGTCTTCCAGTCTTTGCTAGTTTTGAGTTCTTTCCATTCGTACTCAGAATAATCTGGTTTGGTCGCAAGAGCAACCCAAGCACTCGTTCCTTGACCACCTTTATGCGTTAGGCTAAGTTTGGTCTTATCACTAACTGGAATCTTAGTTGAATAAAGCATAACATTCTGGCTGCTATTTGCATCCAAGTTTCCCTCAAAAGCTAGTGAATTTCCACCGTTATAGGCTTCATCAAAATCATAACGCCCCTTCAAAGGTGCACTACCTTCCGAGTGCTGAATCCACCAACGCCAAGTCGGCAAGAAGCCGGATACCGAACGATAGTTCCATTCTCCATCTTTAGAAACTTTTCCATCTACAAACCAACGTTTCCCGTGGCCAGTATTAAATGAAGTATTAAAATCAGGTTTAGTGATAGCTGTTTTATCAACTACCAAGTTTGACATACCATACCAAGATTGGTCAGACGGTTTCCCCTTACTAGGATCTCCTTGGAAACCTGTCCAGAAGTAATTTTCGTGAATATGGTAGCCCTCACCTGTTTTACCAAGACCAGTGATAGTATCAGGTGCATAGAGACCTAGAGAAAGACGGAGTTTCCCATTTTCATCTAGAATGGCATCCCAGTCCACATTGGTCTTGTAAGAACCGCCCTTTTGTAACTCTATTCCAGCCAAAACATCGTAGGGATTGCGTTTAATCCATTTTGCAGTACTGATTGAATAATCCGTCTCTGCCTTACCCCAGTTAAAGTTAGCAAAGAAAGTATCTACTGGATTTTCACCATCTTTAGGCTGCATAAACTGATAATTATATTCTCCAAGGGCATTTTCATGATAACGACCATATTCGTAGGTCATGGCATCATACCAAGAATATTTAATCGGGTAATTCAAAGAACGTGCATACTCTTTTGTATAGAGCAAGAAGTCACGCATTTTAGGTCCTAAAGGCTCTACCTGACTACCAGTTGTTTCTTGGTTAATAAAATAGCCATCATAACCATAATACTTGGCAAGTTCAACTAATTTACGTGCAATAGGGAAGGTCTTTGAACCTTCAGAATCTTCTTTTAAAGCCTCTGCAAATCGTTCCTGATCCTTAGCGCTGGAAGACCAATTAAAGAAGAGGGTACCATAGATAGGAACGCCATTTCTATGCGCAGCATCAATGACATCTGAAGTAGGAACTAGCCCATCCCAGAAAACCATTGAGTGTAAGTATTGCCAATAATCAAAGGCATAGGCCTTAAATTCCTCACCTCCAGTAGAAGCATGGTCAAGTGCTTTGGAGTTCATATTGGATAAAGCCTGAACCTTAGCCTCTGGATTTGCTTGTTGATTAATTTGATGCCCTTGATAACGTTCAGCCAAAGGTACGCTAGCGCGGTTAATATCATCATCTTCTCGATCCCCAGGTTTCCAATTTAGCAGATCTTGCCAAGTATCAAACTTAACTTCTTTTGGCTTTAGTTTCTTCTCTTCTTGACTCGGTAGATCCTCTACGACTTTTGCTTCCTTAGTTGCAGGTTTTTCCTCTTTCTCTGCGACAGTTGCTACATCTTGACTCTCTACTACTGGTTTTTTATCTTCGACAACTGCTTGATTTTCTGTATCTGACTGTGCCGCTTGACTTGCCTCCTCTGAAGCAGCTTTCCCTTGTGCTTCCTCTGACGCCTCCTCCTTCGGGTCATCTGCATTGACTAAAGCCACATCACTAGCTTGGGACAAGTCTGTAAGCTTCTCTTCTGCTGAAACATTTGCCACTCCAAAAAGAGCTATCCCTACTAAAACAGAACAAACTCCCAGGCTTAACTTTCTGATGCTAAATTTTTGCTTTTTATAAAATTCCATGTTTACCTTGACTCCTTCTTTTCTTAGTTTTGCGACTATCCAATTCTAAATACAAACACCACTCCCTTTTAAAGTAATCGCTTACATTTCTCTTTTAAAAAAAGAAAACTTCATTCAAAACCATTCTACCCTTTGCTTACTTTCATTGTCAATCCTTTCTATCTCATCCTATAAATAGGGCTTAAATCTCTAAAAAAAGTACAAAAAAAGAGAGCTAAGCTCTCTTTTTCTATACTATGAATTATTTAGCGATTTTCGCAAAGTATTCAAGAGTACGTACAAGTTGTGCAGTGTATGACATTTCGTTGTCGTACCATGATACAACTTTAACCAATTGTTTACCGTCAACGTCAAGAACTTTAGTTTGAGTTGCGTCAAACAATGAACCGTAAGCCATACCTACGATATCTGAAGATACGATTGGATCTTCAGTGTATCCGTATGATTCGTTTGAAGCTGCTTTCATAGCTGCGTTCACTTCATCAACAGTAACGTTCTTGTCAAGAACTGCTACCAATTCAGTTACTGAACCAGTTGGAACAGGAACACGTTGAGCAACTCCGTCCAATTTACCGTTCAATTCAGGGATAACCAAACCGATTGCTTTAGCAGCACCAGTTGAGTTAGGAACGATGTTAGCTGCAGCAGCACGAGCACGGCGGAGGTCACCTTTACGGTGTGGTCCGTCAAGAACCATTTGGTCACCAGTGTAAGCGTGGATAGTAGTCATCAATCCTTCAACAACACCGAAGTTATCTTGAAGAGCTTTAGCCATTGGAGCCAAACAGTTTGTAGTACATGAAGCACCTGAGATAACTGTTTCAGTACCGTCAAGAACATCGTGATTAGTGTTAAATACGACTGTTTTAACATCTGATCCACCAGGAGCAGTGATAACAACTTTCTTAGCACCACCAGCATGCAAGTGTTTTTCAGCAGCTGCTTTAGTAGCAAAGAAACCAGTTGCTTCAAGAACAATTTCTACACCGTCGTTAGCCCAGTCAATGTTTTCTGGGTCACGTTCAGCAGAAACTTTAACGAATTTACCGTTAACTTCGAATCCACCTTCTTTTACTTCAACAGTACCGTCGAAACGACCTTGAGTTGTGTCATATTTCAACAGATGTGCAAGCATTACAGGATCTGTAAGGTCGTTGATGCGAGTAACTTCAACGCCTTCTACATTTTGGATACGACGGAATGCAAGACGACCGATACGACCGAAACCGTTAATACCAACTTTAACTACCATTCGTGATTTCCTCCTTATGAAAATCAATAAATATTTTATGTGAAAAGAGTAACTTGAGTTGCTACAAATCACCTTTCAACATTATTATTATATACCTATTTGATACAAAATGCAACTGATTTCATCATTGTAAGAGAAACTTGTTCATTCTTTCAAATCTTTTTCAAGAATATTTTCAGATAGCTCTTTTGGAAAGAAAAAAGCACCCTTTGAGGGTGCTCAGGCAGAGCTATTATGCTTCACCTTTATGTTTTTTGATAATTTCTTCTTGTACTGACTTAGGTACATCTTCGTAGTGGTCAAATACCATCATGAAGGTACCACGTCCTTGTGATGCAGAACGAAGAACTGTTGCATAACCGAACATTTCAGCAAGCGGAACGTAAGCACGAACGATTTGGCTGTTACCATGAGCTTCCATACCATCAACACGTCCACGACGAGCTGTTACGTGACCCATAACGTCACCAAGGTTTTCTTCAGGAACAGTGATTGTTACCAACATCATTGGCTCAAGGATAGCTGGTTGTGCAGTCTTAGCAGCTTCTTTCAATGCAAGTGAAGCCGCAACCTTGAAGGCTGTTTCAGATGAGTCGACATCGTGATATGAACCATCGTAAAGTTTAGCTTTCACGTCAACGATTGGGTAACCAGCAAGGACACCATTAGCCATTGACTCAATCAAACCTTTTTCTACAGCTGGAATGAATTCACGTGGAACCACACCACCGACGATAGCATTTTCAAACTCGAATCCTTTACCTTCTTCGTTTGGTGTAAACTCGATCCAAACGTCACCGAATTGACCTTTACCACCAGATTGGCGTTTGAAGAATCCACGAGCTTGAGTAGGAGCGCGGAAAGTTTCACGGTAAGATACTTGAGGAGCACCTACGTTTGCTTCAACCTTGAACTCACGACGCATACGGTCAACAAGGACATCCAAGTGAAGCTCACCCATACCAGAGATAACTGTTTCACCAGTTTCAACGTTTGTTTCAACGCGGAATGTTGGATCTTCTTCAGCCAATTTTTGAAGGGCAATACCCATCTTGTCTTGGTCTGCTTTAGATTTTGGCTCAACCATCAATTGGATAACTGGTTCTGGAACGTTGATAGACTCAAGGATGATTTTAGCTTTTTCATCTGTCAATGAGTCACCAGTAGTAGTATCTTTCAAACCTACGGCAGCAGCGATATCACCAGCATATACTGTTTCAATTTCTTGACGGCTGTTAGCGTGCATTTGAAGGATACGTCCGATACGTTCACGTTTACCTTTAGAAGTATTCAATACGTAAGAACCAGATTGAAGAACACCTGAGTATACACGGAAGAATGTCAAACGACCTACGAATGGGTCAGTCATGATCTTGAAGGCAAGAGCTGAAAATGGCTCTTCGTCAGATGCTGGACGAGTTTCTTCTTCATCTGTATCTGGGTTGATACCTTTGATTGCTGGGATATCAAGTGGGCTTGGCAAGTAGTCGATAACTGCATCAAGCATCAATTGAACACCCTTGTTCTTGAAGGCTGAACCACACAATACTGGGAAGAATTCAACGTTGATAGTTGCTTTACGGATACCAGCTTTCAATTCTTCGTTAGTGATTTCTTCACCTTCAAGGTATTTCATCATCAAATCTTCATCAGTTTCCGCAACTGCTTCCACCAATTTTTCACGGTATTCTTGTGCTTGTTCAAGGTATTCAGCAGGAATATCTTCTTCCAAAATATCTGTACCAAGGTCGTTAGTATAGATTTCAGCTTTCATCTTGATCAAGTCAATGATACCACGGAAGTCATCCTCAGCACCGATTGGCAATTGAATTGGGTGAGCGTTTGCTTGAAGACGGTCATGAAGAGTGCTTACTGAGTAAAGGAAGTCAGCACCGATTTTGTCCATTTTGTTAGCAAATACAATACGAGGAACTCCGTATTCAGTAGCTTGGCGCCAAACTGTTTCTGTTTGAGGCTCAACACCTGATTGTGAGTCAAGAACGGTAACCGCACCATCCAATACACGAAGAGAACGTTGTACTTCAATTGTGAAGTCCACGTGTCCTGGTGTGTCGATGATGTTTACGCGGTGGTTGTTCCATTGAGCTGTTGTCGCAGCAGATGTGATTGTGATACCACGTTCTTGCTCTTGCTCCATCCAGTCCATTTGTGACGCACCTTCGTGAGTTTCACCGATTTTGTGAATTTTACCAGTGTAGTAAAGGATACGCTCAGTTGTAGTTGTTTTACCAGCATCAACGTGAGCCATGATACCGATATTACGTGTTTTTTCAAGTGAAAATTCGCGTGCCATGAGGTTATTTTCTCCTATTAATTTATTTTACAGTTTATTATAACATTATTTAGCAAAAACGGATAGGCAGGACCTACCCGTTCTCAATATTTATCTGATTTTGTTGGTTTCAACTTGTAGATAAGTTGAATTGTAACTAAGAGCTGACCAAGCTCAATTGAACTCGGGCTAAAGTTACTTAGCTGATTTGAGCCGGAACGGGATGCTGTGTGAAAAAGATAAACTTCCTTGTATTCGTCGAATACTGCGTCAGTTTCCTATTTTCACCTTGCATCCTTACCGTTCCTAGCATCATAATTGAACTCGGGCTAAAAGCTTGGAAAATAGATAAGCTTTCCTAGAATCTTTGATTCTGCGTCAAGCTTCCTAATTTTCAGTCGCTTTTTTAACGCCCTCAGTATCTTATTCTTACCAACGGAAGTGTGCGAAGGCACGGTTGGCTTCAGCCATACGGTGAGTATCTTCGCGTTTCTTAACAGCTGCACCAGTGTTGTTAGCAGCATCCATGATTTCTTTTGCAAGACGGTCTTGCATTGTGTGTTCACCACGAAGGCGAGCGATTGTTACCAACCAACGAAGTCCCAATGTTGTACGACGTTCTGGACGAACTTCAACCGGTACTTGGTAGTTAGATCCACCAACACGGCGAGCACGTACTTCAAGAACAGGCATGATGTTTTCCATCGCTGTTTCAAATACTTCAAGTGCATCAGTTCCAGTAGCTTCTTTGATTTGCTCGAATGCTCCATATACAATAGAAGCGGCTGTACCACGTTTACCATCAAGCATAACGCGGTTGATAAGACGAGTAACTAATTTTGAATTGTAAAGCGGATCTGGCAATACTTCGCGCTTAGGCGCACGGTTTTTACGACTCATTTCTCTTTATCCCCTTTCCTTATGCTTTTGGTTTTTTAGTACCGTATTTAGAACGGCCTTGTTTACGATCAGTAACACCTGCTGTATCAAGCGCACCACGAACGATATGGTAACGTACCCCTGGAAGGTCTTTTACACGTCCACCACGAAGAAGCACAACACTGTGCTCTTGCAAGTTGTGTCCGATACCTGGGATATAAGCAGTTACTTCGATCAAGTTACTCAAACGTACACGAGCAAATTTACGAAGGGCAGAGTTAGGTTTTTTAGGCGTCATAGTTCCGACACGAGTCGCTACACCACGTTTTTGAGGTGCACTTTCGTTAGTTGGAACACGTTTCAAACTATTGTAACCAACGTTCAATGCTGGTGATTTAGATTTTTCTACTTTTGATTTACGCGGTTTGCGAACCAATTGGTTAATTGTAGGCATCTACATTCTCCTGTATTTTTTTAATTTTGGTGATGGTACACTTGGTGACAGCTACCATCTGTGTGTACTTTTGCAACATTTGTCAGCACGTCTCTGTACACTTTTGAGAGACCAAAAGTAAAAAGTACCGTCTATCATTATAACACGGGCCAGTTGGCGAGTCAATAGGTTTCTTCATTTTTTGCTCTTTTTACTTTGTGAATCATGAACTAATACAAATAAGAGAAGCTCTTAGGAACTTCTCTTATTGTGTAGTTGTGTTAGCAGAAGGGGCTTCTTCATTTTGTGTTTGAGTATCAACAGTTGAAGGTGCTGCTGGAGTTTGGATTGTCGGCGCTTGATAGACCGGTTGCTGTTGAATCTGTGGTTGCACAGAATTTGCAGCTCGGTTTGCAGCTATGGTATCTTTAACTGCCTGAATCCTATCCTGCAACTTAGCCTTAGCATCTAGATCCTTCACTTTGTCAACTGCAGCCTGTGCAAGTGCCACGTTTTCTTCGGTCTGTTCAGCTTCTAATTCCTTCACAAGAGTTTCTGCATTAGCAAGACTTCGTGTATCCAAAGCTTTCGCTTTATCTGGATTTGAAGAAGATTTTTCATTAGACGAATCAACTTTGGAACTAGACGTACGGCTGTATGAAGCAACTGTTGAGGACTGGTGACTTGTTTTGTAGTTTGGCTTTATAAAAAACAAGCCAGTAATCAAAATCACTATTAATAGTAATAAAACTCCTATCCGAACCCAAATTGGAATTCGGTCAAATTTCTCAAATATACTTCTCATAATCCTTTTCCTGCTTATTTATCAAAAATATTTCCGACTTCAACATCGATTTTATTTTCTTTTACATCGATATTGGTCACTTTCAATAAAGATTTATAAGACAGATGTTCTCTCTTTTCCTGAGCGTTATCCGCAAAAACAGCTACACCTGCTAACTCCGATTCGAATTCAGCAAGCAAGCTAATCATCCCATTGATTGTACCGCCTCCCTTAAGGAAGTCGTCCACTATCAAAACTCGGCTACCTGCTTTCAAGCTACGCTTTGATAAAAACATCTTTTCGATCCGATCGCTGGAACCAGAAACATAGTTAACGCTAACAGTTGAACCTTCTGTAATTTTTAAATCACGACGGACAATCACAAAAGGAACATTTAATGTATTGGCCACGGCATTAGCAAGAGGAACTCCCTTAGTAGCTACTGTCATGACAGCATCGATTTTTTGATCGCGAAAATCTTTGGCGATAATCCGCCCAATACTATTTAAAATAGATGGAGTGCTCAAGAGATCAGATAGGTAGATATAGCCACCTGGTAAAATGCGGCTACTTTCTGACAATTGGTCTCGTAGTCCTTCAACAATTTCTCTAGACTCTCTATCAGAAATAGAAGGGGTAAAGATGACTCCTCCTCCCGCACCAGTAATTGTTTCAATAGATCCAATCTCAATTTCTTCAAAAGCGCGTTTGATGATGACAATATCTTCTGAAATAGAGGATTTAGCTGATTCATACTTTTCAGCAAAAGTATTCAGACTAGTCAGTTCATAAGGGTGGTTTAAAAGATAGTTTGAAATTACCACCATTCTGTCACTTCTTCTTAGTTTCATATTTTCACCGTTCTTGTTATTTTTCTTCATTATAACATACTCTATCAAAAAAACGAACATTATTTCAAATATAATGCTCATTTTTCGTTTTTTCTTTAGTCTAAATTGGGTTTATAGAAGGAACGATTGTCCATAGCAAAAATGCGACTGGTCATTTCTCCTTCTCCTACCTTAGCTAAGGCACCTGTCATCATCATCATTTCCGCATCCAAGTTATCAATCATATGAATGATCTCGGCCTCCATAATCCTTGGACGAACTGGACTTCCATATTCAAGCAAGCCATGGTGACTCAATATGACATGACGCAAGACAATCACATCTTCCTTACTGTCGTCGATTTTCAACTCTAGAAGAACTTTTGTGATTTCTTCGTCAATTAAAGCAATGTGGCCAATTAAGTTCCCACGAACTGTGTACTCGGTGTCATCAGGACCACTTAGTTCGATTACTTTTGCTAAATCGTGCAACATAATTCCAGCAAAGAGCAGACTCTTGTTGAGCTGAGGGTAGATATCTCCAATCGCATCAGCCAAGCGAACCATAGTCGCCGTGTGAAAGGCTAAGCCTGATTCAAAAGCGTGATGATTGGTCTTGGCCGCTGGATAGGAATAAAATTTCTTGTCATACTTACCGTATAGAGCTCGGACAACACGTTGCCAAACCGGATTTTCAATCTTGAAAATCATCTGAGCTAAATAATCTCGTAAATCCTTCGGATCCACTGGAGGTTTTTCTTTAAAATCAGCTGGATCGTTAGGCTCACCTGCTCTAGGAAGACGTAGAACTAACTGATTAACCTGAGGAGTATTGTTGTAGACTTCTCGGCGTCCTTGCATATGGACAACTTTTCCAGCTGTATATTCGGCTACGTTATGGGGCTGGGCATCCCAGAGTTTCCCTTCGATCTCTCCGCTATCATCTTGAAAAGTAAAGGCGATATAATCCTTTCCTGCCCTCGTCTGTCGAACTTCGGCTGATTTAATCAAGTAAAACCCTTCAAAAAATTCATCTTTTTTCATTTGGTTAATTTTCATGATTTTCCCTTTCTTCTGGCACATCAAGCAGGTCTATATGCAAATCCTCATCTGACAATTCAATCTGGCGTAAGGTTCGCTCAATGGCATTTGTTCTGCGCGTCAGCAAATCATCAATATTTCCTGAAGCGTGTTGCAAGTGCTTCTGAGCCTTGACTAGGATACCAGCAAATTTATTAAACTCCAGCTTGACACTGCCCAGAACTTTGCTGATATCATCCGCACTCTTTTGAATATTTAGAGTTTTGAAGCCAACAGATAATGAGTTGAGCAGGGCTGATAGGGTTGATGGGCCAGCCACCACAATCTGCTCTTCTCTGCGAAGACTATCAAAGAATTCTGGATTGCGGACAACTTCTGAATAGAGACCCTCTGTCGGTAAAAACATAATCCCAAAGTTGGTTGTAGCAGGCGGTGCTAAATATTTGCTACGAATGTCTTTTGCAAAGCGTTTAACACTATTTAGCAGGGCCTTGCGATAGAGTTCAATTTCTTCTTTATTACCAGATTCATAAGCATCTTCCAAGCGATAGTAATCAGCCAAAGGAAATTTCGAATCAATTGGCAAATAAACATAGTCTTGATCGGTTTGGCCTGGCAACTTGACTGCATACTCAACTCTTTCGCTAGAGCCTGAAACAGTAGCGAACTCTCGCTCGTACTGACTTGGAGTCAAGATATCTTCGATAATCTGACCCAACTGTAACTCGCCCATAATACCGCGGGTTTTAGTATTTGAGAGGACCTTGTTAAGAGTTCCTACATCACGCGCAATATGCCGCATTTCTCCTAAGCCACGATTGACCGATTCCAATTGCTTAGAAACAGACTCGAAAGAGGTTTGAAGGCGAGTCTGAAGAGTTTTTTCCAATTTTTCTTCGACTGTCTGCCTCATTTGCTCTAGACGTAATTCATTAGACTCTTGAATCTGTTTCATGCGTTCATCTGTCTTATCGCGATTCTTTGTCAAATTATCACTGATTTCTGCCCGTAAATCTGTCAAATCCCGATGCAAACTTGTGTGTAGAGAACTAAAACGATCTCCCAAGCCTATCTCTAGATTTTTTTGTTGAAGCAAGGAATTTTGTCTTTCCTGCTCCAAGCGATAATCAAGCTGATCTGATAAATGGTCAGCCTGCGCTTCCAAAATTTCTTGAACATCCTTCTTTTGCTGTGTTTGGCTCTGCCAAAGCAAGAAAGTCAAAAGAAGATTGGCTACCAGCAAAATGATGATAAGTATCTCCATCTTATTTCCTATCTTTACTATACATAATCACCACATACCCAGAATCAAAAACTAGGGAAATGGGCCTACCTATAAATTCGTTAGAAGCATAGACTTTTTTAAAGAAAAAGTTTTTTTCATTTAAAGGATACTTGGCCCCTTCAATGGTCAAGGCAATATCCTGTGTTGGCATAAAGGCAACATAGGTCATTCCTTCTACAGGCTCAATTAAATGTTTTCCTGCTGGTCGATAGGTAAGCAGATTTTGTTCATCTTGCAAAGCAAGTCGTTCCATATAAGGAGCAATCTTTGGGTTGCTAGGAAGAAAAACATTGGCTAGAGTATGATCCATACGGCCTCCAAAAGCAGCAAAAATAGTAACATTTGCGTCTGGATAGCGCTCAAAAGTAGCAGTGACAGCCAACTCAAGATCTGTATCATCTTTTTCTGGCTGGGCACATAGGACCTCTTTAGCTTGCTTTTGAATGAGCTCAAATTCCTGCAGAGATACAGAGTCGAAATCTCCCACCGCCAAATCTGGGGCAATCCCTTGCTCTATCAAATAGAGACTGCCTCGATCCACACCGACCCAGACATCAACATCTGAGGGTAATTCTTCTAATTGACCTCCAGCAACTAGAACAACCTTAATCATGTAATGCTTCCCGCAAGGTTTGGACTTGATGGTCGACATCGCCTTTAAATACATAGCTACCTGCTACAAAGACGTTAGCGCCAGCTACTTTTGCTTGCTTGATGGTTTGATTGTCAATACCACCATCAACCTCGATATCAAATTGTAATTGTTCTTGCTCCCGAAGGCTAGCTAACTCACTAACTTTAACCAAGGTCTCAGGTAGAAAGGCTTGTCCGCCAAAACCAGGGTTCACAGTCATCACTAAGACCTGGTCTACCAAACCTAAGACATGCTTAACCGCTTGAACCGGAGTACCTGGATTGATTACAACACCTGCTTTTACTCCTGCTGAGCGAATTTGTTGGAGAGCACCATGGATATGAGGAGTTGCTTCGACATGGATTGTGATAATATCTGCTCCAGCACGAACGAAATCCTCGATATGCTTTTCAGGATTTGTAACCATCAGATGGCAGTCAAACACCAATTTGCTATGTGGACGCATGCTAGCTACAACACCCGCTCCAAAGGTGATATTAGGAACAAAGTGGCCGTCCATTACGTCAATATGAGCATAGTCAGCTCCAGCCGCTTCTAGTCTTTTCAATTCACTTTCAAAATTAGCATAATCAGCACTCAAGATAGATGGTGAAATTTTAAATTGTGTCATAGTTTTTCTCCTGTTTTCTATTTAGGTATTTTCTTAGCTGTTTTTTTATAGGTTTCTCTTCGATTTTCAATCTCACTGAGAAATTGCAGATAGTTATCAAAGCGAAAAGCTGCTATCTGACCACTTTCAACCGCTGGCTTGACTGCACAATTTGGCTCATGGGTATGGGTACAAGTACGAAACTTACAGGACTTGCTAAATTCAGCAATCTCAGGAAAAGCTTGATTGAGATCTTCAGCCGTACTCACCTCGTAATCCAATGACGAAAATCCTGGCGTATCGGCAATCTTCCCTCCGTTTAGATTGTAAAAGCTGACAGCCCGTGTCGTATGACGGCCTCGGCCTAGACTTTCAGAAATCTCTCCTGTTTCGAGCTGCAGATCTGGGGCAATCTTATTGAGAAGAGTTGATTTCCCAACTCCTGTTTGTCCCATAAAAACAGTTATTTTATCCGCTAGAAGAGGCAACAATTCCTCAACGCTTTGGACCGCATCGTAGCCAATTGTTCGATAGACTTGTAAGAACTCATCTAGCTCATCTTCACAATCCAGTAAATCCAGTTTACTGATATAGAGAATCGGATGAATCTCCTTATGTTCCAAGAGAACCAAGAAACGATCCAAGAGATTTGGATTGAAATCTGGTTCCTTGGCACTCATGATAACAACCGCCTGGTCAATATTCACAATCGGAGGGCGTACAAGACTGTTTTTACGCTCTGCTATTTTTAAAATATAACCTTCTGAGTCCTTTTCTGCTGAAAATTCAACCTCATCACCAACATAAGGTGTCTGTCCTTTTTTTCGAAAATTTCCTCTAGCTCTGGTTTGATAAATTTGCCCAGCCGACTCTACATAATAGAAACCAGCCAAGGCTTTAATGATTTTACCTTGCAAGATTACTCCTTAAAAGTTAGTACACCCATTATAACAAAAAATGTTTGATTTAGCTTACAAGTTTACTAAGAAAGCCACAAATTATTTAGTTGTAAGATTTTCTATATAAACAAGGACAGAATGTTGTAAACGTTTTCTGAAAGTTTTATAATAAAGAGGTAAATAACAAACATCTATATGCCTCGTGTGAGGAATGGGACAAGTACAATTAGAAGGGAAGGTGACAATCACAAGGCACTTGTCCATCTGGTTACTACTGGAATTCCAGTGAAGCAGAAGCTTCTTCATCAAGAAGCAAGTCTCTGACTTCTTTAATGGTTCATGCTAGCTATAAGGAGGTTATTTATGAGCCTTTCATTTCTCTCAAAGAGCAACCCGCTCATTTCCAATGTCAAAAAAGGGAAGTTTTTGACTCCTTGGTTTTTAGCTCCATTCATCCTTTACTATATTACCCAATATATGTCTCCGATCAGTAGGGCTTCAACTAACTTTTTCTTAGACAAGCAAAGTTGGATTCCTGACTGGTGGAATATTTTGGACCTTTGGTCCTTCCTCTACACCATTATCGCCTTCTTCCTTTGGGTCAAATTCATTGAAAAACGACCAATACGAACCATGGGATTCTCTAGAGGAAATGGCCTTCCCGAATTCGCTAAAGGTGTGTTGGTGGGTGCCATCATGATTACGACCGTCTTAATCGTCTTCTTCATTACAGGAGATGCTAAGTTTGACCGGATCCAATTTAGTCTGCCTTTTCTCGTTTCTTGGATTTTAGTTCTCATCGGCTATATATTCCAAACAGCTGCAGAAGAGATTTACATTCGCGGATGGTTGATTCCCATTATTTCCTATCATAAAAACACCTACTTAGCCATTTTGATTGCTTCTACCATGTTCTCTTATTTCCATTTGGATAACAATGGTGCTTCTTGGCTCTCAACTGTCCACCTATTCGTTTTTGGCCTTTTCACAGCCGTTTACGCTCTGAAGCGCGGAAATATCTGGGGACCTTGTGGCTTCCACTTCGCTTGGAACTTCATCATGGGTAACGTTTATGGTTTCCATGTCAGTGGATTTGACAGCGAGTCTTCCTTGATGTACTTTACAACTTCCAATCGTACACTTATCACAGGTGGACAATTCGGACCTGAGGGAGGAGTTCCTGGCTTGGTTGTCTTCATTTTAGCTCTCTTATGGGCTATCTTCATCTTGAAAGATACATCCAAAGAACAAGAAACCCTCTATCCGCAAATTGTAGAATAAATAATAAAAAAATAGCAAGCGAGGGTAGAGAAAGATTCTTCAACTTTTATTTGTGACTCATCATACCTAGAGGCTGGAATAAGAATTTCCAGCCTCATTTGCTTCTATGGATGGCACTGTCTAATCTGGCCATTTTTTCTTGGATTTTTAAAAAAATATGTTATAATAGAGAACAAGCGGAGGTGGTGGAACGGCAGACACGCATGCTTCAGGCGCATGTGCCCGTACGGGTGTGAGGGTTCAAATCCCTTCCTCCGCATCAAAAGCAATCCTATCAATCATGATAGGATTTTTTCTTATTATGGAGAAGAAGGCTACTGCATAGAAAAGCTAGAAAGGTCAGGCCTCCAGTTAAATATTTCTCTAATGGACTCGCACTGATAAAGAAATTGAAAACCGTAGCCAAAAATAGAAAAATAGTTCCAACTAAAATGACTTTCCTAAAAAATGAAGACCTCAAGCCACTTTTCAACCAGCCACCAAAAGCTAGATAACTAAAACTAAAGAAAGCCCACAATGAGAACAGCAGGAAGTTAACCGGCCGCAACCATAAAGGAAACACTACAAAAGCACCACCAAAGACCAAACGTCCCAGAGGCAGGCCTAGCATCAGCAAAAAATGGAGCAAAGACTGCGACATCCAGAGTAGTCCAGAAAACAAAGATAGATATTTCACTTTCATGTATACCTCATTAATAAAATAGAAGACCAGCTACCAGAGAGCAAGTCTTCTTTTTTTATAGTCCCTCAGACTTTAAAGCGTCACTCAAGCGGGCAAAAGCTGCCAAGTCTAGCGCTTCTCCTCGAACATTGGCCGCAAGATCGGCTTTTTCTAAAGCTCTTTCAAGCTTGGTCTTGACTTCTTCAAACTTACCGAAATAACTGGTCAGATTATTCCAGAGAGTTTTCCTGCGATGAACAAAGCTAGCCTTGGTGACCTTGAAAAAGAATTTCTCGTCCTGAACCTCAACTGCCGGTTGCTCTCTGCGCACCATCTTGAGAATTGCCGAATCCACATTTGGAGCAGGCACAAAGACTGTCCGTGGCACAATAAAGGCTACCTTGGCCGTCATGTAATACTGGACCGCAATCGACAAACTACCGTAGGCCTTGGTATTCGGCTGAGCCGAAATCCGATCTGCTACTTCTTTTTGCATCATAACAACAAACTCACTAAAAGGAATTCCGCTCTCAATCAAGTGCATAAGAATCGGCGTCGTGATGTAGTAGGGAAGATTCGCCACCACCTTGATGGGTAGGTCTGGATTCTTAAACTCAGCTATGTACTGGGCCAAATCAACCTTAAGAATATCCTGATTGACCACTGTCACATTGTCAAAATCGCGCAAAGTATCCGCTAAAATGGGCACTAGACGATCATCAATCTCAAAGGCCATGACTTCCGCAGCATTTTCTGCCAAAAACTCCGTCAAAGCCCCAATACCAGGACCAATTTCAATGACATTGACCTTTTTGTCAATCTCAGCCGTATCCACAATCTTCTGGAGGATGTTGGTGTCAGTCAGGAAATTCTGACCGAAGGATTTTTTAAAGGTGAAACCGTGACGCTCCAGAATGGCACGGGTAACACTATAATCTGCAATTCTCATCTATTCTCTTTTCTTTTTAAATAATTTTCAGGTGTAGAATGGTAAATTAGCTCAAATCGGCTATCACCATTTGCCTCTTCAATCATTGTTTTTAACAAGGCATCTGCTTGAAGCGTCTCTTTTGTTTTTGTAAAGTAGGCTCCCTGCTCCCCATTGATATTGCGAAGTTCCCATGCAACATCATTTCCTTGAACAAGAGGGAGATATCTATCTTCTTCAAGAAAAGCAAAGAAAGCTCCTACCGTCATTTCTTCAGGAACTTCATATTCTGTCTTATGCGGAACAGTATCATCTCCTGCACTAACCGAGACTCTATCAACTATAATCTTCATATTTACCTCTTCTACTGCTTTGGAGCATCATTTAACTCAGCACTTATTTTTTCCATCTCTTTGAAAGAATCTTGACTGATGTAACAGCCTGCTTTGAGATACTCTGTTCCATTGACAATATAGTCAAACATAGCAATCATATTTCCTGCCGGCTCAATCATACCATTCCATTCTTCATCAAAAACCATCCTCAGACGTTTCCAGTCTGTAAAGAGAGAGATAGCTTGTCGGCCGTCTTTTCCTTCTCGAACTGGTAAGTCTAGACTAGCCCCTCTTTCTAACATTACTTCCTTTGCTTCATCGCTCGCTTCAGGGAAATTCTCACCTCTTCGCACCGGAATGAGGAATTTAGCCTTAGGCACTGCCTTTGATAGGAAGCCATAATAAAGCCTGTCTACCAGCTGTTTGTCTTCAGTGTCAGGCTTGCCTAGCTGTCCAAGTAAAAGTAACCATCTCACTACATCAGGATTCATGACAGGCACCTGGATCTCAGGTAGATTTGAAAAATCAGGTTTTTCTACCAAGTTTTGAGCCTTGATGCACACATCATCTGAATTCATGATAATTCCTAGCGCACCATTAAGGTAAAAAGCGGAACCCAAGAAGTTTTTAATAGCTTCCTTGTCCTCTGTATTTTCAATCCGTCTCACTTGGGTATTTGGCTGACTGTCAAATGTTTCTTTGTAATGATGGTACCAACGAGAAGTTGAGAGGTGAATCAAAGGATCTGTACACAGGTAGCCATCATCCCCTCTGTCATATGTCTTTGAAAACATATAGGGCTCTCCTGTTAATTGCGAATAAATCACATAGACCTCATCTGCTTCAAGCAACTTATCTCTGACAACTTCCTCAAGATGGGCAATTTTAGCCAGATTTTTTTGATATTCTTCTTCACTCCCATTTTGTCGATTTTCTCTACAATCCCATAAGAACAAACGCAAAATTTCAACACTATCTTCCAAACTAGCTCGCAGATAGTCTTCATTGCTCATATCTCCATTCTGCATTTCCACAAAAGATGTATAAAGGGCATCTGTATAACTAGATAAAAGCTGGCGCTCATCTATATTGGACGTGTAGAGAACACTCCCCTTTTTAAGTCGACCTGCGACCTCAGATGCAGCTACAACAATATGGGCAAGGGGCTCGTCTGTCAAGAAGTTAGAATCTTCTTTTCCAGTGCTTAATTTTTCAACCGTCAGCTCGCCAAAAGACTCAAAGCTTTCGCCAGGATTGCATACTTGCAGACGGTCGCCTAACTTTAAGTTTCCTTTCAATCGGCCCAAGATCAGTACCTGATCAGATTTCCCAAGCGTAAAGAAGTCAAACACTCCCAAGCAAGCACTTGTCTCAATTTTCTCTTTTACAACTTCTGTTGCAGATTCTATTTTTTCTTTTTTCTTCCCAAAATTAAACCAAGCCAATGCTATTTCTCCTTATGGACTTTATTTTTTAATTCTTTATACGTTATCCTTTACGCAGGTCATTTGCTCAAGCAAAGTGCAAAATTTTTTCTGCTCTTCTTCCTTGTAAGCAAATGCGTTAGCCTTTACTTCTCTGCATTTCTCGTCATACAAAAAGCCCTCATAACCATCTTCTGTAGATAAGGCTGTATAGACTTTCGCCATTTCTTCAGGACTAATCGAAAATTTTGACTTAATTTTATACAGATTTTTCATAAAAGCGCTGAGGTGATCATAGCGGTTCATATCTACTTTGACATTGGTCACACGGATTGCCTGCACCTTGATGTCTTTCCAATGTTTCCGCATATAAAGCGACAGCATCAACAAGGCCAGTTTATTTTGATAATAAGTCTTAGCAGGGCTGTAATGTTTTTGACCAGATAAATTTTCAAAATCAAGCTTCATGAAAGGATAAAGCATCAGCCCTTGGGAAGAAATATTAATAATCCGACCACTCTCAGACTTTTCTAACAAGCCTCTCAACAAGACAGAAAGTAAAAAGGGAGCAACCACATTGGTCGCAAATTGCTTTTCCAATCCCTCCCTAGTCAGGATTGGCTTTTTGACTGACAAATCAAAGTCAGCTGCATTGTTAATCAGGACGTCTAGAGCGTCTTCCTTTTGGATATACTGTTCTACTGCTTTCCTGATACTCTCCAAATCAGATAAATCAGCCAAGATATAATCTACATGCGGATTTCCTGTTTGTTGGCGGATTTTTTCACAGGCTTGCTCAGCCGCTTCTTTTCGCCGGCAAAATAGAGTCACTGACCAGCCCTTTTCAGCCAACTGTTTAGCAGCCTGATAGCCAATACCACTATTGCCACCTGTAATAATTACTTTTTTCATTTCTGACTCCGTTAGTTTGAATACTTACGCATGGTTTCTTCCACTTCCGCCAAGGTCACCCCAAACAACTCCAAGCGTTTAAGCAGTTGCTTACCATTAGAGTAGCCGATACGGAGTCGCTCACCCAGATACTCTCGACGCTGACGGCTGTCACTTCCCATAAGCAGCCCTAGTCGTACGAGGTCACTTTTGGTGATGTCAAAACTATCCTCATCATCGAAATATCCGACTAGACCAGCCAATGCCTGTTGTAAGTCCTCAAATGAAGCGTGCTCGACTCCGAGCGACCGACCTTTGTTCTTAGACTTAGGAGTCGCCTCATCTCGACGGAGAAAGGCATGCTGAGCAGTTGGCACAGCCTCCATAATTATTCGACGAATGCGCTCACCATTGTAGTCTGGATCGGTAAAGACAATCACACCTCGCAGCTGGTGCAGTTTCTCAATCCGTTCCAGGTCTTCTTCATTGATAGCGGAACCTCTCGTCTCGTAAGTGTCAACTTGGTAAAATCGTTGCAGATTGGCTGTGTCATCCTTGCCCTCAACGACAATCACCTGAGGGATTTTTATCTTCTCAGTCAAGCCCAAACACCTTCTTTGCATTATCATAGGTCGCCTGCGCTACTTCTTCGACAGTCAGCCCACGAAGTTCAGCAATTTTCTCTACCACATAGCGGGTATAGGCTGTTTTGTTTTCTCGACCACGTTTGGGAACCGGCGCCAGATAAGGTGCATCCGTCTCAACGAGGATTTTGTCCAAAGGCAGGTGCTGAGCAGCCTCCTGAATATCTGTCGCTTTTTTAAAGGTGACGACTCCAGAAAAGGAAATCATCATTCCTAGCTCGATAAAGCGCTCTGCCATTTCCAAAGAACCTGAATAAGAGTGCATGATACCACCTCTAGGTCCGACACCTTCACTCTTGATAATCTCATAGGTGTCATCCAATGCGTCACGTGTGTGAACGACAAAGGGCAGGTTCAGCTCTTGGGAGAGCTGGATTTGGCGTCGAAAAACCCGCTCCTGAACATCCTTAGGCGCAGTCATCCAGTGATAGTCCAGACCAATCTCGCCCAGAGCTACAACCTTGGGGTGACGAAGCTTATCCAGCAGATAGGCTTCTACCGCCTCATCATAAGTCCCCGCCTCAGTCGGATGCCAGCCAATCGTAGCATAAAGCTGATCATAGCTGTCCGCCAACTCCAAAGCGCGCTCAATGGTCGGTCGGTCAAAACCGACAATATTGTGTGCAACAACACTCATTTCTTTGGCTAATTGAAGCTCCTCTGCCTCTCGACCAGCAAATTCTTCCACATTTAAATGCGTGTGTGTGTCAAAAATCTTCATGGTTTACTTCCTTGTATTTCCTGTCCTTTATTATACCAAAAATGACCTAAAAAATCAGAAGTCTCTTCAAAGCAGAAAAATAAGATAGCTGCCATTCAACAGCCATCCGAATCTGTCTTTAAAACTTTTAAACTTGCAGTTTCTGATCTTTAATCGATAACTTTTTGTTATTTTTCGATAGAATCTTATTGATTATCGATAATTTTTGTGTTATAGTTACTAAGAACTAAAATATTTGTCGGAGGATATTATGACTACCAAAACAAAAAAGACTGCTGAAGATTGGAGCATCAATCTCACAAAAATCAGTATTAGCCTTTTATTTATTGCTTCTACTATCTTAATCTTCCTAGGTCCTTGGATTGTAAATCTTATTATCGTATTTCCTTCCCCTCTCGTTCAAGGCGAGGCCCGATTCTGGATTTTGCTCTTGCTAGGTTATGCCTTAGGAGGACTGGCTTTGACCTGTATTGTTCATCTTTATCGACTCCTTCATTATATCGGACAGGACCAAGTTTTTATTCAACAAAATGTTCAATATCTCCGATATTTGGGCTGGGAGGTTGGAATTGTTGCTCTTATTTCACTGTTCATGGGACTGACAGTCTATCTACCTATGCTCTTAGTGACCGTTTCTTGCAGTATTTTAACTTTAATTATCCGTGTCATTCGCAATGCTTTTGGCAAAGCTATTGAACTGCAAGATCAAGTAGACTACACAATTTAGGAGGGCATATGATTCAGATAAATTTAGACCTTGTCATGGCACAAAAACGTATCAGTGCCGGTCGCTTGGCTGAGCTGATTGATTTAACACCAGCCAATCTATCCATTTTGAAAAATAATCGAGCCAAAGCAGTTCGCTTTTCAACTCTCAATGCACTTTGCCGAGAATTGGAATGCCAACCCGGCGATATATTAGAATATATTCCAGATGAAAAAGAGGAGGCATAAAATGGAAAGAATTTTACAAGAACAGATAGAAGAGCAAGACTATCAGCTAGACGATCTAGATGATCTAGAAGATCTAGAAGAACAGACGATCTTCAGCCCTTTAGATGACGCTCAAATAAAAATCTTTAAAATTGGGACTATTGTTTTCTACCTGGTAGCTTATTTTTACACTGCTATCCTGGTACAGCTTAAAACAATTTACTCTCTCCCAGTCACAATCGGTCTTTTACTTTCGACTGAGTTTTTAATCAAGAAATTACATACAACGTCTATCCCATTAAAAGAAGGCGCCAAAAAATTAGAGACGAGAGTTTTTTTCACTCTGACCATTGCTCAAGCCATGGCTTTAAGTATTTGGGGGGCACATCAGCAACTAGATTTTTTCCAATTTTTAGCTATACACCTCTCTTTTGCCTTCTACGTCCTGTCCCGTACAGGTTGGCTAAGTCAGGGGCGCTTAGGGATTATGGTTTGGTTTGATATGGTTCAAGCTTTCTACACTCTGCCCTTTAAAAATTTCATGGCTTCTTGCATCGTCTTTCTCCATGAGGAGGAAAGCTCTGAAAAGACAAATGACAGCTATCCAAAGAACTTCCAACATTTTGTCATCCTAATAGGTAGTCTTTTGGCTTCAGGAGTTCTGGTTTACTTTGTTTGGACTCAGCTAAGTCAGGTCTCAGGTAATTTTGCAAATCTCTTCATACAATTGTCCGATTTTAGTCAGGCCTTCTTTGACTCACTTTTTTCCAAAATTGATATAGCTACTATACTAGCACAGCTATTTCTTGCTATTCCAGTCAGTCTCTACTTATATGGACTCATTGTGGGTAGCTTGCTCAGCGAAAGAACGTCTACTTTTAATTACCAAGTATTCCAAGAAAAAGTTCAGCCACTAAGGGCTATTCCTAACTTTGCAGCATATATTGTCATTGGAAGCTTACTTGTAACCTATATCCTTTTTTTCACAACCGGTCTAAGCGAGCTAGGAAATCTTCTAAGCGCTGGAACTGTTACAGAAGCCATTTCTCCCCAAAGTGCGTCTTCCATTGCGGTCACTGGATTCTGGCAACTAGTTAGAGTTTCTCTTCTTAATTTTGCTGTTTTAGGAGCTTTTTATCTCATCTCTAAAAAACCGCTCTGGGATCAGATAGGTACACGGTTAGCAACCACTCTGCTCTTTATATTTGCCACCTTGCTGACCTTACTTGCAGGATGGAAATTATTTGGTGTCTATATTTACCTTTATGGACCAACCCCTCTACGATTGCTTTCTGGCTGGTTTGTCCTTGTCTTATTGGTGTGGTGCTTGCTCATCTTGATTCGACTGTATAAACCTATCCAAGCCATTCGCATCGGTATCCTTTATGCTATGATTAGTTTCACCATACTTTGCTATCTATATCCTTTTTTACTGAAGTGATAAGCTAGTTTATATATCAAAGACCAGAACGATTTCATCTTCGATCTGGTCTTATTTTATTTATAAACTCTTTATCAGCACAATAGAAAAAACCAGTGGTCTCGAGTTTCCACTGATTTTTCTTGTTATAATCGTTTTGATTAAGCAGCCAAAACTTTGCGTCCTTTACGACGACGAGCTGCCAGTACGCGACGACCGTTTTTAGTAGACATACGATTACGGAAACCGTGTTTACGCGCGCGACGGATTTTACTTGGTTGATAAGTACGTTTCACGATGAATACCTCCTCTTAGATTCTTGTATTCGTTTAGCCGGCTAGTTGTGATCAGTTACTAAACATACTTTACTATTCTATATGATTCTAAGCCTTTTGTCAATAGTTCCAGAAAATAAGTTTCCTTTTGAGAACGTAATCATAGAGGCCTTGTTGCTTCATAAAATGGAATCAGGGCAGTCATTGCTTCTTGTAAATTAGACAAGACTTCTTCTCTAGAATTAGCCCCAGATAGATTAACATCGTATTTGACTAAAACCTTACGAACCTGACCTTCTTGGACCTGTTTCATAAGTAACCTGCGATTATCTTCTGTGCCTTCAAAGCGCTGACTCACACCATCTATCTGAGCAAAATAATAAACGGGGTTATCAATAGGAACTTGCAAGATTCGATTTTGCTTTGAGAGACTATCTTCGTCTTTCTTTCGCTCCATAAAGCTAACTTCGAGCGATACCCCAAAATCATCTGCATTTCCATACAAACGCAGGGCGAACATAGGTTCTGTGATTTCCCCATAGCCTTTAAGATAATTCCAAAAATGGGGTCGCAGGATTTGGGCTTGGTTCATCCACTGGCTGGCTCGCTTCAAGCTTAAATTCGGATAAAGAGGCTGAAAATCTTTGACTAGATCTATGAATTCTTTACGAGCCGCTTGGCCCTTAGCTCTCAGATCCAACATGACCTCACAAAGGTCTCCTGCTTTTTCTGGAGCAATATACTTGGTACCTTGATAAGGAAGGTAAGCTTTTATAGCTGGGAAAAGTGACATAAAATTTCCTTTCTTTACTCTCTATAATAGAAAACCTCAGGGTTATTAACAACAACACTCTGAGTTATAAGAATTCGATCTTGTTTTTTATCAGAAGCATCTGCTATCGTTTGATCGTCCGCAGTCACAGACATATCAACACCTGCTGGAATGAACAAGATGGCTGCACCCGGACCTCCAGAGGATACTCCACCTTGTAAATAAGAATCAATCATTCTAAAATTATTTCCCAATTTTAGGTCGTTATTAACCAAGCCATTTTTATCAAATACTAATTCACTCCCCTTCCCATTTCTCCATCTGCCTTCAATACTAGAATAATCTCCTTTTTGGATGGCTTCCAAATCCAATTGAGACGAACCACTTTGTTTTTTCTGATTTCCAACACTTGTCGTTGCTTGATAGTTTTCTATGTCTTTCCACTTTAACGAAGATAGATCAAGTTCTTTTTTAGATCCTGTCCCAAATACTGTATGTTGCCCGCTTTCAGAATTTGGATCCACACCTGCTATTTGAAAATCTGCTTCTTTTAGCACATCTACACCACTATTATCAGATCTCAGTTGATAAAGATAACCCTTAGCATCAGGGCTTAGAGAATGCCATTGAGCATAAAAGACTGTTCCATCAGTATAAATAGTTGTGGCCTCTCTGCTTCCGCCTGCCGAAGCAACTCTAGATTGTGATAAATAAGTAGAAACACCCTGCTTCAAGTAATAGATTGCAGCCAAATAATATTGACCTTTGAAATTGTGCCCAGTTAGCAATTCTTTAGTGCCGTTTCCATCAATATCATAAAATGCGTATAAATTTGCTCGCCCCTCTGATGTATCTTTTTTTAGACTATCCAAAGTACTTGCATAAGCTTTTTCATCTTGCTCAATAGAATCCGAAGAAGCTTGCGATTGCTTTGATGGCTTTGGAGTACTTGAAGGAGATGAATGATCTCCCTTCGGACTACATGCACATAAAAAAATTGCGCCTGAAAGTAATAAAACAAGTATTTTTTTCATATTCTTTCCCTCTTTGATTTTCTACATTCAAACTATTATCTATAAAAGAAAGGAGACGGAGACAATGGCGTCTCAGTCTCACTTTGTTGTATAAAAAATTCTGATATGGTCAATAATTGAAGCTTTTACTCACTATCAATATCAACTACGACGTAACGGTTTGGCTCGTCGCCTTCTGAATAGCTAGTAACGCCATCCATTTTAGAAATGATTCGGTGGATAATTTTGCGTTCGTTATTAGACATTGGATCTGTCGGCTGGCTACGACGCTCTTCCAAGGCTTTGTTAGCCAATTTTTGAGCGTAGCTTTGCAAGACTTCAGCCCGATGTTCCACATAGTCATTGACATTGATAGAGATATAAAAGCTCTTTTCATAACGAATGTAGAGATAGTTCTGAGCCAATAGTTGCAGAGCTTTGAGAACCTTTCCGTGGTATCCAATCACACGGCCAGGTTCATTGGTGTCAATCTGCATATTGACCGTACGACGGTTGTAACTAGATGATAAACTTGCTTCAACGTCCATTTCATTGATGATTTCTTGGACATAGGCTGTCACATCTGAGACAACTTCTTCAATGTCGTAGTTTTCTTCAACTTCGATACCTAAATCTGAAAACTCTTGATTAGCTGGTTGGCTCTTTTCTTCTGATTCACCTTGTCTTACTTGGTTTTTAATAAGGTCAATTGTTCCAGTTTCCTCTAAAATAGTATTGGCTTGTTTGTCATGCTTGAGGATTTCCGCCTTAACTTCGTCTGAAACCTTTTCGCCTTCGCCTTCAACCTTCTTGATGGCAGCGACAACTCGACCCAAGTCAACCGTTTCTTCACTAACACTTTTGACCGGTTCATTTTTAGCATTGATTTCTTCTGGCACACCTTTTACTGCTTTTTGGTTGGCCTTGACCATTGTTGTTTCGCTGATTGGCTCCACATCAACTTGGGCAGGCTTTTTACCAAATAAACCTAGAAAACCTTTTTTCTCACGTGAAATAACAGTAATATGTGCTTTCATACGAGGAATATCTAACTCACGCAATCCTTCTTGAATTGCTTCTTCTACACTTGCTCCTGTAAATACAACCATTTGCAAGAGACCTCCTTATTTTTTCTTTTTCTGTGCTTTTCGGAAGGCACGTTTTTTCTTTTCTTCTTGTTCACGCGCAGCATTAAGCTTAGCTTCGCGCTCCGCGATCATTTTGAACGGATTGCTCAAAACTAAAGTTTGTCCCACTTGGTAGGCATTTGACACTGTCCAGTAGAGGGCTACCCCACTGGAAAAACTCAGGGCAAACCAGAAAATCAAGAGTGGCATGAGATAGGTCATAACTGTCATCGCTCCATTTTTCTCTGCCAAGCCCTTGTTATTGAGCCAACTACTCAAGAAAGTAAAGAGAGCTGCAAGTACTGGGAGAATAAAGTAGGGATCTTTCTCTGCCAAATTAAGCCAGAGGAAATGACCTGTTTTCATAAATTCAACTCGGGTAAGAGCTTGGAAAAGGGCCAAAAGTACAGGCATTTGAATAAAGAGCGGTATGAAAGATGCAAGCGGATTGACACCTAATTCCTTGTAGAGTTTCTGTGTCTCTGTCGCTAATAAATTTCTGCTCTCCATATCTTTGCCTGGATATTTTGCCTGCAAGGCTTTGATATGTGGCTGAGCTTCCTGCATCTTGCGCGATGAATTCATCTGGATTTGGAAGACTGGCAAAAGAACTGTTCGAATAACAATGGTAAAGAGGATTATTCCAATTCCCAAACTACTATTAAAGGATAAGAAACGAATCGTTTCCGCAAAGAAAAAAACAAATTTCTCCCATAAATCAGTTGATTGTGATGTTACTTCGCTCGTTCCGCAAGCGGTCAATACAAGCGAGGACAAAAGCAGGAGACCTGCTAACTTACTCTTCTTTTTCACTGAGAATCCCTTCCTGATAGATTTTAGCTAGTTTCAGCACATGTAGCAAATTCCGCTCAATTTCTTTGTAATTCAACTCTTCCACTCCCTTACGAGCAATGATGACAAAGTCAACCGGTTGCAGCTCTTGTCTATGCTCTATCAAGACATGGCGAATCTTCCTCTTAATCCCATTTCTGACAACTGCATTCCCAAGTTTTTTACTGACAGAAAGCCCCACTCGAAAGTGTTTTTGATCTTTATCCAATTTATAGATGACAAATCGTTTATTAGCCACACTTTGTTTATCATTAAAAATCGCATTGAAATCTTTTTCACTCTTGACGCGATAGCTTTTTTTCAAAATTTAACTCCATCTACCAAAATTATATCTATTATACCATATTTTTCCAAAAAGCCAATGCCAGCAACCTTTAGCGCTATTTCTACCTTCATTTATAGCTTTTTATAAAGCAAAAACATCGCTCTTTTTCACGATGTTTTCTAAATGTTATTTGTTGTTCAAATCTTTTTTAGCTCTTTCCAACTCCTGACGGATCTGTTCGAATCCAGTTCCGCCGAGTGAATTTCGCTTTTGCACAGCCGTCTGCGACTCAAGCGCTTGATAAATGTCTTCTTCAATCAGTGACGACACTTCCTGATAGCGACTCAGCGGAATATCCTGTAGATAATAGCCTGCCTTGCTGCATTCCAGCACCAACTTCCCGACAATCTCATGGGCTTCTCGGAAAGGCAATCCTTTTTTAGCCAGATAGTCAGCCAATTCTGTCGCATTGGAGAAATCCCGCTGAGTTGAAACCAGCATTTTTTCTTTGTTTACTGTCATACTAGACAGCATACCCGCCATAATATCCAGCGATTTTTGGATGGTATCCACTGTATCGAACATGCCTTCCTTGTCTTCCTGCAGGTCCTTATTATAGGCCAAGGGCAGGGATTTCATAACCGTCAGAAGGCTGAAGAGATGACCATAAACCCGTCCGCTCTTGCCTCGAATCAGCTCCGCCATGTCCGGATTTTTCTTTTGCGGCATAATGGAAGATCCCGTACTAAAGGTGTCTGATAGACTGACAAAGCCGTATTCATAGCTACACCAGTTAATCAGCTCCTCGCAGAGACGAGACAGATGCATAATGAGAATGCTGCTGTTAGATAAAAATTCCAAGATAAAGTCTCGATCACTGACCGCATCCAAGGAATTGTGGTAAATGCCTTTGAAGCCCAACAATTCAGCTGTCAACTCCCGGTCAATCGGAAACGTTGTCCCCGCCAGAGCCGCTGCTCCTAAAGGAGACAAATCCGTATGCTCCAGATTAAAGGCAAAGCGCTGACTATCCCGGCTGAACATCTGATAATAGGCCAGCAGATGATGAGCAAAGCTAATCGGCTGAGCATGCTGCAGATGGGTATAGCCTGGCATGATGGTCTCTACATGCTCCTCAGCCAAGTCCAATAGAACCTGACGCAGATTTAAGAGTTTATCCGCAATCTGACCGAGCTGATCCTTGAGATAAAGGTGCATATCTGTCGCCACCTGATCATTACGAGAGCGAGCCGTATGAAGCTTACCAGCTACTGGCCCAATCTCCTCGGTCAGAAGAGCCTCCATATTCATATGAATATCTTCATTACGCACATCAAACTCAAGCTCTCCAGCCTCATAACGTGCCAACAGCTTTTCTAGGCCTGCCTGAATAGCAGCTGCTTCCTCTGAAGCAACGATTCCTGTCTGCCCCAGCATTTTGACATGGGCTAGGCTGCCCTCTAGATCATAAGGAGCCAGACGATAGTCAAATCCAATGCTGGCACCAAATTCTTCTACCCAGCCTTCCAGAGAGGCTTCAAAACGTCCGCCCCACAGTTTATGATTCGCCATAGGAAAGCCCCTTTCTATTTATCTTTGTGAGCCTGAACCTCTGCGTGAACCTTAGACGGAAGACCCCATAGCTTGATAAAGCCAATCGCGGCATCCTGGTCAAAGGTATCTGCACTGGTATAGGTAGCCAGATTTTCGTCGTAGAGAGAATTGTCAGACTTACGAGCTACAACTGTCACAGATCCCTTATAAAGCTTCACTTTAGCTGTTCCATTGACCACTTGCTGAGTGGACTTAAGGTAGGCAATCAAAGCTTCTGTCGCCGGATTAAACCAGAGACCATTGTAGATGAGATTGGACAGCTCATTTTCGATAATCGGTTTGAAATGCGCCAGTTCTCTAACTAGAGTCAGATCCTCGATTTCCTTGTGAGCAGCCAAGAGAGTCACTGCACCAGGGCATTCATAGATTTCCCGAGACTTAATCCCCACCAGACGATTTTCCACATGGTCAATCCGTCCGACACCGTGTTGTCCTGCCAAGTCATTCAGCTCAAGGATCAAATCCGCAAGCTTTATCTTTTTGCCATCTAATGCAACCGGCACACCCGCTTCAAAGTCAATATTTACATAGGCTGGGCTGTCTGGCGCTGCCTCTGGCGCAACCGTCAAATCATAGGCGTCTTCCGGTGCTTCATTCCATGGGTTTTCCAAGACACCACACTCATTGGCCCGTCCCCAAAGGTTTTGGTCGACTGAGTAAGGACTGTCCAAATCTGCAGGAATTGGCACACCATTAGCTTTAGCATAATTGATTTCTTCTTCCCGAGACCATTTCCACTCACGAACCGGAGCAATCACCTTGAGCTTGGGATCCAAGGAGGCGATGGACACTTCAAAACGGACCTGATCATTTCCTTTTCCAGTACAGCCATGGGCAATAGTCGTCGCCCCTGTCTTGTGGGCAATTTCAACTAATTTCTTGGAAATCAGAGGTCGGCTCAGAGCGGACACCAGAGGATATTTTTGTTCATAGAAGGTGTGTCCTTGCAGAGCAACCAGGACGTAGTCTTCCGCGAACTCATCTTTAACATCAATGACGTGAGATTCAATAGCGCCAACTTTCAGCGCCTTATCATGAATGAAATCCAAATCATTTCCCTCACCCACGTCCATGCAGACTGCGATCACATCATAATCCTTGTTCAGCCAAGTAATAGCCACCGATGTGTCCAAACCTCCTGAATAGGCCAAAATAACTTTCTCTTTAACCATGCGATTACTCCTACCCTTCTATATTTTGTATTTTTAAACATTCTACGGTATGAAAATGCAAATGTCAAGAGAAAGTCGATATTTATTAAAATAAAAATGTTTTATCAATTTTTATTCAAATACAATATATTATATACTGGATTAAAATAAAAACCAGCCCGAAAGCTGGTTCATCTTATTGAATTTGATTTAGCATGTTCTCGATATGCTGGATAGATTTCTCACGACCTAATAGGTAAATCGTATCTGGAAGTTCTGGTCCATGCATTTCACCTGAAACGGCAATACGAATCGGCATGAAGAGGTTTTTCCCTTTGATACCTGTTTCTTTTTGGACTGCTTTGATTTGAGGGAAGATGTTTTCTGTCACAAATTCTTCATCTGTCATAGCTTCTAGCTTCGCTTTGAAGGCTTCTAAAACTACTGGAACTGTTTCTCCTGCCATAACTTCGCGCTCAGCCTCTGTCAACTCTGGGAAATCTGAGAAGAAAAGATCTGTCAGAGGTACAATTTCATCAACTGACTTCATCTGTGGTTTGTAAAGCTCTACTAATTTTTCAGCCTTATCTGTCAAACGCCCTGCTGCTTCCAAGTATGGTTTCGCCAGAGCAAAGATTCTTTCGAAATCTGCATTTTTGATGTATTCATTGCTCATCCAGTCTAGTTTCTTCTGGTCGAAGGCTGCTGGAGACTTGCTGAGGCGGTTCTCATCGAAGAGTTTAATGAGCTCTTCGCGAGAGAAAATCTCATCTTCACCACCAGGATTCCAACCTAGCAGTGCAATAAAGTTAAAGACTGCTTCTGGCAGATACCCCTTCTTACGATAATCCTCGATAAATTGAAGAGTGTTGGTATCACGTTTAGATAGCTTTTTACCCGTTTCGCTATTGATAATCAAGGTCATATGGCCGAACTCTGGGGCTTCCCAACCAAGCGCTTCATAAACCATGAGCTGTTTTGGAGTGTTAGCAATGTGGTCGTCTCCACGGATAACGTGAGAGATTTGCATATCGTGGTCATCAATAACAACAGCAAAGTTGTAAGTTGGGTATCCGTCTTTCTTTTGAATAACCCAGTCACCACCGATATTGCCGCCTTCGAACTCAATGTCGCCTTTGACTATGTCGTGCCATTTGTAGATACCTGACTCATTAACCGCCAGACGGACAGTTGGTACAATACCTGCTGCTTCACGTTCAGCAATATAAGCCGCTTTTTCTTCTTCACTCATACCAAGATATTCGTTGATGTAGCGAGGTGTTTCTCCTGCTGCTTCCTGTCGTTCGCGCTCGGCTGCCAATTCTTCTTCTGTGACATAAGATTTGTAGGCCTTTCCTTCAGCTAGCAATTGGTCAATGTATTTTTGGTAGAGTTCCAAACGCTCAGACTGACGGTAGTTTTCATGTGTTTCTGGGCTTTCATCCCAATCCATGCCTAGCCAACGCAAATTTTCAAGCTGTGAACGTTCCCCATCTTCTACATGGCGCTTGCGGTCAGTATCCTCGATACGGATAATGAAGGTCCCGCCATGATGACGAGCATAGAGGTAATTAAAGAGCGCAGTCCGCGCATTTCCGATGTGTAAAAGTCCAGTCGGACTTGGTGCATAACGCACCCGAATAGCTTTTGCCAAAGCAGATCTCCTTTATATCATTCTTTTTATCATCGAGGACCAAAGGGCCTCTTTTCAATCGTTTCTATTATAGCACAAGTAAGAAAAAAAGATTACCCGCAAGCAATCTTTTTTTCATTCCCAAACTAATTGGAAACTAGAACATTTATTTATAGAACTTCATGGATTCGCCCGGTATCCACATCATAGACGCCACCGGAAATTTCTACATCATCAGGAATCAAGGGAGACTTTCGAAGTAATTCCATGTCCTCCCGTACACTTTCTTCCACATCTGTGAAGGGCAGAAAATCTTGCCCCTTAACATCCACACCTAGCACATTTTCAAGGTGACAGGCAAATTCTGGATTGGTAAAGGTCTGAGCTCCACAGTCGGTATGGTGCAAAACCACTACTTCTCTGGTCCCCATCTGTTGCTGAGAAATCACTAAGGATCGAATCATATCCTCCGTTACACGCCCACCAGCGTTCCGCAAAATATGGGCATCTCCAAGGGCCAAACCTAAGGCCGGAGCCACATGAAGTCGGGAATCCATGCAGGTTACAATAGCAACCTTTGTTTTTGGTTTTATTGGTAAATGAGCTGTTCCATGCAAGTCGACATACGCTCTGTTGGCCTTCATAAAATTTTTAAAGTAAGACATATTCACCTCTGCTTCATCTCTGGAAAATTTATTTGATTGTCAAATAAATTAATCTTATCTTACCAGCTTTTTTAAGATTTGTCAGAGATAAAGCTTCTTACTCATGAAAAATTTATATGCCCAGGAATAGTCAAGCCTACTCTTTTGTAGGAATATATCCACCCAAAATTTTAGCGAAAGTTTCAACATTTAGACTTTGAACATAGATTTCTCCTGTACCTCGGAAAGTATTAACAACACCTTCTCCTGTACCGACAGATTGTAAAAAACCATTTTCCAAGTGAATGTCATAATGCAAGTCTTTGCTCCAGGCAACAACATGGGCATTATCAATCGTCATTTCTTGGTCTTTCAGTTCAATTTTCTTGATAGCTCCAAAGGCATTGACTAAGAGTGTTCCTTCTCCTTGAGTGGTCATGACAAAGAAACCTCCTTGACCGCCAAACAAGGCACGGCCAATAGACTGGCGTTCCATCGTATAAAATGCTGAACCATCCAAAGCAAGGAAAGCTCCATCGTTCAATCGATATTGATGTTCCCCTAAATACAAGGGCATTACCTGACCCGGAACATTAGGAGCTAGAGCTAAGAGGCCACCATCTGCATCAGATAAAGCTTCCGTAATAAAGGTGCTTTCACCAGACACCATCGAACGTCCAACTGCTTTAACTAATTTACCAAGACCAGATCCTTTTGCATTCAGTTTGGTTCTTAATTTAACACTAGAAGAATGATAAACCATGCTTCCGCGCTGAATATAGGCTTTTTCGCCTTTATCTAATACAATTTCTACAAAAGGAAATTGGCTATTGTTTTCAATAGTAAAATTCATGCGATTATCTGACATCAGATTTCTCCTTTTATCTTGTTTTGAGCAAAGAGAACTAATCCTTGCACCTGTTTTATTTATCTACCAAAGTCGTTACATTGACAGTTTTATTTACCTATAAAGCAAGGTTCTAAGCAAACACTTTCTTTAAGACTTCCCCAATCGTCGTCACACCGATGACTTGGATATTGTCTGGAACTTTGAGGCCGTTCAGAGAGTTTTTAGGAGCATAGACCTTGGTGAAACCCAGCTTTGCTGCTTCGTTGATACGCTGCTCGATACGGTTGACCCGTCGGATTTCGCCAGTCAGGCCAATTTCACCAATAAAGCACTCTTGAGGATTGGTAGGCAAATCCTTGTAGCTGGAAGCAATGGCTACCGCTACCGCCAAATCAATGGCTGGCTCATCTAGCTTAACTCCACCAGCTGATTTGAGATAGGCGTCTTGATTTTGCAGGAGGAGCCCCGCCCGTTTTTCTAGAACCGCCATGATAAGGCTGGCTCTGTTAAAGTCCAGACCAGTCGTGGTTCGCTTGGCATTGCCAAACATGGTCGGTGTCACCAAAGCCTGCACCTCTGCCAAAATCGGCCGCGTTCCTTCCATGGTCACGACAATAGAAGAGCCTGTCGCACCATCCAGGCGCTCTTCTAAAAAGACTTCACTGGGATTGACAACCTCAACTAGCCCGCCAGACTGCATTTCAAAAATGCCAATCTCATTGGTCGAACCAAAGCGGTTCTTGACGGCTCTCAAGATACGAAAAGTGTGCTGGCGTTCACCCTCAAAATAAAGCACAGTATCCACCATATGCTCTAGCGTCCGAGGACCAGCTAAGGTTCCTTCCTTGGTCATGTGGCCAACGATAAAGGTCGCGATATTATTGGTCTTGGCCAGCTGCATGAGCTCAGCCGTCACCTCGCGAACCTGAGAGACAGAGCCTTGAACACTGGAAATTTCCGGCGACATAACTGTCTGAATGGAGTCAATAATCAGAAAATCTGGCTTATTCTTTTCAATCTCTGTGCGGATATTTTGCATATTGGTCTCAGCGTAGAGGTAAAATTCACTGTCAATATCACCGAGGCGTTCCGCCCGCAGCTTAATCTGCTCAGCAGATTCCTCCCCGCTGACATAGAGAACGGTGCCCTGATGAGAAAGCTGAGTGGACACCTGCAAAAGCAGGGTGGATTTCCCGATACCAGGATCTCCACCAATCAGAACAAGACTGCCAGGTACTACGCCACCACCCAGCACACGGTTGAACTCGTCCATTTCTGTCTTGGTCCGATTGACATCAATCGAAGTAATCTCAGCCAGCTTCATGGGCCGAGTCTTTTCACCTGTCAAGGAAACACGAGCATGCTTGACTTCTGTAGCCTCTACTTCCTCAACAAAAGAAGACCACGCTCCACAATTAGGACAGCGGCCTAGATACTTGGGCGAATGGTATTCACAATTTTGACACACAAAGGTCGTTTTTTTCTTAGCGATGAGATATCTCCTTTATATTTCTAATTCACATTCAATAAACTGGCAAAAATCAATCTGCTGATCAGCTACAAACTGGCGGATGAGCATGCGATGAGCTACAAGAGCTATCGTCTCGTAGTCTCTGTATTTGCTTAAGGCACGAAAAAAGCGGGCTTTCATCTGCTCAGCCGTTTCATACCGGACAGGACTTCCTGCAGGAAGAGAACCATTATTTTCAAAAAATAACTTCCGAGCCTGCTCAAACTTTTCTGTCCCACTCTCATATACCTGCCATTCATGCAGCAAAGGCTCCACAAAAAGCGATAGTTGGCGGTTTCGAATCAGATAGGAAGCCGTCTCCAAAGCCCGCGTCAAAGAAGAGGAGATCATAATTTCCGCTTGTTCCAGCAAAGGATTAGCAGTGGCCTCTGTCGCCATCCGACGACCAGCAGCCGACAAGGGAGCCAAATCTAGTCCAAAGCCAGTATAACCAGCCTCTTCCAAAAGTGAATAATCTGGCTCTCCGTGGCGGATAAAAATGATTTTCATGCTAATATCCTCATAAAGCTATCTAATCTTGATTCCGCAATCTTGCCATTGCTTCAGTGTTTTAGAAAATTTCTTCTGGTGGGCAACTCCGACAACGGACAAATCGACAGAAACCTGATAATTCTCCTTGACAGCTGCCAAAACGGAAGCCTTGACACAGCCATTGCCATCTACCCCTATAAACTCTAAGCTTTTAGCACCAGTTCCCTCTAAAAACTCTTTTAAATCCGGATTCGTAAAGCAAGAAGCCCGACGCTTCTCAAAGATGCGAGAAGATATAACCTTCAAGCCGGTCGCAAATTTCTTCTTCCTATCTTTTCTCTCCCAGAAAAAACGGTTGAGAATATAGATAACCCGATTGCTGGGATAACTAGCTATTTTGTCATTGACAGCCGCAGTCAGTGCTTCATTATCATATGCTTTTCCTGCAGCAACATAATCTGACTGCATATCTACAACTAATAAATAGTCTTCCATTTTTTCACTCTATTTCCCTGTCGATCCAAACCCGCCAGTCCGCACGCCATCTGCTTCATCTCCATCCGCAATTAAAAAGGGTGCAAAGACAGCCTGCACGATACGGTCTCCAACTTCAAGGACGACTTCCTGATCTGTGATGTTTTTCATCTGAGCAAAGATATGACCTTCGTTTCCAGGGTTGCCATAGTAGTCGCCATCAATGACCCCCACGGAGTTAATCAAGACCAAGCCTTTTTTGCGAGGATTGGACGAGCGGTCGTAAAGATAAAGTACCTCTCCGGCTTGCATATAGGCCTTGACACCGGTCGGAACTAGCTTAATATCTCCTGGTGCTATGACGGTACGCTCTGCCACTTTCAAGTCGTAGCCAGCTGCGTGAGCCGTCTCTCTCTTGGGTAGCAAATCATCATTTGTAAAGCTGGAAACCAGCTCAAATCCGCGAATTTTCATGCATTTCTCTTTTCTATTTTTACTGCCCCTATTATACTAAATTCGGTAAAAACAAGCAAAAAAACCGCCGATTGGCGATTCTCTCTAGTATAGATCTCTGATAACCTCTCCATTATCCAGATAGGTAAACTGCTCTGTCAAATCTGATGTGAAAACTTGATACATTTCCTTAAAGCTCACAGCCAGCGAGTAGCTGTCAAAATCTTCACGGTTAACCCAGAACACTTCGCCTTCGTCGGATGACACTAGCTCTCCTTCAAAACGATTGGTCTTGTAAAGAAAAACGATGTAGCGCTCATCTTTTTCAGTATAAAACTGCTTGACACCACACAAGCGAGGCTCATAGATAGTCAAACCCGTTTCTTCCTTGATTTCCCGTATCACTGATTTGACAAAGGATTCACGATTTTCAACATGGCCACCTGGAAAGCAAAGGCCGGTCCAATCATCATTTACTTTATTTTGCACTAAAATGCGGTCTCCATCGTAAACCATACACATATTTGTTAAAATAACTCGCTCCGCTCTTGACATCTCTCTTCCTCCATCTACTGACCGATTCGCTTGGCCTACTTGTGACTCATTATAACATAAAAGACATTAAATTACTGAAAATCCAGATTTCTCAGCCTTTCCAGCAAAAAAACCGCCAATTGGGCGGTTCTTATAGGGAGATTATTATGAAAAAGAAAAGTTTTAGGATTTCTAAACAAAGTTAGGAGGTCTTTGTTTATGGTCTTAGTATAAATCTCTTACCTTAAACTTTCCTAAAAGCAAACTGAAAGGTTTAAAAATTTTTATAATTCCTGCAAAAGATAGTGAAATAACTCTAAATTCCCCTTTTCTTCCCCAATCAAAAACTCCGGATGCCATTGAAGCCCAATGATCCGATGGTTATCGATGGACTCGATAGCTTCGATAGTATTGTCTCTTGGGTCAAAAGCCGTCGCGCGAAAATTAGGAGCCAAGTCCTTGATACTTTGACGGTGGACTGAGTTAATCCGACTAGCTTGACCAAATAAACGCTCTACAACACTTCCTTTTTCCGTACGAATCGAATGCGAAGTCCCAAAAGGCTGACCCTGCCAATGATTATCAATCTGCTGGTTTAAAGTACCACCAAAAGCAACATTTACCAGTTGCAGACCACGACAAATTGCCATAACAGGTTTGTTCTGGCGTAAGGCTTCTTTTAAAAGTGCTAATTCAAATTCATCACGGGCGATATTATAATCGTCACTATCAATAGTTTTTTCTTCCCCATAGAATTTTGGATGGACATTCTGCCCACCTGATAAAATCAGCTTGTCTATGGTTTCTACATAATCCTCGACCAGGCTTCTATCGCCAAGAGGAATCACCATTGGCAGACCACCAGCCATTCGTACGCCGTCCACAAACTTTCGTGAAACAGAGGTGTGAATATTTTTTCCGTCTTCATCAACTGGGCAAAGATTGGCCGAAATTCCAACAATTGTTCTGCACATAGGAGACTCCTTTCTCAAGATATACTTTATCTTACCACGACTAGCACTTCTCGTCCAATAAATTTTTTTAAAGCAACTTATAAAAATTTTTTATCAAGTACTTGCTAGAAAGTTTTAAGGAAAAACTCCCGAATGAATTTAAAATTCAAACGAGAGTTGTAAAATATGAATCAATTCTTTACTCAAAGACAAATTGATTATGATAGAGTTCTGAATAGAATCCTCCGAGCTGAAGAAGTTGATGGTGGTCCCCTTGCTCAATCACCTCTCCATCTTTAAGGACGATAATCTGGTCAGCATTGAGGATTGTCTTGAGGCGATGGGCAATGACAAAGCTAGTTCGACCAGCTACAATGGCTTCCATAGCCTGCTGAATCTTGCTCTCTGTTACCGTATCGACATTAGACGTCGCCTCGTCCAAAATCAAGACTTGCGGGTCCGTCAGCAAAGTTCTAGCAATGGAAATCAACTGTTTCTGCCCAGTTGAGAAAATATTCTGGTCATCATCCACCAAGGTATCATATTTGTCTGGCAGACTTTCGATATAGTCATGAATATGTGTCGCACGCGCAGCCGTTTCGACCATTTCCTGACTAGCATCCGGCACACCGAAGCGGATATTGTCCCGAATCGTGCCACTAAAGAGCACCGAATCCTGCAGAACAATCCCCACATGGCTCCGCAGACTGTCCAACTCATAATCTCGAATGTCGCGACCGTCAAACTCAATACTGCCACTATCCACATCGTAAAAGCGATTGAGCAGGTTCATAATGGTCGTCTTACCTGATCCAGTCGGGCCAACAACAGCCGTCATCTTACCCTTAGGAGCAAAGATAGACACGTCTTTGAGGATGGGCTTGCCTTCTACATATGAGAAGTCCACATGCTTGATCTCTACTGAGTCTGTGAGCTCTGTGAAAGCAGGCGCATTCTCTGGTCGGACTTCCTCGGGCGCATCAAACATCTCCTGAATCCGGTCAGCCCCTGTAAAGGCCAACTGCAAACTGCCCCAGCTGGCTGCAATCTGGATGATAGGCTGATAATATTGCTGAGAAAACTGGGCATAAGTCGTAATCAAACCAACTGCAACAGCCGTTTCGACATTAGGGTCGCTCAGTAAGACAGCTGAACCAACAAAAATGACTATGGCTGTATTAATCAGACTCATTCCATTCATGATGGGGAAGAGAAGTCCTGAGAAAGCTCTGCCCTTAAAAGTAGCTGAACGGACTCGATCATTTTGCTCAAGGAAGCCTTTGATGACTTCTTCTTGCATGCCCTGAACAATAACAGCCTTCTGACCGGAAATGGTTTCATCCATATAGGCATTAAGTTGACCAACTTCTTTTTGCTGGAGATTGGTGTACTTTCTAGCTAGTTTAACAATCACGACTAAAACCACAATAGCTAGGGGAGTGCTGGCAACAGTAATCCAAGCCAAGCGAGCATTCTGCCGGAACATGATGATCACAAGGACAAGGTAGAGAAGAATATTGCTTAAAACTTGAATCATACTTTCGTTCAAGGCCTGAAGAATATTGTCCAAGTCACTGGTAAAGCGTGACAAGATATCCCCGTCCTGATGACGATCAAAAAAGGATACGGTTAATTTAGCTAGTTTTCCAAAGAGACCCTTGCGCATCTCATTGGTCGAATGCGAAATCACTCGGCTCATCAAAACCATATAAATCAAGCTAGAAATTGACAGACAGAGAAAGGTTAGAAACAGCTTGGTCATAAGGGATGCAAAAGCAGCTAAAAGCTGATTTTTTTCTCCGCCATTAGCCAAGGCATTGCCTAATTCAACTAGATGTTGAACAGCCTGACCAACATAAATCGGAAAGAGCACTTGTAAAATAGTGGAAGCTATCATCATCACGATCACAATGATAAAAGATAATGTATAGTCTTTAAAATATTGCCAGAAAAATTTTACAGTCCGCATCTTAATCCTCCTTTCCTTTCTGTGTCTCGTAGATCTCACGGTAAACTTCATTTGTTGCGACTAGCTCTTTATGCGTTCCTTGTCCGATTAAACGGCCTTGGTCTAAGACCAAAATCTTATCTGCATGGACAACCGAGCTAATCTTTTGGGCAATGACAATGGTGGTTGTGCCCTTCAAATCTTTGTTTAAGGCTTCTTGAACCAATTTTTCTGATTTGGCATCTAAAGCTGAGGTCGAATCATCTAAAATTAGGATCTTGGGATGGTTGACGACTCCACGCGCAATGGACATCCTTTGCTTCTGGCCACCTGAGAAGTTATTCCCACGTTCTTCTACCTGACTATCAAAGCTATCCGCCATACGGCCGATAAACTCACTGGCTTGGGCAATTCCTGCTGCCCATTCCATCTCGGGTAGGGAAGCATCGAGTTTGCCTTGGCGAAGATTGTCCGCAATGGTCCCGCTAAAAAGAATAGCCCGTTGCAAGACAATGGAAACATTTTTACGAAGACTTCCCTGACTGACTTCTCGTAGATCCTTACCGCCAATTGAAATAGAACCTTCCTGAGGGTCAAAAAGACGGGGAATCAACTGAGCCAAGGTAGACTTACCAGCACCCGTTGCACCGACAACGCCAACCATCTGCCCCGGAGCAACTTCAAAACTAATATCTTTTAGAATTGGGCTTTCATCTGTTGGATAGGTAAAGGTCACATGATCAAAACGAATACTGCCTTCTAAGTCTTCATCTGCTATATCTGGGAAGGTCATTGCAGGCTCTGTATCTAAAACCTCATTGAGACGTCTCATTGATATAATAGCCCGCGTCACACCATTTCCTAAAAAGCCAACCATGATAATGGTAAAGATAATTTGATTCAAGTAGCCAATGAAAGAAGCAATCGAACTGACCACTCCCGCGTCTGTAGCAACCATGCCTGATAAGGTCCAAATTGCCAGATAAATAGCCCCGTAACCGACAAACATCATCATTGGTTCAACAATTGAAAAAGCGTAACCGATAAATAGATTTTGATCCAAGAGCTCATCAGAAACCTGACTGAACTTATCAAATTGTGCCCTTTCTTGCACAAAGGACTTCACCACCCGAACTCCTCGAAGATTTTCTTTGGCAATGGCGTTCATGCGCTCTAATAAGATTTGAAATTTTTGAAAGCGCGGCCCCATAAGCCCCATCATCATAGCTGTCAGTCCAGCTACAAGTAAAATTAGAAGGGCAATAATCCACCAGAGTTCTGGAACAGTCACGATGGCCAAGACAACCGAACCAATGAATAGGATTGGCAGGCGAAGCAAGATTTGAAACATCATCATAACCAGATTTTGAATTTGATTAATATCATTGGTCATCCGAACAACCAGATTTCCGGCATTGAACTGCTCAATATTGGCATAAGAGAAAGTCTGGATCTTTCGAAAAGTCTTCTCCCGCAAATCAGATGACACCGCTTGGGCGATATAAGCTGCTGTCGTTACATTAATACCACCAGCAAGCAAGCCAACAATCCCCATACCAATCAGCCAAGCCCCGGCTTGATAAATAGCTTTACTATCACTCATCTGCAAAGCATCCAGGACCTGCTTAAGGAGCCAAGGTTGCAACAGCGAACTAGCAATCATCAAGCCAGTCATTACAATCGAACACACAACAAACCACTTGTACTTTAATAAGGTTTTTACAAACATCATCTTCCCTCTACTAGTTTTCTCTTTTTCCTTCGTTTTCTTACTATATCACAGAAAAAATCAATGTCAAGCTTATTTAACTTAGCTTTAAAATGACTATAAGAAAATGAGAACATTTAAGCTTGAAAACGATTTTTTTCTTTTAATATGATAGAATAGAGTAGAATACTCTAGTTAGAAATGGAAATAAGAAAGATGGATAAACAACGAGTTGCTGTGATTGGCCCTGGCTCTTGGGGTACAGCTTTGTCACAAGTGCTAAATGATAATGGTCACGAAGTACGTATTTGGGGTAACATTGCTGAACAGATTGATGAAATCAACCAAGCGCATACAAACACACGTTATTTTAAAGATACTGTCCTCGATGAAAAAATCAAAGCCTACCACAGTCTAGCAGAAGCCTTAGATGGTGCTGATGCGGTTCTATTTGTGGTGCCAACCAAGGTCACAAGACTGGTAGCAAAACAAGTCGCTCAAATCCTAGACCACAAGGTTAAGGTTATGCATGCTTCCAAAGGTTTGGAACCCGACAGCCATGAACGTATTTCTACAATCTTAGAAGAGGAAATCCCGAGTGAATTGCGTAGTGAAATTGTCGTTGTTTCAGGTCCTAGCCATGCTGAGGAAACCATTGTTCGCGATATCACTCTCATTACAGCAGCTTCTAAGGACCTAGAAGCTGCCAAATATGTACAGAAACTTTTCAGCAACCACTATTTCCGCCTCTATACCAATACAGATGTGGTTGGAGTCGAGACGGCAGGTGCCCTTAAAAATATTATCGCCGTCGGAGCTGGGGCTCTACACGGCCTAGGCTATGGCGACAATGCCAAGGCTGCCATTATCACGCGTGGACTGGCTGAAATCACTCGCTTAGGAGTGAAACTTGGCGCTAGTCCTTTGACCTATAGCGGTTTATCTGGAGTTGGTGACCTTATTGTTACCGGAACTTCTATCCACTCTCGCAACTGGCGAGCTGGGGATGCTCTTGGACGTGGAGAAAAATTAGCGGATATTGAAGCTAACATGGGCATGGTGATTGAAGGAATTTCCACCACCAAGGCTGCTTATGAATTGGCTCAGGAATTGGATGTCTATATGCCTATTACCCAAGCCATTTATAAAGTCATTTATCAAGACCATGACATAAAAGAGGCTATCTTCGAAATCATGAACAATGAATTCAAGGCCGAGAACGAATGGTCATAACCAAATCTGCATTTAGAAGGGATTTACTAATGTCAAAAGTTAAGAAAGCTGTCATTCCAGCAGCTGGCCTTGGAACTCGTTTCCTACCTGCTACTAAGGCGCTTGCTAAAGAAATGTTACCTATCGTGGACAAGCCTACCATTCAATTTATTGTCGAAGAAGCTCTCAAGTCTGGAATTGAAGATATTTTAGTCGTAACTGGTAAGTCAAAACGTTCGATTGAAGACCACTTCGACTCCAACTTTGAGCTTGAATACAACCTCAAAGAAAAAGGCAAAGATGACCTTTTGAAATTAGTTGATGAAACAACCGGTATTGGCCTGCACTTCATTCGACAAAGTCATCCGCGTGGGCTGGGAGATGCTGTGCTTCAAGCTAAGGCTTTTGTCGGCAACGAACCTTTTGTTGTCATGTTAGGAGATGACCTTATGGATATCACTAATGATAAAGCTATGCCACTTACCAAACAGCTGATGAACGACTATGAAGCAACTCATGCTTCTACAATTGCTGTTATGCAGGTCCCTCATGAAGAAGTTTCTTCATATGGTGTCATCGCTCCGCAAGGCGAAGGTCTTAATGGACTTTATAGTGTCGAAAAATTTGTTGAAAAACCAAGTCCGGAGGAAGCTCCAAGTGATTTGGCAATCATTGGTCGCTATCTGCTGACTCCAGAAATTTTTAAAATCTTGGAAAATCAAGCTCCTGGTGCTGGAAATGAAATCCAACTGACAGATGCCATTGATACTCTTAACAAGACCCAGCGCGTATTTGCCCGTGAATTTAAGGGGGATCGCTACGATGTTGGTGACAAGTTTGGCTTCATGAAAACATCTATCGATTACGCTCTCAAACATCCGCAGGTCAAAGATGATTTGGAACAATATATTATTGAACTTGGTAAAAAGCTAGAAGAGAAAACTAAAAAGCAAAACTAAGAATGAATTAAGACCGATTGGTCTCATGCCTTTTCTATTACCAAAAATACAAAAACCCCTAGATTTAACTAGGTGTTTTCTTATATCCAATGACTGGCTTTCTCAACAGAAAAATTAGTTTCCGTTAGAGAATGTCCCAATATTCTTGAAATCTTTTCCGCCTTCATAATTTCCTGCAAAACCAAAGCGGTTGTTTGGATTGCCTTCTGCATTGGCAACTGTTGTTTGTGGAGCTTGACTTGGCTCTTGAGAAGCTTGGCTTTGTACCTGAGGAGCTTCAGCGCGAGTAGATGTTTGTCCGAATACTTGCACATTTGCTGTAGCTGCATAGCCAAAACGATTGTTTGGATTCCCTTCTGCATTAGCAGGAATGTCATGAGTTGGAGGTGCTGCAACATAGTATTCAGCAGGAAGTACATTTTTATTTACTTCTTCAGTTGCTTTTGGTTTTTCTGGAGTTTTTGGAGTATCTGGTTTTTCAGGTGTTGATGGGTCTTGTTTATCATCTGGTTGTGAAGCGCGATAAGGATCAGACTTACGTCCAGCAGCTTCTAATTGTTTTTCCATCAACTTTTCATAGTCCTTGAAGTGTTGGAAAAGACGATCTGATAAATCAAGTGCATCTTTTGTCACTTTGTGTTCAGCAGCTTTAGCAGCTTCTGGTTGGTCTTTCAGTGAATAATACTCAATATCCTTCTTCTCTTGATCAATGATAAATTGTTTTTCAAGCATCTTCCAATGATCTTGAACAGTCTTACCGAAAATATCTTGGTTCTTAATAGCCATTTGGTCAATATGCCATACTGTCCAGTACCATGAGTTTGGATCATAAGTAGCAGTTTGAGGTTTAAAGGCTTGATAAGTATCTTGAACGTTACCATAGAAAGGTACATATGGTGTGTTACGTGATGGTCCTAAACCGAGCCATACTTTACCACCAAAAGATTTTGGCAACTTCGGATCAATTTGATAAACATGGGCATCGATAACATTTTCATTACCAAGAGCATATTTGTATTGATCTTTCCGAACAGCATCATTTGCACCATTGTCGCCTTGCTTCTTGACCCCAATTTGATCATCAGGTATAAAACGACCATTCAAGTGTTCAAAGCGGTTCCGTTGCAAAGCAAAGGCATCTTCAAGAGTAAATTTCTTGTTTGGATCAGTTGGAGAGCGGAAGAGTTCATACTCATCATCTTCATAAGTAATTTTAGATTTAGGATCAAGAAGTGTAATTCCTGCATATGTACGAGAACGATCCCCTTCTGCGTATTTTTCAGGTCCATATGATTTAGCAATGTGGAAATTACCATCTTTATCTGTCTTGTAGTTTCCTGCTTCTTGGGCTACTTTTTCTACATCTTTAGAAGCAATAACATTTTCTTTGTCATTCAAATCGACATGGCCAAGGTAATAGGTGTTAGCAAAAACAGCGTATTTATCTTCTGGCACCTTCACTGCTACATATTGGTGACCAGATAAGATTTCCATGTACCAAGTTTCTTTTTGGTCTGCAACAACAACAGTATTTCCTTCAGCGGATCCCTTTTCTTCGATGACTTTTGCAAGTAGCTCAATTGCTTCACGAGCTGATTTTGCACGAGGCAAAATAACATCCAGCATAGCAGCTTCTGGAAGACCATCTGCTTTAAGAGGGTCTTTTGCAAGTACTTTTTTATTTGGAATTGCTGTAACTGTAGATGTCATTGAAACACCTGCTTCATTAAAGCCATGTTCCCCGAAAGCACCGTTACTACCATCGCCACGAGCAGAATCATAAGTTGCAGTATATTTCATTTCGTTGGCAGCATGTGGATAAGTGAAACCATTAGATTCATCTACGATCTGGTCACCTTCCTTATAATTCTTTCCTTCCACAACAACATAGTTCTTATTGTGTTTCCCACCATTGGGATAGTAAGGATAGTCTTCCGTACGGCCAAACATGGTTGAACCGTCAGCTGTCAACTGGCGACCAAAAATAAAACCACAACAAGCTTGAACCGCTTGGATAGGCAACATGAGGATTGCCATCACAGCAATGACAACTTTGAATGTTAACTTCTTCATCGCTAACTCCTTTTTATTTTTTTTGAAAGTCCTAGACTCCCTATATTTACAACCATAGTATACTCCTTTAACTTCGTATTTGCAAGCGCTTTCAAAATTGTTTATTTATACGTTTTACAGATGTAAAACAGGGAAAACATACACCTATAAATTTAGACATTTTAGAAATTTACTAATTTATTTTTGCTAGAACTGAATAAGAGTCCATTTTATAAAATATTGATACATCAAATGATTAGAATTTCACATTTTATCAAAAGTTATAATTATAAAAAAACACCGCTATTTAAAGCGGTACTTAGCTTGATTTTCTTAAAAAATTGGTCTTTGAAAAGTCATAAAAATCAAAATGGCTGCTAATCCCAGATAGACTATTAGGGCTAAAAATCTTTGTGGCTTACTAAATGCATTGCGTTCGCCTGAAACTGGTAGAATCACCGCACCTAAAGCTCCACCAACAAGACCACCTAAGTGACCAGAAAGACTGATTCCTGGTAAGAAACTCATGATTAGATTGACAGCCAGTAGGCTCATATAGGATTGCCCCAACTGCTGAAGATAGTAGTTTCGTGTGGCATAGCGCAGAACGACGACTGACGCAAAGAGACCAAAAAGCGATGTAGAGGCTCCTGCAGCCAGACTGTTTGGTGAAAAATATACGACGAATAGATTCCCCATCACCCCAGACATGAGATAGAGCAATAAGAATTTCCATGGTCCGAAAATATCTTCTATCTGACGGCCAAGGAAATACAGAGTGAGCATATTGACCACAAAATGCTCTAAACCAATATGGACAAAAATAGCAGCAAAAACTCGCCAAAACTCTATAGGTATCTCTTGGATTGTATAGCCATGTACTGCCCCAAAGCGATACAAGGCTTCCGTACTACTATATTGGAAACCGTAGAAAAGAAACATTAAAGCAAAGACAAGGCTCGTTATGATCAATAAAATACTTGTCACTGGGTAGTTTCTATCGTAGATTTGTTTCATATATGATTAACTCCTTTACCGAGACATCATGCAGATCCGGTTTAAAATTCGCTAGCTGAATTTGATAAAGCGTACTGACACTAGCACCAGAAAAATCAGCCAGATAACGGTCATAGTAGCCACCGCCGTAACCGATCCGAAATCCTTGAGAATTGAAGACCACACCTGGCACATGAATCAGATCAATTTCTGTCTTATCCACAGCCTCTTCACTTATCGGCTCCATAAGACCAAAGGAGCTTTTTTGTAGGCGACTTTCATCATAATCAACAAATATCATCCGCCCCTGGCCATAGGTTTTGGGTACTAAAACCCGCTTGCCGTCCAACTGAGCCTGCTTGATAAAGTCTGCGGTAGAGACTTCATGTGGCATAGAAAGATAAGTTGCGATGACTTTAGCTTCTTGATAAGCTCTTGACTGGAGCATGTGCTGGGTCAGCCAGCCATCTGCCTGCTCTTTTTCTTTTTCTGAAAGACTCTTCATCTGGTTCAGTACAGTTTGTCTCAGCTCTTTTTTCATGCAACGCGTTCCTCTTTTCTTATCTGTCATTGACTTTATAATCTAGGAATTTCCCAATCTTTTCAATAGCAAAGGGCAGTGCCGCCTCATCCGGTGTCATCTTTGGATGATGAAGGGCATAGGGACTGTCCACTCCTAGCCAGAACATGACGCCCTTGACCTTGCTGAGTAGATAGCCGAAGTCCTCACCTGTCATCGCCGGAGCAATATCAATCAGCTCCACTCCGTCTTCCTTCTGGAAAAAGTCCATCAGTTCACCTGCCAGATCAGGATGATTTTCTACAGGCAGATAACCACCTTGCTTGAGCTCCAAGTCCAATTCCAGACCGAAACCTTGGGCTATGCCCTCTGCTATTTCTCGTAAGCGTTTCTGGGTCAAGAGGTTCATCTCCTGAGTCAGAGTCCGAATGGTACCATGCAAAAAGGCCGTTTCTGCGATGACATTGTTGGTTGTGCCAGCATGGAGCGAACCAAAGGTTACAACCGCTCCCTCGATAGGATCGACATTGCGGCTGACGATGGTCTGCACTTGGGTGATGAAGTAGCTAGCCGCCACCAAAGCATCATTGGCTTCATGAGGAAAAGCAGCATGACCGCCCTTCCCTCTAAAGGTCAGCTTGACTTCACAGGTACCAGCAAAGAGGGTTCCTCTGTTAGTGGCAATATCACCAACTTTGAGATCCGGTCGCACATGGAGGCCATAAAACTCATCTGGCAGCCAATCGCCAAAAGCATCGTCTTCATACATGAGCATTCCGCCAGCTTCATTTTCCTCAGCAGGCTGAAAGAGAAAAAGCAGATTGTGGGTAGGCTGAGCGCTCAAAGCTTGCTCCAGCAGACCTAGAGCGACCGTCATGTGCATATCGTGTCCGCAGGCATGCATTCGGCCTTCATGGGTACTAGCAAAGTCCAGACCTGTCTCCTCGACAATCGGAAGACCATCAATATCTGTCCGCCAGCCAATCGTCTTATCCGGTGAACTGCCCTTGATAAAGACCAAAATACCAGTTCGCCAAGTTCGGATTTCCACAAAGTCTAGACCTGCTGTCAGTCCATCAATGACCTGCATGAGGTAAGCATGAGTCTTGTATTCTTCCAGACCGATCTCTGGTATTTGGTGTAAATCTCGGCGAATTTTTAGATAATCAAGCATTGTTTCTTTCCTTTATTGTCTTGTCAAACCAGATAAAATCTGACCGCACCCAATCAACTTCGGGCGCGGCACTGTTATTTATGCAATATTAAAGTGTGCGAAGAGCGTCTTCTAGAGCTGTCTTCTGCTGGGTCTTCTCATCAATGGTCTTGATAATTCGAGCTGGAACACCAGCAACCACTACATTTTCAGGAACATCCTGAGTCACAATCGCACCAGCCGCAACAACGGAGCCACTGCCAATTTGTACACCTTCGATTACAACCGCATTAGCACCAATCAGCACATTATCTCCGACCCGAACTGGATCTGCGCTAGCTGGCTCAATGACTCCCGCTAGAACTGCACCTGCACCGACGTGGCTATTTTTTCCGACAATAGCTCGACCACCTAATATGGCACCCATATCAATCATAGTTCCAGCGCCAATCTCTGCACCAATATTGATGACTGCTCCCATCATGATAACAGCATTGTCACCAATCTCAACTTGATCTCGGATAATAGCACCCGGCTCGATACGGGCATTGATGTCGCGCTTGTCCAAAAGTGGCACAGCCGAGTTACGAGCATCTTGCTCAACGACATAGGTCTTATTTTCCTCTAAGTTCACTAGGAGGGGCTTGATTTCTTCCCAGTCTCCAAAAAGAACATTGCCTAATTTCACAACAGACCAAGGAATGGTACCGTGCAATTCTCCGTTAAAGGTTACCTTGACGGGAGTCTTTTTCTTGGCGTCAGCGATAAATTTGATGATTTCTTGAGCATTCATTTTAGTAGCAGACATAATAGCACCTCTTTGTTCTTTCTATTTTTTGAACTAGGAAAGAGGCAAGTCTCTCCTAGCTATCTAATGTTTTCTATTATAACATAATTCGGTCAGTCAGTTTGAACTTTACTAGACATCGAAATCGTTTTTGGATTCTTGGACCTTTTTTAAATGAAACTTTCCATCCTTGTCCCTTGCAAATTCCAAAAGGACGAAGGTTTTATCCTTTGTTTGGTAGGCCATATTCAAAATAGAGTAGCCTTCAATGTTCGATTTATAATACCTTTTGGGAACTCCCACTTGATCAACTATCTCTATATCCGTGATGCCTTTTTCTTCATCTGGGCTAATCCCTCTAAGAAAGGCAAGCCTCTCATCCGTCAGATATTCTTTTTGAGTAGTATCATAAGAAACACTGACAAGATGTGGACCAGAACCTCTGTTCCAGAATTGAATAACAGCCACGCCTCCGCCTTTTAAATTATAAGTCAGTGATAGCAATTTGTCCTTTTTGCCCACTTTCATTTCGTTGCTAGTTTGGGCTAAACCATATTGACGAACAAAATCAGAGACGTGAAGGTTTCTAGTCCCATCATTTTCAATCTTATACTTTACAAAGTCAATCCTCTCCCAATCCAAAGCCTTAGCATTTGGAGAACTATACTTTGACTCTGCTCCCATTGCCTGATCATCTTTATGAGAATTGAGTCCCTTCCCAATTAAGATAAAGAGTCCTATAACAAGCGTTAATACTGCTACAGCAATTAACTTTGAAGAGAAACGAGAAGTCGGTTTAATCCTTTGTATTCTTGCTTCTTTAGCCTTTGATTGATGATCTAAATTCCTAGAACCTAAATTTTGTTTCAGTTTCGGTTTTTGTACGTCCTTGGTATTCAATTCCGATATTGGTGTAGCTGGCTTCTCCGAAATGGCTTCATTTGTTGGTTTGGCTTCCTCATTACGCTTTGCTAGAGGCGCAGGACTAGACACTTCATTAGAATTTCTTCTTGAAGATTCTTTCGCCTTGCCAAATCGATCCTTATGTTCTCTTCGTAATTTCTCTAAGTCTCTTTTTTCCATTCTCTTACCTTTTTTTCTCCCTAAGACAAATCAATGTCCTGCTATCCATTTACCTATCTCATATACATTCTAGGCCTTTTCAGATGCTTCAAGTAAACTCCCGCTTCGTTATCAATATATAAAATCTATCCCAATAGTGCTACATCTCCCCTGATTGTAACATATAATCAAGGAAAGGAAAACTTCCACTTCTTAGATTTACTGAGCAGATTAGTGAATCAATTTCAACTAAACATATAAAGACCTGGAATTTCCATTCCAGATCTTTCAAAAAATTTTATTCAAACTTTAAGCTACTCGCTCTTCATACTTATCAGGAACCTCCAAAGTAAACGAGACTAAGTCGCTTCTCAATCGGCTCCCTTTTTAGCTAAAAGGAAATCTCCATCCGCCTGTTTAACAAAGGTCAACTTGTACTCATCCGAACCCGATGAGTTGAATTGAATCCTCATTTTGGTAATTACTTCATCTGTTTCAATATCTTCCCCTGCAGACATCGTCAGATATAAGACTGCATTATCCCCGATGACTTCCTTATAAGAAACCCCGCCTTTACCTGTTTTTGGATCTCCCACTTTCAGCTTATCATAATAATCAGAGGGCATATAAGCGGCTTTAGCCTTTCTGTAATCACCTGAATAAGAAATATTTTGTAAGTAGTAGCGATCGCCTTCCTTCTTAAAGGCAAGCTCCATTTCACGAATTGAGCGATAGTAGAAACTATCTTCATCCTGGTCATAATCATCTAACTCGCCCCACTCTAAATCAATTCTATCTCCTCGAAACGAACCTTTTATAGCCTTACCATACTCATCAAGAATATCTTCTATGGGAGTTCCTAAATCTGGCTTATCGTAATAACCAAACTTAAGAGTAGTGAGATTATTGATATCCCAACTAAAGTCTGACTCTTTGGGGTTGATGTATTCAGCTGCCACATCTCTTTTTGATTTACCCGTATCAGCTTTTAAATTGATGATTGGATAGAGGCGTTTGGTCAGATTCATATCCCCTGTAGAATAACCAAAAATTAGACCAACTATCAGCCCCAAAACAGCAAAACCTGTGATACAAATAAGCATTCGCCTTTTTCCTGCTTTCTCTTGATCACGATTTTCAGGTACGTCAAATGGTATCTGTGATTGATTTATATTCATCTTTCATCTATCTCCTCTATCTTAATCTCGTTCTGTGCCAATGTATAAGAATTCCCCATTCGGTTGTGCTAGGAATCGTAATGTCTTATAGTCATCATCAACTTCATAGAATACCTTTGCAATCACTCGATTAGAGATATACTTTTCTCCATTAGCAGTAATATCGTTTTCCGTTTCAATTTGGATAGATTGTCCATGTTTTTTCAATAATTCTGATAAAGGAGTCCCTCCCTTGCCTGTTTTTGAATCTCCTTTTTTCAGACTTTTAAACTCTTCATTTGTCAATTTATAATCTTTTGAATTGTCAGTATCCTTTTCATCTTCATCTTCGTCTTCATCTTCTAGTTTCTGCTTATCATGGAATTCGCCTAGCGCATAAGCTTGTACATGCTTTAAATAATAATTGTCACCTGATTTTTCAAAATACATAGTGACGCTTTGACTTTTTGAAGACTTCGATCTATCCCAAGAAAGTTTAATCCCCTTCTTTTCATAATCCACACCAGAAGCTAATCCATAGGTATTAACAATTTGATCTGCAGTTAATCCATGACCATCCTTATTGTTATACTTCAACAAGCCAAGATCTTTAAGAGAAAAAGTAAAGACAACCCTGTCTTTCTCTGTGATAAAGCCAGTTTCTGTATCTTTAGCTTCAGCCTTGGCTCGTTCTATACGTTTATATCGCCTAGTATCAGCTTCGGACTTGAATGATTGTCCCCAAAGATAGCCAACACCTCCACCAATCAGTCCAGCAATAAAAGCAGCAAGGACTGAGAAAGTGATCAACTTAATCCAACCGCGTTTAGCTTCCGATTGACGTTCTTGATGATTTTCCTCTTGAGAAACTAAATTGTTTTCTTTCTGATCAGGTTGTTGATCAGTTTGTCCTTCTTGCGATTTAAAAGGCTTTTTGTCCTCTGTTGTCATAACATCTCCTTTACTAGCCATTTTCACCCACCACTCTCCTCACTTTCGTGAATAAAGTCTGACGTGCAAAATTTAAATGTAATAGTTCTAATATATCATAAAATCACAAGATTGGCCAACGCCCCAATAGATAAAGTGGACTATACAAAAAAGACCTCTTTCGAGGTCCTTTCATTTGTCTATTAAAGGCGAGCGTTCAATTCTTTGCTCAATTCTTCAAATCCCGGTTTTCCAAGAAGGGCAAACATGTTGCGTTTGTAGGCTTCAACACCTGGTTGGTCAAATGGGTTGATGGCATTCAAGTAACCTGAAAGGGCGATGGCCAATTCGAAGAAGTAGATAGTGTAGCCAAGAGTGAAGGCATCTTGCTCTGGAAGAGTCACGTACATGTTTGGTACATCACCGTCAGTGTGGGCAAGAAGAACACCGTCAGTCGCTTTTTTGTTTACAAAGTCAACGTCTTTACCTTGAAGGTAACCAAGTCCGTCAAGGTCTTCTTCCAAAGTAGGTATGATCACGTTCTTACGTGGTTTGTCAACACGGACAACTGTTTCAAACATGATACGAGTTCCTTCTTGGATAAATTGACCCAATGAGTGCAAGTCAGTTGAGAAGTTAGCTGAAGTTGGGTAAATACCTTTTTGGTCTTTTCCTTCTGTTCAGGCACACCTTATGGATGCATCTGCTGGAAATTCCCTTGCACTGGCTGGCTAGTTTGATTGACTTCAAGCTCTTTGCGCTTGACCTTGACCGTCTTTTTCTGGCATGCTTTTATCCTTATAAATTTTGTTGATTTGTCATATTGCGAAAACATTGAAAAACAATGACAAATTTTACAATATTAAAACATAAATTATTTTCCCTATCAAAAAGGGAGTGGGAAAGAACTTCAAACAAGTTAAAAAGTTCATCTTCCCACCCCCCACAGTTGATCAGGCAATCTTTGGGGCTTAAAAAGCGAAGGAAGATGCCAATCAACCACCGCGTCATCTATTTTTTCTAATTTAGACCCAGAAGCCTGGACTTTTTGTCCAAGCTCTGAATCAATTTTTTAGACTTTTATTTTTCTAAATTGCTTGATTTTAAATTTTGTTATGGTCAAGCAGTTTCGAAAATCTGAATGGTAGAGTCCTTTTCAATTACTACTGCTTGGTCTGCTGCAACATGGAGAGTGCCCGGCAGGCTGCCCTCTTTTGAACCATCAAAAGAAATCGTGATATGGCCCAGTCCAGTTAAATTTTTTTCTACTACATTTCCTACGGCAGTAATCGAATATTCCTGACTATCTACCACCAGCTTTCCACCTTCTAGTATTGCACCTAGAAGATTTTTGTTATCGATTTTAAAACAATACTCTGCTAAGTCTTCCGGAGCTTCTTCTCCAAACAAAATGAGCATATTGGCATCTTGAATCATATTCTGAGCTTCAGGCCCCACTTGAATTACTTTAGCTTCAAAAATTTTCTTCATCTAATTCCTATTCATCCTTTCTCAAATCTGTCATAAACTTATGCTTATAGATAAGTTTAACATAATAGTTGCTATGTTTACGTGCATCTATCAAAGGTTTACTGATAAAGGCCAATACTAGCTATCCAAGCTACTAGCACCCGCGGAACACCATTGAGAAAGCGTGAATAAAGCACAGAAGGGACACCAACCTCAACTGTTTCAGCCTTGGCTTCAGATAGACCGAGTGCTACAGGAATGAAATCACAACCGTTTTGAGTGTTGATAGCAAATATAGCTGGCAGAGCCATTTGGGGCGGAATATTCCCTTTGCCGATTTCAACTCCAATTAAGGTTCCAATAATCTGACTGATAACAGCTCCGGGGCCTAACAAAGGAGATAGGAATGGCAAGGAACAGATAAAGCCAATCAAAATGAGTCCCCAGATGTTCCCAGCTAGGGGAACCATTAATTTTGCCAGCCAATTTCCAACACCTGAACCTTGAATAACCCCAATCAGCAAGGAAACAAAGGCCATGAAAGGAATGATCGTGTTGAGCATTGTTTGGATGGCTTCACGAGCAGCCTGGTTGAAAGTCGCAACGACCTTCCCAGCGCCCATCCCAATTCTTGCTACAATACTTGTTTCAGCTTTTTGCTCTGTAATTTTTTTACTAGTATCGTAAGTTGGCTTTTCTGTTACCACAGTTGTCGCTTTTTCGTCTTCATTAGCAGCAGAAATTTGATTAAGGCCAACTGCTGACACATAGATTTCCTCGGTTATATATTGAGCTAGAGGCCCACTTTTCCCTGTAGCGACAATATTTATTGTAGGGATCCCCTTTTTAGGATAAATACCACAGCGAAGAGTACCGCCACAATCCACGATTGCTAAAGCAATTTCCTCATCTGGGATAGAAGTTTTAAACCCATTAACAGCTTCCATACCGGTCAAATCAGCAATTTTATCCACAATATCTGGCTTTTCTCCTCCGCCAGTGATATAGATGAATTTATGCTTAGCTTCACTAGGTGTAATGACCAAAGGTCCTCCGAAACCGCCATTTCCTTTAACAACTTTTATACTCTTATATGACATAATTTCACTCTTTCTATAAATCAAATGTTTTACTCAAGGTAACACCTTGCTGTTTTGCTACATAAGCAGTTGTAAAATCGGTCACCCAACCGCCTACAAAGTTCATGACAAGCCCAACAAGCATGTAACGAATGGCTAAGTCCATTTGACTTAAACCTAAAGTTTGAATTCCTGTTGCAATTCCCATCCATACAAACAATTCCCCAGGATTGATATGCGGAAATACACCATTTGAAGTATGGCAGAACTGCATCTGAGCTGCTACAAAACTAGGTTTATAATATTCTGGTAAGAAACGTCCCATACTGATTGCCATCGGATTCCCCAGCATAAAGGCTGAAATGAAAGGTAAAATCATATACCGGCTAACAGGATTTTTAGCAGAAATCTTAGCCAGGGAATTGACCTTCTCTTCTCCCAAGAAAGCGATAAGGGTATTCATTGCAATCAATAGCATTAAGACAAGTGGTACAATATTTGTCATCCAGCTAATAAAGGTTTCTCCACCTAATTGGAAGAGTTTCATAAAACTCTCTGCAAAATTTGTAATGTGATTCATAAGGAACTCCCTTTCTTATTTTTTTTAAATAACTGTTTAATAGATAATTGTAAGTAATTCGCATAAAAGCCGAATCCCAGAAAAGAATCAGATGAACTTGTCTCTTTCTCAATACCTGCCTCATGCCAAAGATAGACTTTTCTAGCATCTTCTATGGCTGATTGCATCAACTTATTTTCTTTTCTCACAAGAGGATTATACTTGTCAAAATAATGGATGTCTTCTCCAACATAATCGTCCATATTTTGAAAACGTGCTAAGATTGTGACTCCTTGCATTTTGCTAGCTTTAAGAACCCGACCGTTTTCATCAACCGCGAACATGACAATCGTACCGGATTTGATTCTTCCGGACTTCCTGCCAATCGCTACGCGCCCCAGTCTTCGGAGCATCGTATAGGTCTTATTGAAGTCTTTGAGTTGCTGCCAGCCGAGGAACATTTGAAATATATAAGCTGCCATGACAAATACAGCGAAAATTATTAGCGAATTCATTAAAATACTCCTTTGCTCTTAGAAAATGATAGAAACTCTGTCTCTGTTTCTACAGCCCTCAATGCTTCTTTTAGAGAAGGCTCTCCTGCAATTCGAAAAATGTCGTCATACAATTCCAGCAATTCACTCTCCATTTTGCTTTCAATTTCTGAGGGAATGGCGACTAGAAAGATAAATTCAATCCAATCATCTCCTTTTTGATAAGGCTCTTCTAGCTTTCCAAACATTAAAATAGTCTTTGCATAACCCTGGTTAATTGTATGGGGGAAGGCAATTCCTCCACCAAAAATGGTTGATTGTTTTTTCTCCCTATCAATTATCCGATTTCTAAAACCTTCATCAATCATCTGAAGTTTCTCTAACTCTGCAACCATATTTAGCAAGTATTGCTGATAGGTTTTTTGGGGACTCAACCGAAGAAAACGTAAGCTGACTGTTTCTAGATTTTTTTGATGAAAAGCATTGACCCTCTGCCATTCTTCCTGCAGCCATTGATCATCAAAAAGATGATTAACTTGAATGACTGGAGATTTAGAATCTTTATATTTTAGAGGAACTGTCGTAAAAATCGCGAAATAGTCCTGATTCAAATCCAGATTAAAATCTTCTTCAGAATACTGAGTAATGTCTACATCATTTCCAAGGATTCGTCTGAGTTGCTGAATAATCATCGCAGCAGTTCCTCTTCCTGTTGTGCAAACTACAGCTATCTGCTTGCGAGAACCATTTACAACAGAGTTTTGCTTTCTTAAAATCATTTCAAAATACAAAGCCAGATATCCGATTTCAGATAATTCCAATTCAGAACCAAAAATTGCAGATAGTTCTTCTCCAGCAATTTTCGCCATTTCAAAAGCAAAAGGATATTGAGTTTGAACCTCGCCATGGAATATATCATTAGCTTGCACATGGAAAATCAGTCGATTGATTAAGGGGCCTAGATGAGACTTGATTTCTTCAAATAATTCTTCATCATCAAAGTTAACCAACATTGTTTCTTTGACTTTCTTGACAATCCCTTGAAAAATGTTTGCAAGCTGTTCAGATTGATAAGACGGCTTGCTTAAAGTGTCAATAAAACGGATATTAAACGGAAAACACAAAAAGTCTATTTCAAACTGACTGAGGGAAATCTTATAAGTCATCTCAATATGATAGATTAATTTTTCAACCAAAGGTGTCTCTGTTAAATCATTCCTATAGTAAGGAATAGGGCAACTCAACACCCTAGATGCATGAATACGCTCCACCATAATTGAAATTGTCTTTCGAAGGAGTTCCTTTGTTTCTTTCGGGATTTTATACTCCTGGAGTAGCGTCTCCAGAAAAGAAGATGTTGCCTCGGTGAGTGTCTTTCCTTCAAAGTAAGGGGCCACTTGGTGAATATAGAGCAAGCGCAAATTCAGCTCGGACCCCAAGACCTCCAGCCCACGGTTGGGCTTTCCTGAAATAGTGATAGAGTAACTCTCTGCCAAAGATTTTACTTGTTTTAAATCCTTATTAAGGGTACTTCTACTAACACCTGCTTCCTCAGCCAAGTCGTCAATAAGAAGAGGGGAGGTTGACTTAATTAAACGTTTTAGTAAATAGGCAATTCTTTTACTGGAAGAATTGAAGTCACTCTCCCGTTTTAAACTACCAGATAAAATCCCTTCCAACTCAGTATAGTCATACACCTCTAACATTAACTTATCATCTTGTGAGATAATCTGGATACTCGGAGCCAAAACATCATTTAATTGTTGGATACTCTTTTGCAAGGTTTGCATACTAATATCCAGCTCTGAGCGCATATCTACTAAGGAATAAGTTGGCTGTGAGACCATTTTTTCTAAAATGTTATACCATCGATTTACTATGGTCAACTCTCTTCCTCACCTTCATTTTTTTAACCGCGAGTTTTCCCTCCGGCAATATTTGTAGTGACTCCAGTTATATAGCTAGAACGGTCTGAAATATAGAATGCTACAAGGTCAGCTACTTCCCGTAGTTTACCACTTCGTCCCAAAGGAGTTGTTGAAGTTGAAGCATAACCAGCTCGAATATCTTCTACCGTCTTTCCACGGGTATAAGCAAGAGCTTCCTCATAAGAAAGAGTTCGAAGTCCCGTAGCTTCCATAATTCCTGGAGCAATTCCAACCACACGTACACCATGCTTACCCAGCTCTTTTGCCCATGAACGAGTGTAACTATAGACTGCTGCTTTTGTGGCAGCATAGGCACTTTGTCCTTCAGAACCTTCCAAGCCTGCTTCTGAAGCCATGTTCACAATTACACCTTTTCCATTTTTCACTAAAATACGTCCCACTGCCTGACTAACCAGATACAAACCTTTTTGATTAATCATCGTTACTTTTTCGAACGTCTCATCGTCCAATTCGTAAGGACCTTTAGGATTTTCTGCATCGATTAATAATCTAGGGATATTAATCCCTGCATTATTGACCACTGCATCAATATTGCCAAATCTTTCAACTATTTTGGCAACACCCTCTTCTACTTCAGAGCGAGAAGTTACATCAACTTTCACAAATAATAGATTTGGATGACGCAAATCGTTGTCGCTAAGATCGAAATTCGCTACATTGACACCTAATTCCAGCAATTCTTCAACGATTGCCTTACCGATCCCAGATGACGCGCCAGTCACAAGAACTGTTTTGCCTTTTATGTTTAACCAATCATTCATTTTGATACCTCTCAAATTTTATTTACAAGGCAATTATACAGCGCTTTCATAAAAGAATTAAGACACTCTTTTTTATACTGTTCAAAAAAATAATAAACTAATTATGAGGCTTGTAGTAAAAAATCCACAAGAAATGAACTTGTGGATCTCTTTTTATACTCTAAATGAACTCAAGGCATATAAGAATCAAAGGCGTGCATTCAACTCAGCACCCAGCTCTTCAAAGCCTGGTTTTCCAAGAAGGGCAAACATGTTTTTCTTATAAGCCTCAACTCCAGGCTGGTCAAATGGATTGATACCATTCAGGTAGCCAGAAAGAGCAATAGCCAACTCAAAGAAGTAAATAGTGTAGCCCAAAGTGAACTCATCTTGCTCAGGCAGTGTCACAAACATATTTGGAACTCCACCATCAGTGTGTGCTAACAGCACTCCATCTGTAGCTTTTTTATTGACAAAGTCAACATCTTTTCCTTGCAAGTAGCCAAGACCGTCCAAGTCTTCTGCCAATTCAGGAATCAGCACATTTTTGCGAGGTTTATCTACACGTACAACTGTTTCAAAGAGGATACGGGTACCTTCCTGGATAAATTGTCCCAGAGAGTGCAAGTCTGTTGAGAAGTTGGCTGAAGTTGGGTAAATCCCTTTTTGGTCTTTCCCTTCTGACTCACCAGCCAGTTGCTTCCACCACTCAGAGAAGTATTGCAGAGATGGTTCATAGTTAGCTAGAACTTCTGTCAGATAACCTTTACGGTACAAGATATTGCGTACAACTGCATATTGATATGCTTCATTTTCAGCCAACTTATCAGAAGCATAAGCCTTGCGAGCAGCATTTGCTCCTTCCATTAACTTGCTGATATCAGCCCCTGCAGCTGCGATTGGCAAGAGTCCCACTGCTGTCAATACTGTAAAACGACCACCTACACTATCAGGCACTACAAAAGTATCCCAGCCATTAGCATCTGCTTCAACCTTAACTGCACCTTTAGCGCGGTCTGTAGTTGCATAAATCCGTTTATTTGCTTCTTCCTGACCATACTTCTTAACCAAGAGTTCTTTGAAGACACGGAAAGCAATAGCAGGCTCTGTAGTCGTTCCTGACTTAGAAATAACGTTGACAGAGAAATCTTTGTCTGATACATAGTCTACCAAATCAGCCAAATAGCTTGAAGAAATAGAATTTCCAGCATAGAGGATTTGAGGTGCCTTGCGTTCTTCCTTGCTTTGTAGATTTACAAAAGAATTATTCAAGAAATCAATAGCTGCACGAGCTCCTAAATAGGAACCACCAATACCGATTACGATCAATACCTCACTATCAGATTGGATTTTAGCAGCAGCCTTTTGAATACGAGCAAATTCATCTTTGTCATATTCTTCAGGCAAGTTCAACCAACCAGTCATTTCTGCCCCAGGACCTGTACCATTTCGCAGAGCAGAATCTGCAGCAGTCACTTGAGGCTGCATATAATCTAGTTCATGTGGTGCTACAAATTTATCTAACACCTTTGAGTAGTCAAATTTAATATGTGACATGTTTATCCTCCAATTGTTCTTTTCTTTTATGATAACGCTTTAAGAAAAAATAAGCAAGTGCTTTCACTATTTTAAAACGTTTACATTTTATATTCTATACTATTTTTCTAAATAAGCTAACCTTAGGACATAACCGAGAGCACTCGTTTGCGTAAGTCAACAAATTTTAGGCCTATTGAGAAGAACAATTTTGATTGACAAGAAAACAAATACGCTTCTTAAGATTGGATGTCAGCTGAATTCATTTCAGGTCCGTTCAAACTAGATTCGCTGCTCCAATATTCATCTGCACCTTTTAGGCTTGATTCATTATACTTCGGAACCTAGTTCTCACTTTGTTCGAACTGCGTCAATGCACCTAAGTTCATCCGCGTCCGTTGGACTTGATTCACTAAGGGCTATCATAGGTTTACAGCTTTTTCCCTAACGGGAAAAACTGCATCCATTGCTCTAGGATTCGTCTGCGTCCCTTGGACTTGACGCATCAAGAGCAATAGAAAAGAGCACACAGTTCACTTCGCTTAGGGCTGCTGGATTCCTCCCCTGACCCGCTTCACGCAAAACTGTTGCTCCATGAATAGTATATCATATTTTTTTACTTTTGGCGACGATTTCTGAAAAAATCTTGCATGATTTGAGCGCACTCTTCTTGGAGAACACCTGCCTCCACCTCCACTCGGTGGTTTAGTCGTTCATCTGTTAAAATATCATACAGGCTACCAGCCGCACCAAACTTTTGATTTGGTGCTCCGTAGACAACATGAGGTATACGTGCTAGGCCGATTGCTCCGCTACACATGACACAGGGTTCAATGGTCACAAAAAGCGTTGTATCCAGCAAGCGCCAGCTATTCTCATGCTGATTCGCCTCTTCTATTGCCATAATTTCCGCATGCATAACCGCCCGCTGCAACTCCTCACGTGCATTATGCCCACGACCAATAATCTGACCGTCTTTTACGACGACACAACCGATAGGAATCTCGTCATTTTCTAAAGCAATTTTGGCCTCTTTCAAAGCCTCCTGCATAAAATATTCTTTTTCTTCTTGACTATAGTTCATAGATTTTCTGTTATCTTTCAAATTCTCTTCTGCTCTATTATAATGTTTAGAGCCAAAAAAAGCCACCAAGAATCTTGGCGACTTTTTAGGAGATTATGAAAAATTTTAGGATAGGTATATCATAAACTCCCTTACTTAAAGAAAACTTAAAGTTTTTTAGAAATTCCGATTGGATCGATTATAGCCGTAGCGCTCCATAAAATCTTCACGGAATTCTAACAAGTTATCATCCATAATAGCTTGGCGAACTTTCTTCATAAGGTTTACTAAGAAGTAAAGATTGTGGTAACTGGTCAAGCGAAGACCAAATGTTTCGTCAGCCTTGAGCAGATGGCGGATATAAGCCCGCGTGTAATTGGTACAAGTGTAGCAATCACAGTTATGATCCAATGGCGTGAAATCTTCTTCAAACTGGGCATTTTTGACGACTAATCGTCCTTCGCTAGTCATACAGGTACCATTTCGGGCAATGCGAGTCGGCAAAACACAGTCAAACATATCCACACCACGGATAACACCATCAATCAAGCTATCTGGCGCTCCCACTCCCATGAGATAACGAGGCTTATTTTCAGGCAACATAGGTGTTGTGAAGTCCAGCACCGCATTCATCTCTTCGTGAGACTCACCAACAGCCAGTCCTCCGATAGAGTAGCCTGGGAAATCCATGCTGACCAAGTCTTGAGCAGACTGGCGACGCAAATCTTCAAAGCCAGCCCCCTGAACAATACCAAAGAGACCTTGGTCGTGCGGACGGCTGTGGGCCTTGAGTCCACGCTCTGCCCAACGGCTGGTCCGCTCAATGGACTTTTTGACATAGTCATAAGGCTGGTAGAACTGCGGGCATTCATCAAAGGACATCATAATGTCACTGCCCAGATTGTTCTGGATAGAGATAGCCTTTTCTGGCGATAGGAACATCTTGGAACCGTTGAGGTGGTTCTTGAAGGTTACCCCTTCTTCTGTGATGTTTCGACTATCAGCTAAAGAATAGACCTGGAAACCACCACTATCGGTCAGAATAGGTTGGTCCCAGTTCATGAACTTGTGCAGACCACCTGCACGGGCAATTAGCTCATCGCCTGGACGTAGCCAGAGATGATAAGTATTGGCCAAGATAATACCCGACCCCATTTGCTTGAGTTCCTCTGGTGACTGGGTCTTGACTGTCGCCTGAGTGCCGACCGGCATAAACATAGGCGTTGGGAAGGTCCCGTGAGGTGTGATAATCTCTCCCAGACGGGCACCTGTGTGTTTTTCTTTTTTGATCAATCGATATTGAATCGGTGAATCTGACATTTTTACCTCCGACGCTGGGAAAGACAGTCCCAGATCTTATTTTTTGTGGAAGATTCCACAAGATACTGTATGATTTTATCAAAAAAAGCCCCGTCTGTCACGGGGTATGATATAATAGATAGCATTACTGGAGGTTTTTATGAATTTACGTCAACTAAGGGCTGAAGCCCGTCTCCTACAAAGGAAAATACCAGGACTCCTACTTCTCTTTTTCATCCCGATTATGATCTTGTTGCTTAGCAATTTTTTGGGTGATTCGCAAGAGGATTTGATGGAGTATTTCGCGTCAGTTGATCTAAAACAGGCTTTCTATCTTGAAGTTAGTCGCGGTCTTTTCTCTCAAGTTATCAATTTCGTCATCTCTCTTTTTATCATTTCAGCGTCCTATGCTTTAATTGATTTGTTGCGCAGGCAAACTGAACAGTTGAAGTTTTCGGACTCTCTGCGTGCTTTTTCCAATCAAATCTTTACTCCCCTTGTACTTACTTTGTTTTGCAAGCGTCTGATTTTATTTTGTTGGAGTATTTTACTTTGGGTTGGCTCTGTCATTTCTATATTTACGAGCTACCGCATCCTCTATATCTACAATCAAGCTCCTAATAATCAACTGTCTGATCAAGCCATTCAGCAGATTAGCAACTACTCGCCTTCTCTGTTTCTGGGCTTGCTTCTCGTTACTCTAGGCTTGATTATCTCCCTTCCTCAGTGTTATGCTTATTCGCAAGCTGAGTTCCTTCTTTACGATCAACTTAAAGAAGGAACTTACCAAGGTCCGCTTCAAGTCCTTCGTCAAAGCCGGCTTATGATGAAGGGATATAAAGACAAACGCTTTATACTAGATGTGAGCTTTATCGGCTGGCAGGTTTTAATGTTTCTGACCCTTGGTCTTGCTGGAATCTATGTTATCCCCTATATCCATACTAGCTCCGTCCTCTTTTATGAGCAATTAAAAGCCCTAAAAAATAAAAGCAACTCTGCTTGAGTGTACTGACCCCAAAAAGTTAGACAGTAAATCTAACCGATTGGGGGTAGTTCATAAGGCAGAAGTGCTTTTTGTTTGTACGCTATTTTAAGCCAGCTCGACTTTAAAGACCAATGGCAGATTAGTCTCAACTTCAGACAAGAATATCCGTAAACCTTGAGAAGTTTGCTCCCATTTCAGTGCTTTTTCATAGTCTAGCAAGGAGACACTTTTTATAATACCGTGAAAACGAGAGGAGGGATTTTCCCTTTCATCCGCCAAGGCTTCTACTGTCAGCCATTGATCCATAACTGGCTCCATTGCAAATACATAAACAGAACCTCCCTTGGCTGTAAAACGGAAATCTTGATGAGTATAGGTTACAGTATCATCATCTGAAAATGGTCCACTAGCCGGCTGCGTCGGCCCTTCTCCAAATTGTCTCCAAGCATAGGAGTCATATATCGCTGGGCCATTCACCTCCAGCCAAGCTCCTATTTCCTTTAAGATAGCCTGATCTCTCTCAGGAATCGAACCGTCTCCTTTAGGTCCGATATTGAGCAGGAGATTCCCATTTTTAGAAACTACATCGATCAAAGTTTGGATGATTTCTTTAGCTGATTTATAATCCAGTTGCTCTGTGTAGCCCCAAGAATTGCGTGCGATAGCTGTATCTGTCTGCCAAGTGAAAGGCTGTATCTCCGCAAAGCCACCGCGTTCCATCTCAACAATCCCAGACCCAAAAGCCAGAGCATCGTGCTTGTAGCAAATACTAGCCGGCTTACCGGTCGCAACTCCCAAATTATAATAATAGGCCGCAAAAAGTTTCAAATGTTCTTTAAAGGCTATATGTTGAATCCACCAATCAAAGTACAAAATCTCTGGCTGATAATCTCGGACAAGCTCACAGGTCCGCAAAAGCCAATCATCTAAAAATTCTTGATCAGGATAGGGCTGACCAAATAAATCATGGTGATCTGGCTCTGGCATAGCTGGCCAATAAAGTTCATCTCGGCTGACTTCTTTAGCAATGTCACTATCGAATTCTTTCCCATGTGAGAAGAAAAAATGATGCTCAGCCCGATGGGAAGAAGTACAGAAATGAAGATGGGCTTGATCTGTTGCCTGCTTTAACTCCTGTAAGATATCCCGCTTTGGCCCCATTTCCACACTATTAAAAGGTGAGAGCTGACTTTCATAAAGCTGGAAACCATCATGATGCTCAGCTACTGGAAAGATGTAGCGCGCCCCAGCCTCTTTAAATACCTGTACCCACTCCTCCGCCTGAAATTTTTCAGCAGTAAATAGAGGGATGAAATCCTTATAACCAAAATCCTTGTGGGACCCATAGGTTTTGACGTGATGTTCAAACTCGGCTGTACCTTGGATGTACATATTTCGAGAATACCACTCACTCCCAAAAGCCGGGATACTATAAAGCCCCCAATGGACAAAAATCCCAAACTTGGCTCCTTTGAACCAGTTGGGCACCTGATAGGTCGCAAGAGAATCCCAGTCTGGATAGAAAGGCCCTTGATTGGCAACTTTTTTGATTTCTTCTAAGCTAATTTTCATCGCTACTGCCTCATTAGTTTATTTTAAAACGCTTTCTTTTATTCTACCAGTTTTTTGGAAATTAAACAGATTATTTTAGCAAAAAATGATTCTAGATTTGCTTATCCATCATATTCACTCCCATCAAAAATATATTCTTCCGTATGAGGTAGTAGGGTTATCTCATCCTCTTGCTTGACATGATGGTAATCTTGAAAATAGAGAATCTTTTTTCTCCTGCATAAAAAAGTGGGATCATAATCGGTTTTCCATTTTTGCAAATACGATAAAAAATCGCACTGTCTATCATATTTTCAATAAAAATACCATCCTGCCCCTCTGAGATCAAACGTTGGAAACGGGCTAATAGCTTACCATGATGATCATATAAAGCGATCGTTGTAAGACCTAGCGGTGTTTCTTCTAATCTTTTTGGAAGCATTGTTTTTTCCTCCTTCTACTGAGATTATACCGATTTCCCCTTGCTCAAAACAGGACATGGATGTCACTATGATATTTGATGCTTTTAGCAAAAAACTCTTTTTCTAAAAGACTCATTTACAAGAGGACTTTAAAACCTGAACTAGAAAAAAGAAGGCTAAAGCAATGTTCAACCTTCTTTGTCTTTGAATCTGTGAATAGGATCATTTTGCAGGCAATTAGTTGTTTTCACAGATACACATCATTTACTAATTTGCCACTCGGTAGTATGGATGAAGTGCTACGTCAGAACTTTGACCAATAATTAAACGATCCTGATTTTCGTCTACTTGATGTACAGCCTCATCTTGACTATAGGCATCTGGCAGACGAATACCACCTGGCACTAGTAGACATAGAGCCCCACTCAAATTTTTGGCTCGGAACTCTCCAATATATAGCCCATCACGTATTTCTTTTAAAAGTATAGCCCCATCTTTGTTCGTTGTCCCATTATTGTAAATAACCAGCTTGTCTCCTTGGTCATTTTGCCAAGTTCCCGCAAGACTAGCGAAGTTTCCCTGTGCCAATTCATCAAAGTTGAAATTGGACTGTTGATTAGTGCTGTCTTTGCTCTGGTCTGCCTCAGAGGAAGGGGGAGTATCTTCTTTTTGACTAGCTTTGGAATCCTGGCTACTTGAGTTGGCCGTAGCCTTTTCCTTTGTGGATGATGTTGCTGATTTTTCGCTGGATTTGGTAGTCTGAGTAACCTTGCTTGAGCTTCTAGCAGTACTTTCTTGCTTATTCCCACAAGCATTGAGAATGAAGCAAGTCGTTAAAGACATAATAACTAAAAGAGTAAATTTTATAGTCTTCATCGCTAATTCTCCTTTTTGTAACAAAAGAAATATTTTGTAATTTAATTGTAATCTTTTGTAACATATATGTCAATAGTTTTTTGATTATATTTTAAATTTAATAGGAGGCTACAAAAAAAGTGACACTTAAACTGAAATGTCACTTTTAAAATTGGGTAAAGATTAAAATCCGTCTAAATCTTGACAAATTCGCTGAAAAGCTGTCTCAAGCGAATCCTCATCTGTGAAAAAGACTTCCTCTTCCCAGCCTAAGAAATCCCGTTCTTTCCACCAGCGCTTCATGTCGGCTGGGGTAAATTCTTCTTGTTTCGCTCTGGTCTGATGACGGCGGACCGTTTCTTCAAAAGTCAAATCATAGTAATACGCTAGAGTCTGAGAACCAAATAAATTCCGCAGTAGCTCTAGCATCTGTCCGTATATGTCTGTCTCATAAAACCCTTCTACCAGAACCAGCAGATCATGTTCATAACCGAAGCGAGCCAGCGTTTCCGTCAGGTCAATAGACAAATTTCCCGGCTCAACCTTTTCCTTGAGCATGTCCCGTCTAACCGTATCCTGCGATATTAAGAGAGTTCCTCGACCGTAGTGAGCATGCAGTTTTCTGGCCAGGCTAGACTTGCCAGAGCCCGAATTGCCACGAATGATAACTAACTTGGCCATCTTATTCGCCCAGAATCAAGCGGGTATGCTCGCGTTTAATACAGCGGTCCATGACAATATCGTCTCGACCAGCTGCCCGCAAAATCTGCTCGGCTTCCTCACTCTCCAAGCCCAACTGAGCCCAGAAAACCTTGGCATCAGCCTGCAGAAAATCATGCGCCACATCCGGCAAAAATTCACTGCGGCGGTATACATCGACAATATCCACTGGGAATGGAATGTCTTTGAGACTGGCATAAACAGTCTCACCAAAAATCTGACGGCCCGCTACCCGCGGATTGACAGGGATAATGCGATAGCCCCGTTCTTGCATCTCTTTGGACACACGGTTGCTGGTTGTTTCTTCGCGGTCAGACAGTCCGACAACAGCAATCACTTTGCTGTTTTTCAAATAATGCTTGACGATTGCATCGCTGGGATTTTGAAAATGATAAGTCATAGATTTCCTCCTCATTCATAATAAAGCTGGATAATTTTGCAGTGTTTGCGTCTTAACTGAGTCTGAGCTAAAACCTCGGAAAATAGATAATCCGTTCTAGGAGCATCGCTTCTCCGTCCGAATTGCTAATTTTCAGTCGGTTTTGACTCTCTTTGTATCTTGTCTTACTTCGCCTCGTACCAAGTCTGGCCGGCATTTTCATCAGCTACCAGTGGAACGGCTAGCTCAATCGCAGCTTCCATAGTTTCTTTGACTAGCTGGCAAACGGCTGTTAGCTCGTCATTTGGCACTTCCAGCACGATTTCATCGTGCACCTGCAAGAGCATGCGAGACTTGAAATTTTTCTCTGTCAGAGCTCGATCCAGATTAATCATAGCGACTTTGAGAATGTCTGCGGCCGATCCTTGGATCGGGCTGTTAATGGCTGTGCGCTCCGCAAAATTTCGGATGTTAAAGTTGCGGGAATTGATGTCCGGCAAGGAGCGGCGGCGATGGTAAATGGTCTCTACATAGCCCTTATCACGCGCTTCACGGACGATGGTTTCCATATAATTTTTGATTCCTGGGAAACGCTCAAAATAAGTCTGAATATAATCTTTGGCAGCCTTGCGAGAAATGCCCAGATTATTGGCCAGACCGAAGTCGGAAATGCCATAGACCACTCCGAAGTTGACAGCCTTGGCATTACGACGGTCATTAGGTGTCACATCCTCTGCCTTTTCAATACCAAAGACCCGCATGGCGGTAGCCGTATGAATATCTTCTCCATGCTGAAAGGCAGCAATCAAATGCTCGTCCTGCGAAATGTGAGCCAGCACCCTCAGCTCAATCTGGGAATAATCCGAGCTGAGAAGCACACTGTCTGCCCACTCCGGTACAAAGGCCTTGCGAATGAGGCGCCCCTGCTCCAAACGAACGGGGATATTCTGCAGGTTCGGGTCAACCGAGGACAGGCGACCCGTCTGGGTCAAATCCTGAACATAGCGAGTGTGAATCTTGCCGTCAGCCGCAATCGCCTCCTGCAGTCCGATGATATAAGTGGACTGGAGCTTGCTGATTTGACGGTATTCCAGAATCTTAGATACAATCGGTGCAATCGGTGCTAAACGCTCCAGCACATCCACCGCTGTCGAGTAGCCCGTCTTGGTCTTTTTGGTGTACTCCAGCGGCAACCCCATATCCTCAAAGAGAATGGTTCCCAGCTGTTTCGGCGAGTTAATATTAAACTCCTGACCAGCCAGATCATAAATCTCCTGCGTCAGGCTTTCCAGCGTCTTTTCATTTTCTGCCTGCATGCCCTGCAGGGTTTCCCGCTCAACCTTGATCCCCGCAATCTCCATCTTAGCTAAGACAAAAGCCAACGGCTGCTCCATTTCAAGCAACAAATCCAGCTGATCGTGGGAACGAAGCTGTTCTTGCATCGGCTCTTCTGTTTCCAGCAGCACCTGGATCTTACGAGCTAGATGCTCAAAGAGCTGCTCTTGCTCCGGCAAAGCGCGCTTGGCTCCCTTGCCATACACCTCGTCATCTGTCGGCAGAATTGTTTGGCCGTAAAGGCGAGCAATAGTCGCCATCTCATTATCCTCGACCGTCGAAAGCAAATACTTGGCTAGGCGCGCATCAAAGGAGGCTGCTGGTAGTTCAATGCCGTAATGACTGAGCAGTACCTTGGTCCGCTTGAGGTCGTAGGTTTTTAGAGCTGTTTTTGTCAAAAACTCCTGAAAGAGAGGTTGTTGCAGTAAATCGCTGGAGCCGACATAAATCTGACGGCTATCGCCCCAGGCAAGACCGACAATCTCTTCCTTGTGGTAGTTGTCACCCAAGATTTCAAAATAGAAAAATTGCTCCGGTGCCAACATATCTGCTGTCACCTCAGTCACTTTGGTAAATTCAATTGGTTTGACTTCTACTGGCTCCTGAGTAGTCCCTAGCTGAGCTTTGAGCTGCTTGAAGCCCATCTCGTCGTAGAACTTGCTCAGAGCCTCTACCTGCGGACCCTTATAAACCAAATCATCTAGCCCGATTTCAATCGGAGCCTGAGTATTGATGGTGGCGAGGGTTTTAGACAAGAAGGCCTTGTCCTTGTCATTGATCAGATTTTCCTTCATCTTAGAAGCCTTGAGCTGGTCAATGTTTTCATAGAGATTTTCCAAAGAACCATACTCCAAGAGAAGTTTGAGACCAGTCTTCTCACCGATCTTAGTCACACCGGGGATATTATCCGACTGATCGCCCATCAGCGCCTTAAGGTCGATGAACTGCTCTGGCGTGATGCCCATTTTTTCCATGAGATAGGCTGGGGTAAATTCCTCAAACTCGGCCACACCTTTCTTGGAAATCTCCACCACTGTATTATCATCCGTCAGCTGAATCAAGTCTTTATCGCCGCTGACAATGGTCACATCGTAAGGCACAGCTGTTTTTTCAGCCATCTTGTCCAATGTTCCGATGATGTCATCTGCCTCATATTGAGCCAAGTCATAGAAGTGAATGCCTAGGTGCTTCAGCATTTCACGGATAAAAGGTAGCTGCTCACGAAATTCATCCGGTGTCTTGGCCCGACCAGCCTTATAGTCAGCATACATCTCGGTCCGGAAGGTCGTCTTACCAGCATCAAAAGCTACTAGAACATGAGTCGGCTGCACGCGCTCCAAGAGATGATTGAGCATGAGGTGGAAGCCATAAATGGCATTGGTATGCAGGCCCGATGGACTCTTGAAACGGTCGATTTGATTATAAAGCGCAAAAAAAGCGCGAAAAGCAACGGACGAACCGTCGATTAATAATAATTTATTCTTATTTTCCATAGGTTTATTATAACACGAAAGGCGGACAAAGACAGAAAAGTCGGCGTGGAAAATAGAAAGTGATTTTAACTACTCCTCTGTGTTATAATAATAAAAACTGGAGGTAAAAGATGTTTCCAATCCGTATTACAACTCTGATGACTGAAGAAGTTTATAAAAGATTTTCTTGGGCTATTCTCGTGCGACGAAAAGGATTTGTATTATACATAATCATACTGATAATCGGACTGTTCACCTACGTAATGTTCAGTCCGTTAGAGAAAAAGATAATTTCTATCATATTGGCTCCTCCTATTTTCGCCTCTATGTACTATTTTGGCATGAATTATCAGATTAAGAAAGCTTATCAAAAAAATCCTTTATTTCAGAACATGGAAGTCACTCTGATATTTGACAGAGAGGCTTTTATCGCAAGAAATATACGTGGAGAATTTCGCTATACCTATGATGATATTGTCAAAGTCATTATGACAAAGCAAGATTTTTATATCTTGATTGGTGAGAATACTGGCTTCCCTATTGAAAAAAAGAACTGCACTCCCGAGGCTCTTGAGTTCTTGCTGGAACTTCACATTGAGCATATGTAAAAGAAAAAGCAGGCTAGACTGACAGTAGATCAGTTCTGGTCTGCTTTTTATTTTGTAAATAATTGCTTGATATCCACCAACTTCTCGATTTTCTGATTGATTTCTGGTCGGTAGTCACAGAAGTTAATGCACTGGATGCCACTGTTAACGGCGACATCCACATCCAGCGTCCGGTCGCCGATATAGTAGGTTTCCTGTTTATTCAGGCCATATTTCTCAAGCAGATAGTCGACACCTTCTGGGTGGGGCTTGCGCTCAAAGCCGTTGGCTGCTGTGATGATTTCTGTAAAATAGTCATGAATACCCAAGTCTTGCAAGATTTGATGGGCATTGAGTCCCTTGTGGGTATAGACAAACTGGGCAACGCCCTGCTCTTCAGCCCAAGCCAGTATCTCCGCTGCTCCTTCCATCAGATGGACTTGAGCATTTTTCTCCTTTAGGCTTGCTCCTCGGAAGGCATTCATATCGGCAGCGTCCAGACCTTTCTCAGACGCTACTTTTTCCAAGAGCTTCTGGACAGAGTGCTTTAGGATATAGCTGTGGATACCTTCTCTGTCAAAGTCCAGACCATAGTGAGCATAGGTTTCCTCAATCCCTGCCAAAATAGCATCATAGGAGTCCAGCAAGGTGCCGTCCAAATCCCAAATAAACGCTTTTGTCATGTGATTTCCCTCATTTTTCTGTCAAATAAAACCTTTAAAAATAGCCAGCGGAAGCCATTGTCCAAGAGTGTCCCAGCCCAGACCCCCGGAAGGCTCAAGCCAAATGTCACACCCAGCAAGTAACCTGTAATGATGCGAATCAGCCACATACCAATAGTCGTGGCATAAAAGGGCAGTCTAGCATTGCCTAGCCCCTGCCAGACAGCTGTGTAAATCACGGTTCCCACTGCCATGGGAGTTCCCAATAGAGAGAAGAGGATAACTAAAAGACTAGCTGTGATCGCTCCGCTATTGTCCGTATAAAGCAAGGTCAGTGGCCGACCAAAAGCAAAAATCCCTAGAGCCACGGGTAGCATACAAGCAAAAGATAGCCAGAAGGTCCGCTTGCGAATCAGACCGACCGCTCGCATATCTCCCTCACCAACCGCATGGGCTACCAACATGACTGTTGCTGTTGAGACCCCAAAGATTGGCATATAGTTAAACTGAGTCAGAACTTCACCGATAGCATTCCCAGCTACAGCTTCCGTACCAAAGGCAACCACAATGGCGATAATCACTACATCACCCGCCCGCATCATAAGCCGCTCTCCAGCAGCTGGCAGAGACAGGCGCAAGAGCTCTCCATCTAAGCCCCAGCTCCAGCGAATCTTGAAAAAATCCAACTCTCGCCAAAGAATGACTACACCGACCAATCGAGCCAGCACGGTTCCCAGTGCTACACCGACAATACCAAGCTGAAAGACGTAGATCCCTAGACCGGACAAGAGAGCATTGAGTACATTTGTCAGAAGACTGACATACATGGGAAATCTAGGATTGCGCGTGACCCGTACCAGAGCTCCAAAGCTAGTCATCAAGCCCAGTAGGACAATAGTCCCACCAACCAGAGCCAGATAAAGACCCCCAGCTTCAGCCACTGCCTTTTCTGTCCCCAGAAGATCCAGCATCTGCCTGCCAAAGAGTAGAGAAATCAGCCCCAACAGAAGGCTCAAAAGCAAGGTCAGCTTGATAGCCTCGGTTGTATGATAAGCTAGATTTTCCTTGTCTCCCTGAGCCAGAGTCTTGGAAATGAGACTAGAAATGGCAGCCCCCAGCGCGATAAAAATCGCCTGATAAATAGTAATGATGTTGCCAGCCACCGAGACACCAGATATCGCAATCAGTCCAAGGCTAGCTACCAGATAGTTGTCTACCATCCCCATGAGCATTTGCAAAAAGTTCTCCGCCATTGCTGGCAGGGCGATATTCATGATTTTTTTATAAGTCGTCATAAAGAAAATTCTTCCTTTTAAGCATAAGCTACTTCACCTTTCCATAGGGCATCTCAAGAAAAAATCAGCCAGATATCTAGCTGATTTTAGGCTTTCTAAGCAAACTTTATAATCCTAAGTAATCCTCAACCGCTGCCTGCATTTGGTCTGCAGCAACCGTCGTTTTGTGGCGAACCGGTGCTGTTTCTAAGCCATCCACAGCTGGTGGAAGTGCTACGCCAGAAAGTTCGTGCAGTTGGTCCAAAGCCTCGAAGTCACTAAGTCCTGTTTGGCCAGTCACAGCCTCAACAGCCACAACTGGGAACTTGTAAGGACTAGCGGTAGACGCGATAACAGTCTTGCGCTGATCACCTGTCTCTGCCAAGTATTTTTGATAGACAGCAGACGCAACGGCAGTATGAGGGTCTTCGATGTAGTCAGATGCTTGATAGACCCGCTTGATTTCAGCAGCTGTTTCTTGCTCTGTCGCATAATCAGCCGCAAAGAGCTCTAAAATCTCAGCGTCAAAGTCTGTCAGTTCATACTGTCCATGCTCATTCAGAGCCTCCATTAGGGCAGCTGTTTTCTCAGCGCTATTACCAGACAGATGGAAAATCAAGCGCTCCAAGTTAGAGGAAACCAGAATATCCATGGACGGACTAGACGTCACCTTAAAGCTCCGCTTCTTGTCATAAACCTGAGTCTTGAAGAAGTCTGTCAGGACATTGTTTTCATTCGATGCGCAGATCAGCTTGCCAACTGGCAGACCGATTTGCTTGGCATAGTAGGCCGCCAAGATATTACCAAAGTTCCCTGTCGGAACTGTAAAGTTGACCTTGTCTCCTACTGTAATTTCTCCCGTCTTCACTAGCTGAGCATAAGCATAGACATAGTAGACAATCTGTGGCACCAAACGGCCGATATTCATAGAGTTAGCTGATGAAAACTGGAGTTTGTGCTCCAAGAGACGAGCTCGTAGGTCTGTGTCATTGAACATATGCTTGACATTGGTCTGGGCATCGTCAAAGTTACCGTCAATGGCCACCACATGCGTATTGGCACCTGTCTGGGTCGTCATTTGCAACTCTTGGACCTTGCTGACACCATCTTTCGGATAAAAGACAATGATCTCAGTCCCAGGAACGTCCGCAAAGCCTGCCATAGCCGCCTTGCCTGTGTCGCCAGAAGTCGCCGTCAAAATGACAATTTTGTTTTCCAAGCCGTGCTTTTTAGCTGCGGTTGTCATCAGGTGAGGCAGGATAGACAAAGCCATGTCCTTGAAGGCAATGGTCGCTCCATGGAAAAGCTCTAGATTATACTGACCATCCAGCTTGACCAAGGGAGCAATCGCCGCGTCATCAAACTTGCTGTCGTAGGCATGGTTGATACAGTGGTCCAGCTCCGCTTCAGAAAAATCATCTAAAAAAGCAGATAAAATCAACTTGGCTACTTCCTGATAAGAAGCGTCTTTGAGCTTGGCAAAGTCCAAATCGACCTGCGGATAAGTAATAGGTGTAAAAAGGCCTCCGTCTGTTGCCAAACCTTGCAGAATCGCCTGGCTAGCTGTTACTCTATTCTTTTCGTCACGTGTTGATTGATAAACTAAAGTCATTCTTTCTTTTCCTTTATCTGTAATTCGTTTTATTATACCAAAATTTATCAGAAAATTCTCGCTTTTTCACAAAGAATATAAGAAAAAGCCCATTTCTGGGCTTTTAATTGTCTTATTTATTCATTCATAGATACGTGCACGTGGTCGTAATGGTTTTCAGTCACACTACCACGGTCTGGCATTTGGTTCCAAGTATTGGCTGGACCGTAAATGCTATCAAATGGTGCATAGAATTTCTGTTGCCAGATAACATAAGAGATGCCTCTTCCGGTCATGTTAGAAGTAACATCAGCTGCAACCTGATTTCCTAACTCAGTATTGTTGCCAACGATAAAGTCAGCGGCCAAGCCCTTACCATGATCTCCGCTATCACCTGGGCGATAGAGGCTGAATTCTGTAATTCCATATTTAGCTGCGATTTCTTCTTTCAAAGCAGCAGTTTGCGGTCTCAAACCTTCATTAGCAGCGTTATTGCTTGTTTGAGTTGCTACAGCTGGAGCAGTGTAGGTTGGAGATTCAATATTAGTAACATCTTGGTTAACCTGCTCTTGGTCCAATTGAGGGGCCACTTGCGTTACAGCTTCTGCTTGAGTTGCCTCAGGCTGAGCTGGGGTTGCCGGTGTAGCTGGTTCAGTGATAGGCTCAGCAGACTGTGGTTCACTCACTTCCGCAGCAGGTGCCACTTGACTTGAAGCCGCTTCTGGAGCTGATTGAGCTTCTGCAGGAACTGCTGGAGCCTCAGATGACACTTGTTCTTCCACAGGGGCTGGAGCCACTGGAGATTCAGTCACTGGGGCTGCTGGAGCTTCAGCATTTGCTTCAGTTGAAGGAGCCGTAGTTTCTGACGTAGCTACCTCAGGCTGAACTGGAGTTGCTGGAGCTGGCTCAGAAACCGGTCCTGTTACAGCTCTTGTTGCTTGTGGACTTGTAATTTCTACACCAGTTATTTCGTTTTTATCATTTGTCGTAATATTTAAAACTGTATTTGGATAGATTAGATCGATATTAGCAATCGCGTTAATATGAGCCAAAACATTTACATCCAAGTCAAATGCTTCCGCAATTGTTCCAAGAGTATCGCCATATTGGACTGTATAAGTCTGTTGATTTTCACTACTAGTAATGTCAGCTTTGATTTGATCAACTGTCCTAGCTGTCCAATTTTGTGATTCCTCTTCAGCATTGGCTGTTATCAATGGGAACACCGACAAAGCTACTGTTGAAGCGAATAGCATTTTTTTATTGATTTTCATATGTAAAGTACACCTTTCTTCATTCATACTACAAATCTCATCTTAACATAATTTCCCCAAGAATAAACCCTTTTTCATCCGATTTAATCGAACTGTCTGACCTTTGTAATATAGAGACGCACTTGTAACATATCCTCAATAGTTAGTAATAAATATACAAAAAATAGGACAGCTTTACTTCTTAATAAAAGGCGATTATACATTGGTATATCAAAGCATTAAAAATGATTAATAGCTTTTTATTTCAGATTTTCACATAGTCAAAGAAAGGCTAAAATAAGCCTAAAAACTCGGAAAAAAGAGAACTGGGCTTGAATTCATCGAATCCATCGTCCAGTTCCTATTTTTTTATTCAGTTTTCTTTATTTTTTTGTATCCTGCGAAACTGACCCCGACCTAAGCTCTTGGCAAAAAAGATAAAATCTCCTAGAAGCTATCGCTTCTCCGTCTATTTTCCTATTTTTGCTGTGAGCTCTTAACGGTCTTGGTATCTTACTTCACCTTCATCATTCGGACGAGGCTAGCCCGTTCGGCTTCTTCTAGCTTCATCTCGATGTAGTAGATGGTTTCTTTGAGGTCAGGGATGGTAGCATACTCTAGTCCGTTAACTCGACGGCGGGTTTTCTCGATTTCATCCGCCATGAGCTGGCAGCTTTTCTCAATCTCAGCCAATCGCAGCAGGTCAGGAAGCAGATCGCTCATACTTTCAATGGTTTCATCCATCTGGCTGTTAGACGCCACATAGCTATAAACCACGTCTCCTTCGTCATCACCATAGGGATTGTCAATATGGGCGTGCATCTTGGGCACGCGCACACTCATGATATTCTCAGTCTCCACATGTAGATTGACTTCCCGCATGGGCACAGCGAAAATCTCCTCGACCATGAGATCGCTCTCCAGCGCCTTTGCCATGACAAAGTCCTGCAGATGACCGACCAGAGCGGATTCGACCTTTTGGCGAAGCTGATTGTTCTCACGGACAGACTCAATGAAGCGCCGCATCAGCTCATCCCGCTTATCCTTGAGCAGTTTATGCCCACGGACAGCCGTTTTGAGACGGGCTTTTAAGTTATTCAGCTCCATCCGAGTCGGCTTGACATTGAGTCGTGTCATCTTTCTTCCTCCTTGGTCTGCGGCAGGTATTGGTCAATCATATCGTCCTTGATCCGCTTAAGCTCCGTTCTAGGCAAGATGGATAGGAGTTCCCAGCCCAGATCCAAGCTTTCCTCGATGGTTCGGTTGGTCTGGAAACCTTGATTGATGTATTCCTGCTCGAAGCGATCGGTAAAGCGCACATAGAGCTTGTCCGTTTCGGACAGGGCGGATTCCCCCAGAACGACAGCCAACTCCTTAGCCTGCTTGCCTTGCGCATAGGCAGCAAATAGCTGGTTCATAGTTGCAGCATGGTCTCCCCTGGTCTTACCCTCACCTGAACCCTTGTCCTTGAGACGAGACAGAGATGGCAGGACATTGATGGGCGGACGATAGCCGCTGTTGTAAAGGTCGCGTGAAAGGATAATCTGACCTTCCGTAATATAACCCGTCAAGTCTGGAATCGGATGGGTAATGTCATCCTCTGGCATGGACAGGATCGGAATCTGCGTCACAGAGCCTTTCTTGCCGACCAGACGTCCAGCCCGCTCATAGAGGGTGGACAGGTTAGTATAGAGGTAACCCGGATACCCACGACGGCCCGGCACTTCACGACGAGCTGCGGAAACTTCCCGCAGGGCTTCACAGTAGTTGGTCATGTCAGTCATGATAACCAGAACGTGCATGTCCTTTTCATAAGCCAGGTACTCGGCTGCTGTCAGGGCAATCCGTGGCGTCGCAATCCGCTCGATAGCTGGGTCATTAGCCAGATTGATAAAGAGCACCGAGCGGTCAATGGCTCCTGTCTCCCGGAGGTCATTCATGAAGAATTCGGCTTCTTCAAAGGTAATCCCCATGGCCGCAAAGACCACGGCGAAGTTTTCATCAGAGTTAAGCACGGTCGCCTGACGGGCGATTTGAGCGGCCAATTCCTTGTGGGGCAGACCAGAGCCAGAGAATACTGGCAGTTTTTGCCCCCGAACCAAGGTATTAAGGTGGTCGATGGCTGAAATACCGGTCTGTATAAACTCATCCGGATAATCGCGAGCTACTGGATTGATGGCTTGACCGTCAATATCAAGATATTTCTCTGGCAAGATAGCTGGGCCGCCATCAATTGGCTTACCCATTCCATTGAAAATCCGACCCACCATGTCTTCTGACACCGGCAGCTCTAGCGGACGGCCGGTAAAGCGGACCTTGGCTTTTTCCAGATTGATACCGCTAGATCCCTCAAAAAGCTGGACCATAGCCTTGTCTTCCTGGACTTCCAGGACCTGGCCCTGACGCTTGCTGCCGTCATGCAGCTGGATTTCTACCAATTCATTGAAATGCACGCCAGCAACTTGGTCGACAATCATCAGAGGGCCGACAACTTCACTGACGGTGCGGTATTCTTTAATGACGCTCATTGTCTAGTCCTCCTTGGGCAAGAATCTGGTGCAGGGTTTCCTCGATAGTCTGACTGAGAGCCTGAATTTTTTCCAGCTGGTCTTCATGGATAAACTTGCTGCGGGCAATTCGATCACGCAGCTCCACTGTTCCTTCCATGATTTCCCGGAAATAAGCTCCCAGCTCCAAGGCACGATTGGCCTCCGCATCGAAGGTCAGGATATTGCTCAATAAAGCCACCTGTTTTTTGAAAGAAGTATAGGTGTCAACATCATCAAAGGCATTCTGCTGCAGGTAGTCCTCACGAATCATCTTGGCTGCATTCATGGTCAGCCGGTCCTTTTCAGACAAGGAATCCAAGCCAACCAAACGCACGATTTCCTGCAGTTCGCTTTCCTTTTGCAGGATATTCATGGCCTTGGTCACCTTTTCTGCCCAAGTTATCTTCTCATGCTGGTCGATATATGCTCCCACTTCGTCTAGGTAGAGCGAGTAAGAGCTCAGCCAGTTGATAGCTGGGAAATGCCGGCGTTGAGCCAGCTGGGCATCCAAGCCCCAGAAGACCTTGACAATCCGCAGGGTATTTTGCGTCACCGGCTCAGAAATATCTCCACCCGGAGGTGATACGGCCCCGATAGCAGTAATAGAGCCTTCACGCGCAGTCGAACCGAGTGTCTTGACCCGACCAGCCCGCTCGTAATACTCAGCAATCCGGCTACCAAGATAGGCTGGATAGCCTTCGTCACCTGGCATTTCTTCCAGACGGCCGGACATTTCCCGCAGGGCTTCTGCCCAGCGAGAAGTGGAGTCCGCCATGATGGCCACGGAGTAGCCCATATCACGGAAGTATTCTGCGATCGTAATCCCTGTGTAAATCGATGCTTCCCGAGCCGCTACCGGCATATTGGAGGTGTTGGCAATCAGCACCGTCCGCTGCATGATGGACTGGCCAGTTGATGGGTCAATCAGTTCTGGAAATTCATTGAGTACATCGGTCATCTCATTGCCACGCTCACCGCAGCCGACATAGATAACGATGTCAACATTGGCAAACTTGGCCACCTGATGCTGAACGACAGTCTTACCAGCCCCGAAAGGTCCTGGTACGGCTGCTGCTCCCCCCTTGGTTACTGGGAAGAAGGTATCAATGACCCGCTGACCTGTCACCAAAGGCTCAACTGGAATCAGCTTCTGAGCAAAAGGACGCCCGCGACGGACTGGCCATTTTTGCATGAGATTCCCTTTAAAAGTAGACCCATCCGCCTGCTCAATCTCGTAAATAGTCTCTTCAACAGTGAAACTGCCAGCTGAGATATTGGCCAAACGTCCACTGACACCGACTGGCACCATGATACGGTGCTCCACCAGATTGGTCTCCTGCACCGTTCCCAGGATATCTCCAGCTTCAACACTATCACCGACAGATAGACTTGGAACAAAATCCCACTTAGCCTCCCGGTCTAGATTTGGCAGTTGAACACCGCGGACGAGGAAGTCGCTCTCCGTGATGGTTTGGAAACGCTCCAAAGGCCGCTGAATCCCGTCAAACATCTGAGAAATCAGACCTGGTCCCAACTCAACAGACAGAGGACTTCCAGTCGTGATGACCGGCTCTCCCGGACCCAAGCCAGAAGTTTCCTCATAAACCTGAATAGAGGCTTGGTCCCGCCGCATTTCGATAATTTCACCGATCAGCCCCAAATCGCCAACCCGGCAGATATCCTGAATATTCGCTTCCTGCATCCCTGATGCCAGCACCAGAGGACCAGAAACTTTGATAATCTTTCCTTGACTCACAATCTTCCTCCATTCTTGGGAGATTTTTCTTGTTTCTCAATGAAAATCTAAGCTCAAACTAAGCAACCGTTTGAATTTCATTTTCAAAGAGTATTATTGTTTCTTTTTATTTTAAAAATCAGATAAAGCTTTTATTTGTTGGCCCTTTTCGTCGAAATTGTCTGGGCTTAGCCATTTTTCTAGACGACTCTTAACGGCCGGCCAATCCCTGTCAATCATAGACAGCCAGTCCGTGTCTCGGTTACGCCCCTTATAGACTACCGCCTGACGAAACCTGCCTTCATAGATGAAACCAAGCCGCTCAGCTGCCCGTCTTGAAGGCTGATTGAGGGCATCGCATTTCCATTCGTAGCGGCGATACTCCAGCCCTTCAAAGACATAGCGTGCTAGTAAGTACTGGGCTTCTGTAGCCAGCCTAGTGCGTTTCAGCTTGGGCGAATAGGTCACAGCTCCCACTTCGATAACGCGGTTATTTCGGTCAATCCTCATCAAGGCAAAAGTTCCAAGAACCCTACCGCTCTCCCTGTCCACAATCGCATAGTGGAAACGATCCTGTGCTACCAGCATCTGATCTAGCTTCTGTGACCATTCTACCTGACTTTGGGCAGGATTTTGAAAGAGATAGGTCCACATATCCGCAGGAGAATCCGGACCATACACTTCATACAAATCCGCTCCATGCTTGTCCTTGGACAAACGCTCGATAATAACATACTGGCCTTCAATTCGCTCCAGATTGGGTAATTCTCCCGGCTGAAAATCCGGCAGAGCATCCCCAATGGGTTGGCCTAGTTCATTCATTCGCATAAAAACCTCACAATATATCCTGTCCGACAGCCTTTTCGACATTTTCATGAATCCGCGAAAGGGCCAGTCCCGTGCTCCCCTTATGAGTAGGAATGAGCACAAGAGCTGGAATCTCCAACTGGTCATAGTAGGCCAGGGTTTCTGGAATATCCGCTGCCATATCCTCCGTCAGATAGATAATGCCGAAATCTTCACGGGCTAGCCGACGCAAAGTATTAATCGTCTCCTGAGCTTCCTTCACTGGAAAGGTCTGAAAACCAATCAGCTTAAATGGGAGAATGGTGTCGCGATTCCCCACGACAGCAATCTTGTAGCTAGTCTTGTCCATAAATCGGTCGCATCCTTTCTCTGATAAGCTCTACCGGCAGCTGATTGTCCATACCGGTCAAAATCAGCCGCAGATTCTTGACTTCCAGCTCCTTGCCTAGCAAATAGCGAGCGAGAGGAAGCGGTCCATCTGTCTCAAACTGACCAGCCGCCAGCAACTTAGCCTGCAAGAGGTCCGCTAGATATTCTAACTCTACTGTCGTCAAGGTCTGGTTCCGCATTTTTTCCTCATAGGAGCGCAGATCAAGATCGTAAGCACAGGGATTGACCTGACTAAACCAGGTCAAGAAATCCCCCTGCTCTGCCATGGCAATCCAGTTGGCAGCAGAAAGGCTTCCTTCATCAGACAGGAGTTGCCTCATAAAGCTGCGCGGTTTCTCCAAGCCAACAGCCCGCTTGACAGTGATGGCATTGTAAAAATCAATAGTCAGATTCACCAGCTGCAACAGACGGTCATCTTCCAATTCCTGTGTCAGGCGCTTGAGATGCTGGAAATAAGCCATGTCCATGCCAATCTCCAGCACGCGCACATCCTGATAATCCTGGTATTCCTGCCAGGTCGCAAGCACCTCGTCTAGCATGAAATCTGGACAATACTCAGCCGAAAAGGCCATAACTAGGTGCTCTAAAACCTCCAGCGAATAGGTCCCCACCGGCATCAGCAAATGCTCCAGGGACTGACCTGTCGCCCGACCCTTGAGAAAAACCTTGAGATTGTGGTAGGTATAGCGGAGCGTGAAAATCTCCACTAGCTCCTTACTTGGACTGATCTCAAGCGCCCAATTATAAACGGAATACAAATGCTTCATCAGTACTTGCTCAATGGAATTGAGATCCTTGATAGCTTCAGCATCCATGGCATAGACCGTTCCCTGCAGAAGAGCCGAACGGCTGGCAGCATCGTCAGTCTGTAGCAACTGATCATATTGCTGGGGCGTCAAAAAGGAAGCCTCCTGCACGCTAATGGCTGTATTGACTTGAGAGAAGCTTGTTTCACTCATGGTCCGCCTCCTATTCTGCCTGGTCTTTGAAAATATCCTGAGCCAATCGGTAGCTTTCCTCCTGCCAGACAGAGTTCAGCAAGTCGCGATAGAGATAACTATCATCCACCCGTCCTTGGCTCAGCACAAAGCCTGCTTGATCGGCTATAAACTGGTCTGAAAAATGCACTTGCGGAAAGACCTTTTTCAAGTCTTCTAACTTGATGGAGTTAAATTTCTCAGCTGATAGAGCACCGAAAGTCAGTGTCAATTCTTCCTCTGGGTATTTAGCCAGGACACTCTTCAGAAAATGCTCCTCTTCAGCTGGTGACCAAGCCGCCATCTGAGCATAGGCCTCCTCAAAAAGCTCTCTGAGAACCCGCTGCTTGATGACCAGAGTAGACTGGCGCTTTTGATTTTCCAACTGCTGAATTTCACGCTGACTGCACCGGCTGATTTCTTTCAGCTGCTGCTCCCGCTGTCCAAGCTTTTGCCGAACCAGCTGGGCCTCACGTTCCTTGGCTTCCTGTTCTATTTTCTCAGTAGCCTCGGCCAAAAGCAGACGCCCCTTTTCGTGAGCCTGCTCCAAGACAGAAGCTTTGAGATCTGATATGTCAGACATAAAAGCCTCCTTACTTCACATTCAGAACCATGATGAAGGAAACAACGAAGGCCAAGATGGCGTAGGTTTCTACCATGGCTGCTAAGATAACCCCTTTCATGACCTCTTCTGGTCGCTTGGCCAAAATCTGAATACCAGCTGTCGCCACTCGTCCTTGATGCTTGGCTGAAAAGTAACCAACAATCGCAACTGGCAAAGCAGCTAGGAAATAAGCCACACCTGATTGCAGAGCCAATTCTGGCTTGATATTAAAGAAGACGGTAATCCCGATAACAAAGCCGTAGAGACCTTGGGTACCTGGCAAAAGCTGAAGAATTAGAGCTTGAGCGAATTTTTCTGGTTGTTCTTTCAAGAGGGCTGCCGCTGCCTGACCTGTGCTTCCAACACCCAGAGCTGAGCCCATTCCGCTGAGAAAGACCGCCAAAGCTACTCCCAGACCTGCAAAAAAGGCGCCACCGTAAGTTCCAAAATATGATGCTAAATGTTCCATGATTTACTCCTATGAAAATGCTGTAACCGTCGTAAAATCAACAGCTAGTTGAATGAATAATGCTTGTTTTGATGTTGTAGAAAGTGTATTTCAAAAGATGAGTTTCTCATCTTTTATCATAGTTTCTAATCTTTATTTCTTGCTTTGCTGAACGTATTTCTCACTAGGCTTGAGCGGAGTGAAAGGCTTGCCGCCACCGTCGTAGAATTTCCCGAAGAATTCCACGAAAATCAAACGTGCCCCGTGCACATAACCGGACAGAAAAGATAGAAACATATTGACCAAATGCATGGCAATAAAGAGCAGAATACCAATGCTAAAGCGAGCGACAGGTGGAAAGAGACTGACAATCAAGTTAAAAGCCGAGCCAATGCTGGCCCCAGAAAGTCCCAGAGCCATCAGCCGCGTAAAGCTGACCAGGTCTCCTACATAGCCACTGACATTGTAGAGATTAAAGAGACCTGACCCCAATCCTGCCAAGCTTTTAGCACTGACAATAGACACTGCCAGTATACCCAGAGCATTGATGATGGCCAACCACTGACCAATCGTTGCTGCAAAGGCCAAGGATGGGAAGAAATTTCCCAGGGCCAAGAGTAGCAGCCCCAGCAAAATCAGCACCCAAGCAAAGCCTGCATTATAAGCTTCTGCATAATCCTTGAGGCGGATATTTTTCAGACCGCTGAGGAAGAGGCCCGCCAGCACCGTAACAAAACCAAAGACAACCGAAATAACCAGAATCGTCATGGCGTCGGAGCTGGTGCTAATCAGAGCGAAGGGCAGTTCAAAGCCAAAGAAAGAACCATAAACCAGTCCCCAAATGATGACTGCCACACCCAGCAGGCGGAAGAATCGTAGATTCTTAGCCAGTCCCGGCTTAACATGCAAGAAGTGCAGCGCCAGACTGGTGCCTACAAAGAGTAAAAGGCCGTAGCCGATGTCAGCGACCATCATGCCAAAGAATACAAAGTAAAAGAGCGAAACGACAGGGGTTGGATCCTTGTCACCATACTTAGGCAGGGAATACATCTCCGTCACTAGCTCGAAGGGCTCCACCAATGCATTGTTTTTAAGCTTTGTCGGAACCTTATCTTCCTCGTCCTCTCGAATCTCTCTGACCTGAATGAGAATGCTCTGGCCAAACTGCTCTGTCAAGCAAGCCTCAAGAGCTTGCACTTGATTGCTTTCAATCCAGCCTTCCAAGGCTGCCAGGTTTTGCGTACTGGCTAACTGGTTCTTACTTTCTTGGCGAGAGGAGAGATTGCAGAGATAGTCCAGCTGAACCTTGAGCTGGTCCAACTCATTCTTGGAAGCTGCCAGACTCTTGGTCATAGCATCTGCCACTGCCTTCTGCTGTCGAATATTGGCTTTTAGCTGGGCTATTCGCTCAGCAGGCAGTTCCACGTGATCGTACTCAAAAGGCTTAAAGCCATACTCTTTCAATACTTTGCGAACTTCTTCCAGAGAGCCTGCCTTGTAAAAAATAAGAACCCCATGCTCCGTATCATCGGTAAAGACTTCCTGAAACTTCAGGTCAGGATGTGCTCCCAGAGTCAGACGTAGAGCGTCGTCATCGGTATTGGGAATCGTCCCAATCAAAGCTCCCAAATGGCTGAAAGTCGCTGCTGCTTGCGGTGTTAGTTCCAGTGGCTCCCATTTCTCCAGCACAGCCACTTCCAAGCGGTCAGCTTCTATCTGATCTTTGGCCTCTTGCAAGACCTTGAGTTGCTTACTGATTCCTTCCAGCAACGCCCCCTCATCGCGAGACTTCCCTGCCTGCTCCAAAGCAGCAAAGGACAGCTCCAAAGGCTCTTCTTTTAAGGCTTCCAGCAGTTTCTTTTTGGGCATAAAAGGCCCCAGCTCTGCAATTAGCCTCTCCAGTTTTTCCTGACGACTGAGCAAATCCTGCCGAGATAGCTCTTGATCCGGCCGACCGACTAAAGCCTGCTCAAAGGCTGCCTGCCAATCCTCTTCCTGCCGCAAATCATGAATCTGAACCGACTCTAAACCCTGTAGGTAAAAGAGAAGCTGGTCTAGCAGTTCCTTGGGCAGGAGCAGAGACAGTTGCCACATTTGACTAATGGCCATAGGCTTCTACCACCTTCTCTACAATGGCTCGCGCCAAGTCTGCTTTTTTATCCGTCAGCGCAGCCGCAACCTTGTCCTCATTTTGCTGGGTTGTCTGCTCCAAGTCTTGCTGCAGGAGCACCAACTTTTGCTGGGAACTCGCTGTTAATTCCTCTGCCAGCTTCTGCGTTTCATCGTCATAGGTTAGACCCAGTCGTCTGAGATTTTCATCTACCTGCTGCCGCAGCTCCTGAGCCTGCATCCTGTAGCCCATCAAAACTTCTTCTGCAGCAGTTTCAATTTCCTGCATCTTCTCTAAGGTCGTATTTGTCATATCCCCACTATCTCCTTTGGGTTGCATGTTCTTTCATGTGTAAATTATAACACATTTATGCTTTATCCGTCATAAGCTACAAGTAGTTGCTTATGTTCAATTACTATACAGACTTATATTCTGGCATATAGAAATATCTTTCTCAGATTCTCTTTTCAAAAACAAGTTCGCTTATGTTTTTACAGATTATGTTATAATATAAACATATAAAAAACCTTACTAAAATTTCAAGGAGATATTGATGGGAAATCAGCTGCATATTATAGAAATCATTGAAAACAGTTTAGATTGTATGACCGGACTAGAAAGAGAGATTGCCCACTACTTCTTGAACTCTACAAATATTCAGGACGATTTATCTTCGCTTCAAGTGACTAAGCAACTGCATATTTCCCAGGCAGCCTTGACTCGATTTGCCAAGAAGTGTGGTTTTAAAGGTTATAGAGAATTCAAATTTCAATACCAACAGCAAACTACAGCGAGTGAGCCCGAAGTGCCTTCTCTCGGGCATGACTTATCACGTCGTGTCTTGCGAAATTATACACAACTTCGAATGCAGACAGAAGAAGTCATAGACGAAGATAAGCTACAGCGAATAGCTACTTTGATTGAAGATGCTGATCGGGTTTATTTCTTCGGCATTGGCAGTTCTGGTTTAGTAGCTCGTGATATGAAGCTACGCTTTATGCGTCTAGGAGTCGTTTGTGAGGCCCTGACTGACCAAGATGGTTTCGCTTGGACAACCAGTATTTTAGACAAAAACTGTCTTGTCATCGGATTCTCCCTGTCAGGACAGACTCAATCTATTATTGACAGTCTAATTGATGCTAAAAACATGGGGGCAAAAACAGTTTTGGTGACTGGAAAGCCCCAAAAAGTCCAACAAGATTTTACAGAAATCCTTGCTGTAGCTCTGCAAAGCAAACCTGAATTCATCCTGCGTATATCAGCCCAATTTCCCATGTTGCTTATGATAGACCTCATTTACGCCTTTTTTCTTGAGATTAATCGTGAAAAAAAAGAGAAAATCTTCAATAGCTTTTGGGAAAACCAGAAACTAAATGGCTATCACCGTCGAAATACTCATAAAAGATAAAAACGAATCAGAATTTCTTGACTCGTTTTTCTTTTTCAGTTCTCGCTTTTTCGTCTTTTTTCACAAGGGAAGGATTGGACCGTAGATTTCCAATTGGGGCTGAACTTTTTCCATATGAAAGGTATCATAGGCACGCCATTTTTGATAAGTAGACTGATCGAGTTTGAGACCACTAAGACCAATTAAAAAACTAGCACTTTTATGGAATCTTTCAAGAGCAATGAGGAGACGGTTATCAAGGGCTTGGGTTTTCTCCAAACTCTTCAAAACTTCTACTAAACACTCGTAAAAGAAAATTTCATCTCTTGATCGAATTGCCTTCTTTTGAAAAACTTCCATCAAGGAACTTAGAAGCTGAGTGGCTTCCTGAATGAAACTTTTTTCTGTCATTTGATTTTCCTCCTGAAAGACAAGGAACCTGAGAAAAATCTCAGGTTAAACTTGTTTATTTTTGAAATGATAGTAGGCTCCAAACATACCCGCAGTATTTTGATGATGAGCAAAAGCGAGTTTCGTTTTATCGGCAATGCTTGGAACCAAAGCATCCTGCAAAGCCACCTGAATACGCGGTCTAAGAATAGCTTCTTGTCCCATGATGCCACCTCCTAGGATGACAACTTCTGGATTAACAACATAGCAGATATTGGCAATTCCCTGACCCAGATAACCAACCATACGATCAATGCCCTGTATACAAATCTTATTTCCTTCAGTTGCTTCTTTGAAAATCCGTCGGCCATTCCAATGCTCTGCTTCTTCTCCGTGTAGTTCAGCCACATAGTTGACCAGAGCAGTTGTTGATGCCACATCCTGGAAAGCTCCATCCGGTAGATGCAGGTAGCCAACTTCACAGGCTGAGTTACTAAAACCATGGAAGACCTGACCATCTACGACCAGACAACCTCCGATACCTGTACCAATCGTCAAACAAAGGGCGATTTTTGCTCCCTCTCCACTGCCCGACATAACCTCAGCCAAACCAGCACAGTTGACATCATTTTCAATCTCACAAGGTAGCAGAAATTTTTCTTCCAGGACTTTTTTGAACTGGGTACCAGCGTAATTAGGAATCTGCGGCCCGGCATAGAAAATTTCACCCTTGTCTGGATCCACCATACCAGCTGAAGAAATACAAATCCCAGCCAGAGGTCCTTTTTCTAAATAGGCTGCAACAATCGCTTCAACCTTTTGCATAATTCCTGGACCACCTTTATGAGCCTCTGTCGGCATTTCATGTGCTTCCACCAAGGTCTCGGCCTCGTTGATCAAACCATACTTGATATTGGTACCGCCAATATCAATGGCGACATATTGTTTCATAGCACACCTTCTCTCTAGTATCTGTTCTTTGACTTATAAGAACTGCTCCTTAGTATGACGAATCAACTGAGCAGCCTCTTCCACGATCGACCGGTCTTCTTCAGTCACTGGTGTCAGAGGTGAACGAACAGACCCAATATTGAGTCCTTCATTGATTTTCAAGACTTCTTTAATCACACCATACATATTACCATGCGCACTCGTTAATTTTCCGATAATAGCATTAATAGCATATTGCAATTCTTTAGCACGTTCCAATTCCTTGTCAGCAATCAGTTGATTGAGTTTGAGGAAGAGCTCTGGCATAGCCCCATATGTACCACCGATACCAGCTGCAGCACCCATGAGTCGGCCACCTAAGAATTGTTCATCTGGTCCATTAAAGACTACATGATCTTCTCTCCCAAGAGCTACAAAGGTCTGAATATCCTGCACTGGCATTGAAGAGTTCTTCACACCAATCACGCTCTCATTCTTGAGCATTTCCTTATAAAGGCTAGGAGTCAAGGCTACACCAGCCAGTTGAGGAATATTGTAAATCACGAAATCAGTATTAGGCGCCGCCGCACTGATGTCATTCCAATACTGGGCAACCGAATACTCTGGCAACCGGAAATAAATCGGTGGAATAGCTGCAATAGCATCGACTCCTAAACTTTCCGCATGACGAGCCAACTCCACGCTGTCTTTAGTATTGTTGCAAGCCACGTGGGCAATGATGGTCAGACGCCCCTTAGCAACTTTCATCACTTCTTCTAGAACCCGTTTTCGGTCTTCTACACTCAGATAGATACACTCGCCCGAAGAACCGTTGACATATAGACCTTGCACGCCCTTGGCGATGAAATATTCCACTAAAGCGCGAGTCCGCTCCGGACTGATTTCACCTTCCTCGTCATAGCAGGCGTAGAAAGCCGGAATGACACCTTGGTATTTTTTTAAATCTGACATAGTTTTCTCCTAATGTTTTAGAAATGAGAGGGACGAAAATCATTGTTTCATCCCCACATCTTTTATTTTACAATTTCTGATAATTTAACTTTACGATCTTCAAACATAGACTGAGTACATGCATCTGCTGTCGCAATAGCCTCCAGAGCTGCTTCTCCCGTCAATAATTTTTTGAATTCTTCTGTTACAGGTGCTCCTTGCATAATTTCATGAAGGTAACGCATTTCCTTATCAATAACAGATGATAACCATAATGGGGTACGTTTACCAGGTTTCCCATAAGCAATCGCTCCATCCATTTCTGTACTATGGTAAATACGAGTACGATCATCATCTTCTTCCTGTGACTCATGGATTAGGAAATAACTTTCTTGGCCATCTAATTTGAGAGTTCCTTTACAGTTGAACAAGTCCAGACGAATCGCACCTTTTGTCCCTTGAATCAAGACATAGTGTTCACCCCAGCGATAAGCAGAACCCCATTCTAGCAGAGCAAAACGCTTGTTTGAAAATTCCATATTAACAAAAATCATGTCATCTTCATCACCAAAGTTTTCTCCCTCATGGGCTACATTACCGCCAGTCATTGTAACAGTTTCAGGCATCCCACCCATGAGAAATTGAACACAGTCCAATTCATGGATATGGTGATATAAGTGACCACCAGATTTTTCTCGAATTTTTTTCCAAGATACTGATGGTTGTTGTTCCTCCCATCCATTACGAGCTGTATGACAATATAGAACGTCCCCAATCACACCTTGATTGATTAGTTCTTTGGCATGATGAACACCATTAAAGAAGTTCATGATATGCCCTGCCATAAAGGTCACATTATTTTCTTTACAAGCGTCTACCATTTCGCGACAATCCTCATAGGAAAGAGCAATTGGTTTTTCACAAAAAACATTTTTTCCATGTTGAGCTGCTTTGATAACCGGCTCTTTGTGCAGATTATTTGGAGAAGCTACAATAACACAATCAACTTCATCGCTAGCGACTAATTCATCTAACGATGCTGCAACTTTTGCTCCTAGCTCTTCAGCTACTGCTTCCGCATTTTCTGGATCATAAACAACCGTAATCTCTGCACCATCGTTTTTTTGCATATATCGAGCCAATTCAGCTCCAAAATATCCTGTTCCTACGACGCCATATTTAACCATTTGTTTCTCCTTTGTTATGGTGTATAACATTTTTATTTTTTCTATTTCACAGATCCCTCAGACAATCCTTTTGCTATCTTATTTTGAATAATAGAGAAGAAGATAATTGAAGGAAGGACGACGATAACAGAAGCTGCCATCATATCTCCCCAATCCAGAATTTCTGAACCGTTTAATGAACGAAGTGCTACTGCTACTGTCATCTTACTGGTATCATTAATTAAGATTAAGGCATATAAAAATTCATTCCAAGCATTGATAAAAGTATAAATTGCTGTTGCCACAATCCCTGGTGCTACAATAGGTAATACAATCTTATAGAATGTCACAAATTTATTTGCACCGTCAATTCTAGCTGCTTCTTCAATACCGATTGGGACAGTCTGGAAGAAACCTACCAGAAGCCAAACCGCATAAGGAACACTAAAAGATAGATAAACCATCATTAAACCAAATAAACTATTTGTCAAGCCAACTTTTGCAATTGCTATTGAGTAAGGAATCGCCAACAAAATTGGCGGGAAAATATAGGTAATTACAAGCAATCTAGACATGATTGCTCCTAGCTTTGGAAAGAATCGAACAATCCCATAAGCAGCCATTGCCGAGATAATAATTGCAATGACTGTAGTCGTAAGGGCAATGAGTAAACTATTTTTGATATTATCAATAAAGTGTAAGTCATTAATAACATGAACAAAATAGTCAAAAGTAAATTGCTCAGGCCAAAATCTAGTAGGAAACTGAGTCAGTTCTCCCTTACCCTTTACTGATGAAATAATGATCCAAATCAAGGGGAAAATAGCAACTATTGTTGCACCCACCAAGAGTATATGTGAAAGAATATCTAAATAAATTCCTGATTTCTTTTTCATTATTTTCTACCCTCCTTTTCCCACTTGCTTATAATGCCAAAATAAATAAAGCAAACTGCCATTAAGAAGATAAAGAGTAAAACAGTTACAGCTGAGGCACGCCCCAACAATTTAGTTCCCCATCCAAGATTATAGGCAAAAATTGGGAGAGTCATTGTTGCATTTGAAGGTCCTCCACCTGTAATCAGATAGATGATATCAAAGTTATTAAATATCCATACTGTTCTTAAAACAACTAGAAGCCCTACTACGACTTTAATATGAGGGAACACAATAAACTTAAATACTTGCCAACTAGAAGCCCCATCAATTGTAGCTGCTTCAAATTGCTCTTCTGGAACTGTTTGAAGAGCAGATAAAACGTTGACCATAATCATTGGAGCACCAAACCAGATATTGATAAATACCAAGCAGATGAAGGCCCATGTGCTGTCTGTTAAAAATGCAGGAACATGATTCATGAGACCTAATTTAACAATCAAGTTTGGTAAATAACCATAAACTCCGTTCAAAATCCATTGCCATGAAAAAGCTATAACGATAGTCGGGAAAGCCCAAGGAACAATCAAAAGAGTGCGATAGAGTTTCTTAAATCGTCGTACTCGATGCAGGGCTAAAGCTAATACAAAACCTACTAAAACTTGTCCAACCAACGAGAAAACCGTCCACTTAATGGAGTTAAAGAACGCATTAAAGAAGTTGGGATCTGATAGCACAGCCTTGTAATTCGCTAATCCAACAAATCGATAGTTTGGCATGATTAAATGTTTGTTGGTAAAACTATAAAAAATACTCGAGAAAAACGGATAAACAAAGAGTAATCCTACTATAATCATAGCTGGCAAGACAAAGACCCAGCGCGTTAAATTACGTTCTTTGACCATTCTCTTTCTCCCTTCCTTTATAAGATAGGGCTAGGGCTTCTTCAGCTCACTAGCCCGTCTTTTTTTAATTTTTCACATCTACTGCTACTGTCTCAAACAAATCATTAAGTTGTTTTTCGGCTTCTTTTGCAGCTTTCATTGGATCTGTTCCATTTGTAATTATATCCTGGAACATTTGCTCAATAATATGTTGGTTTGTCAGCATACCCGCTTGTACACTTGGTCCATTTTCATATCCAATAGCTGTACCTTTTTCTGCTGCTTTTGTAATAACTTCTTCTGCATGTTGGAATTTCTTGCGGATGTCATTATCTTTATAGGATGGATCATCGCTAATTCCTTTGATGGCAGGCAACATTCCAACAGGAGTTGAATCCAAGAAATGAATGTAGTCTTTCTTTTCATACAAAGATTCTAAGAATGCCTTCGCTACTTCTGGATGTTTTGAATTCTTCCAAACTACCAATGGAATATTAGAAGTTTCAATACCATAATCTTTATCTGATTCTTTGATTTTCGGAATCGGATAAGCATCAATTGAATCTAAAAGCTGTGGACTATTGGCATTAATGCCTCCAATGTGGAAACCTGAATTAAAGTCAAAAGCTGTCTTTCCTTGATAGAATAAGGTAGCTTGTTGCAAGACATTAAAGTTCAATGAATCTTTCGGAGAAAATTCCTTGTACATCTTCACCCAATATTTAATTCCATCTTGAGCCAGTTTGCTTGTCAAGTTAGCTTTCAAATCTTTAGTTAAAAGACTGCCTCCACCACTACGAACATAGAAGTTCAAGAAGCGAGTACCCATCAAATCGTTTGTACCAAACGGAACTGACAAGCCATAAACACCTGCTTCTTTTAACTTTTTAGATGCTTCATATAGTTGATCCCATGTTTTTGGCACTTCAATATTATGTTCTTTTAATATATCGGTTCTAACCCACATTACTTGAGCATGTGAATAAAGAGGTACAGAATAGTAATCATCTTTTATTTTTGCTTCATTTAATGCTGTTTTATTAAAACGGTCTTTGCCAATACGATCAATAGAATCGTTAAGAGGAACTAAGGCATCCGAATTTACCATTTCCATTACTTGGTTTGGAAGTGCTGTACTAAGATCTGGAACATTACCATTCGCTAAACCAGTTGTCCATTTTGTATAAAAGTCATTCCAAGAAAACGTTTCTATTTTAATTTTTGTTTTTGGATGTTTTTTCATAAATTCATCTGCTGATTTTTGGATGCTTTCTAGACGAGGACCCTGTGTAAAGGAGTGCCACATAGTAATCTCACCAGATAATTCTGTTGATGATTCTTTGTTAGCTGTCTCTTCCGTCTTGCCAGAACAAGCAACCAAGGCAAGACCTGTCAGAGCAAGACCTGCAAGACATAACATTTTTTTAAATTTTTTCATTGTTATTTCCTTCCTTTATTACGAAATTGCAACTTTAAAAACGACTTTTTTTACAGGATCATCATTAACACGAACCTTCGGTTGATGGAGATCTTCTGGAAAAGTAATTAAACATTCTCCAGCTCTTAGATGTACTAATTGTTCTACTTTTCCTTTGTATAACGCAATATCTTTATTTTCATCGTATTCTTGGGTTACGCTTACGCTTTCTGGTGAAGTAACTGCCATTGCTTCCTCATTTTCTAAAACCAAGTGGATATCTAAATATTTTTGGTGTGTTTCAAAAAATGTGCCCGCTTCACCATCTGCTAAATAAGTAAAGCAATTCCCAAATATACTATCTCCATCAATCTCCAGCGAACCTTCTTGAAGATCATCTAAATCAGTTGATTTTAGAAAGGCAATTAACTTTTCAAAATGCTGATTCACACCTACATAGGTTGCTAAACGACTGATTTTGGTAATAATCATCCTCCACCCTCCTCTTTTTTAGTTAAGTAAAATTATTCCTATTTTTTTACAGCAGCTACAAAGCGTTCTGTTATTTCTTTGGGACGAGTAATTGCCCCTCCAACCACAATACCACGAACCCCTAAGTCATGAATCTCTTTGGCATCTGTAGGATAGTGAATCTTCCCTTCGGCAATGACATCCAAACCTGCATCACAGAGATTTTTGATGAGTTCAAAGTCAGGTCCGTCTACTTTTGGACTGTAAGAAGTGTAGCCAGATAAGGTAGTTCCGATGAAATCAACCCCCGCTTCTGCCGCTGCAACTCCCTCTTCAAAAGTACTAATGTCTGCCATCAGCAACTGTTTAGGGTACTTTCTCTTGACTTCCTTAATAAATTCCTCAATCGTTAAACCATCAAAGCGATCCCTTTTAGTACAATCCATTGCAATCACTTCAATATCTAATTCTGCCAGTTCATCCACTTCTTTCATGGTAGCAGTGATAAAAGGTTCTTGCGGAGGATAGTCTCTCTTGATAATCCCGATAATAGGAAGAGAGGTCACCTCTTTAATCTCTCTAATATCCCGAACACTATTGGCTCGTATACCAACCGCACCGCCCTGCTCAGCTGCCTTAACCAAGAGTGGAATTACTCCGCCCGCTTCTGTATATAGCGGCTCATGAGGTAAGGCCTGACAGGATACGATGATCCCATCTCTAATCTGTTTGATTAGATTCTCTTTGGAAATCTGTGCCATAGGCAATCTCCTCTTTTTCTAATAATGATCCGTTTGTTTTATAATGTCATTATATATAATTATTAAAGCGCTTTCAACATTTTCTGGCGTTTAGATTTTAGTTTCCTATTTTTAGTATTTTTCACAAAACTCTGAAAGTAGTTTCAGAATTTAGTCCATTTCCATAAAATAAAAAACAAAGATTTTTTTACTTTCTTTTTCATTTTTCTCATCTTCCTGCGAATAGTTAAGTGTAAGCAAAATCGCTTAACAAACTGTAAAGGAGTAGCAAGATGTTTTTATTACCACTTTTCTGGCCTCTATTTTTCAAAATCTAAAAGATTGGAGATAATAATGAAAGAATTCAAAGAACTAAGCAAACAAGAGTTAGAGAAAACATGTGGCGGAGTTGCCATGCCTGCCTTATGGTTTTTTAGACGCCAAGCACCTTCAGGAAATCGACGGTCCTCTAGATTTTCACTTCTCATTCTCTAGACCATAGATGAGATAAGGCTCAACCGCTAGTCCTAAAGCTAGCTTCACTTCTACCAACTTAACAATTGGTAACCTGTATAATAAAGGAGAATATACAATGGAAAATATGACAACAATTGAAAACCACTACCTCACCCTAACTGAAGACGAATTAATGAATGTTGAAGGGGGGGTTATCCCCGTAGCCATCTGGGCAATCTGGGGCGCTGCTACTGCTGCGGGCTTCACAGGAGGAATTGCTGTTGGTTTAAATCGTGTAAATAGAAAATAATCATACTATGAAAAACCAATTTTTAAACGAAGTTTACGAATATAGATACGCGATTGCATTTACACTTGCCTTGATTTTAGGATTTTTTGCAGGTATTATCGTCGGCCTAAATCATTTTAACTAAAAAGAACGGAGAACATTATGACTAAATTTGAAAACACAACATCACTTCAAGCTTTAACTGAACAAGAACTTGAAAATACAGCTGGAGGAATTGCACCTTTTCTAATTGGAGCAGGAATTGTTGCAGGTTTAGGCGGGGGCTTCTTTGGTGGATACGCTCTTGCACGTATATTTGGTTAATAAATAAAAGAGCACATGATACAAATGTAATATAAAAAATGATTGGATTGTTCCAATCATTTTTATATTACTTCAGCATACTAGTCAAAGCTTATGCAATTTATACCTCTACATCTAAAAGTGTATAATAAACTACTGCTAGGTCACATTCAAATACAATTTCCGTTTACATTTACAAATAAGAATCAAGCCTGATCTGACTTTTTAAATTCATTAAAACGGATGAAGATAATACCATAAAACAAGGATAAAAAAGATGGTAAAAGCAACATTGAAAGCCGCACCATTCAGATAAGGGCCCCCTATTTTCAGCTTTTTAACAAGTAAAATCACCCATAGACTACCAAATAAGGGGGTTAAAATTCCCAGATAAGATGGTAAAATTGTCTGATTTGTGAAGATGAGAAAAGAATAAACCAGCCAGCCCAAAGCTGTCACTCCAACAGCTACACGCCAGGTTATATCCAAAAACAACACTACTTCATTAATAAGCTTTGCATTTGAAACTGAACAAGATTTACCCTCACTCTGCTCATAAGCTACCTTGCTAATAATCCCCACATAGTAAAAAGCAACATGAGCCACTGGTGACAAAACAAAACCGATTCCCAAAAATACAATCGCTAACCAATTCCACATAGATAGATGAGCTAGCATAAAAAGACTATAAAGTCCAGCTAACATCAACGGAATAGAGAAATTAGCTAGCAAAGCGCCCCAACGCAGTCGTTTTTTAGAAGCAGATAACATCAGCATCGCCAACTCCTTGTTACCAATCAAGCTCCCTTTAGTAAACTGACTATAACGTTTCTGATCTACTTCAAAGCCAACTAATAAAACATCTCCAACGAGCCAGCAGATACCACTTACCAAACCGGCACATATTGATAACAATACCACACAATACTCCATTTCGCATTTTACTCTTATCTTAACATAAAATAAAGCTCAAAAACAACCAAACGGTAGCCTATAAAAGAATATCTTACAAGCACTCCTCATAAAAATATCAAAAGAATTCAGACTACATTTTCACTGATCCATCTACAAAAATCCCTCACTCATGCGAGCGAGGGATTTTTGTTTTTATGATCTTTACAGGAGTTTTTCACTCCTTCAGCCATATACTTATTTGCGACGTCCTGGACGTTCTTTGTAACCGTAGTAAGAATCTTCGATGATTTCCTGCATGTGGTCAACCATTGGAAGGCGTGGGTTAGCAGGCGAACATTGATCTTCATAAGCAAGGAAGGCCAATTCACGAGAATGTTTCTTCCATTCTTTTTCATCAATTCCTTGAGCCTTGAAGTTCATTTGGATACCAACTCGCTCACCAAGTTCGTAGACAGCTTTTGCGTAAGATTCCACACCTTCTTCTGGAGTAGAAGCTGGTAAACCAAGCATACGAGCGATATCTTGGTATTTTTCATCCGCACGGTAGTAGTTGTACTTAGGCCATGTCGCTGTCTTAGCTGGACGTGTACCATTGTAACGGATTACGTATGGCAGCAAGATAGCATTGGTACGACCGTGGATTGTGTGGAATTGCGCACCAATCTTATGAGCCATTGAGTGAGAAATACCCAAGAAAGCATTGGCAAAGGCCATACCAGCGATTGTTGAAGCATTATGCATCTTTTCACGCGAATGGAAATCTGCATTCTTCACAGAGCTTTCAAGGTTTTCAAAGACAAGTTTGATTGCTTGAAGAGCAAGACCATCAGTGTAGTCGCTGGCCATTTGAGATACGTATGCTTCTGTTGCGTGAGTCAATACGTCCATACCAGTGTCCGCAGCAACAAATCCTGGAACTGTTAATACCAAAGCTGGGTCTACGATGGCTACAGTAGGAGTCAATGAGTAGTCAGCGATTGGGTATTTACGGTTGTTAGCCTTATCAGAGATAACGGCAAACGGTGTTACTTCAGATCCTGTACCAGATGTTGTTGGGATTGCGATAAACTTAGTCTTCTTACCAAGCAATGGGAACTTGAAGGCACGTTTACGGATATCCATGAATTTTTGAACAAGGTCACGGAAGTCAACTTCTGGTTGTTCATAGAAGAGCCACATTACTTTAGCTGCGTCCATTGGTGAACCACCACCAAGTGCAATGATTGTATCAGGTTTGAAGGAACGCATGATCTCTGTACCACGTTCAACTGTTGTGATATCTGGCTCTGGTTCTACGTCAGCAAAGATTTGATAAACAACCTTATTACGACGAAGATCGAGTTGCTCGATGATACGATCTAGGAAACCAAGCTCTACCATAGCATGGTCTGTAACGATCATGACACGCTCTACGTCACGACATTTTTGAAGGTATTGAATTGAGTCACGTTCAAAGTATGTTTTTGAAGGAAGTTTCATCCATTGCATGTTATTTCTCCGTCTTCCGACTTTTTTGATGTTCAAGAGGTTGATGGCGCTGACGTTATCTCCAACTGAGTTGCGTCCGTAAGAACCACATCCAAGTGTCAATGATGGCAAGAAGGCATTATAAACGTCCCCGATACCACCGAAAGTAGAAGGTGAGTTACAGATAACACGAATAGCTTTAACTGCTTTACCAAATTCTTTAGTCAATTCTTCATCTGCAGTATGGATCGCTGCTGAGTGACCAAGACCGTTAAATTCAACCATTTGGCGAGCCTTGTTAATTCCGTCTTCACGACTTTCAGATTTCAAAACTGCGATAACTGGAGATAATTTTTCACGAGTTAACGGCTCTTTTTCGCCAACTTCTTTACATTCTGCAGCAAGGATATTGGTTCCTTCTGGAACTGTAAATCCTGCTTGTTCTGCAATCCAAGCTGCTGGCTTACCTACGATATCTGCATTGAGCTTCGCACCAGCACAGTTCTTACTGTTTGCCTTAGCACCGAAGCAGAATTCTTCCAACAGAGCTTTTTCTTTCTTATTTACAAAGTAAGTATGATAAGACTTGAACTCTTCTACAAATTCGTCATAAACTTCCTTATCAATGATAACGGCTTGCTCAGAGGCACAGACCATACCATTGTCAAAAGACTTAGACATAACGATATCGTGCGCTGCTTGACGGATATTAGCGGATTTTTCCACATAAGCTGGTACGTTTCCGGCACCAACCCCAAGAGCTGGCTTGCCACATGAGTAAGCTGCCTTCACCATTGCATTACCACCAGTTGCAAGGATCGTTGCTACTCCTTCATGGTTCATAAGAGCACTAGTTGCTTCCATAGATGGTTGGGTAATCCATTGAACACAGTTTTCAGGAGCACCTGCTGCGATTGCTGCATCACGAACGATTTGAGCTGCATGAGCAGATGATTCTTGAGCAGATGGGTGGAAAGCAAAGACAATTGGGTTACGAGTCTTCAATGAAATCAAAGACTTAAAGATTGCAGTTGAAGTTGGGTTTGTTGTAGGAGTAATCCCGCAGACAACACCAACCGGCTCAGCAATCAAAGTTAAACCTGTTACATCATCTTCTTCGATAACACCAACAGTCTTCGTGTGACGCATGTTGTTTACCACGTGTTCACAGGCGAATAGGTTTTTTGTTGCCTTATCTTCAAAGACCCCACGACCTGTTTCTTCATAAGCATGAAGCGCCAATTCTCCATGGGCATCAAGTGCTGCAACAGAAGCTTTAGCTACGATGTAGTCGACTTGTTCTTGGTCTAATTTGCGCATTTCATCAAGAGCAACCAAGGCTTTTTGTACTAACTCATCTACATGCTTTTCAGCTGCGAGTTTCTTTTCCTCAGGTGTCACAGTTTTTTTATCAGCCATATTTTCCTCCATAGCTTTCAAGGAATTTATCCTTTGTTAATTTTTTCACAATTTCATTATAACCCATTTGCTTTCCTTTGTAAACACTTTCGCTTACATTTCACAAACTTTTTTATTATTGTTTGTGAAATATATTTCAATCTCCATTTATTGCTGCGACTACCTCTATTTTTTTGTGAAATCAAATTTTGTAATAATTTAATTTCACATAGATTTGTTTACATATTTTCACAGAAGCTTGTAAAAATTAAGTAAGCGCTTTCATATATTATATATAAAGAACCCGAAGCTCGGGCCTTTATATTCATCATTAAATTAAGGTTTGACAGGGCCTTGATTAGCTTCATCAAGCGTAGCCTTGATTGTTTGAGCATATAATTGACCACCTGCAGCAATGCTTTGTGACTCAGTGCCAAAGTGAACGTAATCTGTTCCATACCAGATAGCAGGATTATCAATGGCTGCTTGATACCAATCAGCTACATGAACATAATTATATTTCTTTGCCAATTCCAATTGGTACTGCCGAGTTTTTACCAGATCGCTGTTTTCATCTCCAGCAACTCGTCCATCATAAGGGGTCACTAAGATTAAACGATGTCCCTTAGGAAGTTTTTCAACCAGTTTATTAAGCACTTCTTCGTAATTAGGAACTGTATTAGCACCTAAAGCAAGGACTACATTTTGCAGAAGAACCTTGTTGCTAATATCTGTTTGATAAACCTCTAAACCTGATTCCAAATTTCGGCTGACAGCTGCATCCAATTGCACACCAGGAATAGCTTCTTGTAACCAGTCATTAGCCCGCAAAGCTACAGAATCACCTATCAAGGTCGTTCCAGGAGCCACATTGTAATCAGTAGCTGTTGTTTGGTCCGCTTGGCTACGAGTTAATTGCATCTTACTATCCGCTTGATTCAAGGCATTAATCATTAAGTCTTCCTCAAAAGCTCCAACCTTAGGTGAAGTAAAGATAATAAAGAAGCAGATGAGTCCCAGAGGGGCCAGACTATAAAAAATCGGTCTCGCAATTGATTTCACATCAAGCTCAATACCAAACAAATCTGGTTTTCTTCCCGCTAAAACAGGTTCCAAAATATAGAAAGAGACTGCTGCAAAGGCAAAGGATAGAAGAGTAGTTAATACTACTGCTCCTGCATTTCCCATCAGCTGACTGAAAATAATGTAAAAAGGCCAATGGAAGAGATAAACACCGTAACTCGTATCAGCAATAAATGTGACCCAGATTGGCTCAGCCAGCTTCAGCGTCTTTTCATGGAGAACACGAGCTCCCAAAATCATGGCCAAGGCTGCTATCGTTGCTAGGAGAAAGCCGACTAAATAAGTGAAGATATTATCAAAACGAAGCAGGAAGGTTAGAAGAATTAAGACGGCAAAACCACCACCAATAGTGGCTATCGTCTGCTTCATGCTCCAAGACTGTTCTAGTTTCTTGAAATTTGCACCTACATTTTGAACACCAGAAACTGTAGCTAAAGCTGTCCCAGCAAAGAAGGGGAAGATATGTGTCCAGCTTGAAAAATAAAGTGAAGAAAAATTCTTAGTGAAAAAGCTACTTACAAACATAGACAGAAAACTAAATAAGAAAATCCCTGTCGAAATCAGAAAAATCATCCCTCGAAATTGGCCGAGGCTCCGACTTTTCTTAGCCAAGAACCAGACTGCCAATCCCCACAAAATATAATAATGCACCTCAAGTGCTAAACTCCAAGTATGTACAAATAAATGAGGTACAAACTGACTCTCGTAGCTACCGCCCGATAAAATTTCATAGAAATTTGTTACAAAACCTAGGGCACCCGCTATCTGCGTTCTAATACCAGCCACAAAATCTTTGCGAATGAAGAGGGTAAACGGCAGAGTGATCAGAATCATAAAGACCAGAGGCGGAAAAATCCTATAAAAACGTCGTCTTAGAAATCCTAAGACATCAATTTCTTGACGTTTAGCAAATTCATCAATCAGGAGTGAGGTGATCAAGAACCCAGAAAATGCGTAGAAAACGTCCACCCCAATAAAGCCTCCAGGAAACACTCCCTGGAAGAAATGATAGAGTAGAACGAGAAGCAAACCTGCTATCCTTACTAATGAAAACCATTTAATGCGCATTTTGATAAATTCCTTGTTTAAACTTTCCTTTGTAAACGACCTTTTGCTCGGTTATTAGAGTGCCTTGGCCGTCCGCTTGGCCTTTACTAAACTCACCTTCGTACTTCCAACCGCTCTTAGAGGTAAATTTCCCCTTGCCATCAAAGATTCCATTTTTGAAATCTCCTTCGTACTTATCGCCATTTTTGAAAGTCAAAGTTCCTTGACCATCCATCTTTCCATGAACCAGACTGCCATCATACTTAATAGCCCCCTTATCAAGAGTAAGCACCCCTTTATCTGGAATATTAGAAGTAAAAACTAAAATCGCAGACAAAGCAATTAGTGTAACAGCAACTATCTCAAAATTTGTTCTTGTCAAATAATGCTGGTAACGATTATAAAATTCTTTTAATTTATCCATTTTTATCCATCCAAACGTTCCAGCCAGCGCTCACATCCCGCTTGAACCAACCGGTAAGTTTCATCAAAATCATTAGTATACCAAGGATCTGGTACACTTTTATCCATAAATTGATATATCTTATCCTGGTATTTCCGAGGGGCCATCTCTTTTAAATCTGCCACATTGGAAGCATCCATACCAACGATATAATCAAAGAAGGCAAAGTCCTTTTCAGACATCTGCAGAGAAGTTTTTTCAACATCAAATATAATCGCATGCTCATTCAAAGCTGCTTGAGTCCCTTGGTGAATTGGATTTCCATGTTCCCAATTAGAAGTTGCCCGACTTTCAATATGAAATTTATCAGTCAAACTTTTCATAACAAATTCAGCCATCGGACTCCGACAGATGTTGCCCAAGCAAACAAATACAATTTTCTTCATAGAAATACCTCTTCTTAATTATATCAGAAAATGACATTAAATAGGTTGCTGACCTCCAAAAAAACTGGACGCTTTTCTGCCAATTTAGCATTTTTCTCCTTTCCAAATAAGCAGGAAAAGACCACCTGATTGGGTGGTCTTTTAGGGAGATTATTATGAAAAAGAAAAGTTTTAGGAGTTCAAGCTAAGTATCCTTAACTTATGATTACAGTATACTCGAGCCAACTTAAAATTATCTTAAAGCAATTTTAAGTTTCTTTTTCTGGCAAATAAATGTCCAACCTAGGCCACTTAGATTGCCATTTTTTCTTTTCCAAACGTTCTCTATAAAGTTTAATCCTTTCCTCATCCGCTAAAAAATGCGGTGTGGGCTTGACTTGAAAGTTAACAAGATCAATCAAGCCATAAGCCGTGAATAACTCAAGATCATCATTTTTTAATAAACGTAAACCAAGAGCTGTACAGGTTTCTGGATATCTACTCATAGCGTCCTGTGAACTAGTATAAGGCTTAGTATTAGGACTATGAATATGCATATAAACTTGATTCTTTACTTCCCAGCTATAGAGTGGATAAGCTTCTCTCAAGCGCTTCTCAATTTGTAACGTCTCCTCATAAGAGACTGTCGGATCAAAGAATATCACATCTATATCTGTTTCAAAATCAAATTTTTCCCGATCGGATAAATGATTCCAGATGAAATTTCTAACACTTCCAGCTGCCAGCCAGCTATCCTGTAAATTCAACTCTCGAATAATCTTTACAACAGTCATTAGATGTTGATCAGCATAGAAAAGGTCTAGAAGATTTTTCTCTTCTATTTCCATAAGCCTATTTCTCCATATATTCATAACCTAAATGTTCATAGGCTTTTCGAGTTGCAACGCGACCCGTTCTCGTTCTCATGATAAAGCCTTTTTGAATCAAATAAGGCTCATACATATCTTCGACCGTTTCACGCTCCTCAGCAATATTTACTGACAAAGTACCTAGACCGACTGGACCACCACCATACAGCTCAATCATAGTTCTCAGAATTTTTTGATCGACATAGTCCAAACCTTCATGATCCACATCTAACATGGAAAGAGCTTGATCTGTGATTGTCTCATCAATCAAACCATTGCCCATAATCTGAGCATAATCTCGAACTCGCTTCAATAGACGGTTGGCAATTCGAGGGGTGCCACGACTACGCAAAGCCAGTTCTTTAGCTGCTTCATGAGTGATATCCATCTCAAAAATTTCTGCCGTTCGCTCAACAATCTCAGTCAAATCAGCTTCTTCATAGTACTCCATGTGCCCTGTGATACCAAAGCGAGCTCTCAGAGGATTGGATAACATTCCTGCACGCGTGGTGGCACCTATGAGGGTAAACGGTGGTAAATCAAGATGGACACTACGATTAGCATCCCCTGAACCAATCATGATATCGATGTAAAAATCTTCCATAGCACTGTAGAGGACTTCTTCTACTGCCATTGGCAGACGGTGTATTTCATCGATAAAAAGAACGTCACCAGGCTCTAAATCATTTAAAATAGCAACCAAATCTCCTGCTTTTTCAATAACTGGTCCCGAAGTCTGCTTGATATTCACACCCAGCTCATTGGCAATCACAAAAGCCATGGTCGTCTTCCCCAGTCCAGGAGGGCCAAATAAAAGAGCATGATCCAAAGCCTCATCCCTTAGTTTTGCTGCTTCAATAAAAATCTTCAACTGATTCTTGACCTTATCTTGGCCAATATACTCCTGCAGATATTGTGGTCGAAGCGTGCGCTCCACCATTTCTTCATCCATCATTTGTTCATTATCTAAAATTCTACTCATGTCACCATTATATCAAAATATCATAGTTTAGGACTATTTTAAATAAAAAAGAGAGCGAGAAACCTTTTTAATGAAGGTTTTCCATCGCTCTCTTTCTTTTTAAACCCAAAGATTAATTAACCTTTTTAGTACGATATAAGAAGACTGAAGCTGCAAGAAGCAGGAAGCCAACAAGAACAGAGAAGGCTGAGGACTCAGCTGTTCCTGTCTTAGGCAATTCTTTCTTCACTTCTTTTTTAGGTTCTTCCTTCTTAGGATCTTCATGCTTATCACCTGATGGTTTTGGTTTTTCTTCAGATGATGTTGGAGGTGTTTTAGCAGCATACGTATTGGTAAAGGTTGGTCCGTTACCAGTAACGGTCGCTACAAGTTTACCATTCGTATCATAAGCAACTTCTACAGTCACTTTGTGAACTGTCTTATCATAAGTCACACCTGCTTCATTACCAGCTTTTTCAGTAATAGTGTATTCATACTTACCTGGTGAAGTGAAGCTTTGTGATTTAAAGGTTACCGAACCATCCGCTTTATTCTTAGCAGTATCCACTACGTTACCTTGATAAGTCAACTCAAATTCAAACTGACCATCTTTCAGCTCTTTACCAGTCAAGACTTTGTTTGCTTGAATAGTTGCAGTGGCTGGAGTTGGTTGTTGCGGATTTGGAGTTGGCGGTGGAGTTGGTGCAGTGTATTTATTCACAAATGCTGGTTTATTGCCAGTAATTGTAGATACTAACTTACCTTGGCCATTGTCCGCAACCTCTACAGTTACTTTGTGTGAAGTTTTGTCATAAGTCACACCGGCTTCATTACCAGCTTTTTCTGACATAGTGTAAGTATAAGTTCCTGCCTTAGTGTATTCAATTTCTGGGAAACTAATCGAACCATCTGCAGTATTCTTAGCTGTACCAACTACTTTGTCGTTTTCTTTGAGCTCAAACTCATATTTATCAGCCTCAAGGGCTTTGCCATTCAGAACTTTCTTAGCTTCAATTACTGTTTTTCCTGGTTTCGCAGCATAAGTATTGGTGAAGACTGGCTTTTCACTTGTAACAGTTGCTTCAAGCTGACCTTGACCATTGTCCGCAACATCTACAGTTACTGTGTGTGAAGTTTTGTCATAAGTCACACCTGGTTCATTACCAGCTTTTTCTGACATAGTGTAAGTATAAGTCCCTGCCTCAGTGTATTCAATTTCTGGGAAACTAATCGAACCATCTGCAGTATTCTTAGCTGTACCAACTACTTTGTCGTTTTCTTTGAGCTCGAACTCATATTTGTCGGCCTCAAGTTCTTTACCATTTAGAACTTTCTTAGCTTCAATTACTTTTTTACCTGGTTTTGCAGCATAAGTATTGGTGAAGACTGGCTTCTCAGCTGGAACAGTTGCTTCAAGCTGACCACGTCCATTATCCGCAACATCTACGGTTACTGTGTGTGAAGCTGTGTCGTAAGTCACACCTGGTTCATTACCAGCTTTTTCAGTAATTGTATATGTATGAGGGCCTGCAGCAGTATACTCAATTGCTGGGAAAACTACTGAACCATCTGCTTTATTTTTAGCTGTACCAACGACTGTATCGCCTTCTTTGAGCTCGAACTCATACTTGTCAGCTTCAAGGGCTCTGCCTTTCAAAACTTTAATTGCTTCAATAGTTGCTGTAGTTGGTTTAGCAGAGTAAGAATTTACAAATACTTTGTTGTCGTATTTAACACTTGCAAACTTTTCTCCATAGACATCTGTTACTGTAACTTCAGCATTAATGGTCTTGTTATCATAAACATAGCCTGGTTCTTTCTCATCCACTTCTTTGATTTGGTATTTGAAAGTACCAGCTGTTGAGAATTTAATTGCTTTAAATTTAACTTGTCCGTCTTTGTTGTTTTTTGCCGTTTCAACTACTTTGCCATCTGGATCAATCAATTGGAAGATGAATTCATCACCTTTCAATGTTCCACCATTCAGTTGCTTTGTAACTTCAAATTCAACTTTAGAAGGGCGAGCACCTGATCCAATTCCTTCAGTAGTTGTTAGAGGAGCAAAGCCATCTACATCATATACACCATCTGATGTTGTCACTTTCACATTGTTGAATGCTTTCTTGGTAGTATTGTCAACTGGAGCAGTCAAACGAGTACGGTACAAAACATACAGACCTTGTGTACTCAAGTCTCCATTACCATTTGGAGTAATAGTGAAAGAATTTGTACCCGTAACATTTACATGTGAAGCATCCAGTCTTGGACGAGCCTCAGCCTTATTCCATTCAGTAAAGTAATATCCAGTAATTTCACTTGCTAAGACTTGACCTTCAGGGATTGTATCCTCAATCTTAACTCCTGTAACAGGTTTTACATAACGATTGATACGGATACGCCAGTTAACATAATTAGGATCATCAGCATCTTGGACACCCCACTTGGTATAACCAGTAGGATCATCATCTGGTACGATACGAGTCAATCTATATGCCCCTGCACCAGGAATATCAATGCTGTATTCCTTATTTAACTCGACATCATCCGCCCAAACCACAGTGAACAAAGCAGTCAATTCGCGATCTTCTGTCAGATTTTTGAAGTATTCTTCATTAGTGATGGTCACTGTAGCAGAATTAGTTGCAGCATTTGTCTGCAGTTCTGCGATTTTAGTAGCTCCATCCTTGGCATAGATATCTGTCGTGATGTCGCGCTCAACTTTAAACTCTTTTGGCACTTTATAAACCATAAAGTCCCCGTTCTTCAAAGTGGCAGAATTATCAAACTTGTAGGTCGGATTCAGATAGAACTTTCCTTCACCATACTTGGCACCATCAACCAACCGATTATTATTAATGGTTGGAGAGGTTGTCATCGTATAGTTGTTTGACGGTAATTCGTCCGCTTTAACTGTGTAACTTGTTTTTAGTAGAGGTATGAATACCGATACTATTAACAACAGCGTCATAAATGCATGAAAGAGCTTTTTATTCATCTTTTTCACAACATTTTCCTCCTTTATATTTGGGCCCAATCCCTTACTTTATATTATATATTCTTCTATAACACTGTCAAGGATATTTCATCTAATTTTTATGCAATCTATACATAATAAACACGACAAATAGATTTTATACATAAAGTCAAATATAAGGTCATAAAACAGCAGAAAAATGCGACATTTCTTCCTCTTTTTCTATATGCCTACTCCCTTTAACCAGGAAGCTCATATCCTTATCCTTCGAAAAACAAAAACCCCATCAGTCAGAATCAAGGCCTAACTGATGGGGCTATCCAAGAGAATTTTTTATTTATCTAAATGCCACACTTCATCATTGTATTGTTGAATCGTGCGGTCAGCTGAGAAGAAACCAGCTTTAGCAATGTTTACAATAACTTTATCCAACCATGCGTCGCGGTTTTCATAGTCAGCAAGCATTTGCTCTTTGACTTTGATATAGTCTTCTAAGTCAAGGAGAGTCATGAACCAGTCTTTGTTGATCAATTCGTTGTAAAGACGTTCCAAGCGTTCTTTCTTACCTACTGCAAGAACAGCATCACTAACGATGAAGTCAACCAATGGTTTGATAGCTTGACGAGCATAGAATTCGCTTGATTTGTAAGCTTCTTTTGCGTACAGGTCGATAACAGTTTCTGAATCTTCACCGAAGATGTAGATGTTTTCGTCGCCAACCAACTCAGCGATTTCCACGTTAGCCCCGTCCATAGTACCAAGAGTCAAAGCTCCGTTCAACATGAATTTCATGTTACCAGTACCTGAAGCTTCTTTAGAAGCAAGTGAGATTTGTTCTGAGATGTCACATGCTGGGATAAGGAAGCTTGCTGCAGTCACGTTGTAGTTTTCAACCATAACCACTTGCAAGTATGGTGCTACTGCTGGATCATTTGCAATGACTTCTGACAAGCAAAGAATCAAGTGGATAATGTCTTGAGCAATTGTGTAAGCAGGAGCTGCTTTACCACCAAAGAAGACTGTGATTGGACGAGCAGGAATGTTACCAGCTTTGATGTCAAGGTACTTGTGGATCACGTACAAAGCGTTCATTTGTTGACGTTTGTACTCGTGAAGACGCTTGATTTGGATGTCAAAGATAGAATTTGGATTGATTTCCACACCTTGGTGCTCTTTCAAGTGACGAGCCAATTTACGTTTGTTGTGAGCTTTGATGCTTTCCAATTTTTCTTTGACAGCAGCTTTATCTTCATAAGACAAAAGATTTTCGAGTTCTTCTGCTTCGTGGTGCCAACCATTACCAAGAATTTCATCTAAATAGTGAGAAAGGCGTGGGTTAGCATGCATAAGCCAACGACGGAAAGTAATACCGTTTGTTTTGTTGTTGAATTTTTCAGGGTAGATGTCATAGAAAGCTTTCAACTCTGAGTTCTTCAAGATCTCAGTGTGGAGAGCCGCAACCCCGTTAACACTGTATCCATAATGGATATCCATATGAGCCATATGAACACGGTCATTTTCGTCAATGATTTGGACAGCAGGATCTTTGTAAACTTCCTTGACACGTTTGTCAAGTTCCTTGATAATTGGAACAAGATGAGGAACAACTTCTTCCAAGAATTCTAGCGGCCATTTTTCAAGAGCCTCTGCAAGAATAGTGTGGTTTGTATAAGCAGTCATTGACTTGACAATGTTTACAGCTTCGTCAAATTCCAACCCACGTTCTGTCAAGAGACGGATCAACTCAGGGATAACCATTGAAGGGTGAGTATCATTGATTTGTACAACTGCATAGTCTGCAAGATCGTGTAAGTTGCTTCCTTTTTCGATTGCTTCATCAATGATTAATTGCGCACCATTTGAAACCATAAAGTATTGTTGGAAGATACGAAGAAGTTCACCTTGTTTGTCACTATCGTCTGGATAAAGGAAGAGAGTCAAGTTACGAGCAATATCTGTCTTGTCGAAATCAATTCCTTTTTCAATCAAGCTAGAGTCCACAGAATCTAGATCGAAGAGACGCAAACGGTTTTTCTTTTCTGTCTTATAACCTGGTACATCAATGTCATAGAGTGTAGAAGTTAAAGTAAAGTTTGCAAAAGGCACTTGGTAGCTACGAGTAGATTTTACCAACCAGTTTTGATCACTCAACCAGAAGTTAGGGATTGTTGTTTGCTCATTGTTTTTCAACACTTGTTGGAAGAGACCAAAGTGGTAGTTCAAACCTACACCGTCTCCATTTAAACCGAGAGTTGCGATTGAATCAAGGAAGCAGGCAGCCAAACGGCCCAAACCACCATTACCAAGAGATGGTTCTAATTCTACTTCTTCTACTTCAATCAAATCTTTACCTGCATCAGCCAATTCTTTTTTGACATCATCATAAAGGCCAAGGTTGATCAAGTTGTTTGACAAGAGTTTACCAATCAGGAACTCAGCAGAAATATAGTACAATTTCTTCTTTGAATCATTGACAGGTTTAGTTGCACTGTATTCTTTTGTATAGTTCAAAAGAGCAGTATAGAGTTCTTCATTGGTACAATCAGCAATGTTTTTTTGATACGCGTTTTGCACGTATTGCTGTAATTTAGACATTTTTTTCTCCTTTGGAATTCTGATTTACATTGTTTTTGGGTTTAAGTTTTGTATTAATTCGGCGATAAATAGTTGTTAGAGAGAGCAACTCTGCCTCTACCTCTTTAGACAATTCATCTTCTGTCATACGCCATTGCCAGTTGCCACCAATAGTGGATGGCAAGTTCATTCTTGCTGAACCATCTAATTCTAGCAGATCTTGCATGGTTGCGATTGCCATATAGCTAACAGAAGCAAAGATCGTACGGAGCATTGCATGAGGAACAGTTTCGTATTCTTTACGGTTGGTATAAACAGCTAAGTATTCACGAGTTGGATCATCAATCTCATCCTTATACCAGCCAAGAACAGTATTATTATCATGAGTTCCTGTATACATTACTGAGTTATGAGGTGCCAAGTGTGGACTATCAATGCTTTCGTCATCTGGATTGAAGGCAAACTGCAAAATCTTCATTCCTGGAAAACCAGTCTTCTCACGAAGCTCAATGACTTCATCAGTCATAAAGCCTAGGTCTTCCGCAATGATATTTAGTTCTCCCAAAGCTTCTTTCACAGCTTTAAATAGAGCATAGCCAGGTCCTTTTACCCACTTACCAGTTGCAGCTGTTTCTGAATCCGCTGGGATTTCCCAATAAGATTCAAATCCGCGGAAATGGTCAATACGAACGATGTCATAAATCTTAAAGCTTTCACGCAGACGCTCAACCCACCAAGAATAGCCATCTTTATCCATAGCTTTCCAGTCATAGATTGGGTTCCCCCAAAGCTGTCCTGTTTCTGAGAATTCATCAGGCGGACATCCTGCCACACAAGTTGGTTTACCAACAGCGTCTGTTTTAAAGAAATGTGGTTGTGCCCAAACATCAGCACTGTCTGCCGCTACATAGATTGGCATATCTCCGACAATCTCAATATGATGCTTATTCGCATAATCTTTTAAAGCTAGCCATTGTTGGAAGAAGAAGTATTGAGTGACACGATGGTATTCCATCTGTTCGCTCAGGCGCTCACGGTAATCAGCCAAGGCCTCTGGCTTACGCAGGCGAATGTCTTCATCAGACCACTCTGTCCACGCCGCCAAATCAAAGTGCTCTTTGATTGCCATGTAGTCAACATACAGGTCTAACCAGTTGGCATTGTCTGCCACAAATTTTTTATAAGCCTTCAAATCAGAGCTTTGAAGGAAATTTTTAACAGCTTTTTCCAATAGTGGCCGACGTGCTTCGAAAATCTTAGCATAGTCAACAGCTTTTGGATCACTTCCAAAATCCACACCATTTAAATCACTTTCTTGAAGCAAACCTTCCTTTATAAGAAGATCTAAGTCAATAAAGTGAGTATTTCCTGCGAAAGCAGAAAAAGATTGGTAAGGAGAGTCTCCATAGCTAGTCGTGCCTAGTGGCAAAATCTGCCAATAGCGTTGCTTAGTTCTTACCAAGAAATCTACAAAATCATACGCACTTTTCCCAAAAGATCCAATTCCGTATTTCCCTGGCAAAGAAGAAATATGCATGAGAACACCACTTTGACGTTCTTTCATCTTGTCACCTCAATATTTTTCTTAGTTAAAATCTACGTTTTGTTCAACGAAAACGTTTGCGTAGTTCGATTATATCTGTTTTTAGTTTTCTATGCAACCATTTTATAAAAATTTTTTCAATTCTTCAAGAGAATCATCTAACTTTTCTTTTTTTCTTCTATAATATTGACAAATAATTTGTCGGATAAAAAATATTTTTTTGATTTTTTGGAAAAATATCTTGCAAACGGTTACTTTTTGTGATATAATTTTTTCAGTTTAAGAAAACGTTTGCGTAAACTTAAATGTAAATTATTACTTTTTTTATTCTTAGGAGGAATAAACATGAAAAACAAAGCTCTTAAAAGTGCTGCTGTATTGGGTACTGTTGCTGTAGCTAGCTTTATTTTAGCTGCTTGTGGTAGCAAGGCTTCTTCAACTAAATCATCTGAATCTGGTGATAAAAACGTTACTGTTTATGTTGAAGAGCAGTACAAGGCTTACATGGAGAAAGCTGCAGCAGCTTTTGAAAAAGAAACTGGTTCTAAAGTTACTATTAAAACTGGTGACCAAATGGGTGGATTGGACAACCTTTCACTCGACAACCAGTCTGGTAAAGCTCCAGACGTTTTGATGGCTCCATACGACCGCGTAGGAAGCCTCGGTACAGATGGACAATTAAACGAAGTAAAATTAAGCAAAGATAGTAAGACAGATAAAACTACTGAATCTCTTGTGACAACAGAAGGTAAAACATACGGAGCACCTGCTGTTATCGAAACTCTTGTAATGTACTACAACAAGGACTTGATTTCAAAAGCTCCAACTACTTTTGCTGAATTAGAAGAGCTTGCTAAAGACAGCAAATATGCATTTGCTGGTGAAGATGGTAAAACATCTGCCTTCCTTGCTGACTGGACAAACTTCTACTATGCTTACGGACTTCTAGCTGGTAACGGCGGTTATGTATTCGGTGACAATGGTAAAGATCCTAAAGATATCGGTCTTGCTAATGAAGGTGCAATTAAAGGTATCGAATACGCTAAAACTTGGTATGCAAAATGGCCTAAAGGAATGCAAGATACTGAAGGCGCTGGAAACTTGATCCAATCACAATTCCAAGAAGGTAAAACTGCTGCTATCATCGATGGACCATGGAAAGCATCTGCTTTGAAAGAAGCTAAAGTAAACTATGGTGTTTCAACTATCCCAACTCTTCCAAACGGAAAAGAATACGCTGCTTTCGGTGGTGGTAAAGCTTGGGTTATCCCAACTGGTGCTAAAAACCCAGAAGTTGCTCAAAAATTCGTTGACTTCTTGACTTCAACTGATCAACAAAAAGCATTTTACGATGCTACTAACGAAGTACCTGCTAACACAGAAGCTCGCGAGTACGCAGTAAGCAAGAAAGATGAACTGACAGACGCAGTTGTTAAACAGTTCCAATCAGCTCAACCAATGCCAAACATCTCTGAAATGAGTACAGTTTGGGATCCAGCTAAAACTATGTTGTTCGATGCTGTAAGCGGTAAAAAAGACGTTAAAACTGCTGCTGACGATGCAGTGAAATTAATCAAAGATACTATCGCTCAAAAATACGCTAACAAATAATAAAGAACTCTAGGGGTGGGAATTTTCCCTACCCCTTCTTTATTAAAAAGCTATTAAAACAACTACGGGTTTCTTAAAAATTTTGAAAAAAGAGAAATATTTTCTAACATTTAGTTTTATATTCTCTGCTTTCAAAATTTTTAGCCCCTCTTTGAATCTTATTCAGGAGACAAATATGACTAGACAACAGAACCCAAGTAAAGCCTTGTTGCTGTCCCTGATTCCAGGACTTGGACAAATTTATAACAAACAGAAAGCCAAGGGGTTCATCTTCTTAGGTGTGACACTGGCCTTTCTAATCTATTTCTTTGCGATCGCTTCTGGTGAGCTAGGAAATCTTATCACACTTGGTGAAATGCGCGGGCGCGACAACTCCCTCTTTATGTTGATCCGTGGTGCCTTCCACTTAATTATCGTGCTGGTTTATTTCCTATTTTATGCCTTCAACTTAAAGGATGCTCACACAACAGCTAAACGCTGGAATAACGGTATTCCGGTCCATACTACTCTGAAAGAAATGATTCACAGCATCTATGAGAATGGTTTCCCATACTTGCTGATCATCCCTTCTTACGTAGCTATGACTTTTGCTATCATTTTCCCTGTATTGGTAACTCTTCTGATTGCTTTTACAAACTATGATTTCAAACACCTTCCTCCAACAAAACTGCTGGACTGGGTTGGTTTGACAAACTTCAGCAACATTTGGAGTCTCAGCACTTTCCGCTCAGCCTTTGGTTCTGTCCTATCTTGGACCATCATCTGGGCTTTATGTGCTTCAACTTTACAAATTGTTATCGGTATTTTCACAGCTATTATTGCTAACCAGCCTTTTATCAAAGGAAAACGCATCTTCGGTGTTATCTTCCTACTTCCTTGGGCGGTACCAGCTTTCATTACAATCTTGACTTTCTCAAATATGTTTAATGATAGTATCGGTGCTATCAACACCCAAGTTATTCCTTTGCTTAGCAAGGTATTGCCTTTCTTGAACAATACCCTCATCCCTTGGAAAACAGATCCTACTTGGACCAAGGTTGCCTTGATTATGATGCAAGGTTGGCTAGGATTCCCATACATCTACGTCTTAACTTTGGGAATTCTGCAATCCATTCCAAATGATTTGTATGAAGCTGCTTATATTGATGGAGCAAATGCTTGGCAAAAATTCCGCAACATTACGCTACCAATGATTTTAGCTGTTGCTGCGCCAACTCTTATCAGTCAGTATACCTTCAACTTCAATAACTTCTCTATCATCTATCTCTTTAATGCGGGTGGACCTGGTAGTGTCGGTGGAGGCGCTGGTTCAACAGATATCTTGATTTCTTGGATTTATCGTTTAACTACTGGTACTGCACCTCAGTACTCAATGGCCGCAGCCGTAACCTTGATTATCTCAATTATCGTTATCGGTATTTCAATGATTGCTTTCAAAAAACTACACGCATTTGACATGGAGGACGTCTAAGATGAATAATTCTGTAAAATTAAAACGTCACTTTAATCATTTTCTGACTTACCTGTATCTCGTAGTTCTGTCAGTAATCATTATTTATCCTCTATTAATTACGATTACATCAGCCTTTAAAACTGGTAACATTGTCGCCTTCAAACTTGATTTTAATATCGATTGGAGTTTTGACAACTTCAGCAGGCTCTTCTCTGAGACACTCTACGGAACCTGGTACCTCAATACGGTCATCATTGCTGTCTTGACAATGATTGTGCAAACCAGTATAGTAGTTTTAGCTGGTTACGCATACAGCCGCTATAACTTCATCGCCCGCAAGCAAAGTTTGGTCTTCTTCTTGATTATCCAGATGGTACCAACCATTGCTGCCCTTACCGCCTTCTTCGTCATGGCTTTGATGTTGAATGCTTTGAACCAAAACTGGTTCCTCATCTTCCTTTATGTTGGTGGAGGAATTCCAATGAATGCTTGGCTGATGAAAGGTTACTTTGATACCGTTCCAATCTCTCTTGATGAGTCAGCTAAACTAGATGGTGCCGGTCATTTCCGACGCTTCTGGCAAATCGTCCTTCCTCTGGTTCGTCCAATGGTTGCTGTACAAGCACTTTGGGCCTTCATGGGACCATTCGGAGACTATATCTTATCTAGTTTCCTCCTTCGGGATAAAGAATTCTTTACAGTTGCAGTCGGTCTGAGAACATTTGTCAGCGATGTTAAAAATATGAAAATCGCCTTCTTTGCCGCAGGAGCTATCTTAACAGCTCTTCCAATCTGTATCTTATTCTTCTTCCTACAAAAGAACTTTGTATCTGGTTTAACAAGCGGTGGTGACAAGGGATAATCTTGTCCCACCCTGTTTTTTGTCGGACGACTATAAAAATTAGAAAGAGCTACTATGTACCCCTACCCTTTTAATTATTTTTCAAGTATTTTTCAATTTAAAAAAGCTTTTGCTAACCGTAAACTTTTGTCCTGGTTCCAACTGATTTTTACTAGTCTTTTCTTAATTTCTATGACCTTGATTCCTGTGGCATTGCAGACTGCTGCTAAAGAGAGCTATCCATTAGATACCTTTATCGATCAAGTTTTCCAGCCTTTAGATGAGTCTGCTATGAGAGAGCTTAGCAATCATGTTCAGATCAAAGACGGCCAACTAACTTATGATAGTCACTTTGGTGTACAAAAAAATAAAGACGGCCAGGTTATTATCGGACATCACAAGGATACCCGACCAGGAGACAAGTTAACGCTTTATTTTGACAAGGATCATCTCCTGATCAGTAAAAGCAAGAAAGAATTGGCTGCCATTCATTACCAGGCTATCAATCAGGAAGCTTTAAAGGATAAGAAAAGCTTGAGCGAGGCCATCTCCAAAGATTGGTTCCAGCAAAACCGTTTGATTATCAGTCTCTTTTTACTCTTGGTATCTGGCCTGCTCTTGACCTTTAACTTCTTCATTGTGACCTTTGGAGCCAGTCTCTTCCTTTATCTGACTAAAAAATCTAAACTCTTTTCATTTAAAAGGTTCAAGGAATGTTATCATTTCACTCTAAACTGTCTTGGGCTTCCGACTCTCATTGCCGTCTTCTTTGGCATCTTAGGTCAGCCTTTGACTACCATGATTATGATTCAAAATATTCTCTTTGTATTATTTCTTGTTATCGCCTTTTATCGTACGCATTTCCGTGATGAAAATTAGGAGGTCATCATGCCTGTTACTATTAAAGATGTTGCCAAACTAGCTGAGGTTTCGCCCTCAACTGTAACCCGTGTTATCCAGAACAAGTCTACGATTAGTGATGAGACAAAAAAACGGGTTCGCAAGGCTATGAAAGAACTGAATTACCATCCAAATCTAAATGCCCGCAGTCTGGTTAGCAGTTATACTCAGGTTATCGGCCTCGTATTGCCAGATGATTCAGATGCTTTCTATCAAAATCCATTTTTTCCATCTGTTCTGAGAGGGATCTCACAAGTAGCTTCTCAGCACCAATACGCTATTCAGATTGCTACCGGTAAAGATGAGAAAGAACGGATGACAGCCATTTCTCAAATGGTACACGGCCGTCGGGTGGATGGACTTATTTTCCTTTACGCCGAAGAAAACGATCCTCTAGTTCGGATGGCCTACGAAGAGCAATTCCCCTTCCTTATCCTAGGAAAATCTCTTTCTCCTTTTATTCCTTTGGTCGACAATGATAATATCCAAGCGGGGTTCGATGCAACTGAATATTTCATAAAAAAAGGTTGCCGCCATATTGCTTTTATCGGAGGAACTAAAAAGCTCTTTGTAACCCAAGACCGTTATACCGGCTACGAAAATGCCTTAAAAGAGCATCAGCTGGAATTAGATCCTCAGAGCACTGCCTTTGTCACAGAATTTTTGGAAGAAAAAGGTTACCAGTTTACCAAGCGCTTGCTAGCAAAAAATCCAAATATTGATGCCATCATCACTACAGATAGCTTGCTGGCATCTGGTGTTTGTGATTTTCTCTCTTCACAAAACTTAACTATACCAGTCCTTTCTTTTGATTCGGTAGATCCAAAGTTAGACCTGGCTGCCTATGTTGATATCAATACCCTAGAACTGGGTAGAGTGTCCTTCCAAACCATCTTACAGATCATCAATGATACCAAGGAAAATCGGAAAATCTGCTATCGCCAGTTGATTTCCCATAAGATTATCGAACGGTAAATTGATATTCTCATCGGACCGTAAACCGAAATGTTAAAAACACAAGAATAGGGCCTCAATCCCAAATAAAAAATGACAACCGTAGTTACATTCAAGTTAAACTACGGTTGTACTTCTCTTTGGCCTTGCATTTTTATGTTTTTCAATTATTTATACTTACTATTTAATTATTTTTACTAGTAGCCTCTGATGGTGCACGCGCTTTTAGAGCTATCTTATCTTGTATAAAGGAGATTTATGTCTTTTAGAACCTTTCAAGCTTATTTAGATAACATACGACTGATTAATCTTCAGTTACCCATCATTTATGATGCTAAGGACCTGTCCTTTACTTTGGAATCTGACGACCAGGTGATTCCTCTGACTATTCAAACATGTAAATCTTCTACCGAACATTGCCTCTACAGCCTTACTTTGGAAGAAGATATCGATTTGGAACAGCATTATCTCGTCTACGACCAGGACCGCAATAAAACAGTCCTAGCATTCCGACATATTGTCCAAGAACCGATTTTTGATCAAACTTTTGACTACGACCAGGATGATCTTGGTGCAACTTATTCTTCGAAGGCTACTTCTTTTGCCTTCTGGGCTCCTATCTCCGAGCAAGTCCTTATCAAGTTGAAAAAAGATGGCAAAGAAACTGTCTGGCCTCTCCTTCGTCAGGAAAAAGGCGTTTGGAAAACAACGATTCCTGGTGATTGGGAGAGAGCTAGCTACACCTATCTCCACAAGGTCAATGGTCAGTGGCTGGAAGTACATGATCCTTATGCTCTTTCCTCTGAAGCCAATTCTGGTGCTAGCTTTATTATTGATCCAAAGAAACTACTCAATACAACTGGAGTCAAGCGGGCCAAAACACAGCTAAGCCCAACCAAAGCCGTCATTTACGAGATGAGTGTTCGCGACTTCTCTAGCCAAAAGGATGCTGGTTTTAAAGAACCAAGCACATTCCGAGCACTGACAGAGTCTCCCAAGCTAGGCAAACGTAAAATTGGTATGCAGCACTTGCTAGATCTGGGAATCACCCATATCCAGCTTATGCCTGTTTATGATTTTGGTAGTGTAGATGAGAAACACCCTGAACAAGTCTACAACTGGGGCTATGATCCTGTTCAGTATAATGTTCCAGAAGGTAGCTTTGCCAGTGACCCTGAGGACCCTTATGCACGCATTCTAGAATTGCAGGAAACTATCGCAGCCTACCATGAGGCGGATATGAGTTTGATTATGGACGTCGTATACAATCACGTTTATGATGCGGATAGCTTTGCTTTTGAAAAGATAGTTCCTGGTTATTTCTATCGCTTGAATGAACAAAAACAACGAACCGACGGAACTTTCTGTGGTAACGATGTTGCTAGTGAAAGAGCCATGGTCCGTCGCTTCATCAAGCATTCAGTCAAGCAATGGGTGAATCTCTATGGCTTTGACGGTTTCCGTTTTGACCTCATGGGTATCTTAGATATCCAAACTATGAATGAGCTAGCAGAAGAGCTTAAAGAGAGCTACCCAAATGTCTATCTCTACGGAGAAGGCTGGAAAATGGCGACTGGGTTAGACTCAGAGCTCCTAGCCCACCAGTATAATGCGGCAGAATTGACTGATTATGGCTTTTTCAGCGATAATTTCCGTGATACCATCAAAGGAACCATCTTAAACAAACAAAGACTGACTGGATTCGAATGGACTTCCAGCATGGCTAATATCCTAACAGCTAATGTCGGCTTAGAAACAGCAAGCCATTTCCAAAGTCCTCAACAGGCCATTAACTACACTGAGTGTCATGACAATGCGACTGTCTTTGACTACTTTAAAATGGAAGATCCAAACATCAGTCCAAAAGAACGTTTGGCAAGTGCTCGCTTGGCCTTACACTTGGTCTTGCTTGCTCAGGGAGTTCCTTTCCTCCATAGTGGGCAAGAATTCTTCCGCCACAAAGACTTGCTAGATAATAGCTACAACATCCCAGATACTATTAATCGTCTGGACTGGCAAAGCTTACTCAACTACGAAGAAGATGTTGACTTCATTCGTGAATTAATCAGCTTCCGAAAAGAACACCCTCTACTCAGTCTCGAAAGCCGAGAAGAAATCTTGGAGGCATGCCAAGTTGAATGGCTCAATGATTCACTTGTCAGATATCAGATTTCACAGCAAGATGAACAAATGACCATCTTGATTAACTTTGGTTCAAAAGATCAGACCTACCAAAACGAACTAGGTCAGGAAGTCTTTCTATCCTACCCTGCTATCAGCAGCGACAAGGCTATCGCTCCCTTGGCTGACAACTATGTCATTCCTGCTAAGCAAGTCTTGGTCTTGAAATAAATAAAAAGCACGCCTCTAGTAAGTGTACTGACCCCAAAAAGTTAGACAGATAAAATCTAACTTTTGGGGTGCAGTTCAATAAGAGACGTGCTTTTATTTTTCTAATGTCAACTAGTTTAAAGCCGATAGAGTTCTGCGATCTTATCACCAACACGGCTGATATCATTTTGCAGACCACGAAGCTCAAAAGTATCTAGCAGAGGAAAGCCAAAACGTTGAGAATATTGCTTGGCCGTTAAACAATACTGATTGTTGAAATTACGGTTGCCACTACCTACGATACCGAAACATTTTTTATAGTTTTCTTCAAATTCAATAAAGGCTGCTAAATCATTGGTTAAAATCTCAACATCACCAGAGTCAACTCCATTTCCACCCTCTAAATAAGTAGGCAAGAAGGCTACAAACTGATTGTCCATAGCAAAGAAATCTTGGCCCTCTTTGACCAAATCCTTAATATTGACCTGTTCTACTTCAAGATCCGCGTGGCCTTCTTGCAAATAGGCCGTCAGACGCTTGATAAAGCTTGCTGTATTCCCACTTAAACTAATATAAACTAAGGAAACCTTTGCCATTCTATCCTCCTAAAACTAAAAATAACATCTATCCTTTTCTTAAAATTGTAAGACGATAAATGTTATTTGTCAAATTTTAAATAGGCTCTTTTTCCACTTCTAAATCCTTCTGCTGACGCCAGGTATAAAAGAGGACAATAGCTAAAAAGAGGATATTTAGTAAGAGTCCGACTATGGTTACAGCCTTAGGGATCATCATGATTGATTCACGAATCGCTGGATCACTAAAATAATGATAGAGTGGCTGAGAAGACAGATAATCATAAGCCATGACAAGAATGGTAAAGACCGAGTAGGCGGAGTATAGGATGTTGGCTAGAAGTAGCTTCTTCTTGATCAGCAATACAAGTACTGTCGCCAATAAAAGAAGACCCACAAATAGAATCAGAACCTGATTCATACTATGATTCAAATCAAAAACCGCATCATAAAACCGATTGTACTGCTGGGCTACCTTACCTTTTAGCTGCATGACTTCTGCAGGATTCTCTAGTCTTTTTCCTGCAAGAAGGTCCCAGAGACTAAGCAGTCCACCAAAGACAGAGATCAACCAACACACGTACAAATAAATTGCTTTCTTTTTCATATTAACCCTCTATTTATTTTCTAAAATAATAGAATCCGAAGGCTATCGAAAGGGGAAACTGAATGAAGTTTAGAGATTGCATTTTCAGGAGACAGACATACTCTCAAAAAAGTTTGTGTAATGCTAAAAAGTTTTTCTTGCCTTCGGATTTCTATACATTCATTATAAATAACTTTTAAAAAAAGATGCGCTAAAGCTTCTAAAATGCCCCTGATTCTTCTTGAAAAGCCTCTTTTTCAAAAAATCACAGCCTCCTAGCTTGAAAAGAAAGGCTTTGTGATAGAATAAGGCTATGAAACAAGATTACCAAGAGATTCAATGGCTCTTTTTTGATATAGGCTCAACTCTAGTCAATGAAGACAAAGCTTATGAAGTCAGAATAAAAACTGCCATTTCTGGAAAGAATATTTCTTATCAGGAATTCTATGATAAGATGCTCAGCCATTTTAGAAAAAATAAAAAAGGCGACTTAGAAGCCTTAAGCTTCTATGGACTTGAACGCCCAGCTTGGAGAACGGACTTAGAGACTCTCTATCCGCAAACCAAGGAAATATTGGAGCAGCTGGGACAAGAGTATAAATTGGGAATTATCGCTAATCAATTACCTGGCCTAGAACAGCGCTTGAAGGATTTTGGAATTTTAGACTACTTTGACGCTATCTTCTCTTCTGCTGACCTTGGGCTGGCCAAGCCCGACCCCGCTATTTTCAGGCTGGCCTTACAAAAGACTAACTGCTTGCCTCATCAAGCTATTATGATTGGTGACCGCTTGGATAACGATATCGTTCCTGCCAAAAGAATAGGGATGAAAACCATCTGGATCAAACAAGGCTTCGGTAGTTTAGCTCAAGTCAAAAATCTTGAAGAAAGAGCGGACTGGACCGTCGAAAAACTGACTGATGTGCTTCCCATCCTCTTGTCCTAGCTGGCCTTGTCTTTTGAAACGTTCTATTGTATAATATAGTCATTTTAAACAGGAGGTCTTCTTATGAAAAAACTCACACCTGGTATGCACATTCGGGTCGTCAGCCCCTCAGCGTCAATCGAACACATCGGTGGCTTTGAGGCCAATCTAGCCGCCAAGAAGCGCTTGGAAAAGCTAGGATTTACCGTGTCTTTTTCGGAGCATTATTTGGAAAATGATATGTTAGATTCTGCCTCCATCGAAAGCCGGGTGGCAGACATTCATGCTGCCTTTTCGGATGACTCCGTTGATGCTATTCTGGCTACTATCGGCGGTTTCAACTGCAATGAGCTCCTGCCCTATCTAGACTTTGAATTGATTGCTAGAAATCCTAAGATTTTCTGCGGCTACTCAGACACGACAGCCTTGCTCAACGCTATCTATAGCAAGACCGGCATGAAAACCTACATGGGACCGTCATACTCTAGCTTTAAGATGGATGCCCTGCAGGACTATCAGACAGAGAGCTGGCTCAAGGCTGTCAGCCAAACTTCTTATGAGTTGACCCCTAGTGAAAAATGGGGCGACAATGCTTGGTATCTGCCTGATGCCCCACTGACTTTCCATGAAACGGAGTGGAAAGTTTATCACCACGGGCAAGCCCAAGCCACTGTTATCGGTGGCAATCTCTCTACCTTCTCGCTTCTACGTGGTACCCCCTATGCCCCGACAGATGAAAACTATGTCCTCTTTGTTGAAGAGGCGGAGGAAGATGATTATGTGGAATTTGACCGCAATCTAGCCGCCCTCCTTCAGGCCTATCCTAATCCGCAGGCTCTTCTCATTGGCCGCTTTCCAAAAGAATGCCAGATGACAGAGGAGCTGCTCCTATACATCTTGGACAAACATCCAATTCTAAAGACGATTCCTGTCCTCTATGACTTGGACTTTGCCCATACTCAGCCACTCTTTACCATTACCATCGGTGCTCAGGCGACAGTAGATACGGAGACGATGTCTATCAGAATTGATGAATAGCAAGAACTCCTCATTCCAGCTGGAATGAGGAGTTCTTTATTTCTATTTGAAACGAGCTTAATGTCCACCAGATCCGCCACCCTGATTACCTCCTGGGGCGCCACCTCCGCCAGGGCCATCAGCTGTGATTTCAGATCGAGTTTCACCATTGACTGTGATGGTTCCACCAGTATAGGTAGCTGTTCCGTCAAAGTCGAAGGCAGAGACTGTAGAAGTAATGTCTAGATTGCCTCCTGTCATAATGATATCACCATTAGAGTCAAGAGCATCAGTGTCACCTTGTCCCACTTCTACCTTGATGTCACCTCCCGTAATCTTGATAAAGATCTCTGCTCCAGTTACCTTACTAGAAGCATTGATACCATCATCAGAGGCAGAAAGATCTAATTTCCCTCCATTAATAGTCACATTGGTTCCTTCGAGTGCTTCAACACTTGACTCAACTGTAATCGTACCGCCGTCAATCACTGCTGCATTAGAAGCGTGCATTCCGTCGTCACCAGCATTAATGGTAATCGTACCGGACTGGATATAAAGATTTCCAAGTGTCGTATCTTCATCATTGTCAGCGTGAAGAGCATCTTCAGTTGCCGTCAGATTCAAGGTCGCATCCTTGATATTCAACGCGTCATTGGCAGAAAGAGCATTTTTATAGCCTTTGACCGTATAGGTTCCACCTGTAATACGTAGATCATCGTTAGATTCGACTGCATTGCCATAGTTGCCTTCAATCGTCAAACTACCAGAACCATTGAAAGTCAAGTCATCCTTACTGTAAATGGCTGCATCGTAGTCTGTATTTGTGTGGTTAGCAGAGTCAGCGATACTGTTTTTGCTTCCTTCAGCAAGGGTGATGAAGGTCTTATCCGCACTTTCTACCACAATCGCTGCGTCAGTCCCTTTCATGGTCACACCATTCAAGACGATTTGGACCTTGTCTTGGTCTCCTGCTTTCACCACGATTTGGACATTTTCACTGCTACCAGACAGGACATAGGTACCCGCAGCTGTAATTGTTACGGTAGACCCAGATACCTCTGCACCGTCTCCAGTCACCTTAGCTGTCGAGCCACTCAGACTCACCTTTGTAGCGCTAGATTCGTCATACGAGGCATCTTGGTCCCGATCAGTAAAATAACTCGTTGAAGATGTTGAGGCTTTGCTTGAAGATGTTTTACTAGTGGTTGAACTAGTAGTTGTGCTGGTGCTAGCAGCGCTAGACTTACTAATCAAGCTACAAGCTCCCAAGCTAGCTGTCAATAGAACCAGTGGGACCATTAGCTTTACTTTTCGAAAAATTGTTTTTTTACCTGTTTTCATGGTAGGCCTCTTTCTATTTCTTTTATAATTCATTTTCTTTTGTGATGTATCGACTGATAGCAATCTCTAGATTCCCATTGCGGGTCCGCAGAGCATCCATCAACTCTTTTTCTGTCATTTTGCCATTGAGCTGGATGATATACTTGAGTTTAAACAGGCTACCCATGTCTGATGTTTTCACTGAGGCTAATTCCAGATGATTGGTCGCTTTATCAAAAATATCATCAAAGATAGACTCATAATCTAAACTTTCAGGAATAACAATGGTCAACTGGCGGATAGAATGTTTCATTTGTCCAAAGTTGATGGTTTCAAGAAGGACAATCGCTACAGACATAATCAAGGTGAAGGCTCCTGCAAAGACTAGGTAACCCATACCAATCGCAATCCCGATAGTCATAGCCAGGAAAATTGAGACCAACTCCTTGGCACCACCTGGAGCCGAACGGAAGCGAATCAAGCTGAAGGCCCCCATGACGGCAACCCCAGCACCCAGACTACCATTTACCAAAAAGATGACAACGGCAATCAAGGCCGGCAATAGGGCCAAACTCATGACAAAGGACTTGCTGTAGACCGTTTTATACTGGTAGACCTTGGCCACGACCAAACCTAAGACTAAGGCAACTCCAATTGCTTCTAGCATGATCAATGGTTTTACGGCCGTACTGGTAAAAACGTCATTAAATAATTGATTTAGCATGGTTTACAACTCCTTTGTAGTCTGTGGTTTTTTTATAGGCTACGCCATATTTAGAGAAGGATTTTGGAAAGACCTGATGATGGTCCAAAATCTCACTCAGCCAGAGTGGATAAGCTCCTGGAACCTTGATTTCCATAATGACATAGCCTTCTGGTAAGAGCTTGTCCCCATGCTTGCCATCTAATAAACTTAAATCCTCTGATCGATAAATCAAATCATAGTCAATGGTAATCCGAACATTTGGATCTTCTATGCCTTTCATGGAATAGCGATTATAGTAGATATACATCATGGGCTGAACCTTTTTATAGCGAGCCATGAGCCAGTCAATCTCTTCACGAATCTGAGAATCATCTGTCTGACCTCGATCACCCGCTAGATAAGACTCCGCCGCCAGCAAGTCTGTTGAAATCCGGCGCTTATAGACGATTTTTCGCACTTTCTTTTTGATTTCCAAGAAAACCTGGCTGTCTTCTGTTGGTGTTTCATCGTAAGTCCGTACCCGCAATTTTTCTTTAAAATAAGGTTTTTCTAGAGATTCACGAATCATTTGGAAGGTAGGAGTATCGTAGTAAAGATTGCTGATAGTTGAGTAAGCATGGTCGTCTTCTACCATATGTTCCTCAAACTCCGTCAGCAAATTTGCTAAAACCTCCTTTGAAATAACGTATTTTGTTTCAAATCGCTGGAATTTATCTTTAAATGTTTTTTTAGCCATAGGACATCTCCCTTTCTAGCTGCTTGATTATTTACTTGGTTATTTTAAGTAGCAAAGCTTAAAAGAAATCTAAAAAAAACTTAAAGAAAACAAAACATCTCCCTTTTCAGGAGATGTTGCTTAGATAAAAAGGAAAAGAAAGACAGATCTCTCTTTTCCTCTTAGGATTCAGTCAAAAGACTAGACTCTTTCTTTGTTATCTGTTCGATAGACCAAGACTCCAGCAGCCATAAATAGCACTAAGACAAACATCAAGAAGCCGACTTGTCCCCCAATCTGTCCCCCCATAGAAATGGTTTGACGAAGACCAGATACCGAGTAACTCATCGGTAGCCAAGGATTGATGGCTTGGAAAATCTTATTGGTCAGCTCAAGCGGATAGGTCCCTGCACTAGAAGCCAGCTGCAAGAGCAAGAGAATCAACGAAGCAAAGGCTCCGAGTTTGCTATCCCATGTTACCAAGGCAGTCACAAGAGCCATGAAGGTCATGCTGGTTAAGATAATCAAACCAAGAGTTGCCAATTCATGGTTGGCAGATAATCCTATCAAATGGACAGCAGCGTAAACCAACACCCCAGCTACAACTGAAATTACACCATTTACTTCTAGACGTGCTTTGAACCATTCCCATTTGGTCTTTGGTTCTTTTCCTGAAGGAAGTGTGCTAAAGATGATATTGGTTGAAATAGCAGCTACAAAGAGGGCTACAGAAATCATATAAGGAGCCATCCCTATTCCGTTTTTCTCAACCTTATCTCGGTCTGTCTTGTGAAGGCTGAGTGGATCTGCTAGAATCTTGGCATTATCCTCCTTAGTTGTGACTGTTGATAGCTTATCACCTGCTTCTGTCAGACCACTAGCCAAGCTCTCGCTCCCACTGGTTAAGGATGATAGTTTATCCGTCAACAGACTGCTACCATCGACCAGTTTTCCTGATCCATTAGCCAATTGACTTGCTCCGTCTACTAATTTCCCGAAATTAGCTGTCAGTTCAGGGGATTTAGAGGCCAATTGACTTGCTCCAGCTGATAGAGTTGCTGAATTTGTTAGTAAGTTAGAATTGTTAGCAGCTAAACCACTAGCTCCTTCCGAAAGTTTATTGACGGCATTTGTATAATCCGTCACTCCTTGAGCCAATTGACCGGCGCCACTTGATAATTTTTCATTTAAGCTATTTACACCAGAAGCAATTTGACTGGCTCCTCCACTAGCTGTTTCAAGCCCAGCGCTAACCGTTGACAAGCCACTATAGAGACCATTGATCATGTTGGCTGCTTGTGGCAATACCTGATTAGAGACAGCCCCCAGTTGAGCCAACTGTGTTTGGCTAGCAGTCTTTCCTGCTTCCAGGCTGGTCTTCATGGTCATCACTTCTGATAAAATAGCCTGAGCAGATTGATCACTACCCGCTTGACTACCACTAACCGCCGCATCAATCTCCGCCTTGGCCTCTTCAGAAAGACTCTGATATGCACTTGTTCCTTGGACATTGGCTAGGGCAGCTGTTTTAACAGCTTGATTGTCATTGATGATATTTTGAGCAGACGCTGCTATATTCGTCAAGGATGCCTCAATATTTTCTGTTGAAGCTGAAGTTCCTGAGAGAGACGCCTGAATGCTTGCATTTAACTGGTTCAGAGCAGCTGTCAGATTGCTGACGTTTTCCTGATTGCTAGTAAGACTCATATCTACCGATTCCTTTAGAGTAGTCAAACCAGTATTGAGCTTAGACGCTCCGCTAGCCAAAGCTTGGACACCAGCACTTGATTGAGTGAGTTGTTGGACACCTCCTACTAGATCAGCTGAACGCTCCGAAAGCTGATTGGCACCCGATGCAATAGTAGCTACCCCATTTGCATAAGTTGTTAACCCTTCTGACAAGCGATTAACTCCTGTTGATACTTGTGCAACAGCTCCTGTATAGGTTTCTAAACCTGAGTTTAATTGACCTGCTCCATCTGCTAAACTGATAGTGGCTTGATTCAGAGTTTTTAAGTTATCCGTAATGGTCTGGCTACCCGCACCCAACTGCTGGCTACCCAAAGCTAGTTGCTGAGCGCCATCTGAGGCCTTATCCATTCCCGTCTTTAGCTCTCCCATATTTTTAAATAAAGCACTTGTATAAGTATTGGTTACGTTTTGCGCTACCGTCTGCTTTAAAGAAGTCATGGCGGAGTCACTCATCTTACCAGCAATGAAACTCCGACCACTAGAGATCTGATAATCGATTTTCATTTGCTTAGGTTCGCCACTTAGGACGCTGGCCGCCCGCTCTGACAAATCACTCGGCAGAGTGACTACCATATAGTAGTCACCCTTCTTCAAACCATTTTTGGCATCCTCTTTACTGACAAAGTGGAAGTCCAGATTTTTATTCTCCTTGAGGCTGGAAACAAGATCCTCACCAATCGCTAGGGTCTTCCCTGAACTTGTCACAGCCTTATCCTGATTAACAACTGCCACCGGCAAGTTCTCTACCTGTCCGTAAGGATCCCACATAGAGCTTAAGAAAATTACATTGTACAAGGCTGGAATCAGAGAAACACCTAACATTACAATGATAAAGCTTGGTTTTTTTAAAATAGCTTTCCACTCTTTTAACATATTTACCTCCAAAAAATTATACATACTGTCTAAATTTTGATATACTAGATTATACACCAATCCAAAATTATTACAAGCTAAAGAATTCGAAAATTAGACATACTGTACAAATTTGTTCGAAAGGATGAAAAAAATGGAAAGTAATAAAAGAAAGAAAACCAAGATGACCATTGAACAAGCTATGGTCCAACTACTGAAAGAAAAAAGCTTTGAATATATTTCAACTGTTGAGCTTGCCAAAACTGCAGGTATCAGCCGGAGCAGTTTTTATACTCATTATAAGGATAAGTACGACTTGATCGAACGTTATCAGCAAGGGCTCTTTCAAAAACTTGAAACGATTTTTGAGGAATACTACAATGACCGACAGCAAGCCATCTTAAAGGTCCTCGACTTCCTGGAAAGCGAACCTCTTTTCTCAGCCCTCCTGTCGGAAAATGGAACAAAGGAAATCCAAACCTTTTTAAGACACAAGTTTCAAATGATGCTTCACCAAGAGTTGCAAGAACGCTTCAACAATAAGGAATTCAGTCAGATTGAAAAAGAATACAATTCCGTATATCTGACCAACGCCTTGTTTGGCGTCGTGCAAATGTGGATTGCTAGAGGAAAAAAAGAAAGCCCGCAGCAAATGACGGACTTCCTTCTTAAAATGCTAGGATAAGGAATTTCTTATTCGGCCAAAGACAGACTAAAGATCTCCATGCTTCTGGTGTTCGTCCATGCTTTCATCGCACTCGATAGTAGCACGAACTATACCAAAAGATTTGACCAGCTGGTGAATAGCCTGTCTGGTCTCTTGGCTTTTCTTCGACTCTTTTAAGCAAATATGAATCATGGCGTATTTATCAATACCGTCCGTCGTCCAAACATTGAGCTGGGCAATAGCTTGAACATTGTCTAGGCTCCTCAGTTCTTGATAGAGCTGACCCAGATCGATATCGCTTGGAACATGGTCCAGAAAGATCTTGATATTATCCCAAAACTTAGGCAGAGCTTGACTGAGGATAAAGACAGCAATCAACAGAGATAGAAAGGGATCTAGGAAATACCAATCCGTAAATCGTAAGACGATAGACACTAAAATAACCGCTAGCCAACCCAGAATATCCTCTAGAAAATGCAGACTGAGAATAGACTCATTGTGACTATGGCCGTGGCTGACCACCTTGCTGGCTGCCAAGTTGACCAAAATAGCCACAATTCCTAGGACCAGCATCCCATTATAATCGACAGGTTCTGGGGCGAAGACCTTGGGAACATTTTCCCAGAGGACCAAGAGCGAACCTGTAATCAAAATAATGGAAGTCAAAATGGCACCCAGCAAACTGTAACGCTTATAGCCCAATGTATAACGGCTGTCTTCTTTTTTATTGGAAATCTTTTCTAAAAGCGTTGACAGGCCAATTGCCAATGCATCCCCTGTATCATGGACGGCGTCAGCCAAGACAGCACTGGAATTGAAGGCCAAACCGAAAATAACTTCAATAATGGCGAAAGACAAATTCAAAAGAAAAGCAATCATCATTTTTTGACTTGATTTCATGGCAACCCCCTGTGACATCTGACATTTTTATAGTATAATATATTCAAAAGCAAACACTTTGTTCGATTCTATTATCCATCTTTTTAGAAAAGGAAACAAGAAGCAAATCACGAGCTTTGTCAGATAAGAGACAAAAGACTGATTTTGTTCGGAAATACTATGGACAGACGAGTAAAAAAATCACGTGCAGCCATTTACCAAGCCTTTCTCAGCCTCTTGCATCGTAAGAGCTATGAAGCCATCACTGTTCAAGAAATTATCGACCTGGCCGATGTGGGACGGTCGACTTTTTATGCTCATTTTGAGACCAAAGAAGCCCTGCTAGAGGAGCTCTGTCAAGAGCTCTTCCAGCACACCTTTCTTGAGCGTCCTGATGGAAAAGACCTATTTGAAGCGACTGCCCATATTTTCTATCATTTTCGGAAAAATCAGGATCGTATCGCTACACTACTTTTAGCAAAAAACACCTACTTTATCAATCGTCTGAAAATTGAGCTGGAACATTACCTCTTCCCTCTCATTCAGGAAAAAGGCTTGATGAACAAAACCCGTCTGCCACAAGATTTTTTGAAAAATCACGTAACAGCTACCTTTGTTGAAACTGTATCCTGGTGGCTGCAACAAAGAAATCTCATCGATGAGGCCACCATCAGCCAATATTTTTTAGACTTGATGAAGTAAAAACTTTGTATTAAACACTTAGAAAACTATCGTTTGAGGAGAATTTTATGAAAAAACATTCTGCATTTTTTGTCCCAGGCATTATCATGGTTGGGCTTGTTTTACGGACACCTTTTGCCGTTTTGCCGATTGTCCTATCGGATATCGCTGATGGCCTCCACGTTTCACTCAGCTCACTCGGGCTCTTGACCAGTTTACCTCTAGTCATGTTTGCCCTTTGTTCCTCTTTCTCTCCTCGCTTGGCACAAAAATTTGGGCTTGAAAAACTCTTTACAATGGTCCTAATCATCTTGACAATCGGATCTCTTATCCGGATCATTAATCTCCCCTTCCTTTATTTAGGAACTATTATCCTAGGAGCAGCCATTGCTTTACTAAACGTTCTGCTGCCCAGCATCATTCAAGCCAATCAGCCCGAACGCATCGGTCTTTTAACGACCTTTTACATCTCCGCTATGAGCCTATCGATTACAGTAGCTTCTGCTCTGGTTGTTCCTATCGTTAGTGCCACCTCTTGGCAAGGATTAATTTTAGCTTTAAGTGCCATTTGTCTCTTGGCACTCTTGGTATGGCTCCCTAATACTAAACACAATCACTTCCTAGAAAGAAAAGGCAAAAATCATCCAATCGGCGCCCTGCTGCAAAATAAAAAGGTCTTAGCCCTCATCGTATTTTGTGGCTTGCAATCCCTACTCTTTTACACAGCAGTGACCTGGTTACCAACCTTGGCCTTGCAAGCTGGTCTATCAAAAGATGCAACGGGTATTCTCGCTTCGATCTTCTCTTTGATTAGCCTGCCATTTTCTATGACAATACCAAGCCTCACAGCTCGTTTATCCGCTCGTGGACGCCTCATCATGATATCTTGCGTTGCAGCTTCTGGACTCATTGGTGTCTCTATGCTCCTAATTCCGACCAGCAATTTCTTTTACTGGTTGATCCTCAATCTCCTTCTTGGAGCTGCAGTCAGCGCCCTATTCCCTTACCTTATGGTAACCTTCTCTCTTAAGACCAGCACTCCTGAACAAACAGCTCAATTATCTGGTTTGGCTCAAACAGGTGGTTATATCCTTGCAGCATTAGGACCTAGCCTTTTTGGTTTCAGCTTTGACCTCTTCCAGTCTTGGACACCTGCCATTATCGGTCTTTTGATTCTAACGTTGATTATGACTGCTTCTCTTTTCTATATTGAGAAATTCGATAAGATTTTGTAACATCTAAAACCGCTTAGTTAACCTAGGCGGTTTTACAATTTCTAGACTAAACTGCCCGCTAACACTTATCTCTCAACGCTCCAAACAACTTTTTTTCATCTTGATAATTATTTATATCTGATACAAGAATATTACATAGACAAACAAAGAGCAAACAAGCCAAACTCTTGATAGCGCTGTCTTTTCTCTGTTTTTTCTCTGTATTTTATGTAACGAAACTATTAAGCGGGTATGATAATTCAATGTCGTATCCATTTTTTTATTGCGTCAAAAGCTTGAATCATATACTATGTAAGTAGAAGGAGGGATATGATGAAAAAATCAACAATTTATTTATCTCTAATTACACTAGTTTCACTCTTCTTTTTGGTTGCCTGCGGAAATTCTGCAGACAAGGATACAAAAGAAAGCTCAAGCTCAAGCGTATCTTCTTCATCTAAGGCCAGCTCTTCAAGCAAAGAAGAAAGCTCAGCATCCTCTGAAAGCGGCAAAGCTAAAGTTAAGGTTAACGGAGGCCAAAACGGTGGCAGCGTTAACGTAGAAACTGATGACGCTAAAGTAGAAGCTGACGGCGATGGCTCAGCTACTGTTGAAGCTGGCAATGAAAATGCTAATAGCAATGGAAATGTTAACGTAAACGAAGACGGCGTTCATGTACAAGGTGGCGGTGTCGACGTTAAAGTTGGAAGCGACGGAACAGTTAACGTCCAAACTCCATAATCATAAAGCTATTTCGAACATTATAATATCAAAAAAGCCAAGCACTGCTTGGTTTTTTTGATTGTTCATTTTATACTCCGAGCCAAAATACTTACAAAGCATTAAAAAAACTTGAAAACACTTAATTTCTATGCTATACTCTTTTTAGACAAACAGGGAGGGACTAGTATGTACCAAGAACAACGCTTAGCTGAAATCTTAGAGCTCTTGGCTGAGAAAAAACAGTTATCAGCCAAGGATATGATTGAGCATTTTCAGGTTTCTAAAGATACCATCCGAAGAGATTTTTCGATTTTGAGCGAGCGTAAGCTTGTGCAGCGCACTCACGGAGGTATTATCCCACTGGACACTAACCGGCAAATCCCCTCCTTTAACGATCGTCTCAAGCAGCTGAGCCAAGAAAAAAAGGCTATAGCTCAAAAAGCGTATGACTTTCTCAAGCCGGGACAGATTGCCTTCTTTGATGTCTCAACCATCGTTCTCCATCTGGCTCAGCGCATCAAGGAGCCTATGACAATCTATTCCCATTCTCTGGATAATGCAATCATGCTGAGCACTCAGGAGAAAGTGGACTTTCACCTCTTAGGCGGGAAATTTTATCCCAAAAACCGATTCTACTACGCGCTCAATGAAGCAGAGCTGTTGGAGCAGATTTCCTTTGACATTGCTTTTATCGGGGCAGCCAGTGTCTCTGATGGCCTAGTCAGCTTTGAAGACGAAGCTGATGCCCACCTGAAAAGACTGGCTATGAAGCATGCCAAGACTAAAATTCTGCTGGCTGAACAAGACAAGTGGCAGAAAGAGTCTAAGTACATCCTAGGGCCTGTTAGCGACTTTGACTACTGGATCACGGACCAAGAGCCTAGTCCTGAAGTCCAAGATAAGCTAGGAGACAAGGTTCAGATCATTTATTAAATCAGTTCATTCGTTACAAAGGAGGACGAGCCATGACAAGCCAACCGATTCGCCTGATTATCAGCGACATTGACGGTACCATTTTAGACAACCAGCACCAAGTAGATCCTGACCTCAAAGACATCATTCCCCTGCTAAACCAAGAACAAATCCCTTTCGTACTGGCTTCTGCCCGCTCACCTCTGGGTATGGAGCCCATTGCCCGTGAGCTGGGGCTGGGAGATAATCCGCTGGCCTGCTACAACGGTGCTCTGGTCATCAAGGGTGACCCGCAAGCTTACGAGACCATTATCGAGCACCCTCTAGACAAGAAAGAGATCCGCACTTTTCTAGAACTGGTCAAAGCTGAATTTCCTAGTGTGTCCATCAATCTCTACTCTGGCAAGGATTGGATTGCTGACCGTCTGGATAAGTGGGTACAGATAGAGGCAGCTATTACAGGTGAGCAGCCAGTCATTCAGAATGTTCTTCTGCCAGTACTGGATGTGCTAATCCCTATCCATAAGCTACTTCTTATCGACGAAGCGCCTGTCATCCAGAAACTCCATGACTACCTACAGACCTTAGACTTTCCCAAGACAGCCTTCTATCTCTCTAAGGACAACTACATGGAAGTCACGGCCAAGCATGTCTCCAAGGAGCAAGCCTTGCACGAAATTGCCCATCACTACCAAGTGCCACTAGAAGAGATCATGACAGTCGGAGACAACTTCAATGACCTTCCTATGTTGCGACTGGCAGGACTCGGCGTCGCTATGGGCAATGCCCCTGAAACAGTCAAAACCGAGGCCAAAGCCGTCACCAAAAGCAACAATGAGCACGGAGTCGCAGAAGCCATCAAAGAATATGTCCTCGGCTGAGTTTGCGAAATGGTGAAAATTGGAAAACTACATTCAAGTAAAAAACCACCCCAAAAGGTGGTTTGTTTCTATCAATCGTCCATTACTCCACCTGTGAGTTGGTACATGAGGTAAATGTGCTCCAAGACTTTTACTTTATCCATATGATCCACATCTTTTACGCCTCCCAAGGCTAGTAAAGGGACAAAACCGAAACATTGGTTATAAGACAGGGCTCCATGTTTTAACACAGCTTGTCTATATAAATCAAGTTCAAAGTTATCAGTCACATATGAATTATCTAAGAATCTAATGAATAAATCCAGACCCTTACAAATAATATCTAAATCCTGAATATTATATTGGACAATTCCCACATAGGTATTCTTTTCCCAAGTAATAATATCTCCAAATGCTGTTACGAACATAGGAATAGCGTCATCTCCTCTGAAATAACTATCTTGGAGAAGTTCAAGATAGTCATCTGGATTGATAACTTTTAGATAACCATCAAGAAAAGTTCCTAGACCATCTTCCTGCCAAATTTGAACCAACTCAGCTGGAACTTGATCCTTGTATTTTTCAATAACTTCTTGGGCCATATCCGCCTCTTTTATAAAGTTGTCTAACATCGTATCCTCTTTTTTCAGTTTATAGACAAGAAAATTAGATAAATCAGGCTCTTGATCATCCCCTAGCAAGTCGAGTAACTCTACGAAGCAGAAAAAATTTCTTCATCTTGTTCATTCAGAATCGCCTGGATATCTCCACCATTAACTACTACTAGGTAGTCCGCAGGTAGAATCAAAGCTCTTATTAGTTTTGGATTCTTTTTTAATATTTCAAAAGCATATATGGCAACAAAATCATCTGTATCTTGATTTTGATAGCCAACAAACCAGCCCGAATCACCTTTTCGATCAGTGACTTGTCTCTGCAAATAATAATGTTCACTCTCAAAGACGCCTTTAGCTAACACTATTTTCTCATCAAATCTGATTTCAGAAGCTTCAATCTTAAGCTCTTTAGCTAGTGTACTTTGTTCAGACTGATTCCAAAGAGCCAATGTCAAATCATCAGTAAACTCTTTAAAAGGATTTGTTTCATAGTTGACTGATAGTATCCTAAATTGGCCCATATTCAATTGAACAAGTTTATATATGTTAAAACCGATTTGTAATAGCATGTCATCTTGTATTCGTTCTTTTGAGGGCAGTACATTCACAACTTTGAGCCATTCCTCAAAAAGACCTTCAGAGAATTTCCCATAAAAAGCCAAACCATTCTTCTCTACTTTTGTATCAAGCACTTCAGTCATTTTTCATCCTCCTGAAAATTTCATTTTGTAGCTTCGTTCTAGCTTCACGCTCCAAAGCTATCATTTTTTCTCTTATCTCAGCCGGAATATCTCCTAATTTAGAATGCCCCTGCCACTCACTCCAAGTTTTAGCCCCTTTGGAACTATTGGTAGGTTTACCTAATCCCATAAAATTATCCTCAAGATTCAAAACCTCTACTTTATCAACATCAGATAAAGAAGAAAATCCATCCATTTCGGTAATTTATTTCATAGAGACAATATGGTCTGCTTCGAGAGTTTCAACTGGATAACCATAAATTGGATCAAATTTTTCTCCATCAATATTATTGACATGATCGCGTATCTCTTGACTTGGTGTTTTCTTGCGAAGAGATTTATATTCTTCTTTTGAAATCCCTTTAGAAGTACTCGCTACATCATCCCCATGCTTAGTGGCTGCTTCTCCCGCCTCAGACGCAAACTCTGAGCCTGCTCGACCTCCGCCACCTGTGTGTCTCAAACCACGGGAAACATCATCCCCATGTTTGGCAAGGCTCTCACTAGCCTATGAACTGAACTCCCGGCTCACACGACTGGCTGCGCCACCACTAACTGCTTCTAAACCTCTCGCTACATCATCTCCATGCTGAGCAAAGGCTTGACCAGACTCGGCACTGGCACGAGCTCCTGCTCCTACCAACTCCCGTTCCAGATTAGCTGCATTCTCTGCTTGACGCGCAAAAGCTTCTTCTAACTCAGGCTTAATGCTCAGATTTTCTCTAACTGCCATATCATGAGTTTTCAGATAGTCTTCTGCTTCCTGAGCCAGACGTTCGCCTGCCTCTGCTGAATCAAGTTCTCGAGCAAGATCATCACCGTGACGAGCTACATCATCTCCATGCTTAGCCAGTTGTTCACTAGTCTCTTGGGTAAACTTACTGGCTGCCCTCTGACTAACTCCGATCTTGGCCAAGCCAAACCTTCAGAGTTTTCAAAAACAACCTAACAAAGATAGTCAGGTTGCTTCGTTTGGTAATTCAATTTTAATTCAAAAACTTAAAAATCCAAACCAATGATTATCCATTCATCAATGAAGTCCCAAAAATTTAGACCACTTTTTGGTACTTCTCTACTAGACCAAAGATAAGCTCCAGTTTCTATATTCTGCGTCAAATCCAGAACGATATAGGTCCCCATACCGTTACTGAAAAAGTTGTAGCAAGAGGTCAAATCCATCTCTAGCTGGTCTTCATATTCCCATTCAAAATCAGCCATAGAATCGATATTTTCAGTGCTATCCAAGCCCATTGTTTTACTCGGATAGTAATAAAAACCATTATGAACTTTTGTGTAAAAGTCTACAATTGTTTTATCTATATTTTCAACTGGACAATTAAATTTTTCACCAAAATTTGATTCAGATAGTGGGTTTTTCCCTTCGTAGAAAGCTGTCTTTTGAGTCTTGTAACTAAGAATGGTATACAAAATAGAATATTCTTCTCCAATTCTCATCAACTCAATGTCAGTCAGATATGTTTGTAGATAAAGAATAGTATTGCTCAATTCCCTTGCAAGATATTTCTGCCATTCTCCTAAAACAATTGATTTTCTATCTTCCAAAGTATCGGCTAGAAATGCTGCTTTCCAATATTCTGGAATCGGTGCATTTACAATTGTTGATTTATCAGTTATAAATTCTACTTTATTTTTAGACGACAGGGTATATTTATTTAAAAAAGTAATTTTTTCAGATTGAGTCATCTATTACCCTCCATTATATTTGACAAAATTATCTATCATACCTTGAAAAAGTCGTTCAAGTTTCTTTTCTTTCATCATCTCAGCTCTGAATGCTGGATCAATAGGCACTCCTGTTTTCTTGTATAACGTCCAATCCTCATAAGTTTTGGCGCCCTTTGAAGCATTGGCTGACTTACTAAGACCAACAAAGTTATCCTCATAATTCAACACTTCAAGTTGTTGCTCTCTAGTTAGTTTCTCAAATCTATTCATTCTCGTAATTCTATCCATAGATACAATATGGTCAGCTTCTAGACGTTTTGTAATCTCATTTCCAGGTATTACAGGGTCATTCATTGGCAATGTAACGCCATCATTTACCATATCCCTTATTTCCTGAGTAGGAGTCTCTGATCGTCAACCATTATATTCTTCTTGAGAGATTTTTCTTTCACCGAATCTAAGCTTAGTTTCAGCTAGCTCTAGCTTATTAAGACCTTTGCCAGTCTCTTTCGCGCCTCGAGTGGCATCATCAGACATATTGTAGACACGAGCACCACTCTTTGTAAAGTTGTCACTAAAGTTTGCTGGCTCTACAATCCCAGTATACCACAAAACCTATGGACCAGAGTTTATCAAACCACAAAAGACCACCATTGAGGCGGTCTCTTACCCATGTACATGATCTGGCATCAAGTGACCCTCGATTATTTCAACTCCTTTATAACTACACAAACGTTGAAATACTTCGCCTAAACTACCTCGATACTGATTATAGATAACTTTTCGTCTATGCTTAGGGGTGAACACAATATGATACCCACAGTGCCACTTTGTGTGTGATAAACTATGTGTCTTTTGTGCCATGTTTTTCTCCTTTCTCTTTACAATTGGCTTGAACACGTTTATTGTATCGCTTTTGGAGTTTTTTGGATATAACCTTCGATGCGCCCCCGCATTGCGGGTAGTTTATTTGTCTCGCACCTTACGGAGCGAGACGGACTGAAAGTCACAGAACTAGAAAAAGCACTTGAGAGTATATTTCAAGTGCTTTTGTTCAGGTAATACACTAAGACAATTCATTGTAAATTTAGCTATTCCGGTAGATGAATATGCAACGTATATTCTGTTGGAGCTAACTGGTTAGAAACTGCATTTAAAAACTGTATAGCATTCGCGGTTAAAGTATACCTAAAATGAATAGAAATAATTTTTTTAACAAAATCATCCCCATATTTCTCCACATATTGCTTACTTTCTAAGAATGTCAGATAATTATTGATTTTATCTTGCAACATTTCTAAATGTTCGTTCTCATATTTCCAATCCAGAGTATCAATCACTAATAACTCCAAATTCCCCTCCACAACTCCTATAGAGTCAACTACTTCTGCCTCAAATATACTCATTAGGCCATCCTTTCATTACAATAGTCCAAAATATATTCATTAATCCACTTACCTTTGTTTTGGTAGCGACCCATCTCTTTTTTAGACAACAGTTCTTCAGCTATTTCTTTGGCTTTTTTGTAGTGTTTGTTATGGATCAAAAGAAGCATCGTCATTAAATCATGACTATACATATAGCGATTATCCAATTCCTTGACATTCTTCAAAAAATCTTCAAAGGAAGCTAAGTTATCAATGATTTCTAATACTTCTTCATGGACTTTTTTCCAACGAGTCAATATATATCCTGCAATATCAAGCCCCTCTAACTGTTCTCGTTCAGATGAAAAAATAACAGGGGCTCCAATAACTTTAAAGGAACCTACAGCACGCAGACTAATGGGTTCTTGCGAATTCCCTTTCATATCAAAAACGTCCCAAAAAACATCATCTATTACAAAAGGTTTGATATAAGCAATCACAGAAAAACTAAATTCATTGTCAGGAAAACCAAATGTAGGAACATAGTAAATAAAATAATCTCTATACTTTGAAAAATAGGTTTCTGATCTACTTTTTAAGCCCAACTGTTTCGATAACTGTTTTATCAACTGTTTGACTTCCTTTTTTTGAGCTTGTGTTGTAGCCATTACTGTTCATTTCCTTTCATTCTATACTCGGTCTGATCACTTCAATTTTTGTACCAGGCGGTATTTCAAACCCACCCTTGAAGATTCCCTTCCCTTCACCTACAACTACTCCACCTGTTTGCTCAAAATGAGGGTATGCTAAATTCTGATTTTGAGTAAACGGTGCTGTCTCAGATGATTTATATTCTTGAATTCTTAAAGCTCCAGTTTCTTTATCATAGCCCATTGCATCAACACGAATCTTAACTTCTTCCCCATCAGGAGTTGTTACTTTAATGGTTATCTGATCCTCCACATTATCCGCAACCTTTTTGAAGTCATCTAGTTTTTCAACTTCAAATTTATACCCCTGCTCACGAATTTTGGCCATATGCTCAGAAGCCTCCTTCCAATCCATGGGATCTCGCGGTACTTCTCCTGCTTTCGCTTTTCGTTCAAGATATTTCTCATAGCGAGCTTGGACTTCTGGATCTGTGAATTTACCGTCCACAAATTCTTCTGTCACCTTACTACCTTTGGCTACATCATCACCATGGCGTGCGAACTCTTCTCCCGCCTCAGACGCAAATTCTGAGCCGGCTCGACCTCCGCCACCTGTGTGTCTCAAACCACGGGAGACATCATCACCATGTTTAGCAAGGCTCTCGCCAGCCTGTGAACTGAACTCCCGGCTCACACGACTGGCTGCGCCACCACTAGCTGCTTCTAAACCTCTCGCTACATCATCTCCATGCTGAGCAAAGGCTTGACCAGACTCGGCACTGGCACGAGCTCCTGCTCCTACCAACTCCCGTTCTAGATTAGCTGCATTCTCTGCTTGACGCGCAAAAGCTTCTTCTAACTCAGGCTTAATGCTCAGATTTTCTCTAACTGCCATATCATGGGTTTTCAGATAGTCTTCTGCTTCCTGAGCCAGACGTTCGCCTGCATCTGCTGAATCAAGTTCTCGAGCAAGATCATCACCGTGACGAGCTACATCATCTCCATGCTTAGCCAGTTGTTCACTAGTCTCTTGGGTAAACTCACTGGCTGCTGTTCGACCAGCTCCTGACTTAGCAAAGCCTTCAGCTGTTTCATTCCCCACATTGTAAACTCTAGCCCCATGTTCTGCGAAGTCGTCACCATAATGTGCTGTAGCAGTGGCCAATTCATCACCACTACTCATTAAACGCTGACGTAATTTATCAAAAGTCGGGAAACGCTCGGCCATATTATCACCAAATTTGCCAGCCGCATCCCAAACATTATCACCCCAACGGGCCATTGTAGCAGCTGGGTCATCAATCAGATTCATCATTCCACGAGCTGCGCCACGCATAGCATCGTCACCTTTGGTTGCCAGGCGTCCGATACTTCTAGCCATATCGTCCGCATTGTGTAGTGCTGCCTTCCCAACCGTACTACCAAAGGCTCGAATCCCTTGCAAGAATGTTTCAGCTCCTTTGGCTGCCGTCAAACCAGCTTTTACTTCACCTACACCGATAAACCAAGAAGCAACCTCAAATGCTACACCACCTGCATTATACCATGGATCTGACCAAAAGTCATCCCACATCTTGACTGCACCATTCTTAACTCCTTCCCAAGCTTCTGCCCGAGTTTTCTCATCTGTCGCAAAGCGAACAGCATAATCACCAGCGCCTTTGACAGTTTCCCAGGCACCATTGACATCATCTTCCATCCACTTAGGAGCGATATCTACACCAGTAATACCCTCAATTGCTACAAATGTTAAGGAAGCCATGAGATCATTAAGTTCACTGGCCATAATTGCAACAGAGCTTACCAAAGAGCCAGCTGCCCCGAGAACACCTTCCCCGAAGAGTAAGACTTCACGTAAGACAGGAATGTCCAAGTCTTTTGTCCCTTGCTTGACTCCATTCCACCAGTTTCCTATTCCCTCACTTGTATTCTTCAACCAAGCTGTGACTGGGTGATTTTTCTCCCACTCTTCCTTGGCTTTCTTGGCTGCTTCTTCAGCTTCTTTCTTAGCCTGTTCTTTAGCCTCTGTGATCTTAGTATCCAATTGCTGAATACCATCACCCAATTGAGTAAAGGCAGCAAAATCTACAAAGCGTGGATCTGTGTAGGACAGTGCCTGCGCTTGATTACCCACTTCTATCTGCTTACCAAGTGCTGTCACGATATTATCTGTTTGTAAAGGCGCATCTGCAGTATCAAACTTATTTACATTATTTATAGCATCCTGGAGGATTTTATTAGCTGATGTAATAGAGCTTGAAACTGAACTGCTAGGGCAACTCAAGCTGATTAAATCATTAATATCCGAATAAATCTTGCCAATCTTTGTCTCGTATTCTGTATGCTTGGTATCCGCATTGGTCATTTTAGTTTTAGTTTGAGTAAGAACTTCTTCATCCAAAATAGCACTTTCAGAATTTTCACCAACAGTTGATTGAAAATCACTTAGAGTCTTTTGAAAGTCTACTCCCATCAAGGTATAGCTATTTTTTAGTCCTACAATAATCGGATTATGACTGTTGTTGATCTCATTGTTGATCGCCTTGCCGACTTCTCCATACATGGAATTACTCGTAATAATACCATTCATCCCGTTTTTGGCCGTGTCTAACTCACCTTCTACTTTTTCAGCAGACTCTAGATAAGCATCACGGAGCTTAATAAGCTCAGCTACATCTACGTGGAATCCCATTACTTCACCTCTTTCTCTAAAAGATCAATGCCAAACAAGTCTTTTGCATAATGTTTATAATAGGCTAAGCCATCCTTAGAAGGCATATAGGCTGTCGAAATCTGTTCTTTGGCCAATTGCGTTGCTCGAAGAACATCAAGTGAAAACGTCTCGTCCAATGGATGACTCAAGCCTTGATGTACAACTCTCTTAATCATCATATTAGAAATGAACATTGGCCGAGTAGCCGGAAGTTGACCTATAGGCCAGACATAGGCGTAATAGTCAACAATATACTTGTCAAAAGGAGCCTGCAAAGGAAGTTTTCGTCCAGTAATAACCACTAGTTCACTTACTCCTGAATACTCCAACTGATTTTTAATGGCTGCCGGCAACATTTCCTCATCTAGCTCAACAATTGAACCAACAGGCAAAATCTCTGTATAAATAGCATCGATTTTGGCCATAAAAATCAGAAAATCAGCTTCCAAAAAACGAAGCTTAATCTGTTGACGTGAAAAAGTGACTGAGCGTTCTTTCCCATAGTCAAACTCCACATGAATAGTTGCTCCAATCTTAGGCTTATATGTAAACTCCGAATCCAGCTTCCGATAAGCTTTGTAAATTGAACGCAGAATTTGAGGATGATTTCCTAAGAAATTTGCAATAAGCAGAACCTCGTCGGTTACCTCAAAAGAAATTTGAGAGTCATTGTGAAAGATGCTATATAAGATTTTACTTTTATCTACTTCTTGTTCCATTATTTAAACCTCAAATTCGCTGTCTTCTTATCAAAATCTGCACCAAACTGTGCATCTTCTTCAACAATTTTTTGGGCCACTTCTTTCATCTTATTGGTGCTGGTCACTGCATAAGTTGTCTTATAATTCGTCAAAGTGGTTTCAATTTTTTTCTCCATTTCAATCAAGGCCTTAAAGCGTGCTAAAGTTGTCTTTCCTAACTCTTGAACAGTCACGCCTGAGACGCTCGATACATTATTAGCAGCAGTTGTCACTGCGCTGTTCCATTCATCAGGAGATACTCCGATTCTTCCCATAATTTCCTCCTAGACCAATGATTTGAAAAAGTTTGCTGCTGTATCCCACGCATTAGCAGCCCAACTAAGAAGGTTTCCTTGCTCAAGCTCTAATCCGGCAATTTTCCCAGAAAGGCTTGATAAATTTGCTTGGTGTTTATTAATATCCGAATTAATATCTTTTGTAACTGTTTTAACAGACGTTTTAAATTTATTTCGAATATCTCCTTTAAAATCTGACTCAGAAATATCAGACTCTATTTTCTCAGTATTCTTCTTAAAAGTATCATAATCTGTAATAGCAGTCTCTAATTTCTTTTTAGCTTCTCGCAAACGTCTAAGTTTTTCTTCATTTGCAGCATGCTTAGCTTCATATTCTCGAGCTTGCGCTTGATATTTTTGCCCTTGTGCACGATTGTAAGCATTATTTTTAGCCTTATCGTTAGCCATATCTATCCTCCTTTATTCTTTATTGATTAAGCTTAATATGCTTAATATCTCGAATTTCAAAATAATAAGCTTCATCAAGAGCTACAATTGGCTCTCCAATGCGAATTTTAACATTGACTAAGTTTTGGTCAGTAACACGCGTTCCAAATATACCAGCTGGAATGTTGCTCCGAAGACGCTTATTAAACTCATCAAAGCCAGATTCTATAGAACGCTGGACACCTTGGAATATGATATAAATACCATTACGTGCCCCCTGTCCCAGTACCTTCTTAAATAGTTCAAGAGCCGTTAAAATATGATTATTAAGCAAATGCGCTTCTGGTATGTAAACGAATGTGGCAATGTCCCAACCATGTTCTTGACGCTCATCTATTTCTGTAGATAATTCCGTCAAAAAGCTTACATATTCTGATTCATCTATCAATTCACCATAGTCTTTTTCATATTGCGTAAATCTGCCACCTGCATTAAAGATATATTTATTTACTCGATCACCTAAATATTTAAATCCTTCTAAAACAGTACGTGTCAAACTCTCTGACTGTTGAACAGTATCTTCTGCAATCAAGAAATAACCATGCTTTTTAGGTATAAAACCAACTACATTCGTTGTTTCTTTGTCTAAAGCTAGAGGAAGTTCTAATTTATGAAGCATAGCTTGAACTCCCTTCTTTTGGTAAAACGCTGATAATTCTACAACATTTGGAAGCATTGGAATAGCAGATGGTACTTCTCCATCCCATTCTTCAGCCATAGCTTTAATTTCTTCTTCCATTGCAGTCAAACGCTCAATATCATTGCTTCCTGAACTTGGAAGATAAATTTGGAACTCATGGACACCTTCTTCAGTCTTGATTTGTCCACGGCCAATGACTTCTTGCGCAATTAAGGCTTCTCGACCCACTACCTCACGAACACCATTATCTTCTACTAAAAATAGGGCCATTCTGGTCGGCAGGTTACTGTTAATTGCCAGCTTGAAACTATTCGCTCTAAGAGCAGTCATCGCTAGATAGATTCCCAGACTAGCACCTTCACGTAACACTTGAGAAACAATAGACTCGATAGACTCTGTTAAGTTGCTTTCTTGAATCGAATCAAAGGAGTCTAGAATAATCGAAATGACAGGTAAGGAATTGCCTGATTTCGCTTCATACTGTGCCAAACTGGCCACACCATGTTCTGACAATAAATCTTTTCGAGTTTGAATCTCTTGTCTAATTTTCTTTATAAACTTCACAAGTTTTTCTTCTTCTTGCAAAGTTACGATATCAGCCACGTGTGGTAAGTCTCTTAAAGGAAGCAGACCATTTGTTCCAAAATCAAATAGATAGAAATGGACTTGCTCTGGAGAATTCATCCGAGCCATATTTAAAACAAATGTTTGCAAAGCCGTAGACTTACCGAAGCCAGCTGAACCCAAAATAGCAAAATGGCTATATTCTTCTAAGTCAAAATCAAAGACAACCTGTTCTTGCTTTTCTGGTATATCTAAAAGAGCAAAAGGAACGGATAGTTTACGAGGCTCTTTCCATTGAAGCTGATAATCTATGCTTGGCGTCAGTATCTCTGTAGCAAGTGGCGGCAACCATGGCTTATCTGGAAGAATCACGTCATTCCCAGTAGCAAAATCAGAAATTTCATCGATTACTGCAGTCAATTCTGTACGCTCATCGTCTGAAGTCTCTTGATAGTCTTCCCCAGCAGACAGGTCAGAACTTAATAGCTCCGCTTGTCCTAAATCATTGATAAGCCAAATCCGTTCATCTATTTTCTTTTCATTCGAGCTATTTGGTTGGTAATTTGCACCACTCCAAGCAGATTGGAATAATTCGTAAATTTCGTTATTACCAACTTGTAGATAAGCACGTCCCGGCTGAATGATACTTGCAGCATCTGGTGTCTTAATGATTTCTTTTGAATCTGACTCATCGGCTACTTTAAGAGCTAGTTTAAAGCGAGAGTTGGACCAAATCTGATCGTCTACTACCCCGCTGGGCTTCTGTGTAGCCAAGATTAAATGAACCCCAAGTGATCGACCGATACGAGCAGTCGATACTAATTCTGCCATGAATTCTGGTTCATTTTGTTTCAATTCAGCAAATTCATCTGAAATCAAGAACAGATGAGGAATAGGCTTTTGAGGATAATCTTTCGCTTCTTGTGTCCCTGACAATCTCTTGCCTTCTTTATACAGTTTTGTATAAGCATTGATATGATTGACCCCAAAGCGACCAAACTCCCGTTGACGCTTTTGAAGTTCCGCACGAATACTCTTCAGAGCACGCGCAGATGCCGCTCCGTCCAGATTCGTGATGGCTCCCATCAAGTGAGGTAATTTAGCAAAAAGATTCGCCATCCCCCCACCTTTAAAGTCAATCGGTAAAAATCCGACATCTTCAGGTGCAAAGTTAACAGCTAAACTCAAAATATAACTTTGTAAGATTTCAGATTTCCCTGAACCTGTCGTACCTGCTACCAGACCATGAGGGCCATGAGCTCTTTCATGTAAATTCAGGTAGACAATATCGTCTTTTCCACGTAATCCAAGTGGGACTGCTAGAGTTTTTGAAGTATCTGCTACAGACCAGCGGCTAGGAATATTAAGATCGTCGACTGTTTTTACATTATACAATCCTAAAAAGCTAATTGCCTCAGGAATGGAATTTTTTTCAACCTCAACGTGATTTAGATTGGCTAGTTTATGAATGGCGTCATTGATTCTATCGTCCCATTTATTTGGAACAAACACTTGGTTCACGTATTCTCGGTTATCATTCACTAATGTAGCCGTTTCGTTGTTTTGGTATTCAATAACTGCTGTAGCCGTCTCAGGGAGCATTGATAGATTTTCTTTCCCCCAAATGACTGTCACCCCATATTGAGTCATGTCTTCTGCTAAAAACTCATTAAGACCGTGACCAAGCAAATATGAATCATCCAAAATCGTCAGCACATAATGAGGGCTAAACTTTAACGCTGCAGATTTAGAGGCATTTTCTCTAACCATCTGGCGTCTTTTTACAATAATCTGATAAAAAGAATTTAAAACAACATCTCTTGTCTGTTCATTGTGGATTAAACCTCTTAAATTCAGATTATGGAGCTGGAAGTGTGGCAACCACCTCCAAGCCTCCCAGGATTTCTTATAATCCTCATCAGATAGTAAAGAGACAAACTGAACATCATGATAAGAATGCATTGCAGCTATTTGAAAGAGAATCGTTTGGATTGCAGTATTGAGATAAACTAGCGAACCCGCTAAACCTAAGGTTTGGTCACGTAAAGAAATAATGATAGGAGATTGAGCAATGTGTTTATACTTCTCTACTATCTCTTTTTTTACAAATTGTTCCCATTCGTCTGTCTGCTCTCGCTCTGAAAAATCTACACTAAAACTACTTTTTACATCTCCAATCCCCAATCGAATATTTAAAAAATCTTCATGACTAGGCATTTTCTCATAGATTCTAGAACGATAAGAACAAAGTAGGGAAATCAAATCTGCCACTGAAGGATAATTATACTCCAGTGCTTCTTTCTGTTTCCCGGCCAGCTTTGCTAACTCGGATTCTTTTTCTACCAAATAGTTTTGATAGTTTTCTTCCTGTATTTTATTTTCTTTTTCAGTTTCTTTCTTAGACGTCCAATAACTAGACACAGAAAAAGCTGCTGTTAGAAGACTGGCTCCTCCCATACTTAAAAGCATAATTGGATTTCGTCGACTGATAATGGTAACTGCACCCGTCATCACTAACATTCCTAGAGGCGGAACAATTGTTCTAAGTATTTCTCCACGTTTTTTCTCTTTCCTCCCTTTAGGTGAGTTGAGCCTAACTCTATCCTCAGAAGGTCTTAAGAAAATCCGTGGACTACGTCTATAATCGGGAAAATCAACAGGATACTCCTCTAGTAAAGCTTCTTCAATAAATAGCTTCGAATTTAAATAAAATTCTTGTAACAGTCCAATCATCTTGAACTGATCTGGACGTCTTTCTATTACTACGCCATCTATTACAAGCCTATCTCCTATTTTGAAATGACCATCAAAATCGGCTACTTTTTCTCCATTAATGTATACTTTGGCCCCATTAGAAAAGACTTGTAAATGATGGTAGTTTTTTGCTTCTGGTTTGAAGCGAGCCAAAACAGTCGTATTAAATTTAATAGCTGAAGAAGCTAAGTCCGAAATAATAAACTCATTTCGTGGGATATTGGTATACACAATATCCAACTTACCTTTAGGATAGGCTATGCAATGCTGTAATAATTCTCCTGACCATACTTGCCCATTAAATAACAGCTGATTGTTTTCATCTAAGCAAATAAGGCCGTTCTCTGTTTGAATCTGGCGAAGGTTTTCTGAAATCTCAAGGTGTTTAAACTGATTCCCAAATAAAAATACGTCATAAAAAACTTCTGAATGGGTTCTTCTATTGCTATCAAAAATTTGGTTGGAATTATTTTTGTTCTTCATGAGCATCCTTTCCTTCCAAAAGTTCTTCGTAATTTTTAATTTGTTCCTTATATTCTTTCAGTTTTTCTTGTTTTTCAGATCCTTTCATTTTAGAATCTCCACTAACATGACTGTACAATTTTCTATAGGCGTATAAAATCAATTGATTATCTCCTATATTTTGAGCAGCATCTAGCGTTTTTTCATAGTCTCCAAATCCAATATAAATCCAATACAGAAGAATAGTTTCATTAGTCTTCATAGAAATATTTTTTAAGATATTTTCCTTCTGATCACTACTAAGATTATCTTCTTTAATGGCACTAACAGCTAAAGCATACTGTGTCCCTTTAGGAAAGTTCTTTGGATTATCTTTTTCTAAAGTTTCTAAAGCCTTAGAATATTCATGATTTGTATAATAAATCTCACTTGAAATGATTCTATCTTTATAAGGAATTGTGTTTACTAGATAAAAGCCAGATACCACAGCAAGAACTAAGAACAAAATTCCAAACGAGATCATTCCCCATTTATATATCTTAAATTCATTTTTAGGCGTGTAGATATTCTCTTCTAATCTTTTTTGAACCTGTATTGCAACTTGTTGATTCAACGATTCATTTAATTCAGTAAAATTCTGTGCTTGTTGAATCTCTTGAGAAAATGGATTCTTAAGAGCACTCGAGCCATTAATTAAATCGTAGAAATCCAATCTCGGATTGATAATGTAAAGAATGAGGGCTCGATATGATTTAAAATAGTCCTCATTTTCTACAAAGGGCATCACAGCTGTAGAGAAGCCTCTATGAGCAACTTTAACATATTCACCTAAAACAAAAAAGTTATTCGGATGAATGTATGGCACCGTCAAAGTCTGTGAATAACGAGATAAAAATTGCATCTTTTGAGCTAAGACTAATCTATCAATTAAAGACAGCTTTTCCAGAGCGGTAACTAGTGGAATAGAAGAAGTTTCAATCTCATACGTAACCCGAAGTTCCTCTTCGGTCACCTCCGACACCTCTCCCGCTAAAAAGTGTACATCTTTCTCTAAGAATGTTTGATATTGTGGCAATTCATTTATTTTAAATTGATTGGCCTTCAAACGGACGTCCAGTCTGTCATCCTCAACATTTATATCTAACTCAGGATAATATTCTTTCATCTGCGCCACAGGTCTACCTCTCTATTCTACGCGTGTAACAACTTCAAGTTGGTCACCATTCCCAACGGGATATTCAGACAAAACAGCTGAAGGAGCTAATAAAAATGGTTTATTCTTTAAAACTAAATCAAATTGCTCTGGCAAAACGACTTTCTTCAAAACTAACGCCTCTCTAAGTAAGTCTTTTAAACGATTAGTTGTCACTGCCATTGGAACCATCACATCATAAGTTTGATTTCTATATTCAAGTTCTACTGTAATTGTTGGGGGATTCATCAAGATTGCTCCTTATTTTGTAACTGAAAATTAGAGAATACGCTCCCTAGCTTCCAACCAATGAATACTATCAAGGTTGATCCTAGCAAAAGTAAGCTAGTATACAAAGCTTTTATCAATGAATCCGATGTAGCTTCAGAATCATTTGTTATAAACTCTGGAAAAGAATAATTTTCCTGAAATAATTGATCTTTTGATGGAGCATCACTTTTATTTTGGTTCCACTCCTCCCGAAACATCTTATCAGTCAATTCATTAAATTGACGCTTTTCTTCCTTTTTGAAGGCCTTGTTTTGTTCTTCCTTTTTCCCAAGAAACAAATCAGCCTGGTTTCCATAGTATTCATACTGTTTTTGTTCTTGATCGCCACCATAAATTACATCATTATGAATTTCAAGAGATGATTTATCATCTGCAAAAGCAGACTCAATAGTAATTGCTAGTCCTATTATAACTAAGAGAGTATAGAAAGTTATTGTAATTTTATTTCTAGACACTGTTAACTCCTAAACTGATTCCACCTTATTCGGCTTGATAAATAAATTTAATAGTATTACAGCAACGGCCGATAAGAATAAAATGAAAATTGTAAAGAATCCAATTCCTAGGCCATTCATCAATGCAACATATCCATTTTCAATATTTTGAAACAGTGAAAAACGATAAAGCAATGAAACAAATGTTCCAGGTTTTGTCGATGAACCTATGATTGGCATCAATAGTAAATAAATTCCTAATAAGAAAGTAAAACAATATAAAGTTATTGTTCTCTCAAATTTGCGTAACAGAAATACAAATAGATTAATCAAGATGAATAATAGTAAGAAGGTATAAAGAACCCATACTAATTTTGATACAGAACGAAGCATAGATGATGTTATCAAAGCAAAGGCTAAAGATGATACTACAGCAATGGATGCAATCTTAGCCGTATTAGGTAGGTTGTACCAGATGCGTGACGGGGTCTGTAGTTTGTCTCCTTCACTAATGCTACGAGGTCTCATCAAATAAATCGTAAAGAAACTGATTGAGATAGTAAGTAAAGCACTCACAATAGTCATATAGTAAGGGATGATGGAAACTTTTGCTGTTGATCCCCGAATTGCACTTACCTCAATCGGAGAAGATAGGAAATTAAAGACTTTTGCATTATCTCCTCCACCGTTCTTAGTATTAGCTAGCACCTTATTGAAAGCCTCAGCATATTTTTGATTATCAGACAAACTAGAATCCGTATTAGATGCATACTTATTGACATTTTCCAATACGCCATTAACTTCTTGCTCTAATTGATTTGCATCAGTTGTAAAACTCTTCACAAGGTCATCCATTTTAGGTAGACCATCTGCAGTAGCCTCTGTTTGTTTCGAGATATCTTTTGCTGATTTTTGGATATTTCTCAGTTGTGTAGCAATTCCTTCCAACTTGGAAGTGTTAGCAATCTCTTGTTCAGCTCTAGAAGTTGTATCTGACTTATAAAAGTCATCTAACGTTTCCTTCGCAGTATCATACCATTTTCCTAATTCTAAAACTAAATCATAATACTCATTTTTATCTGGAATAGATTTCAATAAACCATACAAACTCAATTCTTTCTCGGAATCTTCTGTTGAGTCAGGAGATCCTAGAACAGTAGAAATATCTGATATCCTCTTGTTTAATTCAGAATATAAATAATCTCCGTCTTTTTTATAAGCTTCAGCAAATTCATCCGAAACAGATTTAGCCAAGTCTTTTTTATCAATATTATTGTAGCGGTAATAGATTGAATTTGGACTAGCCAAATCTCCTAATGAAACATTGCTATTTTGAACACGTTGTGCAAAGGTCGCAATCGAATCTGAGGGATCCGAAAAAATTGTTGTAATTTGTTGAGCAGCCTTATCTAAAGATGAGAAGTTATTAAGAATTACTGGTAAGTCTTGAACAAGTGTATCATTTTTAGCATCGAATACTGCTAACTTCCCAGAAGCAACGCTGCCATTACTATTCGCCCATTGATAATCGACTTCCTGATAAGAACGCTTCTCTGTTTGTTGTGGCGACCAAGATAGACCTACAGTTACCGTAACTGGCAAAGAACTTGGAACTACAGGTTCCTTCACCTCTTGGTTCTGCACTTTATCATCACGGTTAGAATCTTTGTCCTGAGTATCCTCAGTTTGTTTATCTGACCCTTGGTTTGCTGGCTTGTCTTCAACAGCAGTGTTTACAACTGCTGTATTATGAATCGAAACAGCAAAACCATTAGAAGATCCTGAAACAACAGCCTCTTTACCAAATGGTGCGAGTTGCTGATTTAAACTTGCTTGAATTTGAGACGCAACAGCTCCACCGTTTGAAATTGTAACTCCTTCACCGCCTAAAGAAATGGTATCCCCGCTAGTTGCAATATTAAAGGTAGCAGTTGTTTGGAACACATCAGATTGAGTAGCTTCTCCACGGTTCATAAAATTATATGAAGTGGTCGTGCCTGTCCCTACACCAAAATCAGTTGAATAACGATTGACTAGAGTCAATTCTGTTTTATAGAGGTTTGCTTGGTCTTCACTAATTACATTTTTAGAGACAAGAGCATCTATCAACGAAGATAGTGAAGATGCTGGAGTAGCACTTACTTCTGCATTAAGTTTTGCTAAATAGTCCTTATCTAGCTTAGATCCCTTATCTGGATTCATTAAAGCAGCGATTGCTTCTTTTACATTGTCAATACTTGCTGTATCAGGAGTTAATTTGCTATCTCCATAATATTTTGAAGCAATTACCTGTTGTAAATTTTGAAGATCCGTAATTTGACCCTCTAATTTTTTAATATTGGCTTCTACTGATGTTCGAGCTACCGCCTGAGCTTTTTCGTATTGTTTCGAAATTTCCAAAAAACGTTCATAGATACTGGCGTTTGGAGTTCTTTCGTTTTCTGGATCTTGAGGCAATAAAGGCCCCTGAATTTTAGGAGAGGAATCTTTGGCTTTATCTTGATCTAACTCTGATAACTCTCTCCCTCCTAGTGTTGCGAACTGTTTTGTCATTTTAGAATAATAATTATCTAAACCATTCAATTGATAATTATCCTTGTTCGAATTCGAGTTTGCTCCTTTATCTTCAGGTTGAATTGAGTCAGCAATTCCCCCAACTTCCTCAGCGTTTCCATTTACCAGCGATGTAACTGAAGATACAAAACCTTTCTGTTCAGATTCTACAGCTGTACTACTTGATTGTAAGGAATTAGCTAAAGCTGATGCACTACTGATAGATTGTGGTAAAGTCTGAAATGGTGTCTGGATTTTCGACTTCAAATAATTTGAATGCTGAGATTCTATCTCCACTATGCCAGTGACATTTTGTTGTGCGTCTGAAAGACTAGCAACGATACTTGAAAAGTACATTTGTACAATTCTTGTATTAAAGTTGTATAAAATGCTATTGATATTTTTTTCAATAACTTGCTGAGTTACTTGGTTTTGTCCATTCCTAATCCGATATTCTATATTAGCCTTTTGTGGATCGATACTTTGGAGAGACAGCACTGTTTGAGAAAAATTTTTAGGAATAACAATCATTGCATCGTATTCTCCACTCTCAATGCCTGCTTTGGCTTGACTACGATTTGATGTCGCCCACTTATTCTGTTCATCCTGAGAAATAAAAGTGACAAAATCACGCCCTAGTTGGTAATTTTTATTCTCAAATTCCCAGCCGTCATCTTCATTTACCAAAACATATCGCGCTTCTGAAGATTCCTTCCCTACAACTTGAGTCACAGAAGGGTCTTTAAAAGCTATGTAAATAAAGCTTCCTGCCATCACTATTAAAGTAATTAATACAACAGAAATTGAGATTATTTTTCTATGTTTTTCACTCAAACGGGACATTTTCACTCCTAAAAATTTTATTAAAATAGCCAGCACTCAACATAGAGCACTGGCAATGATTAGTTTCTTTTAAAAACCGAATGATGCTTTATCAGCTGCATCACGCTCTTCTACAGTATTAGCATAAGCAACAAGTTGTTGGTTTACACTCACAAGGAGTTCTTCCATTTGCTTCACGTTTGCTCTCAATTGTTCAAACTGTTCAAGATATGCGTTAAATGCTTGACCTTGCCATGTTGATGCAATTGTATCATTAGTGCTTGACACTTTTTGAATCTCTGCTTCAATGCTGCTTGCAGCTGAGGTATAAACGTTCGCTTGTGAACGTAGTTCTTCTGGGGTAAGTGAAATAGCTCCTGCCATATCTTTTCTCCTTTGTTTTTTAAAGACTAATACACTTAAACAGTATATTTGTACCTATGTTATACTAAAATACACTTCACGTCAATTACAAATATATGTATTATATTGCAATTCTGCAACAATAATTCTGATTCTCTATACTTCTATTTATTTTCTAATGCCATAACCCTTGTTTTTAAGGCTTTTTAAGCTATTGCGCAAACGTAACAAAACTGTAAAATAACATCTGTTTTATTTTATCTACTATTAAAAAAACAAACTTTTAATTTAGCTATTTTATCGTGTTTGCCACACTAATTTTTTTAATGACAAACGATATTAAATCCCACTTTTAAATCAATATTTTTTATAAGCATTTACAAAAAAGACATTCTAGTACATTTTTTAGTTTGATTCCTTTTACTTTTCATCCGTATTATTTCCGATTTTTCTCTCCCTTTTATCCTATTTTTTTTCTTAAAATAACATCATTTTCTCACCCTATCTTCAAATAAATCGGCAAATTTTTTAAAATAGGTAAGACAAAAGAGCACCCGAAAACCGGTATGAAAAAATTTGAGAGACAGAAAGCTAGTAATATCGCCAAGTCCTTTTCTTGAAAAAAACATCTGCTCCTCAGCAGATGCCTTCATTTACCGATAGTAATCATAAGCTAACCGAGGACTTCCGTCTGCAACATAAATGATGCCACACTCAGTAAAGCCATAAGACAAGATAGCTGCTTGCATGGGCTTATTATCTGCATGAGTATCGATCCGTAGATGGGGAATCTCCTGATAGCAAAAATCAAAAACCTGACGTGCCAGACCTTTGACTTGGCCGTTTGAAGCGATACGATGGATCGTTCCATAAGGCTCTGTCGAACGCCAGGCTCCCTTTTCAATGACTTGATAAGTTGGATCCTCTCCTATGATAAAAGCGAACGTCCCTACTATCTTTCCATCCTCCTCTACAACGAAGGACTGATGAGAGCTTATGTCTGCCTCTATCAATAGTTTGCTGGGATAATCCTCTCCCCACTGAGTCGGATTTCCTTGCTCTCTCATAAACTTACGAGCTAGAGCATAGATCTCCATGATGACTTTTAGATCTTCTTCTTTGGATAGGCGTATCTTCATCTTTTCCTCCCTTACCGAATGATGGCTAGTTTCTTGAGCCTTTCCAATCATTACATTATAAGAAAGGAGACTGAAACATTCTTGTCCCAGTCCCCATCTTGAAAGAATACTATTTAAATTCTTCTGGTTCACCAGTATATTGGGCCCATTCCTGGCTAAAGAAACGGTCATTGAGCTTGTAAGCCGGCGCAGGCTGTGGATTTGCCACAAATGGGTCCACGACCTTATCAAAAGCAAGCCAACCTAGCCAGCCCATATGTATGGTGTCCTGCATAAAGTAAGACTTGTCGCCATCCTTCGAAAAATCAGCAATGTTATTAAAACCTTGTTCGGTCAGCTGATATTTGATTTTCTCAACAGCCTGCTGATACTTTTCTGGACTCAGCCCCGTATATTCCATCCATTTGGCATTGACTGGAGGAATAACAAAGAGAACATTGGTCTTAGATTTAGCAAACTGATCCAAAGCCAATTGCAAATCATTGTATTCAGGAGATTGCACATAGGATAGATTCCGCTGAGAACCCTTGAGGCGTTTCAAGGCTTTTTTTAGACGATTCTTATAGAATTTGTTTTCAATTCCAAGATCATTGCTACTAGTGTTTTTCTTAGCTTCTTCTGTTCCGACCTCTTCCAAGGCATCATAAGAAAATTTGTCTGGCAGATTCTTCAGCTTAGACAATACAAATTTTTCATAATTGTCGTTATTAGCTGCGACAAAATTGCTGAAAAAGGCATCTTCTCGCCGATTGATCCGTGCCATAAAACGGATAAAAGAACGATCAAAGCTCGTCAATTTTTGCCGATTAGCCAATTTTTGAACATTATCTTTCATAGCAATGTTAGGATATAGTTGCAAGAGACGCTGCGCCGCGTATTGGGCGGCACGATCCCCGCTCTGTTGCCTCAAAAAGCTGGTCAGCTGATCACTATTAAAGTATTGCTGGAAAGCCGAAGCATCATATCCCTTCTTGGTAAACCACTGGGGCGATACCACATAGACAGCTGTTTTATTTTCCAGTTGTGGCAGAATCTGCTGCATACCAAAGTACTGATTGAGAGAGGCCGCGCCACGCTGACCTAGGAAATAAGGTCGGTAAGAACGGTCATATTTTTCTGCTAAAACAGCCGGGTGCAGACTGTCAAAGCGTAGCCATTCACTCGAACCAAAGAAAGGGACAAAACGATGTTCCTCATCTGTCAAAGCCTTACTCTTTTGGGTTCGATTTTTGAAATTTTCTGCCGTTAAAGTGACGGCTGAACGCTTTTCACTCTCATAATTATGATTGTAGTTAATAGGATAGAAAAATAGCAAGGCAACTACCATCAGTAGCGCGCAAAAAACTGGCCCCAAAATCAGCCATAATCGTTTAAGCATTACGAAGCTCCGTTACACCTTCAACGATTTTATTGGCCGTATTCCAGTCATCGCGACCAAATTCAGAAACAGGTACACGAATATCAAAACGATTTTCCAATTCTACAATCAATTCAACTGTTCCCATGCTATCTAGGACACCTGCATCGAACAAATCTTCATCCATCATGTCAGAGACATCTTCCATAAATAATTCATCGATAATTTCGATTACTTCTGCTTTTACATCCATTGTATTTTCCTCATTTATTTTTATTTTTTAAACCAAAGATCATTCAAAAATCCTGAGAAGATTAAGAATGACAGCATAACAACATGGAAGGTAATAACCATACCAAGAGCTTGAGTCCATTTGTTATCCGGTAAAGGTGCTAAGCCCTTGGTCTTTCGTTCTTTATTGATGGTCTTTTTCTTGCGAATCCAAGCATCATTAATAATCAGACCAAAGCCATGGAAAACTCCATAAGCCACATAATACCAGGTTACACCATGCCAAAAGCCCATGATGGTCATGTTGATCAAATAAGCCACTCCCGAGGTAACGTTTCGGTTTTTAAAGACCTTATTGCGCATCAGGACCATGACTATTCGCATAAAGATGAAGTCACGGAACCAGAAGGACAGACTCATGTGCCAACGATTCCAAAATTCCTTTAAATCCCGAGAGAGAAAGGGTTTGTCAAAGTTAATCGGACTCTTAATCCCCATTAGATAGGAAATGGCCACCGCAAACATAGAATAGCCTGCAAAGTCGAAAAAGAGATCCAAACCAAAGACATACATAACACCCAGTGTTCCTAAGTTGAAGAAACCGCCTGTATAAAGTGCATAGGTCTTGACATGTCCCAAAAGCAAATGTCCAAAGATATGAGCCAGGACAAACTTATACATGAAACCTAGCATGATATAGTGCACGGCTTTCTCAAGCATATTAAGAAGTTCTTCTCGATCAGGAATCTGAACATAATCTTCATTGAAACGTTTAAAGCGATCAATCGGCCCACTAGAGAAGGTGGGCATAAAGAGCATGAAGCGCAAAAACTCCCAAAGACTAAAGTCTGTCAGAGCCCCATCTCGTAGCTCCATCATCATACCAACAGATCGGAAGGTCAGATAGGAAATCCCCAGAAAACCTAGCAAGGACTGATGGTGATCTTGAATAGCTGGTGTGACTTTCACAATCGTTAAGGGCAAGATTGCCAAGAAAACGTGCAGATAGAAGACCCACTTATTATCCCATCTTTTGCGATAAAACTTGTAAAGAAAGAGCCAAAAGGTCTGCCAAACTACGTAAAAGATAAAGGCAAGAAACTGAGTCAGGTCGGGTCCTACCAACATAAAGATGATGAAGGCTAGGCTTACCAAGACTTCATAAAGCGGAAATCTTTTTTTAAAGAAGAGCCCGATGAAGATAGGTAGAACTGCTAAGATAATATATACAAAATATTGGGGGTCGCCGTAAGGTTCTAGGTGAGGAAGTTGTTTTAAAATTTCCATCATCGGTTATTGACCTCGCTGATTAAGCCCTTGATATCGATCTTACCATTAGGTGTCAGAGGTAAAGATTCACGATAAAGGAATTTAGATGGCATCATATAAGACATCATGATATCTTCCAAGTCTTCCTTAATAGCTTTTGTAATATCAATCTCACGCTCAAACTGTTCTGCCACCCCATCTTTTAAGATAACATAGGCCAAAAGATTTTGTACTTTGTGGTCCTTGTTATAGCGAGGCACAGCCACTGCCGAATCAATGTATTTTGATTTATTAAGATTTTGTGAAACATCCTCCAGCTCGATGCGGTAGCCATTAAACTTAATTTGGAAATCCATCCGACCGCCGTAAAGCAAGAGTCCTTCATCAGTCATGGAACCCACATCTCCAGTATGATAAGCAGGCAAGCCTTCAAATTCAAAGAAAGCCTCTGCTGTTTTTTCTGGATTGTTCATATAGCCTTTAGAAACTGCTGGACCAGATACGATGATTTCTCCTTGCTCACCATTTGGAAGCTTCTTGCCGTTTTCATCAATGATAAAGGTCGGAGAATCTTCCTTAGTATAGCCGATTGGCAGACGTTTCATGGTAGCTAGCATTTCATCTGTAACAGCCATAGCTGATAAAGCCACAGTCGCTTCTGTCGGTCCATAGGCATTGATGATACGAGCATTTGGGAAACGGTCACGCAGTTTTTGAGCTGTCTTGACTGTCAACTCTTCTCCATCAAAGTAGAAATGAGTCAGACCCGGCATCTTTTGACTATTGAAATCATCTGAGAGCATGGCCATATCTGCAAAAGATGGTGTTGAGGTCCAGATAGCAATCGGCAAGCTCAAAATAGTTTCAAAGAGTTGCTTAAAGTCTTGCGTAATAGCACTTGGAAGGGCGAACAGCGTTCCTCCCAAAGCCAGAGTCGGTGCCCAGTACATCACAGACAAGTCAAAAGAGTAAGGTGGCTGAGCCAACATTTGCGGTTGCGCAGGCGTTGCGAACTCTTTATCCGTAATCATCCAGTTGGTAAAGCTCAGCAAATTGTCATGGGAAATTTGAACACCTTTGGGTTTTCCTGTTGTTCCAGAGGTAAAGATGATGTAGTAATTATCATCTCCCTTGACAGAATGAGTGATTTCATAAGCTGTTTTTTGCGCAAAGCTTGCCTGTAATTCTGTTAAACTCAGGCTTGGAACAGTTACTTCCATAGGAAAGTCTGCAATTGCAATGATCAAGCTTGGCTCAGCAACTTCTACAATTGCTGCCACGCGCTCCAAAGCTGAATGACTATCAATCGGAATATAAGCATGACCTGACTTGGTCAAGGCTACAAAGGTCGCAAGCATCTCATACTCTTGGCCCCCATAGACCACGACAGGAGATTTAGCAGGTAGACCTAGACTGTCAATCTTAGCTGCTAGCGAATCTGAATCAGCCTTCAAGTCAGCGTATGTATGAACCTCCCCCAATACATTGTATACAGGGAAGTCTGGTTGTGTCTGAGCATAGTGCTCAATTGTTTCGATCATATCGTTAATGGTCGTATTCGTCACGAAAGGATACCTCTTTTAATCTTAAAATTCATTGTAAATAAAGCCACCCTGGCCTTGGCCCAGGTAACTAAAGAAATAGAGAAGTGCTAAAAAGATAACAAAATAAAGCAGGGTTCTCCACAAAAAAGTGTAAATTGTTTGATGTTTTTTCATTCGTCATTCCAAATCATTCAATAAATATACTCTATTTTACCATTTTATTCACTCAGTTTTCAATCCTAAATCTATTTTGTTTCTAAGTGAAAAAATTTATATATAAAATTTTTATATATTTTCTTGACAAGTCATTTTATTATGTATATAATTTATATATAAAATAATTATATATAAATATTTTTTATATTGATAAAGGAGGAAAAAATGTGTATTACTTCCCAACCTCATCAGCCCTAATTGAGTTTCTCATTTTGGCCCTCGTAGAAAAAGAAGATTCCTATGGTTATGAAATCAGTCAGACCATTAAACTATTAGCCAATATCAAAGAGTCCACTCTTTACCCAATTCTGAAAAAATTAGAAAAGAATAGCTACCTAACCACCTACTCACAAGAGTTTCAAGGTCGTAAAAGAAAATATTATTCTCTCACAGGTGCAGGGCTCGACCAGCTCAACAAGCTCAGAGAAGAATGGAATCAGTATATTAGTACAATCAACAATATTATAGAAGGGAACATCCATCATGACAAGAACTGAATATCTCGCTCAGTTAGATAAATATCTGAAGAAACTCCCCAGACACGATTATCAAGAAGCTATGGACTACTTTATTGAATATTTTGATGAAGCAGGCCCTGAAAACGAAGCCCAAGTCATAGCCGAACTTGGTAGTCCTCGTGAAGCTGCACATGAAATCATGGTCAACCTCTTAGATAAGATCATAGAAGAAGACGAGCCAAAGAATACTAAGAATGTTATTCAAATTGCTATCCTATCTATTCTAGCAGCACCTCTAGCTATTCCGCTAGCTCTGGTTGTCGCTATTTTAGTCTTCGTCTTCTTCTTCTTGATCGGAGTCTTTGCTTTTGTCCTAGCTATCGGCTCATTCGCCTTTTTTGTCTTTGGTATCAGCTCGATCTGGGACAGCCTGACCATCTCACTAGGAGTTTCGATTCCTAGCTTCCTACTTACTATTGGAATCAGCCTTCTAGGTTTTGGACTATCCGCTTTCTGCGCTTTAGGTGTTTCACCGCTCATACAGTTCACCAAAAACAACTTTATCAAGCTAGCGAAACGACTTTCAAAGAAAGGAGCACGCCATGCCTAACTGGAAAAAAACATTACTAACTGTCGGAATCTCATCATGCCTACTAGGAGGTGCTTTGATTGCTACAGGAACTGCAACCGGTGGTATAAACCACTTATTGCAAGCCAATCATACCAAATACAGTAAAAAGAGCGAGGACTTCTCCGATATTTCTGCTCTGGATATCGATCTCGGAAATCGAAACCTAGTCATTGAAGAATCAGAAGATGATAAAACTCATTTGACCTATTATCAAGGCAAGGAAGCTTCTGAGCGAATTGTTACCTCAGCCAATCAAGGAACCCTAAAAATTCAGCAACCAAGGCCCCTGATAACTTTCGGCTGGAGCAGTGGCATCCGTTCTATCTTGAACCTTTTTGACAACGAAGGAGGACGTTCAACAGTTACCCTCAGCCTACCTAAGGGAACAAAACTTTCAACCCTTAAAGGCAACAGCAGTCTAGGTGACGTTTCCCTATCTGGCTTGACCGTTCAAAAATTAGACCTCAGTCTTTCAGCAGGTAGCCTAACCGTCAAAAACAGTACGATTTCCACGGGAGACTTATCGAATTCTCTTGGAGATGTCTCTTTATCTGATCTGACCATCCAAAAATTGGATCTTAAGCTCTCATCAGGCAGTGTGACTATCGATAACACTACTGTTGAAAAAGGGTATTTAACAAATTCTCTAGGGGATATCAACCTAAATAAAAGTAAACTATCAGATAGCACAATTAAGCTTTCATCAGGTAGCATTAACTCTCAGCAACTCACTCTGTCAGGCGATATCAATATTGACAATAGCTTAGGTGACATTGAGCTAAACTTAGTCAAAGAAAGCCTTGAAACTCTTTCATTTGATATAGAAACAAGCATGGGTAGCATCACTGTCCCCCACAATTTTCAATCTATCACAGGTGAAAATGACGAGGTTGGTTCTAAACTGAAACGCCAACTGGATAAGAGTAGCGGAAAAGTTTTTGTAAGAGATAGCGCCGGAAGTATCGAGCTGTCTGTTGCTGAGTAAAATTATTTTAACACTTCCACCAAAAACTGCATCCGTCTGTGGATGGATATGAATACATAAAAAAATAGGCAAGGATAGATATCCCAGCCTATTTTTTATTTAGCAATTGCATGATAAGTGGTTGTGCTGGTAAACTCCTGACCAGCCCTAACAATGACCTGGTCTTTCTGATGGCTATGTATAGCATCAGGAAGAGCCTGCATTTCAAGAGCTACTCCATTGTACTGTTTCATTGTTTGACCACCAAAGCGGATTGCTTCATCAACACAATTTGCGGTATAAACTACCAAACATGGTGCTTCTGTCTTAAAGGTCAAAAAACGCCCAGATTCCTGATGATAGAGGAAGCCTGCCGTTTCATGTCCTGGTTTTAGTGCAAAAGGATGATCTAGGCCTGACACCAATCGAACTTGCTCATCCTTTTCAGCAAAGAGGTCCTTCAGGAGCATAGCTTGCTGCAGATGCTTTACAAAATCACTTGTTTCTGTCTCTTTAGCTGGTACTCCATCCGCCGCAATTGGATAAACCCCCAGGCTATCCACCTGAAAGACATGGTCATCAATGGTCTGAGCAAAATCAGCTGAAAGATTAAAATAGCTATGGTTGGTTGGATTGATAAGAGTATCTCGGTCAGTTTGTACCTGATAAGAAATTTCCAGCTCCCCTTTTTCAGAAAGTGTATAAGAAATCCAAACCTTGAGATGACCTGGAAAACCTCCAGTCCCATCTGCTCTTTCTGTAAAAAGAACTAGGCCTTCGTCAGTGACTTCTTCCACTTGAAAAACAGCACTGTCCCAACCAGTCGATCCACTGTGATTGCAATTTTGACCATTATTGGCTTCTAGATGATAGGTTTCTCCACCCAATTCAAAACTTGCCCCGGCAATACGACCAGCTACAGGTCCAATACTAGCTCCATGTTTAGGGCTATTGCCAATATAATCTTTAAATTGATCAAATCCTAAAATAACATTAGCAAACTGGCCTTTTTTATCTGGTGTTTGGTATTCCAGTATCGTCGCTCCATAGTTCATAACACTGAGACGATAGCCCAGATCGTTTTCAAAGGTGAAGCGAAAAATGTTTTGCCCTTGAAACTCTCCAAATATAGTTTTTTGATACGATTTCATAATAACTCCTTGTGATGAAAATGTAAAAGAGGGAACTCAGAATCTTTTTTAGAAATTCCTATCCCATACTTCTTTTACTATAACACAGTACCCGTCTTAAAAATACCTACTTTTTAAAGAGTTTTTTCTACTTTATCAAACCAGCTGTGGGCACTTTTGGAAAGAATCTTGTTAACTCAAATCCTATTGAGTAAAGCCAAGCACTGCAATTAATCCTCTTTTTCCTATTTGGCAAAGGGATGAATAACAACTCCCTGCACAACACGGTTAACTGTACCAGTTGGCGAAGGTGTATCTGGTCGATTTTTAACTTTCAAAGAAGTAAGCAAAGCAAAAAGCTGGCCATAAATGATATAAGGGAAGGTCCGATAGACATCATCCAGTAATTCACTTGCCATTTCTACTTCTTCTACTTTTGCCAATCCTTCTGCCTTGTCTGTCAGCAAAATAACCTTGCGGGCAATCTCATCTCCAGCAACTTCCCTGACTAAATCTAGGTCGTATTGCTTGGTATATGGATCTTTTGATCCAAAGATCAGGACAATTGTCTGCTCGTTGACCAAGGATTTTGGTCCATGTCGGAAGCCAACTGGACTTTCATACATTGTTGCCACTTGGCCGGCCGTCAATTCTAGAATCTTCAATTGAGCTTCATGGGCTAGACCAAAGAAGGAGCCTGCTCCAAGATAGATTACACGATTAAAGTCTAAGTTTACCAAATTTTGAATCTCATCTACTCGGTCTAAAGTTTGCTGGCTTAAAGCAATCAAAGACGCAACTTTTTCCTCTTTTACTGCAAGTTCGGATTTATCAAAGACTAGTAAAGCCGTTAGCATCATAGAAGTAAAGCTCGATGTCATAGCAAAACCAGCATCGTTGGATGGAGATGGTTGGAGCAAGAGCAGGTTTCTCTCGTCTCCATGAGCCTGCTGGGCTAATTTCCCTTCTGCTGCACAGGTAATTGTTACCTGATAAAGCTCATCTACCAACTGTTTAGCTAAATCGACTGTTGCTACACTCTCAGGAGAATTACCACTACGAGCAAAGGAAACCAAGACTGTCGGAACATGCTTACGCAAATGAGTCAAAGGATTGGCTACAATATCCGTTGTCGCAACCGAGTTGAAATTCCATTTTCGCTCATCGTAAATACTTCTGAGATAGGGAATCAAAGTATCCCCCACATAGGCTGAAGTACCCGCCCCAGTAAAGATAACCTTGATATAGTCATGCTTACCATCAATCGAGTCTAAGAATGCCTCAATTTCGGTTTGGTGAGCTTTATAAGCATCGAAGGCTGTCTGCCAAACTTGTGGTTGTTGGTGGATTTCGCGCGTGGTGATTTCAGCTCCTAAGTCTACTAATTGCTCTCTTGAATAATTAAGCATTTTCTTTTTTGTTTCCTTTCTATTTTATTCGAATGTTTTCAAACATTTATTTTTAAAAAAGAGGAGAGGAAAAGCTCCCTCTCCCCTCATTTGTAGTCTATAAATCCCTAAATAGTGACTGGTGTCTACAAGACTTTTTTCGACACCTGCCTACTCGTCTTCATCATCGTCAGCAAATCCTGCTAAGAGGTCGTTGACTTTAACAATGCTTTCGGCCGCTTTTTCTTGATAGTTGCTGTCGGCGCCGATCAAGGAAGAATTGATAAACTCAATGACCATTGGTAAATTCATACCAGCATAGAGTTCAATTTCTTTACCTTCCATAATCAAGCGACTAACAACATTACATGGTGTGCCTCCCAAGAGATCTGCAAATACCAGATAGTCATCAAAATCTTTGATAGTATCTAAAAATTTTGCCAAAAAATCATCTGGTCCTTCTTCTGGAAGCAAGGCAACACTATGGATGGACTCTTGTGGGCCCATTATCATCTCTGTACTGTGTTTTAACTCTTCACAGAAACGACCGTGGCTAATTAATACTAATCGCTTACTCATAAATTACTCCATTACGCCATTCCAAAGAAGAAATGACCGAATGCTGAGAAAGCAACTGCTGCAAGAATGATGAGCAAGATAGCTTTTGTAGAGTTCATACCCTTACGTCCAAGCAACCAATAGATTACACCTGTGATGATAGCTGGAACCAAACGTGGGAAGATCAAGTTAAGCATGTCTTGGATATCGATAGCTTTGTCCCCGATGTGTGGCATCCATGATACATCGACATTGATCATAGACGCGATCAAGGCACCGACCATGAAGATACCAAGTACAGAAGCAGCTTCGATCAAAGCTGTCAAGGTACTTTGCATGTTGTTGATTAAGTTGGTACCTTCTTTATAAGCAAATTCCAACTGTTTCCAACGGAAGATATCATAGGCTACTGCTACCGCGATCCAAAGGAAAATACCCCATGGTTGACCTTGTGACGCGATTGTTGCTGCGATAGATCCCATAATAGCTGGAACCAAAGATCCAAAGATAGAGTCTCCAAGAGGGGCAAATGGTCCCATGAGACCTGTCTTGATCCCGTTAACTGCATCTTTAGAGTTGACACCGTCTTTTTCTTCCAAGGCCAAATCAAAACCAGTGATAATGGTGTGGAAGAATGGTGAAGTATTGAAGAATTGCGTATGCAATTCTTCAATACTTTCAATTCTGGAGTGCCATCACCGTACATTTTACGTAACTGAGGCAAGAGCATATAAAGGTAACCAGAAGCCTGCATCCGTTCGTAGTTCCAACCCAATTGGAAGGTGAAAAGGCTACGTTTGTTGATTTGTTTGAAATCCTCTTTAGTGAGTTTGTAGTTCTTAGAATTCGTCATCTTCAATTTCCCCGCTTTCTACATTGCTTGCTGGAGCAGCTACAACCGTACGTTGGTTGTTTTTAAAGTGTTGCACTGCAAGGAAGATACCAATGATGGCAACCCCGATCATAGATACAGATTTGAAGTTGTTTGTGAAGGCAACCATTTGTTCTTTTGGAAGTTTTGCAAAAGCATCTGTTCCAAGCATTGCTGAAACGGCAGTACCAACACTTTGAACGTTGCTGTAGAGCACTGTTAACATTGCTGTCAAGCCAAAACCAAGAGCAAGATAGTGAAGGTGACGTTTCACAGGCAAGTAGTGAAGCAAGATGGCGAATCCAAGACCTGGAAGCATACGTCCTGCAAGGGTCAAACCATTCGCAATCCATTTATATTGTTCAACAAAGTCTACAATAGATTGAACAAAAGCACCACCAAAAGCAAGAGCTAAGAAGACTGGAAGGGCACGAGAGAGAGCCCAAGGAAGAGCACCAAGGAGATAGTTGCGTTCAATTCCTTTATAGTCAAAGCGTTCGATTGCAGCATCAATACGGTGTGCAAAGGCAGTTGTACTCATCCGACCAAGGATATCCGCATAAGTCAAAAGACCTGCTACTGGAACGGCAATAGTTGAAATCGCAATTTCTGGTTTGATACCTTGTGCTACTGAGAAGGCAGTTGCAAGAACGGCACCAGAAGTCGCGTCAATACGAGAAGCTCCACCGAAAGTACCAACACCGAGTACTGTCAATTGAAGAGAAGCTCCGATAACGAGACCTGTCCCTAAATCTCCCATGACAAGTCCTGTAATGAAACCAGCAAAGACTGGTGAGCCTGCTGATGAAACGATCGTCAACTCATCGCAGATTTGATAAGCTGAGTACAGAGTGAGTAGTAAAATTTGCCACCATTGTATCATGACAAAGACCTCCTAAACATTTTTCCTTATTTTAACAAATTCATAAAATCCGCAACCGGATCATTTGGAACCATCTGAGCTGTCAGCTTCACGCCTTTTTCATGCAGTTTGTGGAAAGCTTCCACATCCGCATCAACCACATTGATGGAGCGAGTGATTGGACGAGTTTCGTCTGACTGAGACATATTTCCGACATTAAGTGTTTCTAGTGGCACACCAGCCTCTACCAAACGAAGGAAACGGTCTGGTTTACGAGCAACGATAAAGAGTCGTTGTGAGTCATATTTTCCAGCCAAGATATTTTCTGCTGCTTTAGCGATTGGCAGAATGCTGAGCTTCACTCCTGGCGGTGTTGCCAACTTGAGCCCGCTCTTTTCAATATCATTTTGTGCCACTTCGTCATCAATTACCATGATGCGTGTCACATTAAGCTTAGTAGTCCAAAGATTGGCTACTTGTCCATGAATCAGACGTCCGTCGATTCGATTCCCTACGATTGTCATAAATTTTCCCCCTTTATATTTTTAAATGTAGGTTGGTTAACAAGATGAATAGAATCTTTAAATTCCCCTTCCGTCTCAAAAATAATGATACGGTTTGCTCCTTCCTTTAGAAGGCCATGAGGAATATAAAGAGATAAGGTTGGCCCGACATTCCAGAAACGCCCAATATTGACTCCATTGATAAAAGCGACGCCTTTCCCAAAGTCTGTCAAATCAAGATAGGTGTCTTTAAGCGCTTTCATTTCTAGGTTAAAATCAAAGGCATAGAAAGCTGGATGCCCCGGGTACCATTCTTTTGAAAAGTCAATCTTTTCAGGTTGATCTAAAGTAAGGCAGTAATGTTGCCAATCTAGCATGAAGTGTAAGTCCTTGCAGATTCCTGTTCGGATACCTTTTCTCTGAGTATCTGCCAAGAGTTTATGGCCGTAGTTGACTCGACCCATATTTTCTACGAGGATGTCAATACTATGCTTCGTTTTGACCTGTCTATCGACAAAGATATCTGCACCAATTTCAGTTTGATATTGGGTAGCAATATGTTCTTGGTCTACAAAAAGTTGCATCCGATCGCGACCGTCAATAATACGAATCTTTTCTTGATCTGCATCCCAGTCAGCTTCTGTATGATAGAGTAGATAACCGTAGTTCTGTCCTAGTTCCTCCATCTTTTTAGGATAGAGACTTTGAACAGGTTCTGCCAAATCCGCCAAAGTTTCAAACAAACTAACCTTGTCGCTCAAGGAAATATTTTTTTGTTCAAAGCTGCCTTTCACCAGAGGTTCCATTTGTGGGAATTCTGGGTAATAAGTCTTTAACATCTTTTGAACTGCAAAATACTTAGGTGTTGGATTTCCAGCTTCATTTAGCAAGGCATCGTAGTCATAGGAAGTGACTTGCGGGAGATCAATTGTTCCACGCGCTGAACAACCATTCATGAAACCAAGGTTGGTTCCCCCATGAAACATATAAAGATTGATCGAACCTTGCTTGAGAACCTCATGAACGGCTTCTGCCAACTCTTCAGGATCCCTTGTAATAATAGGTTCCTTCCAACGATTAAACCAGCCGTCCCAAAATTCCATACACATGAGTGGCCACTTCTTGTCGTGCTCTTGGAAAAAATTTTTCATCGAAGCAAAATTTTCATCTGCTCGAGAGCCAAAGTTTCCAGTAACCAACAAATCCTCATCAATCAGTGTACCTGCTTCTAAAGTTGCTCGCCAGGGGCCATCTGATGTAAAGAGTGGACATGTTATGCCTCGTTCTATCATTAGGTCTCTGACAGCTCTGAGATAAGCTTTATCCTCACCATAGGAACCATACTCATTTTCAACCTGCATCATGAGAATATTGCCACCCCGATCCAATAATCTAGGTGTTAAGCGAGGAAGCAGTTCATCATAGTAAGTTGCCACAGCCTCAATAAATCTGGGATCAGATGAACGAATCCTTATGTCTTCTGTCAAGAGCCAAGCTGGTAAGCCACCAAACTCCCACTCTGCACAGATAAAAGGCGATGGTCGAACAATAGCATAAAGTCCTAAGTCTTGAGCTATCTGCAAGAACTTTTCTAAATCCAACTGTCCTTGAAAATTGAACCGTCCCTTCTCAGGCTCATGTACATTCCAAGGAACATAAGTCTCAACCGTATTAAATCCTAAAGCCTTTAAGTTGTAAAGCGAGTGATACCAGTCATCTGGATGCACTCGGAAGTAGTGGATTGCACCTGATAACACCTTAAATGGCTTCTGATCTAGTAGAAAATTATTAGACACTTCAAACCTTGCCAAACGCTCACCCTCTTTCAAAGAAAACTCTTTCATTAATTAATATAATAATATTTTGAAAAAAGTCAATAGTTTTGAACTATTTTTTAGAAAATATGGTAAAATTCTAGTAAGAGGGAATAGAAGTGAGGTGAAAAAATAATGGCAATCCCTAAATACCAATACATAAAAGATGAACTAAAACAAAAAATCATTTCTGGTCAATTTGAAAATGGTGATAAGTTTTACACTGAGGCTGAATTGATACAGATGTATGATGTTAGTTCTATCACTGTCGTCAGAGCACTAAACGATCTTGCCAATGATGGATATATTATCCGCCAGCAAGGAAAAGGCACCTTCGTATCTAGAGCCCGTAAGCATAAACTAGTCGAATTTTCTGATGTAGAGGTTTTTCCATCCCAAAGTGACCATGTCACTGTCTTATCCATTGAGCGTGGAAACGATGGAGCCATTCTAGACAAACTCGGTCTAAAGAGCAACCAATTCTATTATAGGATCGAACGGGTCAGAGAAACCAATGGTGTGACCTATATCTATCAGCAATCCTATATCCCAGAACAATATGTAAATGCGAACTATCCAAACTTAGAGTACTATAGTTCTATTTATGGTCGCTTCAAAGCAGATTATCATATTCATATGAACGATGAACCCTTTGAAGAAATCAACGAAATTGTTTTCCCAACACCTAAGCATGTAGCTGAAAAACTAGGAATCGATCCTCAATTTCCTTCTGTACATCAAGTGAAAACTACTCAACTTGAAAGTACTGGACAAATCCTAGAATATGTTGAGAGTTACAAACGCGGAGACTTTTATAAAATCAAGTTTATTGCCTCTGATAAAAGTCGTTAATAGTAGTAAAAAACGAGCTTTATCAAGCATTTACACCCTTTTATAAAAGCGCTTTCATTGATGTTTATATTATATCGTGTTTTACCTAAAATGAAAAGTTATTTTGTTAGATACCTTTAATTTGTTTGCTAAAATATATAATATGAACACTTATTTAAACAAAAAGCTATCGATTAACTGAATCGATAGCTTTTTTGGTTTTTGTTTTATGGAAAGTATGTTGACTCACTTTAGTCAAACAAACAAATTTTCTGACTAACTAAGCCATTTCTTCCTTTACCCGGAGTCTTTAAAAGGAAAAATATACAGAAAATGGACAGGTCGGTTATCAATGTCTAAAATGTCTCACGCCTGTGAAGACCATGGTCAAGCCATATTTGTCCGCTGCTTCGATGGATTCTTGGTCGCGGACGGAGCCACCTGGTTGGATGATGGCCTTGATACCGGCTTTGGCGATTTCTTCCACGTTATCGGCAAATGGGAAAAAGGCGTCGGAAGCAAGTACAGCACCATCAAGACGATCTTTGGCTTGGTCAATGGCAATACGGACTGAAGCCACACGGTTAGTCTGACCTGGGCCAACACCAAGTGTCATGTGGTCGTTGGTCACGATGATTCCGTTTGATTTGACGTACTTGATAGCCTTCCATGCGAACTCAAGAGCTGTCGCTTCTGTCTCGGTTGGCTGGCGTTTGGTCACCACTTGCCATTCAGCTGGGCTCTCTTTCACCACGTCTTGGTTTTGCACAAGAAGTCCACCGACAACACCTGTGTATTCTGCTTCCACTTCACTGGCATCTTGAGCATCAAATGGCAAGACAAGGATACGCAAGTTTTTCTTTTTGTTGGTCAAAATGGCTAGCGCTTCATCCGTATAGCTCGGTGCAATGATGATTTCAAGGAAGACGCCATGCATCTTCTCAGCTGTCGCAGCATCCACCTCACGGTTAAGGACGACAATCCCACCAAAGATTGAGACAGGATCAGACTCATAAGCATAATCCCAAGCAGTCTCGATGTCATCTGCTTGACCGATACCACATGGATTCATGTGTTTCAAAGCCACAACGGTTGGACGGTCTTTGAAATCACGAATGATACGGATAGCTGCATCCGCATCGCGGATATTGTTAAAGGACAATTCCTTACCGTTGAGCTGTTTCGCTGAAGCAATTGAGTAGTCTGTCGGCAAGGCTTTTTGGTAGAAGTCCGCATCCTGTTGAGGGTTTTCACCATAACGCATAACTTGCTTGAGATCATAAGTCAAGGTCAATTTTTCAGGCTTGCTTTCTCCGACTTGAGTAGTAAAATACTCTGCAATCAAGGCGTCATAAGCCGCTGTGTGGCGGAAAACTTTTGCTGCTAAACGTTGGCGAGTTTCGTAAGTAGTTTCGCCATTGGCTGACAATTCTTCAAGAACTACAGCATAATCAGCAGGGTCTACCACAACTGTTACACTGGCATGGTTTTTAGCTGCTGAACGAAGCATAGACGGCCCGCCGATATCGATATTCTCCACCGCATCAGCGTATGTCACATCTGGTTTGAGAATTGTTTCCTTGAAAGGATAGAGATTGACCACCACAAGGTCAATAAGCTCAATATTATTATCTTTAGCCGCCTCTAAATGGCTATCGAGATCACGACGAGCGAGGAGCCCACCGTGGATATTCGGGTGCAGGGTCTTGACACGACCACCCATCATTTCTGGGAAGCCAGTCACGTCGTCAATAGCAATGGTCTCTACCCCAGCACTATCGAGGGCAACCTTTGTTCCACCTGTCGAGATGATCTCCCAACCGAGTTTTTTGAGTTCTTGGGCAAATTCAACAATGCCTGCTTTGTCTGAGACGCTGATTAAGGCGCGTTTAGTCATTTTCTTTCCTTTCATTTATCAAATTTTTGTTCCAGCTGGATCTACATACCAAAAATGCTCACTATTTCTTTTACATTCTAAAGCTGGTACTCTCTTGGTAATCTTTCTTTTTTTAAAGTTTCCATTTTCATCATAATAATCAAGCCACTCATATGGTTTATTATAATATTTCAATTTTCCACCACATTTTGGACACGATTCGATATGCAATTTTTCAATATTCAATCTCTTTTTCTCACCACTAATAGCATAATTAAATTTAAGAGGATAACGAGTTTGATTCTTAGTAATTTTTCGCAAAGAAAAAATGATACCTGAAAAAATAAACAAACCTAAAAAAATAAACAAATAAATTTGCTTCCCTTGAACATTAGGAATATTCCCATTAAAAGAATTTTTAGCCCATTTTACAAACGGTTCAAAAAAATTGTAAAGTGGTAATAAACTTCCTATTGAAGTGAAGAAACCAATCCAACTCAATACTGCCATTGTAATTGGACTTCTCCAAATAGGTTCAATATTGTATTCAGCAACTACTTGTTCGTCTTGAGGATTAATAATATTAATTGTTTGATTGCCACCTGCTGAATTTCCTGAACCAATATTATGTCCTCCATTAAAACTGCTATTATTTGTCATGTTTTTCTCTATTTTCCTTTATTCAGTAAATCTAAGGTTTTACTACCCTCTCTCCACTCCCAAACTATCCAACACTTCTGGATACAACTTGTACTCTGCTTCATGAATGCGAGCTTCAAAGCTTTCGATGGTATCATCAGCTAGCCGTGGCACACGCACTTGTTTGATGACCTTTCCAGTATCCACACCAGAGTCCACCCAGTGAATGGTGACGCCACTCTCAGCAACACCAGCATTCCAAGCATCCTCAATCCCATGAGCTCCCGGAAATTCGGGCAGGTAGGCTGGATGGATATTGATAATACGCCCCTCGTAGGTTCCAAGTAAGGTAGGCCCAACGATTTTCATGTAGCCGGCGAGGCAAACCAAGTCAATCTGGTGTTCTTGCAAGAGTTCCACGAGTGCTGCCTCATAGTCTGCCTTGTTCTCAAACTCCTTGAGTTCAAAAGCATAGGACAGGACGCCGAGCTTTTCTGCCCTCTCTAGCACATAGGCGTCACGATGGTCTGAAAAGACAAACTCCACCGGAAATTCTTCGGCAATCACCTGAAAATTTGAGCCATTACCAGAGGCAAAAACCGCTATTTTTTTCATTTGATGATGACACTTTCGTTTTCTTTCTTGACGATGCGACCAATTTCATAGACTGGTTCATCCAACAATTCCTTGACACGATCCACATTTTCAGGGCTAACTGCCAGCATGAGTCCCACACCCATATTGAAGATTTCAAACATTTCTTCGTGCTTGATTTCACCGTATTTTTCAAGAGCTTTGAAAATCGGAAGCACTGGAACTTTGCTTTCCTCAATCTCTGCCGCCAAGTTATCTGCAAACATACGAGGGACATTCTCGATAAAGCCCCCACCTGTGATGTGGGCAATGCCGTTGACCAACCCTTCCTTGATGAGTGGTAATACAGCCTTGACATAGATACGAGTTGGCTCAAGAAGGACCTCCTTGAGTTTCTTGTCTTCCAATTCTGGCAAGACTTCCTCACCTGTATAGTCGGCAAAGACACGACGAACAAGTGAGTAACCATTTGAGTGGATCCCACTTGAAGCAAGCCCGAGAAGGACATCACCTTCAGCTACTTTTGAACCGTCTATGATTTGAGATTTTTCTGCCACGCCAACCGCAAAACCAGCCAAGTCATAGTCATCTTCACCATACATACCTGGCATTTCAGCTGTTTCCCCACCGATGAGAGCTGCGCCTGCCTGCACACAACCTTCTGCTACACCAGCAACCACTTGTTCTAGTTTAGCTGGTTCATTCTTCCCTGTCGCGACGTAGTCAAGGAAATAGAGGGGCTCCGCACCTGCAGCAATGATATCATTGACACACATGGCTACACAGTCCTGCCCAATCGTATCATGCTTGTCATACTTGATAGCCAGCATGAGCTTGGTGCCGACACCGTCCGTTCCTGAGATCAAGACAGGCTCTTTAACATCTGTTTTTGAAAGATCAAACATGCCACCAAAGCCACCAAGAGCTCCCATGACACCCGCACGCTCCGTACGAGCTACGTGCTTTTTAATCCGTTCAACAACTTCATAACCTGCTTCAACATCTACACCAGATTGAGCGTATGCATTCTTATTTGTCATTTTGTCTCCTCTTCCTTTTCTTTCATGGAGAATTTCATCTGTCTATTTGTAAAAACTTGTCTTATCCCCTAAGCTTCTACGATAGTCTTCTTCATAGTCGTAGAGAGGAGTTGGGTAGTCACCGTCAAAGTAAGCGACACAGAGACCACCATTCGGTGCATCTGTTTCAATCCCGATAGAGTTAATCAAGCCATCAATCGAAAGATAGGTCAGGCTATCCGCACCAATAATTTGGCAGGTTTCTTCAACTGTATGATTGGCAGCGATTAGTTCCTGACGAGTCTGGATATCAATCCCATAGAAACATGGATAAGCTAGCGCAGGACTTCCAATAGCAACGTGAACCTCAGACGCCCCCGCTTCTTTCAAAAGCTGAACGATGCGACGAGAAGTTGTCCCCCGAACAATGGAATCATCAATCATAACCACACGTTTGCCTTTGACAACGCCTGAAACAGCTGACAATTTCATCCGCACCCCTTGCTCACGTAATTCTTGAGTCGGTTGGATAAAGGTGCGTTGTGTATATTGGTTTTTGATCAGACCCATTTCGTTTGGCAGACCAGATTCTTCCGCAAAGCCCATGGCTGCGCTTAGTGAAGAATTCGGAACACCGACTACGATATCCGCCTCGTGTTTGAATTCACGCGCTAATTGAGCCCCCATTCTCTTGCGGGCTGTATGGACGTTAACACCATGAATATTGGAGTCAGGACGAGCAAAGTAGATATACTCCATAGAGCAGATCGCCAGCTGGGTATCATTCGTATAACTATCATACTGGATGCCACTGTCATCAATGATAACAATCTCTCCTGGCTTCACATCGCGAATCCACTCAGCACCGATGACTTCAAAGGCACAAGTTTCAGAAGAAACGACCACCGCTCCGTTGGACATCTTCCCGATAGAAAGCGGACGGAATCCATTTGGGTCAAGCGCCGCAATCAACTTGTCTTCAAAAAGTAGAATATAAGCAAACCCACCTTTGACAAGACTGAGTGCTTCTTTAATTTTACCCATTAGACTAGGATTGTGACTACGACGAATCAAGTGAGCCAAGATTTCAGAATCAGAGGTTGAGCTGAAAATAGCACCTCTTTGTTCCAATTCTTTCTTTAGAGATTCTGCATTAGTTAGGTTCCCATTATGAGCAAGTCCAAACTGCATATCATGAAAGCGAAAAATGAAAGGCTGGATATTATCCGCAGAAGCTTCTCCTGCAGTCGCATAACGAACGTGCCCAATCGAACTCGTTCCAGTCAGTTTATCCAAATTAGCTGGATTTCTGAACACTTCTGATAGAAGTCCCATATCACGATGGCGCTTTAGTTGTCCCTGGTCATTGGAGAGGATTCCTGCCCCTTCCTGACCGCGGTGCTGAAGACTATGGAGCCCAAAATAGGTCAATTTAGCCGCATCCGGATGTCCCCAAATACCGAAAACACCACATTCTTCATTAAGTGACTTTACTTCGTATGTCATTTTTTTACCTAAATTCTTTTATCCTGGAAAGGGAGAAAACCTGACCTTTCAGACCAAGTAGACTCCTTTTTGATTACTTTCTATTACAAGCCAGTGTTATCTTGACCCGCTTGGAAATAACGAACGGCACTTTCAAACAATTTCTGGTCTTTCTGGCCTGGAACATTTTGGAAAAGACCATCTTCATAACGTTCTGAGTGGCCCATCTTCCCGATGATTTGGCCGTTCTTGCTTGTAATCCCTTCGATAGCGTAGAGAGAGCCGTTTGGATTATACTTGCTGTCCATGCTTGGCTGACCTTCAAAGTCTACGTACTGACTCCAAATCTGACCATTGTCACGCAACTCAGCAAATTCCTCAGCCGTTACAACAAATTTCCCTTCACCATGTGAAACCGGAATAGCATGGATATCTCCCACTTGCACACCAGTCAGCCAAGGCGAGTTAGTATTGGCAATGCGGGTTTCAACCATCTTAGCCACGTGTTGATTAGCATCATTGTAAAAGAGAGTTGGGCTACTAGCACCTGCATCTTCAAAGTTTCCGTAAGGAAGAAGACCGGATTTTACTAAAGCCTGGAATCCATTACAGATACCAATGATGAGGCCACCACGACTGATGAAAGCATCAATGGCTTTCTTGACCTTCTCGTTGAGCAGGATGTTGACGATAAACTTAGCTGACCCATCTGGCTCATCTGCAGCAGAGAAGCCACCTGCAAAGAAGATGATATTTGCCTTGTCAATGTTGTCAACCATTGTGTCAACAGACTTGACAATGGCCACTTCGTCCAAAGTAACAAAGGGAACTAGATTGACCTTTGCCCCAGCTGCTTCAAAGGCTTTAGCTGAGTCATATTCTGAGTTGGTTCCAGGAAAGACTGGTATGTAAACCAGTGGCTCAGCTACTGTATCCTTGGCTTTTATCACTGTATCAGAGACAAGAGCCGGAACATCATCTAAAACTTTAGATTGTTCAAATTCAGTTGGATAAACTGCTTCTAATTTTCCTTCAAAAGCATTGAGCAGATTTAAACCATTTATGTCAATATCGTTTACGGTCAATGTAAACAATTGGGTTGTTTGTCCAATCTTAGCTACATTTGGAATCTCCTCTGTAGATGTAAAGATAAAACCACCTAGCTGACCAGTTAAACAAGTTGACAGGTCTGTTAAGTTTACTTTTGCCCCAATACGATTCCCCAGACTCATAAGAGCTATGCTTTCAAGTACTCCACCATATTTAACTGCTGATGCCGCACTAATTTTATGTTCTTTTTGAAGACTTGCAAACTGTGTAAAGTTTGCCTTTACAGTCTCGAAATCAATTTCTTGAGATAAAGCTTGTCCTGGGATATAGTAAATCCATTCTCCCACTGCTTTAAATTCTGGAGACAGGACTTTTCGACTATCTGCAGTTGTTACACCAAATGCAACAAGAGTTGGAGGCACTGTCAAGTCTTCGAAGGTACCTGACATAGAGTCCTTACCACCAATAGATGGGAGTCCTAGCTGAATCTGTGCTTCAATAGAACCTAGAAGGGCAGATACAGGCTGACCAAAACGATCAGCTTTCTTATCCATTCGCTCAAAGTACTCTTGGTATGAGAAACGAGCCTTAGACCACTCTCCACCAGCGGCAACCAATCGAGCAGTTGCTTCGATCACTGCATATGCTGCCCCATGGTAAGGTGACCACTCAGCCAAATACGGATGGAAGCCCTGAGCTATCACAGATGCAGTATTCGTAAAACCAGACTGAACAGGTAATTTTTGAACAGAAGCTTCTGTTGGAGTTATTTGATAACGGCCCCCCAGTGGATGATTTACGGTTGAACGTCCTACAGAACTGTCAAAAATCGTTTGTAAACCTTTTTGGCTAGCATGATTCAGATCAGATAGAAGAGCTAACAGGTCTGTTTCAAGACTTTCAGCTGATGTTGCCCTTTCTTCAGGTAGCTTGACATCCTTGTCAACCACCTTGGCGTCAACTACAACACGAACGCCATTTGTATCAAGGAAAGAACGCTCCAAGTCGACAATTGTTTCACCATTCCAGTGCATAACCAGATTTGGTTTTTCAGTCACTGTCGCAACGACAACAGCGTCAATATTTTCTTTGTTACATTCCGAAATAAAGGCATCTACATCCTCAGGACGAACAACAACAGCCATTCGTTCCTGAGACTCAGAAATAGCGATTTCTGTTCCATTGAGCCCTTGGTATTTAAGAGGTACCTTATCAAGATTGATTTCAAGACCATCTGCTAATTCACCGATAGCTACACAGACACCACCTGCTCCAAAGTCATTTGATTTCTTAATAAGTCGAGTTACATTTCCATTACGGAAAAGGCGTTGAATCTTGCGTTCTTCAATGGCATTCCCTTTTTGAACTTCTGCTCCTGCTGTCTCTACAGATTCGACAGTTTGCACCTTTGAAGAGCCTGTTGCCCCACCAACTCCGTCGCGCCCTGTCTTTCCACCTAATAAGATGACCACATCACCCGCTACTGGTTTTTCACGAACAACATTTTCTTTAGGAGCCGCTCCGACAACTGCTCCAAGCTCCATCCTCTTAGCTACAAAACCTGGGTGGAAGTACTCACGAACATAAGTTGTTGCCAAACCAATTTGATTACCGTAAGAAGAATAGCCATGCGCTGCTGTTTTAGAAATGATCTGCTGAGGAAGCTTTCCAGCTCGCGTTTCAGCAATTGACTGGGTAATATCGCCCGCACCAGAAATCCGCATTGCTTGATAAACATAAGAACGACCAGAGAGTGGATCACGAATAGCTCCACCAATACAAGTCGCAGCGCCACCAAAAGGCTCAATTTCTGTTGGATGGTTGTGGGTTTCATTTTTAAACATCAGCAACCAAGGCTCTTTAACTCCATCCACATCCACTTCAATCTCAACTGAGCAAGCATTAATTTCGTCAGACACTTCCATATCATCTAGACGCCCATTGGCTCTTTCGTAACGACTAAAAATAGTCGCCATATCCATGAGAGTCTGCGGTTTTTCCCCACGTCCCAACTCATCGCGCATAGCCAAGTATTTATCATAAGTAGCCTGCAATTGTTTTTCAAACTTAGAAGCTGAAAAGTCAATTGTTTTTAACTCAGTCTCAAATGTTGTATGGCGACAATGGTCAGACCAGTAAGTATCTAGGACCTTTAATTCCGTCTCTGTTGGCACGCGCCCAATGGATTTGAAATAATCCTGAATAAATAGGAGGTCATCGACTTCCATAGCTAAGCCTTGTTCAGACTTGTAGAGCAAAAAATCTTCTGCTGTATAGTTTTCAAAGAAATCTAGATTTGGAATTTCCTTGTCAGAGCTTGAAAATTCCTGAGGACGGAGGCCTGGTAGAATATCTTTAAAGCGGGAATCCACTGGATTTAGAAGGTAACGCTTAATCGCCTCCAGTTCATTGGCATCAATATTTTTGTTGACCAAATAAAGTTGAGCTGTGTTCACAATTACATTGCTATCACTGCCCAAGAGCAATAAAGCCTCCTGAGCGCTAGCTGAGCGTTGGTCAAACTGACCCGGCAGAGCTTCGATAGCAAAAAACGCTGTTTCTGCAAGTGCAACCTCTACTTCCTCTTCTGTCAGCAATCTATCTGTTACTTGCTCAGAAAAAATATGTTTTTCAGCCCGAGTATACAAGTCTTCTGCCAGATGAAAAACATCGTAAACCTGAATTATACGAAGATCTGATAATGTTTTTAACTGGAGATTATATATCAGCTCTTTCATTAAACTCTGTGACTTGATACCAAAGTTATTTTTCTTCTCTACAAAAATACGCTTGTCCATGACTTTTCACACCCGTCCTTACTTAATCGCCTGCAACTTCTCCCAAACAACTTGGTAAACATCCGTCAATTCACCAAGACCACGACGGAAAACATCCTTGTCCATGTGGTGTCCTTCTGCGTCCCAGAGACGGCAGTTATCAGGTGAAAATTCATCTGCTAGAATAATTTTTCCTTCTTTGTCAAAGCCGAATTCTAACTTGAAATCAATCAATTTCAGTCCGATTTGGTGGAACCAATCTGACAAAAGCTTATTGATCCGACGAGTCTCCTCTTTCAAAAAGGCAATTTCTTCGTCGTTAGCAATCTTCAAGAATTTTACATGCTCATCATTGATGAAAGGATCGTCCAAATCATCATTTTTGTAGTAAAATTCCACAATCGGGGTCTCAAGTGCAATCCCTTCTTCGACTCCAAAACGCTTAGAGAAAGATCCTGCTGTATAGTTCCGAAGCACTACTTCTAATGGAATAATCTTTACTTTTTTGTTGAGTTGATCTGTATCTGAAATCTTTTCAATAAAATGCGTGGCTACACCCGCAGCATTCAGTTTTTCAAAAATAAATGATGAAATCTGATTATTGAGTACTCCCTTACCAACAATCTGTTCTTTCTTAACCCCATTAAAAGCGGTAGCTTGATCCTTATAATGTGCTACAATCACATCCTCATCATCTGTAGCAAGAATATCTTTGGCTTTTCCCGAATATATCAATTTATTTGACATTTTAATGTTCGCCTTTCGTAATTTTTATGCCTTCATTTTATCATACGAACTAGATATTTACAAGCTGTATCCGTATTTTGTATCTAACTTCCATTGATTTTTTTATTTGAACTACCTTCCTTATCAAAATATAGAAAAAAGTAGGTCAAGGCCTACTTTGTTTTTTTCTCAATATATGCTACTACATCTGCAACACTGCATAGACGATCAATATCTTCATCTAAAATATCAATTCCAAATTCGTCTTCTAAGGTCAGAATAAACTCCATCATATCAACAGAATCCGCCCCAAGGTTATCCTTAAAGCTTAATTCCGGAGTTACCTCAAAACTTTTACCTTGGCGTTCTTGAATGATAGATACGATCTTTTGGTAGATTGTTTCCTGCGTCATTGTGTTTCCTCCTTTGAGAATTCTGTAACTGATTTACCAACCACATCTGTGTGTAGCATTGTTCGAATTTGACGAATCGTACTGCAAACTGTTTTTGCATCACTTGAGCCATGAGTCTTAACAACTGGCGCTTTTAGACCAAATAATACGGCTCCTCCAGCATCAGAATAATCTAGTCTAGACTTTAGTTCCTTCAGACTATCTTTTAGAAGTAAGGCACCCAACTTGGCCTTGAGACCACCACCTAAAATACTCTTCTTAAGCTGCCCCATAATGCTGAGCGCTGTTCCCTCAATAGACTTTAAGACTGCGTTTCCGGTGAATCCATCTGTCACTACAACATCAGCTACACCATTCATCAACTCACGCGCTTCCACATTTCCAATAAAATTAAGAGAGGAATCTGCAGCAAGTAGTTCATAGGTCTCCTTACGTAAAGGATCACCCTTGCTACTTTCTGTCCCGTTGTTCAAAAGACCTACACGTGGTTTCTTAATTCCTCTCACACTCTCAGCATAAAAAGATCCTAACTTGGCGTACTGATACAAATGATGAGCGGTATTTTCTGCATTTGCTCCTAAATCCAGCATATCAAATCCCTGACCATCAACGGTTGGTAGAGTTGACAACAGACCTGGTCGATCAATGTTTTTAATACGGCCTACAATAAAGAAGCCTGCCGCTAAAAGTGCACCTGTATTCCCAGCAGAAAGAACAGCATCTGCTTCTCCTGCTTTAACAGCCTTAGCAGCTAAGACCATACTAGAGTTCTTCTTTTGACGAATGGCCTTGGTTGGCTCATCATCAGAATTAATCTTTTCATCTGTGTGGACAATGCTAACTCGCTCACTTGCAGTCAGATACTGCTTGATCTTGGCCTCATCTCCATATAAAATCAGCTCGATATCTGAAAACTCTTGAAGAGCTTGATTAGCTCCTTCTACCAAGGCCTGAGGGGCAAAATCGCCTCCCATAGCATCAATGGCAATTTTTTTCATATTGACTCCTTATTTTCTTTATCTTTTAAAATACTTCCCCAGTCTCCTAGAGAATCAATGAATTTCTTTGATTTCAAATGAATTCCAACATAATCGTCGTAAATTTGATCTATAAATTCGCGTAGTTGTTGTTTAATTTCTGCTTTTAGTGAAATAGTTTCCAGAGTGCTATATTCTACTGCCTGAAATTGATCAAGTAAGAATGGGATATTGGGATGGAGATGACAGCGACGATCGTCCTCATGATAGTGATCAGGACAAAGGACACCACTGAATTTAAAGGAAAAATCAAAAGGTAGTCCAGTTCGATGACAAAAGACACATTCGTGGAAATTCAGAGAGACACCAAAACGGGACAAAATCTGAACTTCAAAAATATTTGTCAAAATCTCATGGTCTAAACCTTCTTCCATTAGCTCCAAGGTTTTTGTCAGAAAGGCAAAAAGAGCAGCATCTGGTTGACTGTCCGGAATACTAGCGTCTGCCAAGGCAGCGACATAGGTCGCATAGGCCATGATGAACAAATCACTATTAATCCGAGTGAAAGGCTGGACATCTTGGTAATCTTGAATATAACTCAGACCATCATCATTCACCTTCATAAGCAAATTTGCCAAGGTAAGGGGCTGAATAACAGGACTCAGCTTAGAGTTGGTGGCATGTTTCACGAAAAACATACGCTTGCCAGCCTGTTCTGTAAATATTTTTACTAATTTGTCATCTTCACGAAAGTTTCGATTATAGAGTACCAGCGCTTTACTCGTGATGGACTGCATCATATTCTTCCATGTACTCCTTGAGTCGCTTCATAGCCTCTTGAATGACCTCCATACTAGCTGCATAAGAAAGCCGAATATAACCTTCCCCATACTGGCCAAAAGCTGCACCTGGAATAAAAGCAACTGCTTTTTTCTCAGCAAAATCTTTCAGAAAAGCAAATGAATCCTGCGTAAATCCATCCGGAATCTTAGCAAAGATATAAAAAGCACCGTCCGGTTTTATAATTTTAAAGCCCAAGTCCCTCATCTTTTCTAAGATATAATCTCGCCTTATGATGTATTCCTTCTTCATAGGAAGAGCATCGTCTTTTCCAGCTGATAAGGCTTCTACCCCTGCAAATTGTGCCATAGTATTTGCAGCTGTTACCAAATATTGGTGGCTCTTGATGATCTGAGCGGTAAACTCAGCAGGCGCAAAGATAAAGCCTAATCGCCAACCAGTCATAGCATGAGATTTGGAAAGACCATTGATAACAATGGCTTGCTTAGGTAGGTACTGACCGATGGAAACATGAGCCTCTTCTCTGTAAGTCAACTCTGAATAAACTTCATCGCAAACCACAAAGACTGGATATTTACTCAACACTGCTGCCAATTCCTGGATTTGCTCCCTAGAATAGGTCACACCAGTTGGATTGGCTGGATAGTTCAGGATGACAGCCTTGACTTTTTCACCTTGCTCCAAAATAGCCTTTTCTAGCATTTCAGGAGTCAAGACAAAATCATTTTCTGTTGTATCAATCTCGACAATTTTTGCTCCTACAAGATTAACAATCGGCTCATATCCTGGATAAGCAGGTGCAGGAAGTAAAACAACATCATCTTCTTCTAAGATAGCTGTCAAGGTTGCAGACAGAGCTTCTGTTGCACCAATAGTCACCAACACTTCGCTTTCTGGTCTATAGTCTAAATTATATTTTTCTTTGACAAACTCGCTCGCTGCCTGTCTTAGCTCAAGCAAACCACTCATACCGGTATAATGACTCTGATCGGCATCAATGGCAACCTTAGCCGCTTCTTTTACATGGTTCGGAGTTGTAAAATCTGGCTCGCCCAAGGTCAGGCGTAAAACCCCGGGAATACTTGATATGGACTGATCAAACTGACGAATCATCGATACTTCAATTTTATCTAAATTCTTATTAAAACGTTTCGTTAAATCCATACATTGCCTCCATATCTTTATCTTTTCAAATATTATACTACAAATAAAAGACCGTCGCAAAAACTGACTGTAATCACACAAAAGGAAAAAGATTGCAGCTCAAGCCCAATCTTGTATCCTTTCTTTATTGTTCTTCGCTTTCATCATCGAAATAGCGAATCAAGTTCTTTTCTGTCAAAATATCTGAGTAAGTATAAGATTCTACATAAGTACTTGCAGAGTCTCCAGCTGGAACATTGTCATTTGTATATTCTACTATAAATAAAGAAGGATAAACCTCAATCAAACGTCCTTTTTTATCCTTTTGACGCTTCCGTCCATTTTCCAGAGTCATCTCGACAATCTGCCCCTCATGTGCCTTGATGTCTTCTTTAATTTTTTTCATTTTTGCTACATCTGTAAATGCATCACTCATTTTATACTTCCTCCCTTTTAGAAATACTTGAGAACTTGTTGTATTCTTTTTGGAAAATCAATTCTACCGTACCACGGGCGCCACTCCGGTTTTTCTCAATAATAACTTCCACCTTGTTATTTGGAATACCTTCTTCTTCCTCGCCAGCACGATCATAATAATCATCCCGATAGAGAAAGGCTACGATATCCGCATCCTGCTCGATAGATCCAGATTCCCGGATATCAGACAGTACTGGCCGTTTATCTTGTCGTTGCTCTACTCCACGAGAGAGCTGACTCAAGGCGATTACTGGTACTTTTAACTCTTTTGCTAAAATCTTCAGCTGACGAGAAATTTCTGATACCTCTTGCTGACGATTTTCGCGTCCGGTTCCTGTGATTAACTGCAGGTAGTCAATCAAAATTAGGCCTAAATTGCCTGTTTCCTGGGCCAATTTTCTGGCCCGTGAACGAATTTCTGTAATCCGAATCCCTGGTGTATCGTCAATATAAATGCTGGCTTGTGCCAGATTTGCTTGAGCGATGGTTACTTTCTGCCATTCTTCATCGCTTAGTTGACCTGTACGGATAGAATGAGAATTGATAACTCCTTCAGAAGCCAACATCCGGTCTACCAAGCTCTCTGCCCCCATTTCCAAAGAGAAAATAGCGACAGTCTTATCTAGTTTGGTCCCAATATTCTGAGCAATGTTAAGGGCAAAAGCAGTTTTTCCGACCGCAGGACGTGCTGCCAAAATGATCAATTCTTCCTCATGTAAACCTGTAGTCATCTTATCCAACTCAGGATAGCCGGTCGCAATCCCCGTAATATGAGAAGTTTGCTGGGAACGAACTTCCAAATTTTCAAAGTTGATATTTAGGATATCCTTAATATTTTTAAAACCACTACGGTTGGCATTCTCACTGACATCAATGAGCGCCTTCTCCGCCCCAGCAATAATTTCATCTGCTGGGCTGGCTCCATCGTAAGCTTGATTGATAGAGTCTGTCAACCGAGCAATTAAGCGACGCAAAATAGCTTTTTCAGCTACGATTTTAGCATAATATTCTGCATTGGCAGAGGTTGGCACTGAGTTAATCACTTCAACCAAATAGCTGAGTCCACCAATGTTTTGTAAATCATCCTGGCTATCCAGAATATTGCGAACAGTCGTCGCATCAATCGCATCACCACGATCAGCCAGATCAATCATGGCTTTGAAAATCAAACGATTGGCATACTTAAAGAAGTCAGCTGGCTCGATATATTCACGAACGAAAACGAGCTTGCTCTCATCAAGAAAAATAGCTCCCAGAACAGACTGCTCAGCTAAAATATCTTGAGGCTGTGCTCGTAATTCATCAATCTCTGCCATAAAGAACTCCTCTCTCCCCTATTTACTTATCCTTCCTTGACACGCAGATTGATGACACCTGTGATATCTTGGTAAATCTTCACTGGAACATCAATCAGACCTACTGAACGAATCGGTGAATCCACTTTGATATTGCGTTTGTCCAACTTAATACCAAATTGTTTTTCTAACTCTTCGGCAATTTTTTTGCTGGTAATAGAGCCAAATGTCCGACCGTCCGGACCAACTTTTTCAGTAAATTCAACCAAAGTCGCTTCTTCTGCTAATTTGGCCTGAATTGCTTGAGCTTCTGCCACTAATTCAGCATGAGCTTTTTCTTCAGATTTCTGTTTACCCCGCAACTCACCAATAGCTTGAGCAGTTGCTTCTTTTGCTAGGTTTTTCTTAATCAAAAAGTTTTGAGCATATCCTGTAGGAACTTCTTTTACTTCCCCTTTTTTCCCCTTACCTTTCACATCTGCTAAAAAGATTACTTTCATTCTACTATCTCCTCTTCTTTTTTGATAACTTCATCAATAATTTCTTGGTTTAATTTCCGGGTAACCTCTGCAACCGTTAGATCTTTAATCTGAGCAGCTGCTAGATTAAAGTGGCCACCACCACCCATATTTTCCATAATACGTTGGACATTAATCTTACTTCGACTTCGAGCTGAAATCGAAACATAACCTTGCGTATTTTTACTTACAACAAAGGTTGCCTCAATACCTGACATAGCAAGCATGGTGTCCGCTGCCTTACTGATTGCGACCGTCTGATAACTCTTATCTTCTGGTCCACTAGCTACAATGACGTTTGGTAATATCTTATTTCCTCGTAGGATCAGCTCGTTGACCGCCCGATATTCATCAAAATCAGTTGCAGAAATATCTTGAATGGTCACACTATCACTGCCCCGTGTCCGTAAATAACTAGCCACATCAAATGTCCGACTAGTAACGCGAGATGTGAAATTCTTAGTATCCAACATCATTCCAGCCATCAAAACACTGGCTTGCATCTTACTTAATCTATTTTTCTTAGAATTTTGGAACTGAAGCAATTCCGTCACAAGCTCACTAGCACTGCTGGCTCCACTTTCAATATAAGTAATGACAGCATTTTCTGGGAAGTCATCATCCCGTCGATGATGATCAATTACAATAGTCTGATAAAACTGTTTATAAAAATCCTTAGATAGGGTCAAGCTGGGCTTAGAATGGTCAACCATAATGAGTAAGGAGTTTCCCGTCACCATCGTCATAGCTTCTGCAACAGTTACCAAATTAGTCTGACCTTCGTCTTGGAGTTTAGTAACAGCTCTCTCAATATCTGCAGCCATTTGATACTGATCATAGACAACATACGTCTTATCAATTAAATTGCTTGCAAAAAGTTGCATTCCAACTGCCGAACCCAAGGCATCCATATCCAAATTCTTATGACCTACAACAAAAACTTGATCAACACTACGGATTTTATCCGAAATAGCTGTCATCATGGCCCGAGTACGTGTACGTGTACGTTTCACAGCTGCAGCAGAGCCACCTCCAAAGAAGATAGGATTCTTGCCATCAGCATTTTCTTTTACAACAGCCTGATCTCCTCCACGAACCTCAGCTAGGTTTAGATTTAACAAAGCCGTTTTACCGATTTGATCGTGGTCCCCATCCCCATAAGCAAAGCCCATACTAAGAGTCAGAGGAATTTCACGATTCTTGGCCTCGATTCTAAATTGATCAATAACTGAAAATTTATCCTGCATTAATTGATCTAGTACTGTAAAATCTGTAAACAGATAAAAACGGTCCATACCTACACGACGATAAAACATCCGATGGCGATCAGAGAATTCTGCAATGTAATTGGCAACAAAACTATTAATCTGGCTGATATCGGAATCTGATACAACATCTTCTAAATCATCATAGTTATCAACAGATATAATACCAATAACAGGTCGTGTAGTTGCTAATTCTGCAGTTGCATCATACTCATTAGAAGCATCAAAAAAGTAGAAAACATTAGAGGAACGATCCAGATAAATCGAATATTTCTTGTCACCAATTGTCATGTAGCGACCAGAACCTTCTAAACCTGTCTCCATCATCTGCTGCAGCATTTGTGTATCAAAATCCCCATCTTCTGTTGTACAAAGCAACTCAGCATAGGGATTAAACCACTCAACTTCGCCAGTTTCTTCTTTAATTTTAATAACTCCAACGGGCATTTTGTCTAGTAAAGACGCTAAACTATTTTCTGCATGGTGATTGACATACTGAATTTGTTCAAATTCTGCTGTTTCAAAAAACTTTTGTTGATAAATTAGAAGGGAAACCAAAAAGGCCACCACCAAGAAGGCAGCAAGCAAAACAAGCGTTCCTTCACCAAACGCTCGCAGTAAAACTGCTAAGATTCCAAAAGAAATAACGCCCAGCATTACAAAGTGAATTGGGGCAAAATGAAATTTTTTCATCACAAACCTCTTATCCGCCATTTTACCATAAATTCAAGAAAAAAGCGAGTTTCTACTGGTTCTAAGCTTATTTGTGATGTTTAAACTTTTTGTAAACTTAGTAATTATTTCTCGATGGATTGCATCATCCTCTAGTTAATTGTTTGTTGTCATAGTTGTAAAACAATTTTACAGCAAAGTAAACATATTGGTTACTCTACTCAAGAAAGCTAGTTATTTAGTCATGTTTAATAATTAAAAGTTCTTTTTTTCACAAGCTTTTAAACTCAATCCATATCAGGTGAATATTATTTACACTATATTTACAATGTTGTAAATATAGTGTAAAAACCACGTTTTTTATTAAACGTGGTTTTGTTTTTCTTTATTTTTTGAAATACTACGTGCTTTTCCTTCCAAATAAACCATCAAAATAGAAATATCTGCTGGATTGACACCAGAAATACGACTCGCCTGACCAATTGTTTCTGGATTGATTTTCTTAAACTTCTGTCTTGCTTCTGTCGCAATCGAATCAATATCATCCCAGTCAATATTAGCTGGAATGCGCTTCTCTTCCATGCGCTTCATCTTTTCAACTTGATCGAGAGCTTTAGAAATATATCCTTCATACTTAATCTCTGTCTCAATCAGCTCAATTATCTTTTCATCAAGCTCTTCTGCAGCTGGACCAATAAACTGAACTACATCCTGGTAAGACACTTCCGGACGCCGCATAAATTCTTTGGCAGTCACTGCATCTGTCAGAGGCTTAAAGCCTAGCGCTTCTACCTTAGCGTTTGTCTCCTTAACAGGCTTTAGTTTGATAGATTCCAAACGCTTCATCTCATTGTCAAACTGATTCTTTTTAATCTCAAAACGAGCCCAGCGGTCATCATCAACCAGACCAATTTCTCGTCCCATCTCTGTCAAACGCATATCGGCATTGTCATGGCGGAGAATCAAACGGTACTCAGCTCGGCTAGTCAAGAGGCGATAAGGTTCTACGGTTCCCTTGGTCACTAAATCATCAATCATGACTCCAATATAACCATCGCTACGCTTCAAGATAAATTCTGGCCTACCTTGGATCTTCAAGGCCGCATTAATCCCAGCAATAATCCCTTGACCAGCGGCTTCTTCATAACCAGAAGTTCCATTTGTCTGACCTGCTGTAAAGAGCCCAGAAATTTTCTTGGTTTCCAAGGTTGCCCGCAACTGGTGAGGCATAATCATATCGTACTCAATGGCATAGCCTGTCCGCATCATTTCGGCATTTTCTAGACCCTTGATAGAGTGAACCAAGTCCTTCTGCACATCTTCTGGCAAACTAGTTGACAACCCCTGTACATAAACTTCTTCTGTATCACGACCCTCAGGTTCTAAGAAAAGCTGGTGGCGTTCCTTGTCCGCAAAACGGACAATCTTATCCTCAATTGACGGGCAATAGCGAGGACCCACACCCTTAACGATACCTGAAAACATAGGAGCACGATGCAGGTTATTTTGGATAATTTCATGACTTTCTGCATTGGTATAAGTCAACCAGCAAGGCACTTGATCTTTCACATAGTCTTCATCACGAGATGTGTAAGAGAAATGATTGGCTTTTTCATCACCTGGCTGAATCTCAGTCACATCATAATTGATAGATGACGCCTTAACACGTGGAGGAGTTCCAGTTTTAAAACGACCAATTTCAAATCCTAGGTCACGCAGATTATCTGCTAAAGGAATGGCTGCTAAGCTATGGTTTGGACCAGATGAATACTTGAGATCACCAATAATAATTTCTCCCCGCAAAGCTGTTCCAGTCGTAACAATAACAGCTTTAGCTGCATACTCCTGATGGGTCGCTGTTTTAACCCCAATGACCTTACCATCTTCTACCAAGATTTCATTAATCATGGTTTGCCGCAGAGTCAGATTTTCTTGATTTTCAACAGTCTTCCGCATTTCTTTGGAGTAAACTTCCTTATCCGCCTGGGCCCGAAGAGCCCGAACAGCGGGTCCTTTACCAGTATTGAGCATCTTCATTTGGATATAGCTCTTGTCAATATTCTTGGCCATCTCCCCACCCAAAGCATCTACTTCACGAACGACAATCCCTTTAGCAGACCCTCCGATAGAAGGATTGCAGGGCATAAAAGCCAGCATCTCAATATTGATGGTTGCTAAAAGAACCTTGCAACCCATTCGACTAGCAGCCAGCGATGCCTCAACCCCAGCATGCCCTGCTCCAATCACGATAATATCATAACTTTCAGTAAAATTGTGTGACATTTCTTTTTCCTTCGTTTTTTTTTTCACCAAAAAAGGCCAAGTCTCCAGAAGTGCAGGACAAAAAAGCCTGCAACATCCATGAGCTTTGACCATCATGACTATTGTTAAAGCTATTTTATCAAATCAAATCGTTTTGTCAATGCAAATCACTGTTTGAGCAAGGTCTGCACACTGACGATAATCATCTGTATTCCTATCGAGAATAGTAAAAGTCCCATCATTTTCGTTATAATTTTCATCAAATTTTCTCCCAAGAAGCCTGCAATTTGTTTTGCACTTCTTAACAGGAGATAAGTGATGACACATAGTAGAGCAAAAGCAACTACGGTTATCAGTTGATTCTGCAAACCTCCATTAGCCAGACTTAAAGCAGTTGTAATTGTACCTGGTCCCGCAAAAAGTGGCATTGCAAGAGGAGAAATAGCAATAGACATTGGATCTGAATTTACTGCTTGCTGCTCCATTCCTTTATAGCTGGGTGAATGATTACCATTAATCATATGATAACCGATAACGGCCACTAATATTCCACCAGCAATTCTGAAAGAAACAATTGTAATTCCAAATACTTTAAAAATGAAATCTCCTGAAAAGATAAAAACAGTTACAATAACAAAGGCAATCAAAAGACTCCTAAAAGCAATTTTTCGTGAAATTTTTTGACTATCATCTGCTACTAAAGCCATGTAAGCAGGAAGATTTGAAATTGGGTTCATTATAGCGAAAAATGCCATAAATGCATAAAAAAATTGAGAACTCATCGTTTTTACTTAACTCCAGTTAGACATACTGACAAACTTTTCCGTCTTTATACGCTTGGTCAATAATACCGCCGCCCAAACATTCCTGACCATCATAGAAAACAACGGCTTGACCAGGTGTAATAGCACGCTGAGGTTCAGCAAAAATAACCTCTGCTTTATCACCTTTAACCTTTACAGTAACTTTACTATCAGGCTGACGATAACGGAACTTAGCTGTACATTCCATAGTAAATTCTTCTGGCATTTCTTTTGTGAAATGAACCTGACTAGCGTCAAGACTGGTTGACATTAAGTTGTCATGGTAAAAGCCTTGACCCACATAAAGGATATTTTGGCTGAGGTCTTTTCCAACCACAAACCAAGGCTCATTATCTCCACCGTGCTGACCACCAATTCCAAGACCACCCCGCTGGCCAATGGTATAATACATCAAGCCAGCATGCTGGCCCATATCTCGGCCTTCCAAGGTCATCATGCGACCAGGCTGGGCTGGTAAATATTGACTCAGAAATTCTTTAAAATTCTTCTCACCAATAAAGCAAATGCCAGTCGAATCTTTTTTCTTAGCTGTAGCTAAACCAGCTCTTTCAGCAATTGCTCGAACTTCTGGCTTTTCTAAATGGCCCAAAGGAAACATAGTCTTTTGCAGTTGTTCCTGTGACAGTTGACTCAAAAAGTAAGTCTGATCCTTATTGTTGTCCTTGCCACGCAGCATGTGAACCAAGCCATCTTGGTCTCTCTTCACCTGAGCATAGTGACCTGTTGCAACGTAATCTGCACCCAGTGTCAAGGCATAATCAAGGAAGGCTTTAAACTTGATTTCCTTGTTACACATGACATCTGGATTTGGAGTCCTACCAGCTCTGTATTCCGCCAAGAAGTATTCAAAAACGCGATCCCAATACTCTTTTTCAAAGTTGACAGAGTAGTAAGGAATGCCAATCTGGTCTGCAACAGCTGCCACATCCTTGTAGTCTTCTGTAGCTGTACAGACACCAAATTCATCTGTGTCGTCCCAGTTTTTCATGAAGATGCCAATTACATCATAACCTTGCTCTTTTAAGAGCAAAGCAGTTACTGATGAATCGACACCTCCGCTCATACCAACAACGACACGAATCTTAGAGTTATCACTCATTGTGTTCTCCCATCTTTTCGTTATTTCACGATTGAAGGTCGTGCTGTGCTTTCAACGATTGAAGGTCGCTTGAGCAAGCTCTATTATAGCACGAAATTTTTATAAGAACAAACAAATAGAGAATGCTTCCTTCTACTAGCCCAGTTAACTTTTTGTCAAGAATGTTTACAATAGTGTAAAGAAAAACTCTCAAAATTGAGAGTTTCCTTTTAATACCAGCCATTTGCTAGCCAAAAGTTTTTAGCAGCTGACCATGAACCATATCGACTTGTTACATATTCATTCGCCACTTTCTCTTGATTTTCAGGCGAGAGATCTCCATTCAAGTATGTAATGGTTAATTGATATCGACCATAATATTGACCGTTTTGAGCAGTGTAACTACCACTTGATTCCTTTTGAGCGATAAATTCTTTAGCTTCTGCATCTTCCGCACTTAAACCTGAAGAAGCATTTGCTGTGTTTGTATTCGTATTGTTAACCTCAGGCGTTGTTGTAGTTGGTGCAGTTTCTGTCTTGTTTTCCTTCTGTCCTCCTACTTCTAGGACTTGTCCAACATGGATAAGATTTACATCAGAAATTTTATTCAGTTCAGCTAGCTTTTCAACACTTGTATTATTAGCTGACGCAATAGCAGAAAGTGTATCTCCTGACTTCACGGTATAACTATCAGCGTTTGCTATTACTGGTAGGAATAAAGCTAAAGCTGCTAAGCTTACCACACCTGTCTTTACTGTATTTTTTTTATTTTTTAAAAATGTCTTTACTTGCATTTTCTTCTCCTTTTCTTGTAACTAGCAAAACGAAATACATGAAGTTCATGATTTTTTCTTGGTCTCATATCTATCATTTTGCTATACTCCTATCATACAGATTCTATGTTACCTCTATTTTTAAAGTATATGATAAATGTTACAAAATTGTTTAAATTAGAAAAAGAAAGCTTATAAAAGGCTTAAAATAAGAAATTTTATTTTGTTTTTCAAATGATTATCCTAATTTATATGATTTGTTATTTTATAATTTTTTATTTAAAAATGAAGCAGATACCCCTCAACTTTGTTATAATGAAGATAGAACTTTACACGAGGAGAAATCATGACATCATTAAGATTTCAATCTGTTTTTGATATTATTGGCCCTGTAATGATTGGACCATCTAGTAGCCATACAGCAGGAGCCGTTCGTATTGGAAAAATAGTCTATTCTATATTTAACGATGAACCTACTGAAGTGGAATTTCAGCTTTTTAATTCTTTTGCTAAAACATATCGAGGACACGGAACTGATTTAGCTCTTGTAGCAGGAATCTTAGGAATGGATACGGATGATCCAGAGATTCCCAATAGTCTAGAAATAGCCCATAAACGAGGCATCAAAGTTGTCTGGTCTATTCAAAAAGATAGTAATGCTCCACATCCCAATACAACGAAAATTACAATAAAAAACGATCATAAAACAATTAGTGTTACTGGGGTATCTATTGGAGGGGGCAATATTCAAGTAACAGAGCTGAATGGTTTTTCAGTTTCCCTCAGCATGAACACACCTACTATTATTATTGTTCATCAAGATGTCCCTGGTATGATTGCTCACGTTACCGAGGCCCTCTCACGCTACAATATCAACATTGCTCAAATGAATGTCACACGTGAAAAAGCTGGCGAGAAAGCAATAATGATTATTGAAGTGGATAGCCGTAGCTGTGAAGAAGCTGTCGAAGAAATTCGAAACATTCCTCATCTACATAATGTAAATTTCTTTAAGTAGGAGAAAATATGTTTTATTCTATAAAAGAATTAGTAGAGCAAGCTGACTTGGATTACCAAGGAAATGTTGCAGAACTAATGATTGCTACTGAGTATGAATTGACTGGTCGCGAAAGAGATGAAGTCTTGAGACTGATGGGTCGCAATCTAGAAGTCATGAAAGCCTCTGTCCTTCTTGGACTTGATGAAAGCAAGTCTCGCAGCGGATTGACTGGCGGAGATGCAGCAAAACTTGACCACTATATCCAATCTGGAAAAACATTGTCAGATCACACTGTACTGACTGCAGCAAAAAATGCTATTGCTGTCAATGAGCATAATGCTAAAATGGGTTTGGTTTGTGCCACACCAACGGCTGGTAGTGCTGGTTGTCTACCTGCTGTCCTTACATCTGCTATTGAAAAATTAGGACTCTCAGAAGAAGAACAGCTGAACTTTCTGTTAGCTGCAGGTGCTTTCGGCCTAGTCATTGCCAATAACGCCTCAATTTCAGGTGCTGAAGGGGGCTGTCAAGCAGAGGTTGGTTCTGCTTCTGCCATGAGCGCAGCTGCTTTAGTTCTGGCTGCTGGAGGTTCACCTTTTCAGGCTAGCCAAGCTATTTGTTTTGTCATCAAAAACATGCTGGGGTTAATTTGTGACCCTGTGGCTGGTCTAGTAGAAGTGCCATGTGTCAAGCGAAATGCTATGGGAGCCAGTTATGCTTTTATTGCAGCAGATATGGCTCTTGCTGGAATCGAATCTAAAATTCCTGTTGATGAAGTCATTGACGCCATGTATCAAGTCGGGTCAAGTCTGCCTACTGCATTCCGAGAAACGGCTGAAGGTGGCTTAGCTACAACACCTACAGGTCGCAGACTTTCAAAAGAGATATTTGGAGAATAACACAGATTGACAAATGTGTAAACCTATTGATTTTTATAACATAAAAAAACGGCTCAAAGCCGTTTTTAATTTTATATTAATAATTCCAAGCTGATAAACCTTGAGCATTATAGGCATTGTATGCAGATTGGATTTGATCTTCAACAGTTGCTGTAGAACCCCATCCTGGCATAGTTTGGAATAATCCACTAGCACCTGAAGCATTATAGGCGTTTACTTGACCATTTGATTCACGAGCAATAATTGCTTCCCAAGTTGAAGCAGAAACTCCTGTCAGCTCAGCCATGCGAGCTGCTGCATAAGTACCTGTCTCACCTGCTGTATTACCGTTGGCAAGAACAGGTGTAGAATTATAGGTAGAATAGTTAGCTGATGGTGCAGGAACTGTAATAGTTGCCACTGGTGCAGGTGCTGCTTGATTAGTTTGTGTAGCTGGTCCTGGTGCTGCAGCAACAGCTGGAGCTTTTTTATTAGCTTTTGTATCACCAAGTTCTAGCACTTGATTCTCAAAAATTAAATCTGGATTTTCAAGCTTGTTTAATTTAATTAAGCTTTCAACAGTTGTAGATTTTTCTTTTGCAATTTTTGACAAGGTGTCGCCAGCTTTTACTGTATATGTGTCTGCCTTAGCTACAACTCCTGTCAAAAATAGGGTAGCTGCTGTAGCAACAAATGCGAAGGCACCTTTCATTGGTTGTAATTTCATTATAATTCTGGTTCTCCTTTTCACTGATAGTTCCATCATACACTTTAAATATTACAGGTTATTTAAAATAGGATTACAAAAATTACAAATGTATTTTATTTAAACACCAACATTGCCTTATCCATCGTATTTCTACATATTAATTTTAAATAATATGTGAAATTAACACAAAACCTAGACTTGACATTAATTTTTTAGCAAATATAATATAGCGCCTAAAATTAATAAGACAAGAATCGCATAGGAATCTTTATTTTGCCACTTTAACTGTCTATAGCGACTTCTCTGATCTCCTCCTTGATAACCACGCGCTTCCATTGCAATAGCTAAAGCATCCGCTCTTTTAAAGCTAGAAGCAAATAAAGGAATCAAAATCGGTATAATGGATTTCACTTTTTGTACAATGTTTCCCTCACCAAAATCCACTCCTCGAGCTCGCTGAGCGTTCATAATTCGAACAGTATCATCCATTAAGGTTGGTACAAATCGTAAACTCATTGATAACATCAAGCCTACCTCATGCACTGGGAATTTAAAAATGGTCAGAGGTTTTAGGAGAGCTTCTACCGCATCCGCCAAACTTAAAGGCATTGTAGTCAAACTGAGCAATGTTGAGAAAAAAATGATCAAAACGAATCGACTAAAAATAATGCCTGCTTGTGCTAAGCCTATATCTGTAATGCGAACAAAGGAAAATTGGACAAGAGTATTTCCCGTTGTAGTAAATAAGAGCTGAAAAATAGTCGTAAAGGCAACTAAGAAAAGCATAGATTGGAGACCTTTTACAAAAAATCCAATGGGGACTCTAGAAAGAAAAACTAAAAAAAATGTAAAAACAAAAAGCAAAAGGTTTGTTGCTAAATTATTTGCCCAAAAAATAATTAAAACAAACAAGAACATAGATAATAGTTTACTTCTAGGATCCAAACGGTGGATCAGAGAATTACCCGGAATATACCGCCCTAAAATCATCTTATCCATGCAGTATCTCCTTAAATTCAGTAATTGTAATCGGTAAATTAGGCAAGTTTAAACCTTTTTCTACCAGACCTTGAGCAAATTTTGTAATCTTAGGGACTCCCAGTTGGATTTTTTCCATAAATTCCACATCCTGAAAGATATCCTTTGGAGAACCACTTTTCACTAAATGTCCCTTCTCCAGAACATACGTAGTATCAGCAAAATTTGCCACGTCATCCATCAAATGAGTTACCAGCACAATAGTCATACCATCCTCATGTAAACCTTGGAAGATTTCCATTAGTTCCTTACGACCTGCTGGATCTAACCCAGCTGTCGGCTCATCAAGGACTAAAACTTCAGGCTCCATTGCTAGGATTCCAGCAATAGCTACTCGTCTCATTTGTCCTCCTGAAAGCTCAAAAGGACTACGTGAGAACAAGTCCTCAGAAATTCCTACCAAAAGAAGTTTTTCACGCGCCAAACATTCCGCTTCTTCTTTAGAAACTCCAAAATTTTGTGGACCAAATGCCACATCATCTAAAACTGTTTCCGCAAAGACTTGGCTTTCTGCAAATTGAAACACCAAACCAACTTTTTTTCTTACTTGCTTTATGTCTTTATTAACAGAAGTAGCTGTAATTTCTATATCATTAACAGTGACACTTCCTACAGAAGGTGTCAACAAGCCATTTAAAAGTTGCAAAATAGTAGATTTTCCACTACCAGTATGACCAATTAGAGCAGTGTAAGAGCCATCTTTAATTTCCAAATTCACATCAAAAAGGGCAGGCCCTTCAAACGGTGTGCCTGCTTGATAAGTATAACTAACATTCTTTAAAGTAATTCCCATAAAGATTCCTGCAATTCTTTTTCTGTTAGATAGTCAGCTGGCAAATCAAAATCTTCATTCAAGGTTGCCTTGACTTGATTTGAAAAGGGTTCATCAAGTCCTAATTCCTGTAAATCTGATCTTGAAAACAGCTCTCTAGCTGTACTGCTTGATTCTACTTTTCCTTTTTTCATGACCAAAACACGGTCACTAAGTGCAACTTCATCCAAGTCATGTGTAATCGAAATGACCGTCATTTGATTCTCATCTTTGATGCGTTTCACTGTTTGAATCAGGTCTAAACGTCCTTCTGGATCCAACATACTAGTCGCTTCATCCAAAATAATAATATCCGGACGAAGAGCCACTATTCCTGCGATAGCCACCCTCTGTTTTTGCCCTCCAGAAAGACGAGCTGGTTCACGATTTTTAAAGTCTTGCATCCCTACGATCTCAAGCGCTTCATTTACTCGCTCAACCATAGTCTCAAGATCCATTCCCTGATTTTCCAAACCAAAAGCCACATCGTCTTCTACAGTTGCTCCAACAAATTGATTGTCTGGATTTTGAAAAACCATTCCAATGTGACGACGTTTTTCCCAAACATTTTCTGGAGTCAGTTGATCACCTAAGATAAAAATTTCTCCACTTTCAGCTTCTAAAAGGCCATCAATCAAACGAATCGTAGTCGATTTACCACTCCCATTATGACCAACAATGGACAACCATTCACCTTGTTTCACGTGAAACGTTACATCATTTAAAATGTATTCTTCAGCATCGTTGTCGTATTTATATTTGAGGTTGTGTACTTCGATAATATTTTTCATCATTTATTTAAAGGTATCTTTAAAGAGATAGGCGCTCCCTTTGAAATAGTCATAACCAGAATATATTGTAAAGATTAAAGCAATATACAGACAGATTTGTCCTAAAAGCGTCCAATGGATTAGTAGGAAGATAATAGCAAACATCTGTGTAAATGTTTTAATCTTACCGGGCATCGCTGCAGCTAAAACAGTTCCTCCCGTTTCTACCAATAAAAGACGCAATCCGGTCACAGCTAATTCTCGACAAATTATCACAGCTACCACCCAGGCAGGTGCCATTTTCATTTCAATCAGCATGATAAATGCTGACATAACTAAAAGTTTGTCTGCCATCGGATCAGCAAACTTCCCAAAATTAGTAACAACTTTCCATTTACGAGCTAAATATCCATCCAAATAATCAGTAATGCTGGCCACCGCAAAGATAATCGCAGCAATGACATGAGCAGTCTTAGATGAACCAAGGGTTAGTAATAGAATAAAAATTGGGATTAACGCCACTCTCAGGAGCGTCAATGCATTTGGAATATTTTCTTTTTTCATAAGCATTCTCAATTATTGATTGTTAAAGTAATCGTTCCCGATTGGGTATTGATTGCAGAAGTATTAATAATCTGATTGTTTACAGAGACCGTTACACCCTCTACAACACCTAAGGTGATAACTGTAGATGAACCAGGAGACACAGTAGTTGTTACACTTGGATTTTCTGAAGATAAAACAACCCCATTGTCCAAATCTGTTCCTGACACACTGACCCAACTAGTTGCAGATGTGACGGATAATTTGATGGTTACAGGATCTTTTGCCCCAGAATAAGTAGCTGTAAGATTCTGTCCACTACCAGAAACTGTCAAAGCATTACTACTAGATGATGTAGTTGAGGAAGAACTAGTCTGATTAGAGCTACTTGAAGCGGATTCTGAAGATCCTTCACTTTTAACCACACTATAACTTGAAGAGGCTGAATTCTCAGTTTCCGTCTCCATCTGGTTAACATACTGCCAGACATAATAAGTTACAAAGGCAATGATTGCCAACGAAATGACAGAAAAATAGAAAAGTGGCAAATAAGATGTTTTTTGTCTATTGCTTCTTCTTCTCCCCATATTTTCTTCATCAACATCTACTTCATCATAAGTAACCATACTACCTGATTCGTAGGCGTCTAAAATGATTTTTTCATCTAAGTCTACTGCCCAAGCATACTTACGGAGAAAAGATTTGGCATAAAAACTACTAGGTAGTTTATCAAAATCATCTGCTTCTAAAGCCTCTAATAAATCTAACTGAATATCTGTTTTTTGTTGTAAATCTTCTAGGCTTAGTCCCTGATTAATTCGAGCTAACCTTAATACCTCACCTATCGTTTTTTTTCTCATACGTTCAAATTCCTCTAAAAAATACTAGAAAAAGCTGTGCCCAAGCCAGATGTCACAAGCTTTAAAGTTTATCATATTTATAAAATCTAGATTTCATAGCCAATAACATGAATCAGCCTTACAAAGATAATACTAGGGACTAGATCTTTGTTTCATTTTTTATGTTTTATATCCTCTTTTCTGAAAACATCTTCTATCATTTTTTTACAGACTATTGTACCAAATTTTTCTCTTCTTTTGTTAGGATTATTTTGGAAAAATTGTAAAATCTATCATGTCACAGTGATCAATAAACTCATGACCAACTTCTAAAATATCTTCTAAGTGAATATCCTGTAAAATTTTTGGCAAGTCAAAAAGATTTTCTCCATCTATAAGGGTTTCATACTGCGTTGCCATATATTCTAACGAATTTAGACCATGCATCAAATCACCATACATTTCACTTTTAACAATATCTAAATGCTCTTCTGTTACATCCATATCTTGAGCGAATTCTTTAATTGCTGTACGGATTTGATGAGATAGGGCTACTGGCTCCTGGGTATCCATCGTCAGCATAACAAAGTGGAAGCGTTCTTCTACTTCAACTTCCAGAGTCAAAGAAGCATCAATTTTCCCATTTTCATACATTTTTTGATAACGTTTAGAAGTCCAGCCAAACATCATATCAAATAATAATTTCAAAATAAGTTTATAGCGAAATAATTTTCTCTTTGAAATTTTGTCATTTCCTCGCATAGCAACAGCTAATTTAGGTCGGCTGACTTCCATCCTCATACTAGCAGTTGGAACTACAGGAGATAATTTTAATGAACGCCTTTTGATGGATGATTTTTCATCCTCTATTTCATACGAATTTTGTTGTTCACTAATAGTAGCTACCGTTTTATCCAGATCAAAATTTCCAACTAAAAATAAACTCATATTAGACGGATGGTAAAAAGTTTCAAAGTTTTCATCCAAATCTTCCACTGTGATTTCAGCAATCGACTCGCGATTCCCAGCTATATCTTGTGCCAGAGCTGTCCCTGGGTATAGATTTGCTAAAGCGCTAAAAAACAAACGATAATCTGGATTATCCTGGTACATTTCTATTTCTTGCTGGATAATTCCTTGTTCTCTCTGGACAGATTCTTCTGTAAAATAAGCTTCCCCAATCAAGTCCTGTAGCAATTCCAAACATTCTTCTACATTCTCAGTTGTTGAAAAAAGATAACTTGTCTTTGTAAAACTAGTAAAGGCGTTACTTTCTGCTCCTAAGTCTACAAATTCCTGTAATAAGTCATTTCCATTTTCATCTTCAAATAATTTATGTTCTAAAAAATGAGCAATTCCAGCTGGATAATGGATAGCTTGCTTGGTCCCTCTTGGTACAAAATAAGTATCCACTGACCCAAAATTCACTGTCATAATACCATATGTCTCATGAAAATTTGTTTTAGGAAGTAAAAAAAGTCGCAATCCATTTGGTAAAATTACCCGATAAAGACTTTCTCCAATAGCTGTATATTCTATTTTTTTCAGCGCTAAATTCTGCATTATTTCCCTTCCATAAAGTACACCGCTTGAAGTTTTAAGGTATTCGCTGCTAAAACAATATCTTCCTTCTTAACATTTTCCATAACTTCTAACCATTCATCGACTCTTAAAAATTTCTTGCCTAAAACAGCCGACAAATAAGTTGTTTCCAGTAAAGCATTTTGACGATCTTGAGATAAGAGAGCACTGTTTTTAAGCATATTTTTTGTCTGTTGAAGCTCTTCTTCAGAAAATTTTCCTCTTTTTAGATCAGCTACTTGTCGGTTAATTAAAGTCATAGCTTTATTACGATTTTTTCTATCAATTCCAGCATATACTCGTAACATTCCTGAAAAAATATCCATAGTGCTAGAAACAGTATAGGCCAGACTTGCTTTCTCACGAACTTCTACAAATAATTTTGAGTGTGCATAACCACCCAGAAGACCATTCATTACAATCAAAGGGATATGACTAGTATCTCCATATTGAATAGGGAAATGATATCCCATTTCTAAAATGGATTGATTAGCTTCCTTTTGTTCAATCCCTTCTCGTAAAATTTTTGAAAAAGGTTGCTGATAATCCAATAGTAAATCCTGTTCACGATCCGTGAAGCCAAATTGAGAAAATTGTTCCTGCATAGCCACTTCATTAAAATCACCGATAAAAAAGATATCAATCTTATCTTCCTTCAGCATTTTTTGAAAAACTGCAAGACTAGTCTCAGGTGTCACTTGTTTCATTAAGTCAAGTCTTGAGACCCGAGGAAGTTGCATTTCTTCACTTAAATAAAATAACTTATTCAATTCCAAATGAGCGTGGTAAAAATGGTTTTCTATTTCAGATTCCAACTCATGAATAATATTTTTCTTTTCAATTTCAAAGATAGAGGAATCAAAACCTTTCTGGTCAACTAAAGGAGATAAGAGACTTGCTTTGATAAATTCAACCATCTCCGTTGTTAGGGCGTTTTTCCTACTTAAAAAAGAATCCCTAACAAAGGAAACATTTATATCTACATAATGAACCAAACCTCTTTTTGAAACACTGGTTGAATAATTTGATCCATATAAACTAGCTAAACGCTCACGAAATAGCTGAGAAGTTGGATAAACAGCATTTGCCGTTTCTAAAATACTAGAAACCAAAACTCGCTCAGCAACAGTAGCCGGACTCATTGGTGCAGAAAAACGAAGTTTTATTTTATTTGTTTTGAATTTAGTTGATTTAATAAAATGGAGATTGACTCCTCTTGCTAATTCCATAAGGTTCCTCTTGCTTCCTAATATGAATTCTATTATATCACGAAATGATGTGAAATTGGTGTTCCTTATAACAGATTAAAACGTTTTCTTTCCTGGATATTTTATACACATTCAGTCTTAAAATATGGTATAATGACAAGGATTGAGGTGAAATATGGATTATAAATTATTTGATGAATATATCACACTGCAAGCTCTCCTGAAAGAGGTTGGAGTAATCCAAAGTGGCGGTGCTATTAAGGCATTTTTAGCTGAAAATGATGTTTTTTTCAATGGTGAATTAGAAACAAGACGAGGAAAAAAAATTCGAGTTGGAGATCAAATAACAATTCCTGCAGAAAACCTAACTCTATCCATTCTTGAACCAAGTGCAGACGAAAAAATTCAGCATACAGAAGAAATAGCTGAAAGACAACGTATTGCTAATATGGTTAAAGAAATGAATAAAAATCTTAAAAAAAATACTACTTCCAAAAAGAATAACAGAAAGCAAACAGGTATAAAGCAAGAGAAAAAAGCTCCTGTACGCTTCCCAGGAACATAATATGTGGCTAAAATCACTCACTCTTAAACATTTTCGTAATTATCAAGACGCGGAAATCAACTTTCACTCTGGTCTAAACATTTTTCTTGGTCAAAATGCACAAGGAAAAACAAATATTCTAGAATCAATTTATTTCTTAGCATTGACTCGTAGTCATCGAACTAGATCAGATAAAGATTTTATTCATTTTCAAGAAAAAGATCTCAAAGTATCAGGTATCCTTGAAAAAAAGACAGGAACAATTCCTCTTGACATCGAGTTGACAGCTAAGGGACGTATTACTAAAATCAACCATCTCAAGCAAAATAGACTGTCTGACTATATTGGGACAATGAATGTTGTTCTGTTTGCGCCAGAAGATTTACAACTTATTAAAGGTTCGCCTTCATTAAGACGAAAATTTATAGACATTGAATTGGGGCAAATCAAGCCTCTTTATCTAGCAGATCTTTCCAATTACAATCATGTTCTTAAACAAAGAAATTCTTATCTAAAGAACAGTCAAAAAATTGATGAGAATTTTCTATCTGTTTTAGATGAACAGCTTATTGAATATGGTTGTCGTGTGGTCAAACATCGCTTAGACTTCTTAAAAAAACTCGAAATATTCGCCCAGGAAAAACACCTTGATATCTCACAAAAAAAAGAAACTCTAACTATTGACTATCTATCCTCTGTACCTTTACAAGATATTGACAGTATTGAAGAAAGTTTTAGACAAAGCCTAAGTAAAAATCGAAAAAGAGATTTATTTAAACAAAATACTGGTGTAGGTCCTCATCGAGATGATATAGCTTTCTTTATCAATCAAATGGATGCTAATTATGGAAGTCAGGGGCAACACAGAAGTGTGGTACTCTCTCTTAAATTAGCAGAAATAAAATTGATTGAAAATATAACAAAAGAATCTCCTATCCTCCTGCTTGACGATGTGATGAGTGAACTTGACAATGATCGTCAACTTAAATTGCTAGAAACAATTTCTCAAGAAATACAAACTTTTATTACCACAACTACTTTGGAACACCTAAAAAACCTACCTAAAGATATAAAAATATTTGAAATTTTAAATGGGCACATAAAATAGAGTTTACAAAATTGTAAACTCTATTTTTACAACCTTTACATATATTGTAAAGATCAACTATATCTATTGTAAAATAAAAATGCACCAATATATAGCGCATTTTTTTATTGCACTGAATAGTTAGGAGCTTCGTTTGTAATTTGAACATCATGAGGATGACTTTCCTTCAATCCAGCGCCACTCATTTCAATAAATTGAGCATTTTCGTGTAGTTCTTGTAGATTTGCAGCTCCAACATAACCCATACCAGAGCGAATCCCTCCAAGCATTTGGAAGACAATATCAGCTGCAGCACCCTTGTATGCTACACGACCTTCAATTCCTTCTGGAACTAACTTATTAGCTTCGTTGACAGAACCTTGGAAGTAACGGTCACTTGAACCTTTTTTCATTGCTGCAATAGATCCCATACCTCGATATGTTTTGAACTTACGTCCTTGGAAAATTTCGGTTTCCCCAGGAGCTTCATCAGTTCCTGCAAACATAGAACCTAACATAACAGCATTTCCACCTGCTGCTAGAGCTTTGACAATATCACCCGAGTATTTAATACCACCATCAGCAATGATTGTTTTACCATATTCACGCGCAACAGCTGCTGCATCATAAATAGCAGTCACTTGAGGGACACCAACACCAGCAATCACACGAGTGGTACAGATAGAACCTGGACCAATACCAACCTTGACAACGTCTACACCTGCTTCATAAAGGGCACGCGCACCTTCAGCAGTTGCAATATTTCCTGCGATTAAAGTACGATCTGGGAAATGGGCACGAATTTCAGCAATCTTACGCAGAACTCCTGCAGAATGTCCATGAGCAGTATCAATAACAATCGCATCAGCTCCTGCCTCAAAAAGGGCTTCGGCACGTTCAAATGTATCTGAAGTAACACCAACTGCACCTGCAACTAGGAGACGACCGAACTCATCTTTAGCAGCATTTGGAAATTCAATTACTTTTTCAATATCTTTAATCGTGATTAAACCTGAAAGACGACCATCTTCATCAACCAGAGGAAGTTTTTCAATACGGTGTTCCTGAAGAATACGCTCAGCAGTTTCTAAATCTGTTCCAACTGGAGCTGTAACCAAATTTTCGCTAGTCATATGATTAGAAATAGGTTGATTGAAATCAGAAATGAAACGCAAATCTCGATTGGTCAATATACCAACCAACTTACGGTTTTCTAATGTTTCAACAACTGGAACACCACTAATACGATAACGTCCCATCAATTCATCTGCTTCAGCAATTGTATGTTCTGGTGTTAAGAAGAAGGGATCAATAATGACACCATTTTCAGAACGTTTTACCTTACGGACTTCGTCTGCTTGTTGCGCAATAGACATATTTTTATGGATTACTCCAAGACCACCTGCACGCGCGATAGCAATGGCCATTTGACTTTCTGTTACGGTATCCATTGCCGCTGTAATAATTGGGATATTTAAAGTCAAATTATCTGCCAATTTCGTAGTTAAATCAGCATCGTTAGGCAACACATGACTTTCAGCTGGAATCAACAATACATCATCAAAGGTAAAACCTTTTTTCAAAAATTTAGTGTCCCAATTAGACATTCGAAGTTTCCTCTTTTCTATTTTCATCTATATAGTAGAACCATGTTCTAGACCAACATAATTTATAATATAATACCACTCTGTTATGATTTGTCAATCATCTATTAAAAATAATTAATCCCCATAGCTGATTTCACTTCAGAAAGAGTCTGGCTAGCTTTTTGACATGCTTTTTCACTTCCTTTTCTAAGCATATCATAGACTTGTCCCATATCTTTAGCAAACTCTATGCGACGTTCACGAATAGGGCCCAACTCTCTTTCTAAAATTTCCAATAGATATCGTTTTGTTTTTACATCTCCCAAGCCGCCTCTTTGATAATGTTCTTTCATAGCAGCAATTTCTGCTTGATCTTCTGGTCTTCCAAAGACATCCAGATAATGGAAAACCATATTACCTTCGATTTTGCCTGGATCTTCAACCCTAATATGATTAGGATCTGTATACATTCCCATCACTTTTTTCTTAAGTGTATCCATATCATCAGCTAAATAAATCCCATTATTTAATGATTTAGACATTTTAGCGTTTCCATCTAATCCTGGTAAACGTCCTGCTGCTTCATTCTCAGGATAAATTCCTTCTGGTTCAACTAAGACATCTTTTTGATAAGCATTGTTAAAAGAACGAACTATTTCTCTAGTTTGCTCAATCATTGGCTTTTGATCAGTCCCTACTGGTACATAATTCGCCTTAAAAGCTGTAATATCAGCCGCCTGAGAAATTGGATAAACCAAAAATCCTGTAGGAATACTTTGACTAAAGCCCTTTTGAGCTATTTCTGTCTTGACAGTTGGATTTCTTTCCAACCGAGCTAAAGAAACTAGATTCATATAATACATTGTTAATTCAGCTAGCTCAGGAATTTGACTCTGAATAAAAATAGTAACCTTTTCTGGATCCAAACCAGCAGCTAAATAATCCAAAGCTACGTTCCCTATTGATTCAATAATTGTTTGTGGGTCCTTAGCATGATCTGTCAAGGCTTGTTGATCAGCTAAAAAAACAAATAAATCATATTTTCCTTCATTTTGTAAAAGAACTCGATTCCGTAAACTTCCTACATAATGGCCAATATGTAATTTTCCAGTTGGCCGATCTCCTGTTAAAATAATAGGCTTTGTCATCTATTTCTCCTCAATTAATGTTGAATTCATTATAACATTTTCAATAAAAATGAGAAAGGAGATTGGATAAATTTCTATATAAAAATAACTTTTACACCTTTGTCAATTTAATTGACAATAAGTTGACAAAAATTTTACAATTAAAAACAAGAGTTTCTTCTTGAATCATTTGAAATATGGTGATTTTTCTAGTAAAATAGTACTAGTTATATTAAAGAGGAGAATTATATTGCTTACAGTATCAGATGTTTCATTACGTTTCAGTGACCGCAAATTATTTGATGAAGTTAACATCAAATTTACAGCTGGTAATACCTATGGTCTAATTGGTGCCAATGGCGCTGGAAAATCAACATTTTTAAAAATATTAGCTGGAGATATTGAACCAACAACTGGTCATATTTCATTAGGTCCTAATGAACGTCTTTCAGTTCTTCGTCAAAATCACTTTGACTACGAAGATGAAAGAGTCATTGATGTTGTTATTATGGGAAATGACCTACTTTACAGTATCATGAAGGAAAAAGATGCTATCTACATGAAGCCAGATTTTTCAGATGAAGATGGTGTTCGTGCGGCTGAGCTTGAGGGAGAGTTTGCTGAACTAGGTGGCTGGGAAGCAGAAAGTGAAGCATCTCAACTCTTGCAAAACCTAAATATTCCAGAAGATCTTCACTACCAAAATATGAGTGAACTCTCTAATGGGGACAAGGTTAAAGTACTCTTGGCAAAAGCCCTTTTTGGTAAACCTGATGTCTTACTTCTGGACGAGCCAACTAATGGTCTGGATATTCAGTCGATTACTTGGCTGGAAGACTTTCTTATCGATTTTGACAATACAGTTATTGTTGTATCCCACGATCGCCACTTTTTGAATAAAGTCTGCACTCATATGGCCGACCTTGACTTTGGAAAAATTAAGCTCTATGTCGGAAACTATGATTTCTGGAAAGAATCAAGCGAACTAGCGGCTAAGCTACTCGCTGACCGAAATGCCAAAGCAGAAGAAAAAATCAAACAACTTCAAGAGTTTGTTGCTCGTTTCTCTGCCAATGCGTCCAAATCAAAACAAGCAACTTCCCGTAAAAAAATGCTTGACAAGATAGAATTAGAAGAAATTGTTCCATCTAGCCGTAAATACCCATTTATCAGCTTTAAAGCTGAACGTGAAATTGGTAATGACCTCTTGACAGTTGAAAATCTTTCTGTCAAGATTGACGGAGAAACTATTCTTGATAATATTAGTTTTATCTTGCGTCCAGGTGACAAGACAGCTTTGATTGGTCAAAACGATATTCAAACAACAGCCTTAATTCGTGCTTTAATGGGAGATATTGAATACGAAGGAACTGTCAAGTGGGGTGTGACAACTAGTCAATCTTATTTACCTAAAGATAATTCTCGTGATTTTGCTGGTGGTGAGTCAATCCTTGATTGGTTGCGTCAATTTGCAAGTAAAGAAGAAGATGACAATACTTTCCTCCGAGGTTTTCTTGGGCGTATGCTTTTCTCTGGAGATGAGGTTAACAAGTCTGTAAACGTCTTGTCAGGTGGAGAAAAAGTTCGTGTTATGCTTTCTAAATTGATGTTGCTTAAATCCAATGTCTTAGTATTGGATGATCCAACAAATCACTTAGATTTGGAATCAATTTCCAGCTTAAATGATGGATTGAAAAACTTCAAAGAGTCCATTATTTTTGCTAGCCATGACCATGAATTTATTCAAACATTAGCAAATCATATTATTGTGTTATCTAAAAATGGTGTGATTGATCGTATTGATGAAACTTATGATGAATTCTTAGAAAATCAAGAAGTTCAGCAAAAAGTAAAAGAATTATGGAAAGATTAAAAAGCGAATGAATATTCGCTTTTTAGCTATATATAGTTTATGAAAAAAATAAAGAATTATTTTAAAAATTATTGGGTTTACTTTGCAGCATTTTTAATTCCTTTTTTAATTATGTTCATTGTATATCTTTCCCAAGGAATTTATTGGAATAGTGATACATCTCCTTTACTAGGAGATGGGTTTCATCAGTATGTTATCTTTGATACTACGCTCAGAAATATTCTTCATGGCAGTGATAGTCTTTTTTATACCTTTACAAGTGGATTAGGTTTAAACTTTTATGCTTTGACTAGTTACTATTTAGGAAGTTTTTTATCTCCTTTTGTTTATTTCTTCAATCTAGAAAATATGCCAGATGCTGTCTATCTCTTTACCTTGATTAAATTTGGATTAATTGGGTTAACAGCTGCTATCAGTTTAAAAGGAATATTTAAAAAAATACCAAACTTTCTTATTTTAATGCTGTCAACCTGCTATTCTCTTATGAGTTTTGCAACTAGTCAAATTGAAATCAAAACTTGGCTAGATGTCTTTATCCTTGCTCCTCTAATTCTCTATGGTTTACACCTTTTACTCCTCAAAAAAAATCGAGTATTATACTTTACGAGTTTGTCAATTCTCTTTATCCAGAATTACTATTTTGGATATATGATGGCACTATTTTTAATTTTTTGGTTTTTTGTTCAAACAACATGGGATTTTAAAAATAGAATTAAAACTTTTTTAGACTTTACAATTGTGTCAATATTATCTGGCGTCACAAGTCTAATTATGATTTTGCCAACATTTTTGGATTTAAAAACTCATGGAGAAAAATTAACTTCAGTTGATAGAATGTTTACAGAAAAAACTTGGTTTTTAGATATTTTTGCTAAAAATTTTATTGGAAGCTTTGATACAACTAAATATGGATCCATTCCAATGATTTATGTTGGAATAGTTCCACTCTTGCTAGCTATCTTGTTTTTTACATTAAAATCGATTAAGTTTCACGTGAAACTTTCCTATTTTTTTCTAATTATAATATTTATTGCTAGTTTTTCTCTTGAAAGATTAGATTTATTTTGGCAAGGGATGCACGCACCCAATATGTTTTTACATCGCTATTCCTGGCTATTCTCCCTTCTAATTATCTTTTTAGCAGCAGAAACCTTACAATGTCTTAAACAAATCAAATTTAAAAATCTAATCATATCTTTCACTATTTTATCCATTGGATTTATTCTAGTTTTTATTTTTAGAAAACATTATGATTTTTTAGGACCTGTAAACTTTATTTTAACTTTAGAGTTTCTCTTAGCCTACTTATTAATATTTGGTACTTTTACTAAATCTTTTATTTCAAAGAAAGTGTTTTTTGTTACAACATTAGCTTTTGTTTGTTTTGAAGTTTCTTTAAACGCTTTTTACCAAGTTGATGGCATTGCTAAAGAATGGGTATTTGCTAGCCGTTCTTCCTATGCTAAAAATTTAAAAGAAATTGACAAGCTTGTAAAGTATTCAAAAGATAAAAATACAGAATTTTTTCGCACAGAGACATTGGATCCTCAAACAGGAAATGATAGTATGAAATATAACTACAATGGTATTTCACAATTTTCTTCTGTTCGAAATACAATGACAAGTTCAACTCTAGATAAACTTGGTTTTAAATCAACTGGAACTAATCTTAATCTACGCTATCAAAACAACAGCATTTTAATGGATGCTATCTTCTCACTTGCTTATAATATTTCTGAAGTAAATCCTCAAAAGTATGGATTCACTCCAATTAAAATAGAAAAGAATCTAACCCTATATCAAAATAAAAATGCAACTACCTTAGCTTTTTTAACTAATAAAGTTTACAAAGATGTAAAGTTTAATAATTTAACTCTTGATAATCAAACAAAATTTCTAAATCAATTATCAGGCTTAAACTATAAGTACTTTCAAAAAATTTATCCAATAGACTCTCATAACATTATTGAAAATAATGATCATATCACTGTAAATGTTGACAAAGAGAATAATTCAAGCTTTGCTAGTATGACTTATACACTAGATGTTCCTGAGAATAGTCAAGTTTATGTCAGTCTTCCAAATATACATTTTTCTAATGATGATCAGACAGTTGTTGATATTTCGATAGGAAACGAAACAAGACGCTTTACAACAAATAATGTCTTTACATTTTTTAATCTTGGTCATTTTACGGATAAACAAACTGTAACTGTTCGCTTTACATTTCCTGATAATTCTCAAGTTTCTTTTGATAAACCTGAATTTTACAAAGTAAATATCAATCACTTTCAAGAAGCAATTGATAAAATTCATTCTCAAAAAGTTGAAGTTACTACAAAAAATAGCCAAATAACTGTAGATTATCAAGCTCAAAAAGATTCTTCTCTCTTTTTAACTTTACCTTACGACAAGGGGTGGAGTGCAACACAAAATGGTCACCCAGTTACTATCTATAAGGCTCAAGATGGTTTCATGAAGGTTGATGTAAAAAAAGGAACAGGAAGAGTTATCCTAAAATTTATTCCTAAAGGTTTTAAGGAAGGAATAGGATGCTTTATTTTAGGAATTACTCTTTTCACTCTTTATAATTACAAAAAAAGATTATAATTCAAAAAATGATTTGAATTTTTAAAAATTTATTTTATAATATTTGTATATGAAGGAGGTTTCCATGATGAAAAAAAATCATTTATTAAAATTGTCCCTTACTATACTTACAGTATGTTTTGCTTTTCTTTTAGTAGCTTGTGGTCAAAAAGAAGATGTTACTTATTACCAAAGAATTGATCAGTCAAATCAATTTGATATGCGTCTGACCTATTATCATAAAGGTGACGTAGTTACCAAACAAACTACTGAAAATTTCATTTCTTATAAGTCTTTAGGAATCGATGAAAGCCAAGAAGAGCAAAAAAATGCTGCTAAAGCTAAAATAGAAGAGCTTTCAAAACAATATCAAACAGTCAAAGGAATTAAAGAAAAAGTCTCCTTTGATAAAAACGGTATTAAAGAAAATATAGAAATTGATTACGACAAAGCTGATTTAAAAGAATTAGCTTCTCTTCCAGGTATGATGATTTCTAACGAAAAAAATGCTAAAAAAATTAGTATGAAAGCTAGTGGAGAAGCACTTGAAAAAAGTGGCTTCAAAAAAGTCGAAAATGGTAAGTTTGAAGAACTCAAAAAATAAAAAGAATAATAAAAAGAATAATAAAAAGTCTTAAGTTTCATCACTTAAGACTTTTTTCATTTTTCTCTCAAAGTCATAACGACTCATCATGACAACATGATCACAATTTGTGCAACGAATTTTTATATCCGCTCCAACTCTCGTGATTTCCCAACGATTTGCCTTTTTACCTGTTGACTTAATCGTACAGGCATGTGGCTTTTTCATTTCAACATAACTTCCTTTATCGTACATTAGTTTGTTCTCACTGGAGTAATTAATTGAATGAAATCTTCTTCTTGATCACTAGGCACAAGAGTAAATGGACGAACAGCTGAAATAAAGCTAATAGTTACTTTTTCACTATTCACAGCTTTTAAAGCTTCAATAAGATAAGTTGGGTTAAAGCTAATAGTTAGATTGTCTCCTGAAACATTTTCAGCATCAATTTCTTCATTCACTCGTCCAACTTCTGGAGAATTAACATGAGCACTTACAACGCCACCTTCAATCTCTAGTTTTACAGTTCCATTCTGTGTGGCATTAGATAATAGTCGAGCGCGTTCCATCGCAGCACGTAAAGCAGATGTAGCAAAAGTAACAACTGTTGAAAACTCTGTGGGAATAAGACGATCTGTATCTGGGTAATTTCCTTCTAATAGACGTGTATAGAAGCTAATATTTTCGCTTCTAAAAAGAATTTGATGATTAGCAAAGAAAACCTCAACTGTCTCAATTTCATCGCTAAAAACAGCTGTAAATTCGCGTAGAGAACGACTTGGAATAACAACGTCAAAGTTATCCCCATTTTTTTCTAGAATAATTTTCTTTTGACTGAGTCGATGGGAATCTGTAGCAACTGTTTTAAGATTCTTATGATCCGTTAAAACAAAGTGTACACCAGTTAAAATAGGACGACTCTCTTGTAAGCTAGCTGCAAATGCTGTTTCATTAATTAAATCCTTCAAAATCTTTGTTTCAAGAACCAATGGATTAGAAGTTGGTACATCTTGAATACGTGGATATTGATCAGCATCTTTTCCTTTTAGAGTAATTTCTGATTTTCCACTAGTCAGTACGATTTGCTTTTGCTCAATTTCTTTAAAATCAAGAGTCACATCTGGAAGACTAGAAACAACATTAATAAAGAAAGTAGCTTCAAGAAGGATTGAACCTAAGGAAGTAACTAAGAGACCTGCATTTTCATTATTTATAGAAATAAAATTTTCAATCGAAATTTGTCCATTAGAACCAATTAAGGTAATGCCTTCGTTAGTAACATCAATTTTAATCGTTGAAAGAATAGGAATGGCATTTTTATGACTAATAGCTCGTTTGGTTGTATTCAAGGCTTGTAAAAATAAATTTTTATTAATAGAAAAGTTAATCATGAAAACTCCTTTTATTATTTATGATTATAAGGTTAATAGTAATAGTAGGCTATGTGGATAATGTGGAAAAATAGTTCAATCATAGTTACAGCAAGTATTCTTACTTGTGCACAATTTGTGGATTAATTTCCATATTTTTGAAAACTTATCCACAACTATTTTATTTTATTTTTTATCGATTCAATTTCTAAACGTAGATTATCGTCTTCTTCTAGCATACTTTTTATTTTTCCATGGGCATGAATTACTGTTGTATGGTCTTTTCCTCCAAATTCACGTCCAATCTTTGGTAAGCTATTATCTGTTAATTCTCTGGTCAAGTACATGGCAACCTGACGAGCTAATACAATATTTTGAACTCGCCTAGTCCCTTTCATTTCTTTGACACTAACTCCGTAAAAATTCCCAACTTCAGTTTGGATACGATCAATTGGGATGACTAATAGTTGACTTCCTGCTTGTTTACGAGAGCGAATAGCTTCAGCTGCAATATCGATAGTAATCTCTTTAATCTGCTTCATACTAGCAAGTAAATTGATATCTTTTAGAGCACCTTCAAGGTCACGTACATTTGAATCAAATTGTCCAGCTAAATATTCAATTGTTTCATTTGGAAAAATAAGATCAAATTCTTCAATTTTATTTCGCAAAATAGCAATCCGAGTTTCAAAATTTGGAGGAGTGATATCACTAGTTAATCCCCATTTGAAGCGCGTGACTAGTCTTTCTTCCAAATTTTCTAAGTAGTCTGGACTACGGTCACTTGTCAAAACAATCTGTTTATTTTCTCCATGCAAGGCATTAAAAGTGTTAAAGAATTCTTCTTGAGTAGATACTTTTTTACTAAGTGCCTGAATATCATCGATTAATAATAAATCAAGACTGCGATAGATTTTTTTAAAACTATCCATTTCTCCTAAACGAAGATGTTCCAGAAAATCATTAATAAAGGTCTCAGCAGGAACATACTTTATCCGAGCATCAGGTGTATTTTCTAATACTTCGTTTCCAATAGCATTTAATAAATGTGTTTTTCCTAAACCTGGTCCACCATAAATGAATAAAGGATTATAGATACCTCCCAGATTATCTGCGACAGCTAGGGCCGCTGCTTTTGCCCACTGATTGCCATCTCCTTGCACGAAGTTTTCAAAAGTATATTTTGCTTTTAAGCCAGTAGCTAGTGGAGGAGATTTTTTCTTTTCAGTTAAATCGGGCTGCTGTGAAGTTAAATAAACTGGTTCTTCTTTAACTCTGTCTTCTGTTTCAAATACGTATAAGGCAGTAATTTGATCATTGTAGATTTCGAAACCAGCCGTTAGGATAATATCTGCTAAATTTTGCTCCCAGAAAAGCTTTTTAACAGGACTATCTAAGTGAATTGTCGCTTGATTATTTTCAATTTTAATCAATTTGGCTTCTGCTACAAAAAAGTCAAAGGTTGTTTTTTTTAGCTGAGTGTGAGCTAACTCTAATACACGCGCCCAAAATTCTTGTTCCTGAGCCATTATTTCTCCCTTCTGCTTATAATATTCTTCAATATTTTAACATAAACTTAAAAAGTTTTCCACAACTGTGAATAGAAATCCACAATGTTTATCAAAGTTTTCCACAAGTTGTGGAAAGTTAAGATTTTTCTTGCTATATAAAGTTTTCTGGATACTATATTTTGTGGAAATGCTTGTGAAATGATAAAAGAAAAATAACAGTACTATTTAAGACTGTTAATAATTCTTTCATATTCTTCCTGATTAGAAAAAGAAATTGAGATTTTGCCAGTTTGTTTCTTAGAGAGACTAATCTTTACATCAACTCCCAATAATTTCTTTAGATTTTCTTCTTCTTCTTCGATAAAAATTTTTTGGACATTTTCAGACTTAGGCTTAGTAGGAGAAGTTTGTAATAATTTCTCTAATTTTCTAACAGAAATATCTGAAGAAATAATTTTTTCAAGCCATTTTTTCTGGTCTTTTTCCTTAAGTTTTATTAGTAATCGAGCATGAGCCTGAGAAATATGACCTTCTTTTACCGCTTTTAAGACAAAATCAGGTAACTGTAGCAAGCGAACAAGATTTGTAATATAAGGCCTTGATTTCCCCATAATCTGAGCGATTTCATCATGCGTTAATCCCTTATAAATAAGATGTTGATAAGATTCAGCTTCTTCTATTGGATTGAGATCCTCTCTTTGAAGATTTTCAATAATAGCCTGCTTCATCATTTCATCATCGCTTAGTGATTTGACTAAGGCAGGAATTTCAGTTAAGCCTGCTATTTTAGCTGCCCTAAATCTTCTTTCCCCAGCTAAAAGTTCGTATCCAATGATAGATGATTTCCTGACGATAATAGGCTGGATTAATCCGTTTTCTTTAATAGAATTTGCTAACTCGTTTAATTTCTCTATTGAAAAATCTTTTCTTGGTTGATAGGGATTGGTGTGAATATCTTTAATTAAAATATATTGATAATTTTCCATTTGTATATAGCATAACACACCTTTACAAAAGAGTAAAGGTGTGTTGACAGTCTTGTAAATGGTATTTATTCAGAGCTTAAATCATCAGTTGATTTAGTTAGTTTAATAGTTGTTGTTTGCTCTTTTCCATCACGATAATAAGTAACTTTTATTTCTTCATTAATCGAATGTTTATAAAGAGCTGATTGGATATCACTAGCAGATGATATTTCTGTATCATCAATTTTTGTAATCACATCATATTTTTCTAACTTACCATCAGCAGGCATTCCAGTTTGTGTTGAACGAACAACGACACCATTTTTAACATTGTCTGGAAGTTTTAGTCGATCAGAGCTTGAAGAAGACAAACTACTTAAGTTGACCATTTGAATTCCTAATGCTGGTCGAATGACTTTACCATTTTTTTCTAATTGTTCAATGATATTTACAACATCATTGGATGGGATTGCAAATCCCATTCCCTCAACAGAAGTACTACCATTATTGGTATTAGCAATTTTACTAGAGGTAATACCAATAACTTGACCTTGAATGTTTACAAGAGGACCACCAGAGTTACCTGGATTAATTGCTGCATCAGTTTGAATAGCTTGGGTAGCAATTGTCTGACCGTCTTCTGATCGTGAAGAAACATTACGGCTTAGACTAGAAACAATTCCCTGAGTTACTGTATTAGCATAATCAGAACCAAGAGGGCTTCCGATTGCAATGGCAGTTTCTCCAACGGTTAATTTACTAGAATCTCCAAATTCTGCTACATTTTTAACCTTATCAGCAGGAATTCTGACTACAGAAATATCAGAATATGTATCAGTCCCGACTATTTCACCAGGAACCTTATTCCCATCAGCAAGACGGATATCAACTTTTTTTGCTCCATTGATAACGTGTGTATTGGTAACTAAGTAAGCATAATCCTTATCTTTTCTATAGATAACACCAGATCCTTCGCTAGCTACCTGATCATTTTCATTTCCTGAATTATTGTTGTCAAAAATAGCATCTGAATTAGATTCAGAATATGTAATGACAGAGACAACCGCGTCTTTTACTTTATCAACAGCCTTTGTTGTAGAATTACTATTTTTATAGGATGTTGTTATTGTAGTTGCTGTTTTCTGATTATTATTTGCGGCTGAATGAGGTGTTGAAAAATAAGAAAATCCCCATGTTCCAGCAACACCACCTATAAAACCAACTAACAAAACAATGAAAACTTGCAATGTTTTTTTGAAGAAATTTGAAGAGTTTTTCATATCTTCCTCCTAATATTTCAAATTGCTGTAAGTATAGAACCGATAACTTAATTATATCTTAAAAATAATCACTTTTCCACAGTTTGTGGAAAACTTAGAAAAAACGTTAATTTTTATTAGAAAATCTATAGATGAGGTAAAAATTTCTCATTGAAATGGTGTGAATAAAGTGTGAATATGATAAAATGAAATTATGAAAATAAAGCTTGTAACAGTTGGAAAACTAAAAGAGAAATACCTTAAAGAAGGTATTGCAGAATACTCAAAACGACTCAGTCGTTTTACGAAAGTAGAGATAATTGAATTAGCTGATGAAAAAACACCAGATAAAGCAAGTCCATTAGAGAACCAACAAATTCTGTCGAAAGAAGGGGAACGAATTTTATCTAAAGTATTAGATCGTGAGTTTGTTATTGTTTTAGCTATTGAAGGTCAGCAATTTCCTTCTGAAAAATTTAGTAAAGTTATTGAAGATGCTTCAGTTCGAGGTTTTTCAGATATCACTTTTATTATTGGTGGTAGCTTAGGCTTGTCTCCTAAAGTAAAAGAAAGAGCAAATCTTTTGATGAGTTTTGGTAAGTTAACCCTACCTCATCAATTAATGCGTTTAGTTTTAATGGAGCAAATTTATCGCGCTTTTATGATTCAGCAAGGCAGTCCTTATCATAAATGAATCTTGACGCTATACGGTCTTTTTGTTACAATAATAAAGTATGGTCCCATAGCTCAGCTGGATAGAGCATTCGCCTTCTAAGCGAACGGTCGCAAGTTCGAATCTTGCTGGGATCAGATAAGATTGAGGGTGCGCTCAAGCGCACTCTTTTTTTAATAAAATTTTAAAAAATGACATTTCAGTTAGATTTACTTGCATATGAAGCTGATTTTCTATATTTGGGAAATCTCCCTGTATAATAATCTTGTAAGTTAACTTTACAAAAAATTATTAGGAGATATTTTTATGAAAAAGAAAAACAAACAAAATTTATTACCAAAAGAGTTACAACAATTTGAAATTTTGACAGAAAGAAAATTAGAGCAAGTTACTGGTGGAGATGTTCGCTCAAACAAAATTAGATTATGGTGGGAAAATATATTCTTTAATAAAAAATAATTTTAGGAGATTGAAATGATATTTACAATAATACTGTCTTTATTTCCAGTTATAATACAAGTTTTTTCCTATGATTTTTTTTACAATAAAATTAATAGAAAAAAGAAAATTAATATTAAACTCATTATTCTATTTTGGGGTTTAATAATGGTAATATCATTTCTTTATTCTCTATTCTTATTATTACCAGATTATTGGAAAATTTTTCGAGATATTTTTCATTATTTATTTTTACTTATTCAGCCTCTTATTTTCTACAAATATTTTCTTATTAAAAGAAAAGAGTATGATAATTACTTGAATTTGTTTTTATCGTTTGTTATCTATTTATCTGTGGAGACTTCTGAAACTTTTTTATCTGTCATTATTTCTTCAATAACAGGAGATTATTTTGTAAAACAACATTACGATATTTTTTACATTATAATTAATCTTTTAGCTTTGTTTATTATTTTAAAGGTTGTTGATTTTTTTGACTTTTATTTTGAATATTATAAAGAACCAATTTATAAAAATGATCTATATAATGTTAATAAGTCATATATAGTAATTCATATCTTATTAAATATTTCTCATTGGTTTAGCGAAAACGCACATCTTAATAGTTTTGCTAGTATGATTGCCACTATAGGATTTATTATGTTTTTGTCGACTTTATTTTATCTAAAGTCTGCTCGTGAACAACATGAAAAAGCTAAAGAAATTCAGCAAAAAAAGGAAGAACAAAGACAACTACAGCTTTATACAGATGAAATTGTAGGTCTTTATAACGAAATTCGAGGTTTTCGTCATGATTATGCTGGTATGTTAACAAGTTTACAAACAGGAATTAACTCAGGTGATATGAAAGAAGTAGAGAGAATCTTTCATAATGTTTTAAGTCAAGCTAATATTTCACTTCGATCAGATGACTATACTTTTTTTGAGTTAAATAACGTTCAAGACACTGCCTTAAGAAGTGTGCTAATTCAAACTATATTTAAGGCTCGAGAGTGTGGAGTAGAGATTGTATTTGAAATGAAAGATGTTATTGAGACATTACCCATGAAACTTTTAGATCTAGTTCGAGTAGCTAGTGTATTGCTCAATAATGCAGTTGAAGGGGCAGCTGAAAGTCCCTCAAAAACAATGAACGTGTCTTTAGTAAAGCTAGATAAAGAAATTGTTTTTGTAATTCAGAATTCTCGTCAAAGCCGTTACATTAATTTAGAAGAAATTTATGAAGTAGGCTTCTCAACAAAGGGAGAAAATCGAGGATTAGGTTTAAATAATGTCAAAGAAATTATTGACAAATATGATGAAGTTATTCTGGAAACAGATATAGAAACAAATTATTTTATACAAGTTGTAAGATTCAAAAGAAAGGAACAAATATGAAAGTATTAGTGCTAGAGGATACTATTGAACATCAAGTGAGAATTGAAAATGTCTTCGAAGAAATTTCTCGCGAACTTAATCTTGAAATTAAAGCAAAAGTAACAGGAAAAATTCATGAATTTAAAGAATATGTTGAGTCAGACGAGGTGAATCAACTCTATTTCTTAGATATAGATATCAAAGGAGAAGAACAAAAAGGTCTAGAAATGGCGCAATTTATCCGCCAACATAATCCTTATGCTATCATTGTTTTTGTTACGAGTCATTCAGAATTTGCGACCTTAACTTTTAAGTATAAAGTATCAGCGTTAGATTTTATAGATAAAGACATAAATGATAATTCTTTTAAGAAAAGAGTTAAAGATTGTATCGTTTATACACGAAATAATTTAATTGAAAATACAGATATTGTTGACTTTTTTGAGTATAGTTTTAGAGGAAACGAAATTCGAATTCCTTTTAGGGATATTCTATATATTGAGACTACAGGAAGTCCTTATAAATTAAGAGTTGTTGGAAAAAATTTCTTTAAGGAATTTTATGGGACAATAGCAGAAATTCAAGAACAAGATAAAGAACTTGGATATTTTTTCTCACCACATAAGTCATACCTATCGAATATTAGCAACATTAGTGGATACGACAAAAAGACAAAAGATGTTTTGTATTATGATGGTCATCGTTCACCAATTTCTCGATTACGTGTCAGATACTTGAAAGAAATACTGAAAGCCAAAAGTAAAAAAGAAGAAAATAAAAAATAAAACTGTTGACAAAGCGAGATAAACTGGTATAATAAAATATGTCTTCTTGCAAGACATATATGGTCCGTTGGTCAAGGGGTTAAGACACCGCCTTTTCACGGCGGTAACACGGGTTCGAATCCCGTACGGACTATATTATCCGGCATAGCTCAGTTGGTAGTAGCGCATGACTGTTAATCATGATGTCGTAGGTTCGAGTCCTACTGCCGGAGTCGCTAACACTCAATTAATTGAGTGTTTTTTTGTTTATATTTTCCTCTACAGACTTAGTCTGTTTTATGGTATAATAATTTGAATTGAAAAGATGAAAGGAAGAGCTAAATGGCTTTAACAGCAGGAATTGTCGGATTACCTAATGTCGGCAAATCAACTTTATTTAATGCAATTACAAAAGCGGGGGCAGAAGCAGCGAACTATCCTTTTGCAACAATTGACCCTAATGTTGGAAGAGTGGAAGTTCCGGATGCACGTCTTGATAAATTAACAGAGCTCATCAAACCACAGAAAAAAGTTCCAACAACCTTCGAATTTACAGATATTGCTGGAATTGTGAAAGGTGCTTCAAAAGGAGAAGGACTAGGGAATAAATTCTTGGCCAATATCCGCGAAGTAGATGCTATCGTCCACGTTGTACGTGCTTTTGATGATGAAAATGTCATGAGGGAACAGGGTCGCGAGTCTGATTTTGTTGATCCAATGGCAGATATTGAAACAATCAATTTAGAATTAATTTTAGCAGACTTAGAAAGTATCAACAAACGTTATGCGCGTGTAGAGAAGATGGCAAGAACTCAAAAAGATAAGGATTCTGTGGCGGAGTTTAATGTGTTACAGAAAATTAAGCCAGTTCTCGAAGATGGTCTCTCAGCTCGGACAATTGACTTTACAGAAGAAGAACAGAAGATCGTTAAAGGGCTCTTTCTCTTAACGACTAAACCTGTGCTTTATGTGGCCAATGTCAGTGAAGATGAAGTGGCTGATCCAGATAATATTGACTATGTGAAGCAAATTCGGGAATTTGCAGCTACAGAAAATGCAGAAGTTGTAGTCATTTCAGCGCGTGCTGAAGAGGAAATTTCTGAATTGGATGATGAAGATAAATCAGAATTTTTAGAAGCAATAGGTCTGACAGAATCAGGTGTGGATAAACTGACCAGAGCAGCTTACCACCTGTTGGGACTTGGAACATACTTTACAGCTGGTGAAAAGGAAGTACGTGCTTGGACCTTCAAACGTGGAATGAAAGCCCCTCAAGCAGCAGGTATCATCCACTCAGATTTTGAAAAAGGTTTCATCCGAGCAGTAACCATGTCTTATGATGATTTACTGCATTACGGAAGTGAAAAAGCAGTGAAAGAAGCTGGTCGTTTACGTGAAGAAGGAAAAGAATATATCGTTCAAGATGGCGATATTATGGAATTCCGATTTATTGTGTAAAAAAAGTGTAAATGGAATAAAGAGTAGGTTGGAAAAAAATTTCCAACCCTTTTAAGCTTTGAAAGGATAAAAATGACAAAATTAATTGTTGGATTAGGAAATCCAGGAGATAAATATGTTGAAACAAAACACAATGTTGGATTTATGTTAGTTGACAAGTTGTGTAAAGATTTAAATTTAAAGTTTACAGCCGATAAAATTTTTCAATCAGAAATTGCTTCAACATTCTTAAATGGTGAAAAGGTATATTTTATCAAACCAACAACTTTTATGAATGAAAGTGGAAAAGCAGTTCATGCATTGTTAACTTATTATGGTTTAGAAGTTGAAGATTTACTTGTCATTTATGATGATTTAGATATGGAAGTTGGTAAGATTCGTTTACGCGCAAAAGGTTCAGCAGGTGGTCATAATGGGATTAAATCGATTATTAAACATATAGGTACTCAAGATTTTAAACGAGTTAAAATAGGTATTGGTCGTCCCAAAGAAGGTATGACAGTGGTTCATCATGTTTTAGGAAAATTTGATAAAGATGATTACATAACTATTTTGAATACTCTTGACAAGGTTGACAATGCTGTAAATTATTATTTACAATCAGGCAATTTTGAACAAGCAATGCAGAAGTATAATGGGTAATAAAATGAACTTGATTGATTTATTTTGTCAAAACCAGCAAATTTTAGATTGGAAAAAAAATCTAAATCAAAAGACTAGACAGTTACTAATGGGATTGTCTGGTTCGACTAAAGCACTTGCAATAGCCTCCGCTCTTGATGAACATCAAAAAATTCTCGTTATGACATCAGGTTATAGTGAAGCAGAAAAGTTATCTAGTGACTTGATTTCTTTGTTAGGTGAGGAAAAAGTATATAATTTTTTAGCTGACGATGCACCTATGGCTGAATTTATCTTCTCGTCTCAAGAGAAGATATATGCTCGGATTGGAGCATTAAATTTTTTATTAGATGACAATGAGTCAGGTATTCTAGTCATAAATCTTTCAGCTAGTCGCCTTTTTTTACCAAATCCAAATGAATTAAAATCTTCAATTATAGAACTAAAAGTTGGTCAAGAATATAACCTTGATACCCTTGTAAACTTTTTGATTAAGATTGGTTATAGGAAAGAATCACAAGTTTTTAATCAGGGTGAGTTCAGTTTAAGAGGTGATATCCTAGATATTTTTGATAAAGATAGTACTTCTCCTTACCGTTTAGAATTTTTTGGAGATGAGATTGATGGAATACGTATTTTTGATTCAGAAAGCCAAACTTCTATTAAAAATTTAAATCAAGTTTTAATTCATCCTGCAAACGATATATTGTTATCGGATGAAGATTATCTAAGAGCTCAGAAAAAAATAGAAGAGGCAGTAAAAACAAGTCAAGATAACCATCTAAAATCTTATCTTGAAGAGATCTTACAGGATGTTAAAAAACGTCAACTTCATCCAGATTCTCGAAAATTTTTATCCTATTTTTATGAGAAAGAATGGACTATTCTAGATTATCTTCCAAAACATACTCCTATTTTCTTTGATGATTTTCAAAAAATCATGGAGCGAAATGCACAATTTGAAATGGAAGCTACAACTATTTTGACAGAAGGTTTACAATCTAGTAAAGCTGTTTCAAATCAGAAATATTTTGTGAATTCTTATCCAGATTTTAGAAATTACAAACCTTCTACTTTTCTTTCAAATTTTCACAAAGGCTTAGGTAACTTAAAATTTGATTTTCTTTATCAATTTAATCAATACCCTATGCAGGAATTTTTTAGTCAATTTCCTTTATTGAAAGATGAAATTGATCGCTATAAAAAGGCAGGTTCTACAGTAATCCTGCAAGCATCTTCATTAGCTGCTTTACAATCTTTACATAAAACTTTACAAGAATACGACATTCAAGTAGAGTATATAAATGATAAAGAAATCCATAAAAATTCAGTGCAACTTATACAAGGAAATTTAAACCAAGGGTTTAATTTTGTAGACCAAAAACTTGTATTAATTACAGAATATGAAATTTTCCAAAAGAAAGTTAAAAGACGTGTAAGACGGCAAAATATATCTAATGCAGAGCGATTAAAGGATTATAATGAGTTAGAAAAAGGAGATTATGTTGTCCATAACATACATGGTATTGGGCGATATCTAGGAATTGAAACCATAGAAATTTCTGGTATTCACCGAGATTATGTAACCATTCAATACCAAAATGCTGATCGAGTATCGATTCCAGTTGACCAAATCCAACTCTTATCAAAATATGTAGCAAGTGACGGAAAGACACCAAAAGTCAATAAGTTAAATGATGGTCGTTTTCAAAAGACAAAACAAAAAGTTCAGCATCAAGTGGAAGATATTGCAGATGATTTAATTAAATTGTATGCAGAGAGGAGCCAGCTAGAAGGTTTTTCCTTTTCTAGTGATGACGAAAATCAGATTGAATTTGATAATGATTTTCCTTATGTTGAAACAGAGGATCAATTACGAAGTATTCAAGAAATAAAAAAGGACATGGAAAGCAAGCAACCAATGGATCGCCTCTTGGTAGGAGATGTTGGTTTTGGTAAAACTGAAGTAGCAATGCGGGCAGCTTTTAAGGCTGTTAATGATCATAAGCAAGTCGCAATTTTGGTTCCAACAACTGTACTTGCTCAGCAACATTATACAAATTTTAAAGAACGATTTAATGACTTTGCTGTTAATGTTGATGTTCTAAGTCGCTTTAGGACAAAGGCAGAGCAGAATGAGACTTTAGAAGCTTTGAAAAAAGGTCAAGTGGATATCATTATTGGGACTCACAGGCTCTTATCACAGGATGTTGAATTTGCAGATTTAGGTCTGATAGTTATTGATGAGGAACAGCGTTTTGGAGTTAAGCATAAGGAGAAACTAAAAGAATTAAAAACAAAAGTTGATGTCTTAACTTTAACTGCTACTCCTATTCCTCGTACCTTACATATGTCAATGTTAGGTATTCGAGATTTATCAGTCATTGAAACTCCTCCGACCAATCGTTATCCAGTTCAAACTTATGTTTTAGAAACTAATCCAACTATTATTCGAGATGCAATTGTAAGAGAAATAGATCGTGGAGGACAAGTTTACTATCTTTACAATAAAGTTGACACAATTGAGCAAAAAGTAGCTGAATTAAAAGAGTTAGTTCCAGAAGCAAATATTGGTTTTGTTCATGGTCAAATGAGTGAAATTAGATTGGAGAATACTCTAATTGACTTTATAAATGGAGAATATGATGTCTTGGTTACAACTACCATTATTGAAACAGGAGTTGATATTCCAAATGCAAATACTTTATTTATAGAAAATGCTGATCATATGGGTCTGTCAACCTTGTATCAACTTAGAGGACGAGTAGGTCGGAGTAATCGTATCGCCTATGCTTATTTTATGTATCGTCCAGATAAAAATTTGACTGAGGTGGCTGAAAAACGTTTAGAAGCAATTAAAGGTTTTACAGAGCTAGGTTCAGGATTTAAAATTGCAATGCGAGATTTATCCATTAGAGGAGCAGGAAACATTCTTGGATCTTCTCAATCAGGATTTATTGATTCAGTAGGGTTTGAAATGTATTCCCAACTTTTAGAAGAGGCAATTGCCAAGAAACAAGGTAAAGAGCAAAAAAGACAAAAAAGTAATGCAGAAATTAATCTCCAAATTGATGCCTATTTACCAAGTGACTATATATCAGATGAACGTCAAAAAATTGAGATTTACAAACGTATTCGTGAAATTGACAACAGTGTAAATTATGAAGATTTACAGGAAGAATTGATAGATCGTTTTGGAGAGTATCCAGATGTTGTCGCCTATTTATTAGAAATTGGTCTGTTGAAATCATATTTGGATAAATCCTTTGTTTCTTTAGTAGAACGTAGACAGCAGACCGTAGTTGTTAGATTTGAAAAGATGTCACAGCAAATATTCTTGACCCAGGATTATTTTGAAGCTTTGGCTGCAACAACTTTAAAAGCTCGTATAGGAGAAAGCGACAAACTAATTGAAGTTATTTTTGATGTTCGTCAGAAAAAAGATTATGAAATCTTAGAAAATTTAATTCAGTTTGGTCAAAAGTTGGTGGAGATAAAACAAAGAAAAGAGGATTGAGGGGATTTTGTTTTTTCATTTTCTTTAAAACATGATAGAATATTAAGAGAATTGAGGTAAGGAATATGAGATTAGACAAGTATTTAAAAGTATCAAGAATTATTAAGAGGCGAACTGTTGCAAAAGAAGTTGCTGATAAAGGGCGAATAAAAGTAAATGGAATTCTAGCCAAGAGTTCAACAGACTTAAAAACAGATGATATTGTTGAAATTCGTTTTGGTAATAAACTACTCACTGTGAAAGTATTAGAAATGAAAGATAGTACCAAAAAAGAAGATGCAGCAAGTATGTATGAAATTGTTAGTGAAACAAGGGTAGAAGAAGATGTCTAAAAATATTGTTCAATTAAATAATCAGTACATTCAGGATGAAAATCAGCGTCGACGCTATTTAGAAGAAGAGCGTCGCAAAAAAAATCGTTTTATGGGCTGGGTTTTAATTTTAGTTATGCTTTTGTTCATTTTACCAACTTATAATTTAGTACAATCCTATCAAACTCTTCTAGAACGTCGGCAAAAGCTTGTTGAATTACAAGAAAAATATGATGAGTTGAGTAAGGAAAAAGAATATCAAGAAAACTTGTCTAAGCGTTTAAAGGATGATGACTATGCCGCTAAGTACGCTCGAGCAAAATATTTCTATGCTAAAGAAGGAGAGACAATCTATAATATACCAGATTTGTTACCACAGTAATCATGGATAATATTGTTAAAACAGTGGAGAAATTTTTAACTTTCTCAGAGGAAAAATTAGAAGAACTTTCACAAAAGAATCAAGAATTGAGAGAAGAAAAAAATACAGAAAGGAAGGATTGATGAGGAAATACTTAGCTTTATTGTTGTTACCGGCTTTCTTTTGCAGTAATATAGTCATTAGCACAGAAAAAGATATTCCATTGACAACAAGTCAACAGTATGAATTGACCAATACAAGCTACAGCAATTATTATCAAACACTTCCTACCAATCCAAATGTTTATGAAGAAGTTTTAACTTTTTCTTCTGCAGAACTAGATAAGATTTCTGGGAAGCTATCTCCAAATCAGCCTTTCAAGTTGACTGAATTAGTAGTCAATTCTCAAGGATTACCTCTCTTTAAGTTATCCAATGGTCAGTTTGTAGTTGCTGATAAACGTTCCATTTATGATGATACTGTCTTGGCTTTGGAAGATACAAATCAAACAGTGTGGCTGAAACCAGGTTTTACAGTTTATGAAAAAGCTTATGTAAATGGTGTCAAAAAAATTAATAGTAATAAATCAGCCTATACTTCTGTAAAAATCACTCAACTAGCTACAACACCAACAGCCCAATATGCAAAAATTGAAAATAGTGGTTGGGTAAGAGCGGATTATCTTTCAGATACAGATAATCGCATCGAAAAAGTTCAAGAAATCTTAACTAGTCGATATAATCAGGCGGACTTTTCTATTTATGTCAAACAGTTGAATACAGGAAAAACGGCAGGAATTAATCAAGATACAGAGATGTATTCTGCCAGTGTAACTAAATTGCCAATTCTTTATTATGCTCAAGAAGAATTAAATAAAGGGAAATTTACACTTGCACAAGGACTAAAATATATTCAGGATGTTAATGATTATTCTGGAGCTTATGATACGGAAGGAAGTGGGAGTTTACCCAAAGAAGCGGATAATAAAGAATACAGTGTACAGGATCTCATTAATCATATTGCCAAAGAATCTGATAACGCCGCAACCAATATTTTAGGTTACTATGTTACAGATAAATCAAGCTCGACCTACCGTTCCACTATTGAAAACATTGCAGGTAGAAAATGGGATGTGGAAGAAAGAAATGCCTCTGCTAAAATGGCAGGAAATGTAATGGAAGCTATTTATTATCAAAATGGTTCTATTATTGACACTCTTTCGCAGACCAATTTTGATAATCAGAGGATTTCTAAGGATATTCCAGTGAAGGTTGCTCATAAGATTGGTGACGCTTATGATTTCAAACATGACGTTGCCATTGTTTACAGTGAATCACCTTTTATCATATCGGTTTTCACTAATCATTCAAACTATGACACTATTTCAAAAATAGCCAATGATGTCTATGAGGTGCTGAAATGATTGAGCAGCAATTTTTGAAACAGTGTAAAGAAAAAGCTTATTTTATTGAGCATCAAAGAGTTTTGTTGGCCATTTCTGGTGGCCTTGATTCTATGACCTTATTGAACCTTTTATATAAGTATCAAAAAGAGTTGGATATAGAACTTATCTTGGCTCATATCAACCATAAACAACGAATTGAAGCTGATCAAGAAGAAAAACAATTAAAAGAAATTGCTCAAAAACTTGGTGTAAAGATTCTTACATCAAGTTTTTCTGGAGTTTTTTCAGAAAAATCAGCTAGAGATTTTCGTTATAATTTTTTCAAAAAAGTCATGCAAGAAGAAGATTGTACTGCCTTGGTGACAGCCCATCATGCAGACGATCAAGCAGAAACGATTTTTATGCGGATTCTACGTGGAAGTCGCTTACGTTATTTGTCTGGTATGAAAGATAGGCAGCCTTTTGGTGGTGGCGAGTTAATTAGACCCTTGTTGGAATTTTCTAAAACTGATTTTCCGACGGTTTTTCATTTTGAAGATGCCTCGAATTTTGAAAATACTTATTTTAGAAATCGTGTAAGAAACCAATATTTCCCGCTTTTAGAAACAGAAAACCCCAGAATCAAACAAGCTATTATAGGTTTAGGTTTAGAAATTGCTCAATTACAAAAAGCTCTTTCCAGCTTAACAAAAGACTTAAATCTGACAGATTTACAGACGTTTAGGAAGCAAAAAAGAGAAGTTCAAGTTTTTTTATTGCAGGAATATCTTGAAAAATTTCCTGATTTACAACTAAGTAAAGCACAGTTTGATGATATTTTACATATTGTAAATACTAAAACCAACTATCACCATTATCTTAAAAATCAATATGAGCTCATCCAAGACTATCAAGCCTTTAAAATTCAGAAAATCGGTCCTAAGTCTGATTCAAAAAAGGGAGCTATTTTGCTACAATTTGAAGATATTATTGAACTAGGTGGTTATTGTTTCTCTTTTGGGAAAGAATTAGTTGGTGAAGTGGTTCAGATGATTCCTGTTTCACGTAAAACTTCTATTGTGCTCCGTCACCGACAGTCTGGAGATAGAATTTTATTAAATGGTCACCATAAAAAACTAGCTCGATATTTTATAGATGAAAAATACTCTCTTAAAGAAAGAGATGAAGCTGTCATTGTGGAACAATTTAATGAAATTTTAGGGATTGCTGGAATTGTAACAGGTGATTTGAGTAAGAACTCGAAACGTGATATAATGAAAGATGTTCTTTATATTAAAAAAATAGATAGGTAAGATTATGTTAGAAAAAGACATTAAAAAAGTACTGATTTCGCACGATGAGATAGTTGCTGCTGCTAAAAAACTAGGAGCCCAATTAACAGAAGATTATCATGGGAAGAATCCTATTCTAGTTGGTGTTTTAAAAGGTTCGGTTCCTTTTATGGCTGAGTTGATCAAGCATATTGATACTCATATTGAATTGGATTTCATGATTGTATCTAGCTATCATGGTGGAACTTCTAGCAGTGGTGTAATTAACATTAAAAAAGATGTTGACCAAGATGTTGCTGGTCGCGATATTCTTTTTATTGAAGATATCATTGATACTGGAAAGACCTTAAAAAGCCTTTGTGAAATGTTCAAAGATAGAAATGCGGCATCAGTTAAAATTGCTACACTCTTGGATAAGCCAGAAGGACGCCTCGTTGAAATAGAGGCAGATTACACTTGCTTCACAATTCCAAATGAATTTGTAGTTGGCTATGGATTGGACTATGTTGAAAACTATCGCAATTTACCTTATGTAGGTATCTTGAAGGAAGAAGTATATACAAAATAAAAGGTTTACTATATATAAATGAAAAATAAGCAAAATAATGGATTAGTAAAAAATCCACTTCTGTACATTCTAGTTGTGATTGCCTTAGTAACAGGGTTTCAGTATTTGATGGCTGGAAATTCTGTCAATCGCAGTCAACAGATTAATTACACAGAATTAGTTAAAGAAATTGAAAAAGGTAACGTGAAAGATATTAGTTACCAACCTAATGGAAGTGTTGTTGAAATTTCCGGAACCTATAAAAAATCTAAGGAAGTGAAAGATACAACAGGTATCCAATTTTTCCCATCGCCTTCATTATCGGTTAAAAAATTCACCAGCATCATATTGCCGGCAGATTCAACTATTTCTGAATTACAAAAGTTAGCAGCTAAAAACAAGACAGAGATTAGCATCAAACGTGAAAGCTCAAGTGGAATGTGGCTTAATATCTTAATTTCTGTCTTTCCACTTGTTATTGTTGGATTCTTCTTCTTTTCAATGATGAATCAAAGTGGTGGCGGTGGTGCCCGTGGTGCGATGAATTTTGGTCGCAATAAAGCGCGTGCTGCTAGCAAAGAATCAATCAAAGTACGGTTTTCCGATGTTGCTGGTGCTGAAGAAGAAAAGCAAGAATTGGTTGAAGTAGTTGAGTTTCTTAAAGATCCTAAACGTTATACCAAGCTTGGAGCTCGTATCCCTGCTGGAGTTCTCCTCGAAGGCCCTCCAGGAACAGGGAAAACTCTTCTTGCTAAAGCAGTAGCTGGAGAAGCTGGTGTTCCTTTCTTCAGTATTTCTGGTTCAGATTTTGTCGAAATGTTTGTTGGTGTTGGTGCTAGTCGTGTTCGCTCATTATTTGAAGATGCTAAAAAAGCAGCTCCAGCAATCATCTTCATTGATGAAATTGATGCAGTCGGTCGTCAGCGTGGTGTTGGCCTTGGCGGTGGTAATGATGAGAGAGAACAAACTTTAAACCAACTTCTTATTGAGATGGATGGTTTTGAAGGAAACGAAGGTATTATCGTTATCGCTGCAACAAACCGTTCAGATGTGCTGGATCCTGCACTTCTTCGTCCTGGACGTTTTGACAGAAAAGTTTTAGTTGGTCGTCCAGATGTCAAAGGTCGTGAGGCTATCTTACGTGTTCATGCTAAAAATAAACCTTTGGCTACAGATGTTGATTTAAAATTAGTTGCTCAGCAGACCCCAGGATTTGTTGGTGCAGATCTTGAAAATGTCCTAAATGAAGCAGCCTTGGTAGCAGCGCGTCGGAATAAGAAAGTAATTGATGCTTCTGATATTGATGAAGCTGAAGATAGAGTTATTGCAGGACCGTCTAAAAAAGATAAGACTGTTTCAGAGCGTGACCGCCAAATCGTTGCGTATCATGAAGCGGGTCATACAATTGTTGGTTTGGTTCTTTCAAATGCTCGTGTCGTACATAAGGTAACTATCGTACCTCGTGGTCGTGCTGGAGGATATATGATCGCCTTACCTAAAGAAGACCAAATGCTTTTATCTAAAGAGGATATGAAAGAGCAATTAGCTGGTCTCATGGGTGGACGAGTAGCAGAAGAAATTATCTTTAATGTTCAAACAACAGGAGCTTCTAACGACTTCGAGCAGGCAACACAAATGGCTAGAAGTATGGTTACAGAGTATGGTATGAGTGACAAACTTGGTCCGGTACAATATGAAGGAAATCATGCTATGATTCCAGGTGCACATAATCCACCGAAATCTATCTCTGAGCAGACTGCCTATGAAATTGATGCTGAAGTACGTGATCTCTTGAATGAAGCACGGAATAAAGCTGCAGAAATCATTCAATCTAATCGTGAAACCCACAAATTGATTGCCGAAGCGCTTCTGAAATATGAAACATTGGATAGCAATCAAATTAAATCTATATATGAAACTGGGAAAATATCTGAAGATCAATTAGATGAAGATAAAGAGTCGCACGCACTTTCATATGACGAAATTAAATCAAAAATGGAAGAAAACAACTCAGCTGAATAAAATCAAAAAGAATCTCATTTTGGGATTCTTTTTTTGAGAAGTTAGTCATAAATCAAACTCATTTGATAGATATAACTTAATTACTAGATCACCAATAAAAGATGATTAAAAAAATAAATAGAAAAGTATTGACAAAACGAAAGGAACTGATATAATGTTCTATGTTGTGTGTTTATGGTCCGTTGGTCAAGGGGTTAAGACACCGCCTTTTCACGGCGGTAACACGGGTTCGAATCCCGTACGGACTATATTATCCGGCATAGCTCAGTTGGTAGTAGCGCATGACTGTTAATCATGATGTCGTAGGTTCGAGTCCTACTGCCGGAGTTAAGTATAAAAAACAGGAAGAATTTTCTTCCTTTTTTTTATGTTTTAAAACAAGAACAAAATGCATAAAGTATTATCAATAGATACATGACAATAATTTTAAATAAACAAATACACCCCAATGTCCGCAACAGTCTGGATCTTTGATAGATTAATAGGTGAGGAGGAATCCTCTAAAACCAAAAGAAAGGACTAGTCAATGAAGTTTGAGGACGTATACAAACAAGTTGAAGGGATAGTCAAGCGCTGTTATAAAGATTATTATCTGCACTTATGGGAGTATGCAGATTGGAGGCAGGAAGGAATGTTGGTGTTGTACGAATTATTAAAAAGTCATCCCAACCTACTGGAAGATCATCCACGCCTGTACCGTTACTTCAAGACCAAGTTTCGGAACAGAATACATGATTTGATTCGTCGGCAAGAGAGTCAAAAGCGGAAATTGGACAGGCAACCCTATGAAGAGGTCAGCGAGATAGGTCATCGTTTAAGAATGAAAGAGCTGTATCTGGATGAATTGGTAGCCTTTAGAAGCGCGATGGCAGAGTATAGAAGTCAGCTCAGTCCAGAAGAATCAAAACAATATGAGCGCCTGATGGCAGATGAAAGGTTCAAAGGACGTAAGGCAATGCTCAAAGATCTGTCCTATCACTTAAGGGATTTCAATCCCCGTTTAGATTAAAAAGAAGGGAGAGGAGATCTCCCTTTCAGTCTGTTTTCCAATTTCATGCTCAAGAAAAAAGCCAACGA